>CAVTXG010000012.1:0-168958 GCA_963738605.1 uncultured beta proteobacterium
CAAGTGATCGACGAACGACCGAGGGTCACGATCTCGATTCCAGCAGCTGCGAGCGCCGACTCGCCGAGGAAATTTCGACCGTCGACCACCACGGTGCATCCGGGGAGGTCACCGGCGACCAGTTCGAGGTACTCAAGGTGGTCGGACTGCACGATGGCCGCGTGGCACCGCTCGCCGAGGTGATGCGGCACGAGACCGAGCGCGTCGAGTTCGGCATCGGTGTACAACGGATCGTGGACTCGCGGATTCGCACCGGCCTCGGTGAGGGCCTCGACCACTCCGAACACCCCCGAGAACGCCGTTTCCTTGACACCGCCGCGATACGCCGCCCCGAGCACGGCGACATCGACGCCGTGGAGCGACCCGATTCGATCGGCCAGCAGGCGAACCGCGTAGGCGGGCATCGCATCGTTCGTCGTTCGGGCGACTCGCACGAGATCGGCGCTCGGATCGTTCGACAGGTAAAACCGTGGGTACACCGGAATGCAATGGCCGCCGACGGCAATTCCCGGCTGGTGGATGTGGCTGAAGGGCTGGCTGTTCGACGCCTCGATCACCTTGAAGATGTCGACGCCGATCGAATCCGCGGTCTTGGCAAAGGTGTTCGCCAGCGCGATGTTCACATCGCGATACGTCGTTTCGGCAAGCTTGGCGAACTCGGCCGCCTCGGCGGAACCGAGATCCCAGACACCGTTGGGCCGATCAAGATCCGGACGGTCGTCGAAGTCGAGAATCGCCTCGTAGAACTCGATTGCTCGTGCCGCTGACCGTTCGTCCACGCCACCGACCAACTTCGGGTACCGCCGGAGATCGGCGAAGATTCGGCCGCTGTACACCCGCTCCGGGCTGTGGCACAGCAAGAAGTCGTCGCCGAGCGAGAGTCCCGACGCTGCCGCAAGGGCGGGGCCAAACCGTTGCCGTGTCGCGCCGAGGGGCAACGTCGTCTCGTAACTGACGAGGGTTCCCGGCTGGAGGCCAGAGGCGATGTCACTCGTGGCCGCATCCATCGCTCGGTAGTCAGGAATGCCATCCGTGTCGACCATCAGCGGCACGACGACGACCACCACGTCCGACTCGGCAACAGCCGTCGCCGTGTCGGTCGTCGCCGTCAAGGCCCCACTCGCGACAACCGTGCTCAGATGCTCGGCGAGGTGCGCCTCGCCCGGGAACGGTTCCTGCCCAGCGTTGACGAGATCGACGACCGCAGCGTTCACGTCGGCACCGAGAACACGATGACCCTTGAGCGCGCACTGGACCGCCAGCGGCAAGCCGATCTTGCCGAGCGCAACAACACAGATGTTCATCGTTTCCCTCACAGGTGAATGACCGACGCGACCACACGGGACGCAAGATCGAGCGCACGAAGACCGGCCCGGCCATCGACGCGCGGATTGTCGCCGGTGCGGACGCAGTCGACGAAGTGTGACAACTCGAGCTGCAACGGTTCTCCCGACACGTCGAGAAACGGAATCTCCGTCACGCTCGACTGGCGGTAGCGAGTTCCCTCATCCGACAGGTACTCCTGCTGGGTCATGCGGTGGATCGTGACATCTCGACGTAGGAGATCGGCGACGATCGAGCTCTCCAGTTGGGTGATTTCGAGCCGGCGGATCTTCTGCTGACCGAGCCGACTGGTGTTGAACGCCGCCGTCACACCATTCGAAAAGCCGATGGTCACGGCGGCCAGATCTTCGGTCGCAGACCGAACTGCACGGGCCACACCCGAGATGTGCTCGACACTGACGTCATCGCCGAGCAGCGACAGCACGATGTCGAGATCGTGGATCATCAAGTCGAAGATGACCCCATCGCTGATGCGTGGCGAGTACGACCCAATCCGCGACGCCTCGAAGTGCACCGGCTGATCGAGCAACCGATGCAGTTCCGAGATCGCAGCGTTGAACCGTTCGATGTGGCCGACGGCGAGCGTCACCCCTGCGGCAGCACATGCAGCAACGATCGCCTCCGCATCGGCAACGGTGGGGGCGAGCGGCTTCTCGACCAGCAGGTGCACACCTGCGCGTGCGAGCCGCAGCGCAACGTCGACGTGAAACTGCGTCGGCACGGCGACGACCGCTGCATCGATCTGGCCGACGATCTCGTCGAGGTCGGTCACCGCCCGGGCCGTACTCGAACCACATGCAGCCTGCGCCCTCGCCAAGTCCTGGTCGACGACGGCGACGAGTTCGACACCCGGCAACTGCTTGGCGACCCGAGCGTGATTGGTGCCCATGATGCCGGCGCCGACAACAGCGAGCCGGAGCGGGTCCGTCACGACATCACCGAACGAACGACGGACACGATCGTGTCGAGTTCGGTGTCAGTCAAGTGAGGGTGAACCGGCAGCGACGCAACCTGCGACACCGTGCGGAATGCGGCCGGCACCGGGTCGGGAACCACACGATCATCGCGGCGATAGCAGTCGTAGTCGTAGACGACCTTGGGGTAATAGATGCCGCATCCGACACCATCGGCGTTGACCCGATCGACGAACTCGTCACGCGTGACCGGCGACGCATCGGTGATGCGGACGGTGTACTGGTGGAACACATGGGTTCGCCCGGGTTCCGGCGTTGGCGGCACGACGAGACCGTCGATTCCCGACAACGCCGCCGACAGATACGCCGCGTTCGACGCGCGACGGCCGTTGATCTCGTCGATCCGTGCGAGCTGGGGGATACCGACTGCGGCCGCAAGGTTGGTGAGGCGGTAGTTGTGCCCAGCGATCTCGTACTGATAGCGCACGCGCATGCCCTGATTCCGCAGCAAGCGCAGACGATCGGCAACGTCATCGTCGTCGGTCGTGATCATCCCACCCTCGCCGGTGTTCAGATTCTTGGTCGCATACAGCGAGAAGCAGCCGATCCCAAGGCTCCCGGCTGGCCGGCCGTGATACTCCGCTCCCACCGCCTGCGCGGCATCCTCGACGACAGCCAGGTCGTGCGCCGCGGCGATCGCGAGCAGAGGATCCATGTCTGCCATGTACCCGTACAGGTGGACGGGCATGATCGCTTTGGTCCGATCATTGACCAGGGCGGCCACAGCGTCGGGCAGGATGTTGAAGTCGTCACCGATGTCGGCAAAGCGCGCCGTTGCACCCGCTTCGAGGATCGCATTCAGGGTGGCGACGAACGTGAACGGCGACGTGATCACCTCGTCGCCGGGACGCAGCCCGATCGCTTGCATCGCCGCCACGAGTGCGGTCGTGCCGTTGTTCACCGCAATCGCATGGCGGACTCCGTGGCGCTCCGCGAACATCTCCTCGAATCGCTCGACGAACACGCCTTGCGCAAGCTGTCCCGACCGGAGGACTTCCAGCACGAGACGTTCTTCCTCCTCGCCGATTCGCACCGTCGTGATCGGGATCATTGCGTCACCTCGCCCGCACAGGCCTCGCACTGAAGGAGCGCAGGCCGTTCCAGCTCTCGTGCGATCACCGCACCGCATCGGCACACCCAACCCAGGTGGCGGGCCGGCGTGCCGGCTACCAACTCGTGCGCTTCGACCGGTCGAGTCACCGTCGCGCCTGCCGCCACCATCGCATACTCTCCAATTCGGTTTCCACAAACGATCGTGGCGTTCGCTCCGATCGAGGCGCCGCGATCAACCACGGTCGCGGTCACGCTCCATTCCGCATTAAACGCCCGCGGAACGAGGTCGTTCGTGAACGTTGCGGCAGGTCCGACGAACACATCGTCGGCAAGCGTGACACCGTGATACACGCTGACATTGTTCTGAATCTTGCATCGGTCGCCGATGACCGCGCCATCGTCGACGAAGACGTTCTTCCCGAGCACGCACCGTGAGCCGACCACCGAGCCCGAGCGCACATGCGCGTGGTGCCACACCTTTGTGCCGTCACCAATCAAGGCGCCGGCCTCGACGATTGCAGTGTCGTGCACGAAGTAGCCGCCGTCGGTCATGGATGCAGCACGATACCTGCGACGCGACGTCGATACCTTCGATGCGATGGTCTGGACGCGTCGGTTGAGGATGACTTCAACCCTCGACCGCTCAAGCAGCCCTCTCGGAATCCCGGGCTACCCTCGCAGACCATGAAGGGCATCGTTCTCGCCGGGGGTACCGGGTCGCGTCTGCATCCGGTCACCTTGGGCACGTCGAAGCAGTTGCTCCCGGTCTACGACAAGCCGATGATCTACTACCCGCTGTCGGTGCAGATGCTCGCCGGCATCCGCGAGGTGCTGGTCATCACCACGCCGGAGGATCGAGCCGGCTTCGAACGGCTGCTCGGCGACGGATCACAATGGGGAATGCAGCTGCAGTACGCCACGCAGCCCGCCCCCGAGGGGCTCGCCCAAGCGTTCCTGATCGGCGCCGACTTCCTCGCCGGGCAGGGGGCATCGCTCGTCCTCGGCGACAACATGTTCTACGGCGCCGGCTTTTCCCAGCTGGTCAGCGCGGCGGCGGCCCGCGAGTCGGGCGCCACCGTGTTCGGCTACCACGTGAAGGATCCGCAGCGCTACGGCATCGTCGACCTCGACGCCGACGGCCGACCCACCAAGATCGAGGAAAAGCCCGAGTCGCCGCGCAGCAACTGGGCGGTCACCGGGCTGTACTTCTTCGACGAACGGGTCGTCGAAGCTGCCGAAGAGGTGGTGCCGTCAGCGCGCGGCGAACTCGAGATCACCTCGGTCATCGACTACTACCTGACACGCGGCGAACTCGACGTGCAGAAGCTCGATCGCGGCTTTGCCTGGCTCGACACCGGCACCTTCGACTCAATGGTCGAAGCGTCGGAGTTCGTCCGCGTCATCCAACACCGTCAGAACTCCCAGATCGCCTGCCTCGAAGAGATCGCCTGGGAACAGGGTTGGATCGACGACGCCACGCTGCGCGCCGCCGGCGACGCGATGGCCAAGAACACCTACGGCCAATACCTCCTCAACCTGCTCGACGGCGGCCCGCGATGACCCCAGCGGAGACGGCTGCGGCGACTGGGCGGATGAAGATTCTCGTCACCGGCGGCAAGGGGTTCATCGGCTCGGCCGTCGTCCGCCACCTCATCAACCACACCGACCACGAGGTCGTCAACGTCGACAAGATGACCTACGCCGCGACCGACGGCTCCACGCAGATGATCGCCGACAGCCCACGGCTCACGTTCGAGCACGCTGACATCTGCGATATCGACCGGATCGCCGAGATCTTCGCCGAACACTCTCCCGACGTCGTCATGCACCTCGCCGCCGAGAGTCACGTCGACCGCTCGATCGACGGGCCCGCGGCCTTCGTCCAGACCAATCTCGTCGGCACCTTCACCATGCTCGAAGCCGCCCGCGCCGCAGGCGTGCGACGATTCCACCACATCTCGACCGACGAGGTATTCGGCTCACTCGGCCCGAACGACCCGCCCTTCACCGAGACCACCCCGTACGACCCGCGGTCGCCGTACTCGGCGAGCAAAGCCGGGTCCGATCACCTGGTGCGGGCCTGGGGCGAGACCTACGGCCTGCCCGTGCTGATCACCAACTGCTCGAACAACTACGGGCCGTTCCACTTCCCCGAAAAGCTGATCCCCCTCGTCACGATCCGAGCGCTGCACGGTGAGTCGCTGCCGGTCTACGGCACGGGCGACAACATCCGCGACTGGCTCCACGTCGAAGACCACGCCGCCGCGCTCGTCACCGTCGTCGAACAGGGCACGCCGGGCGAGACGTACAACATCGGCGGCAAAGCCGAACGCACCAACCTCGACGTCGTCGAAACGCTGTGCGACCTCGTCGACGAACTCGCCGGCCCCCTCGCATCGGGCGCGCCACGACGTTCGTTGATCACCTTTGTCGCCGACCGTCCCGGACACGACCAGCGGTACGCGATCGACCAGACGAAGATCCAACGCGACCTCGGTTGGGAACCCGCGCACACCTTCGACACGGGCCTGCGCGCCACCGTGCAGTGGTACCTCGACAACCAAGCCTGGTGGCAGCCGCTGCGCGACAAGGCCGCCACCGAGCGGGTGGGGCTGAAGGGGTAGGCGTGGAGATCGTTCACACCCACCTCGACGGTGTCGTCGAAATCCGGACCAAGCGGCATGGCGACGACCGGGGCTGGTTCAGCGAAACCTGGAAGCATTCGGCGTTGCTCGACGCCGGGATCGACATCGATTTCGTTCAAGACAACGAATCGTTCAGTGCGCCGATCGGCACGCTGCGCGGGCTGCACTATCAGATCGCGCCACATCCGCAGGACAAGCTCGTTCGGGTCATGCACGGCTCAATCCTCGACGTCGCGGTCGACATCCGTCGCGCGTCGGCCACCTTCGGCCAGCACGTCGCCGTCACCCTCAGCGCCGACGCCGCCAACCAATTGCTCGTCCCGGCCGGGTTCGCCCACGGATTCTGCACGCTCGAAGCGGACGTGCGCGTCGCCTACAAGGTCAGCGGGCAGTACGCCCCCAGCTGCGAGCGGGCGATCCGCTGGGACGACCCCTACCTCGCCATCGATTGGTCGCTCCCGGCCGGCGGCCCCACCCTGTCCGACAAGGACATCGTCGCGCCCTACCTCGCCGACCAACCCGACCTGTTCTGACGCCCGGCGCAGCGGCTCCGCCCACGCCAGCGCGCCGCATCCACTTCGTCTGCCGGCGCCGATCTCTGTCCGCCCAGCCCCGCATTCCGCCCCAGAACGGACAGAGATCCCGCGCGCGATCTCGGTCCCAACCGGTGCCGCACGCAGATCGAGCGCTGCACGCCGACCTGCGATCGCTGTCCACCCAGCCCAGCAATCCGCCCCAGAACGGACAGAGATTCGGCCGGTGGGAGGTCAGTTCGTTGCGCGAAGAAGCGTCGTCACGACGCGGTCGAGGTCGGTCCCGGTCAAACCGCTGCCGCTCGGCAGGCAGAGACCGGTCTCGAACAGGCCGGTGCTGACGCCTCGTTCAAAGGCCCGAGCATCGGCGAACAGCGGCTGCAGGTGCATCGGCTTCCAGAGCTGGCGGCTCTCGATGTTCACCGCTGCCAGCGCCTGACGCACCGCGTCGCGTCGCGCCGCATCGTCGAAGTACACGCACGTGAGCCACCCATTCCAACCGCTCCACTCGGGAATTGGCATGAAGTGCAGGCCGTGGACGTCTGCGAACGCCTTCCGATACGCCACGTTGATCTCGCACCGCTGCTTGACCATCTCGTCGAGCCGCGTCAACTGCCCGCGTCCGAGCGCAGCAAGGAGATTGCTCAGTCGATAGTTGAACCCCATGGTCGTGTGTTCGTAGTGGTCGACGGGCTCGCGCGCTTGGGTGGCGAGGTATCGAATTCGCTCAGCCACGGCCACATCATCGACGACGAGCATGCCCCCGCCGCTCGTGGTCATCACCTTGTTGCCGTTGAACGAGAACACACCGATATCGCCCAACGTCCCGGCCGGCCGATCGCGATACGTCGACCCCATCGACTCGGCGGCATCTTCGAGGATCGGGACGTCATAGTGGGCGCACAGTTCGACGATGCGGTCATAGTCGGCGCACTGACCGAAGAGGTCGACGACGACGACGGCCTTGGGCAGCCGATTTCGGGCGGCCGCCTCGTCGAGGGCGTGTCCCAACAACTCGGGGTCCATGTTCCAGCTGCACGGCTCGCTATCGATGAAGACCGGCGTTCCACCGCAGTAGGTGACCGTGTTCGCCGGAGCGACAAAGGTGAACGACGAGACGAACACCTCGTCGCCGGGCCCGACACCGAGTTCACGCAACGCCAGGTGCAAGCCGGCCGTCGCTGTGGTCAGACCGACCGCGCCGCACCACCCGATCCGCTCCGCTACCTCAGCCTCGAAGGCGTCAAGGTCGGGCCCCGTCGGCGCAATCCACCCCGAGTCGAAGGCGTTGAGCACGTAGTCACGTTCGATGAGCCCCACATCAGGAGGGCTGAGGTAGATCCGCTTCTCCTCATCGCTCGAGTTCAGCCCAGGAATCACGCAGATCCTTCGACACGCACATCACAAGTCACGGTGCACGATCCTAACGACTGCAATGGGCGCCGTTCGGCGGACCCAGCCACCCTCGACGCTCCAACCCGCGATGTCTGTCCGCCCAGCCCAGCAATCCGCCCCACAACGGACAGAGATCCCGCGCACGATCCCGGTCCTCGACTGGTGCCGCACGCTGGCTCGCGATCTCTGTCCGCCCAGCCCAGCAATCCGCCCCACAACGGACAGAGATCCCGCGCTGAAACGTGCCGAACTGTGCCCAGACGACGAAGCGCCACGCGATAGCCGGTCCCTGAGCCCGCCGGCAAGTCGCGCTGCAGGCTCGTGGTGGCCTGGAAGCCCCCACTCGCGCCCGAAGACTGTTGCAGCGAGGCGCTCAGGGTGCGCCGATCGCCCAGCGCCAGCGTCCAGTTGAGCAGCAGCGACGTGTCCTGCTCGCCGGCGATCGAATGCGACGCGAAGAACCCGAGGTAACCCAGGGCGCCGATGCTCAGCGAATAGCTGAGGCCGAACGTCTGCACGGTCGCGCTGTCGTAGTGGCTCTGCAGTCCGTATGCGACCTGCACGTTGCCGTGCCGGCCGAAGTCGAATCCCATTCCGCGCGAAGGTCCGCTGCCGCGGCTTGTAGATCAGGTCGGCCATGCCGCTCTGGACGAAAGCTGCGGCTCGCATACTGCGTCTGGGCGAAAGCGCTGAAGCGATCGCCGCTGTGCTCGATGCCGAGGCCGGCGAGGAAGCCCGTGCCGCTGGAATCCCCGCCCGCGGCGATTTGCGCGTTGACGATACCCGCTACGCCGGCCTGCCAGGCCGCATCGGCACCCAGCGCATAAATGCCGTTGGCCTGGGCTTCCGCGCGGGCGCCCGCCGTCAGCGTGTCGGTGACGCCGCGGCGATACGATGCAACACCCAGCATGTCGCCGTAGGCAAAACTGCTGATAGCCATAATCCTCGCGGATGCTGCCGAGTTCGAACGAGTATTCGGCAAGGTCGTGGCCGTAGCAGGGCGGTACCCGAGTAATACGGCTGGGTCAGGACCTGCTGTCGACCGAGGGCGTCGGTGACGACGACCTGCAACTGCCCGGCGCCGGTCAGCACCGGCAGGTGGTCGATCGAGAACGGGCCGGGAGGCACCTGATTCGCTGGCGACAGGACGCCCGTTGACGAAGACGTCGACGGTGGACGGCACGACGGCTTCGCCCTGCGCGGCCAGCAGCGGCGTCGTGACGAGCATCGGCTGGGTGCTGAAGTTCGTGCCGAACTGCACGCCACCGAAGCGCACCGCCCGACCCCAGCCGCCGGGCGAGGAAATCGAGTCGCCAACCCGCAGCGTCGCCATCCTGTCGGGAAAGTCGCGGGTCCAGGTGGTATCCAGCCGGGCGAACTGGCGTTGCCGCGGCTCCACGTTCGCAACCATCGTGCTGGTCAGCACGCCCTGGTTGCCGAAGAGGCCCAGTTCGAGGAAGGCGCCGCCCTGGTCGACGGTCGCCGGACTGCTCGGCGGAGACGTCGTAATTGACGAACGCTCCCGGCGCGGAGCGCGTGGCGCGCGGGGCATCCGCCGGCGTATTCACGCGCCGTGTCGGCAGGAAGGCTTGCGCCGGCACCGTCACCTGCGCCTGTCATCGTCGCATCGTCCAGCGCCACGACGGCTCCCATTTCAGGGCCCAGCCGGTAGTAGCGTTCGCCGTTGACCTGCACGGCGCCGCGCGGCGGCGTCTTCAAGCGCAGGGTCTCGAGGTCGGCGGCGCGGACCAGCAGCGTGCCGTCGACGTCGCGGCGGACGACGAGCGTGGTCGGCGCAGGCTGGTCGTTGATGTGCAGTTCGACGACGGCCTCCGCGAACGGTTCGACCGTCATGCTTTCCGGACCCTGCGCTGCAAGCGCAGGGGAGCCTGCGGCCAGCAGCAGCGTCGCGGCGATACAGCTGCGGAGGCGCACGGGGTTCAGTCCGTCAGCTGCAACTCCGTCACGAACGAGCCTCGATCGGTGGTTCCCTCCAACCGATACGGACCAGCCATCCCGGGGCCGGTCGTGGACTGTGCATTCGGACGGGTGTTGTTGTTGTCGTCGAATGTCCAATGGCGGGCTGGAGCCCGGCAGCACGTAGGCAAGCTCCGGCTGGTCGAGCACCGTGGTGGCGCCATCGGCGGTCTTCACTGAAAAACCATGAATGCGGGCATGAGCCGAGCCGTCGTTGCGCGCGCTGAGCGACAGCTTGCCGTCGGTGCCGCGGGCCGCGACCCAGGCGACCTGCGGCGCGGCCGGCGCCAGTGGCTCGACGAAGACCGGCACGCTCAGGCGCAGCACGACCTGCAGTCCGTTGAAATCCGGGCTCGCGGCCTGCGGCACTTCCTGCAGCAGCAGGCGGTAGGTGAGTTCGCGCGCCGGATCGACGTTGCGGCGCAGCGCGACGCGCACCAGTTGCGAACCCCCGGCGGCAGGGTGAACACGGCCGGTGAAACCAGAAGGTCGCGGGAGGGCGTCAAGGCATCCTGCCCGCCCTCCTGCGACCAGGCCAATCCCTGGGTCTGCACCACGACGGGCTTGGCGTCCCCGTTCCTGACGGTGAGGACGGCCATGCCCGTGGCGTCTGCGAAATCCACGCGCAGCGGCGAGATGGTGAACGTCCCGGCGTAAGCCGGCGACAGCGCCAGGAGCGCTGCCAGGCCGGCCCATGCGGAAATGTTCTTTCGCAGGTTCACGGACGAACTCAGTATTCGACCGTGACCGCGACCGTGTCGGTGTACAGGCCGTCGGGGCATCCTGGTTCGCGTCGCTGTTGGCGATCGTGCCGAACACGGTGTGCGTGTTCGCCTTCGTGCTCGACATGCCCCGGCCGGTGCCGCCGACGGTGTTGGTGCCGACAGTGTCGCCCCAGACCGTGGTGCGCGCGGCCGCGGTGAACAGGTTGTATTCCAGCACGTTCGTACCGGTACCGTCAGCAGGCGCTGCGTGATGTTGCCGTTGGTGCCGCCGCCGAGCTTGATCGTGTAGGGCGTGGCGTTCGAGCAGCGGACCGACAGGTCGGCCGAACCGTCGACCGTGCCCGACGCGTCGTAGTCGGTGAAAGCGAGGGGTGCGGCAGTCACGAGGCAATTGGATGCCACGTTGGCGCTGACGTTCAGCGTCGTCGTTGCCGGGCTCGGCGCTGCAACAGCCGTAACCGTCGCCATCACCAGGGTGCCCGCCACCGCGAGCTTCAGAGTGTTCCTAAGCATGAATCGTCCTTTGTGTTGCTTATTCACGACCCGATGTCGTGTGGGGGGCGATTCTTCCCGAACTGGACGGACGGAAAGCGTGATGCCGCTTCCGTTTTCCATAACTCAATAGGAATGACTCCAATCTGGCGTGCGGCGCCTCGCGTCGGCGCGGATTCGGCGCCGGCACGATGGAAGAGATGTATGAGCGCGCCGAGTTCGCCAAGTAGCTGGGCAGCGTCATCGTCATGATCGACCTGGTGATCGGCTACACCGCGATCCAGTCGATGGCCAAGTGGGCGCGCAAGAACGACATGATCCTGCACCTGCACCGCGCCGGCAACTCCACCTACTCGCGGCAGAAGAACCACGGCATGAACTTCCGCGTCATCTGCAAGTGGATGCGCATGGCGGGCGTCGATCACATCCACGCCGGCACCGTGGTCGGCAAGTTGGAAGGCGACCCGCTGATGATCAAGGGCTTCTACGACACGCTGCGCGAGCCGGGCCTGAAGCAGAACCTCGAGACCGGCATCTTCTTCGACCAGGAGTGGGCCTCGCTGCTGAAGGTGATGCCCGTTGCCAGCGGCGGCATCCACGCCGGGCAGATGCACCAGCTCATCCACTACCTCGGCGAAGACGTGGTGCTGCAGTTCGGCGGCGGCACCATCGGCCATCCGCAGGGCATCCAGGCCGGCGCGGTGGCCAACCGCGTCGCGCTCGAAGCGATGATCATGGCGCGCAACGAAGGCCGCGACTATCTCGCCGAAGGCCCGCAGATCCTGGCCGAGGCCGCCAAGTGGTGCAGCCCGCTGAAGGCCGCCATCGACACCTGGGGCGACATCAGCTTCAACTACGAATCGACCGACACCGCCGACTTCGTCGCCACGCCGACGGTCGCCGCGTAAAGGAGAGCACGACCATGATGACCAACCACAACAACCGCCTGACGCAAGGCCAGTTCTCGTTCCTGCCGGACCTGACCGACAAGCAGATCACGGCGCAGGTGGAGTACGCGTTGAGCCAGGGCTTCTCCGTCAGCGTCGAGTACACCGACGATCCGCACCCGCGCAACACCTACTGGGAGATGTGGGGCAACCCGATGTTCGACCTGAAGGACGCTGCCGGCGCGCTGATGGAGATCAACGCCTGCCGCAAGGCCTACCCGAACCACTACGCGCGCGTCACGGCGTTCGACTCGTCGCGCGGCTGGGAGACGCCGCGCATGAGCTTCCTCGTCAACCGGCCGAAGAAGGAGCCGGGGTTCGGTGTCGCGCGTACCGAGGGCCCGGGCCGCCAGGTGCACTACCGCATCCACTCCTACTCGACCGACAAGCCCGAAGGCGAACGCTACTAATCGCGATGGACGCCCAAGCCACCTCCCCTCAAGCCTTGTTCGAAGCCAGCGGCGTCAAGGCCGTGCTCGAACAGCTCGATGCGGAGCTGGTGGGGCTCGTCCCCGTCAAGAGCCGCATCCGCGACATCGCCGCGCTGCTCGTCATCGACAAGCTGCGCTCCGAGCAGGGCTTGCAGAGCCGGCCGCCGACGCTGCACATGTGCTTCACCGGCAACCCCGGCACCGGCAAGACGACCGTGGCGATGCGCATGGCCGAGGTGCTGAAGCAGCTCGGCTACGTGCGCAAGGGCCACCTCGTGGCGGTGACGCGCGACGATCTCGTCGGCCAGTTCATCGGCCACACCGCGCCCAAGACCAAGGAAGTGATCAAGCGCGCGATGGGCGGCGTGCTCTTCATCGACGAGGCCTACTACCTCTACAAACCCGAGAACGAGCGCGACTACGGCGCCGAGTCGATCGAGATCCTGCTGCAGACGATGGAGAACCACCGCGACGACCTGGTGGTGATCCTCGCCGGCTACAAGGACCGCATGGACCAGTTCTTCGGCAGCAACCCGGGCATGGCCTCGCGCATCGCGCACCACATCGATTTTCCGGACTACAGCGAAGCCGAGCTGCTGCGCATCGCGCAGTTGATGCTGAAGTCCTTGAACTACGGCTTCGATGCGCAAGCCGAAGCTGCCTTCGCGCGCTACATCGCCGCGCGCAAGCTGCAGCCGCACTTCGCCAACGCGCGCTCGATCCGCAATGCGCTCGACCGCATGCGGCTGCGCCACGCGACGCGCCTGTTCGATGCGGGCACGGCGCCCACTCGCGAGGCGCTGACGACGCTGACCGCGCCCGACATCCTCGCCAGCCGAGTCTTCCAGAAGGAAGGAGCCGATCATGCCGCTTGACGCCCTGATCTTCGACATCGACGGCACCATGGCCGACACCGAAGAAGGCCACCGCTGCGCCTTCAACCTCGCCTTCGAGCGCTTCGGCCTGGGCTGGCACTGGGAGCGCGGCGAGTACCTGGGCCTGCTGCGCATCACCGGCGGCAAGGAGCGCCTGGCGTACTACGTCGAGCAGTCGGAACTGAGCGATGCCGAGAAGCGCCGCGTGGCCGCGCGCATCCCGGAAATCCACGCCGAGAAGACCAAGTTCTATTCGTCGATGGCCGGCGACGGCGGCATTGCGCTGCGCCCCGGCGTCGCGCGGCTGATCGGCGAAGCGCGCGAAGCCGGCGTGCGCCTGGGCATCGCCAGCACCACCACGCGCGCCAACATCGACGCGCTGCTGCGCGCCACACTCGGGGCGCGCGCGGTGGCGTCGTTCGCGGCCATCGTCTGCGGCGACGAGGTGGCGCACAAGAAGCCCGCGCCCGACATTTACCAGCTGGCGCTGCGCCGGCTCGAACGCGACGCCGCGCACTGCGTCGCGTTCGAAGACTCGGTCAACGGCTTGCGCTCTGCCGTGTCGGCCGGGCTGCGCACCGTCGTCACGCCGACGCTGTGGACCGAGGGCAGCGACTTCGTTTCGGCCTCGATGCTGCTGCCGCACCTGGGCGACCCGAGCGATCCGCTGCCCGACGAACCGGGCCGGCAGTTGAAGCAGGCCGCCTGGCTGACCCTGGCCGAGATGCAGCAAAGGCTCGTCGCGTGACCGTCGATCGCGCGAGCATGGATCGCACGAGATGGCATCACGTGAGGGCCATCGCCTTCGATCTCGACGGCACCCTGATCGACACCGCTCCCGACATCGGCGCGGCACTGAACCACGCCTTGCACGCGCAGGGACTGCCGGCGGTGACGTTCGAGCACGCGCGCGCCTGGATCGGCGATGGCCCCGATCGCTTGATCGAACGCGCGCTCGATCATCTGAACGTGACGCCCAGCGCAACGCGGCGCGATCAGATGCGCGCCGCGTTCGATGCGGCGACGCTGGCCGCGCCGCTCGAGCACGGCCGCGTCTTCGGCGGCATCGCCGCGTTGTTGTCGCGCTGGGCCGGCGTGCGGCCGATGGCGGTGGTGACCAACAAGCCGACCGCGCTGTCGCGCCGCGTGCTCGACGCGGCCGGCCTGCTCGGCTTCTTCGACGGCGTGCACGGCGCCGATGCGCCCGAGCAGCGCAAGCCCGCGCCGGCGCTCTTGCTCGCGGCAGCGGCGCAACTGTGCGTCGAGCCCGGCGCGCTGCTGATGGTGGGCGACAGCGACATCGACCTGCGCTGCGCGCGCGCGGCCGGCTGCCCCGCGGCCTGGGTGTCCTGGGGTTACGGCACGCGGCCCGACGACACGGTGGCCGACGGTGCATGGCACATCGCCTCGCCCGATGAGCTGCACGCACGCCTGACCTGATTCGACGCGAGGGAGAACGACACCATGCCAACCGGCGGCAAGACCACACTCACGCAGTTCCTGATCGAGACGCGACGCCGTCACCCCGAAGCCAGCGGCGATCTCAACGGCGTCATCACCGATGTGGCGCTGGCCTGCAAGGCGATCTCGCGCAAGGTGCAGTTCGGCGCCCTGCTCGAGCATCTGCCGACCCTGTTCGGCAACGCCGGCAGCATCAACGTTCAGGGCGAAGAACAGAAGGCGCTGGAACATCCTCGCCAACCAGATGTTCCTGCGCTCCAACGAGTGGGGCGGCCACGTCGCGGGCATGGTGTCGGAGGAGCTGGAAGCGCCGTACGTGCTGCCGCCGCAGCATGCGCGCGGCAAGTACCTGCTGGTGTTCGATCCGCTCGACGGCTCGTCCAACATCGATGTCAACGTCGCCGTCGGCAGCATCTTCTCGGTGCTGCGCGCCGGCACGCCCGGCGCCGACCCGAAGGACGAAGACTTCCTGCAGCCGGGCACGCAGCAGGTGGCTGCCGGCTACGCGATCTACGGCCCCTCGACCATGCTGGTGCTGACGCTGGGCGACGGCACGCATGCCTTCACGCTCGAGCCGGCGCTCGGTGAGTGGGTGCTGTCGCACTCGCGGCTGCGCATCGCGCCGACAACGCGCGAGTTCGCCATCAACGCATCGAACTCGCGCTTCTGGGAGCCGGCGGTGAAGCGCTACGTCGACGAGTGCATGGCCGGCCAGGCCGGGCCGCGCGGAGCCGACTTCAACATGCGCTGGATCGCCTCGCTCGTGGCCGAGACGCACCGCATCCTGATGCGCGGCGGCGTCTTCATGTACCCGCGCGACACCAAGGATCCGGCCAAGCCCGGGCGCCTGCGCCTGCTCTACGAAGCCAACCCGATCTCGATGCTGATCGAGCAGGCCGGCGGCCGGGCCAGCACCGGGCGACGCCGACTGCTCGAGGTGCAGCCGCAGTCGCTGCACGAACGCATCGGCTTCGTCTTCGGCGCGGCCGAGGAAGTCGCGCGCATCGAGGCCTACCACGCCGACACCACCAACGACGGCTTCGATGCGCCGCTGTTCGGCAAGCGCGGCCTGTTCTCCGAATCCCGATTCTGAAAGGAGCAACAGCCATGAGACACCCCATCGCCAGCGGGCCGAGCGCCGGGCCGCTCCCAAGCCGGCCCGCCATCCCCTCGGGGGATCGGTCGATGTACTCATCGGACGAGGGGCTGACATGAGTGCCAAGCACCCCATCATCGCCATCACCGGCTCGTCCGGCGCGGGCACCACATCGGTGACACGCACCTTCGAGAACATCTTCCGCCGCGAGAACGTCAGCGCGGCCGTGATCGAAGGCGACAGCTTCCACCGCTACGACCGCACGCAGATGAAGCAGAAGATGGCGGAGGCCGAAGCGCAAGGTGTGCGCCACTTCAGCCACTTCGGCGAAGAAGCCAACCTCTTCGTCGAGCTGGCGCAACTGTTCGCGAGCTATGCCGAGAGCGGCGGCGGCAGCTCGCGCAAGTACCTGCACAACGACGAAGAAGCCAAACCCTACGCGCAGCAGCCCGGCACCTTCACGCCGTGGGAGCCGCTGCCGCCCTCCGAGCTGCTGTTCTACGAAGGCCTGCACGGCGGCGTGGTGACGGCGAGCGCCGACATCGCGCGCCATGCCGACCTGCTGATCGGCGTCGTGCCCGTCATCAACCTCGAGTGGATCCAGAAGCTGCAGCGCGACAAGAACACGCGTGGCTACTCCACCGAAGCCGTTACCGACACCATCCTGCGCCGCATGCACGACTACGTGCACTACATCTGCCCGCAGTTCCAGCGCACGCACATCAACTTCCAGCGCGTGCCGGTGGTCGACACCAGCAACCCCTTCATCGCCCGCACCATCCCCACCGCCGACGAGAGCATGGTGGTGATCCGCTTCGCCAATCCGCGCGGCATCGACATGCCCTACCTGCTGTCGATGCTGCACGACTCCTTCATGTCGCGCGCCAACACCCTCGTGGTCCCCGGCGGCAAGATGGAGCTGGCGATGCAGCTGATCTTCACGCCGATGATCCTGCGGCTGGTGGAGCGGCGCAGGAAGTCGCTGGCGGGTTGAGCGTGCTTCAGCCTGCGGCGTCGATGAGGCGCTGCGCCTCGGCGCGACGCGGACTCGCCGCATGTTGCTGCGCGAGCCGTTCGAGCGCGGCACGCGCGAGCGCTCGGGCCTGCGCCGGCTGGCCGAGTCGCAACATCGCGTCGGCCTGACGCAGTTCGGAGTCGGCCTGCTCGACGGACGACGGCGGCGTGATCAGCGCGCGAGTGCGCGCCGCTGCGTCGAGCAGCGCAGTCGCGCGCTCGCCAAGAGCGGCCTGCGCCGATGCCAGCGCCGTCCACTCCTGCGCCTGGACCAGACTCCAGGCCGCCACGACGCCCGCCTCGGCCATCGTGCGCAGCAGCGTCTCGCCTGCGCGCGCGGCGCCGGCTGCGTCGCCTGACGACCAGAGCACACGCACTTCGGCCAGGGCGATGAGGTGACGCGCCGCAGCCGGCGTGGTCGGTCGCAGCGACGTGCGGTAGGCCGCCAGCACCGTCTGGGCCAGTGCCGGCTGCCCGCTCAGGCGCAACCACTCGCTGCGCGCCAGTGGCAACACATGCCCGAACGGCACCGACGGATCGGTGGCCTCAGGCTGGTCCAGCGCCTGCAGAGCGCGCGCGGCCGCCTGCAGATCGCCGGCATGCAAGGCCGCTTCCATCTGCCGTCCGGCCAGCGCTGCCGCCATCGCGCGGTACTTGCGCTCGGCCTTGCCGTGCAGCGCCGCTTCGGCCTTGGCGATGATCTCGGCGGCATGCGCATAGCGTTCGCGGCGCGCCGCAGCCAGCGCCTGGCCACCGATCACCGCCAGCGTCTCGTGATCGGCCGGGCCGTAGATCTGAAGGTCCACCGCCAGCGCCTCGCCCAGGTGCTTGTCGGCGTCGTCGAGACGGCCCAGTTCTAGGTAGGCCATGCCGAGATAGACCTGCGTCTCCGAGATTGCCGTGTTCTCGCTGGCCGGGTTGGCTGCGTAGATGCGGTAGGACTGTTCCAGCGCACCGACCGCAGCGCGGTTGTCGAAGCCGCTCTCGACGCGGCCGATGTCCATCATCAACACCGCGTAGTCGCGTTCCTTCGGCACGTACTTCGCGCCGAGCTGGCGCGCGCTTTCCAGCACGGCCTTGCCTTCGGCGCGCTTGGCGGGGTCGTAGGCCAGGATCCTGCCCAGGTCGGCGCTGGTGAAGACCCGCAGCGTCGCCAGCTCCGGGTCCGACGACACCGGCGCGCGCGCCAGTCCCTTGCGCAGGAAGCGCTCGGCATCGTCCAGGCGGCCCAGCTGCGCGGCGTTGCGCGCCGCGCTGACATGCGCCAGCACGAGCGTTCGCACGTCGCCGTCGGTGCGCTCGAGCACGTCGATGTAGCGCAGCGCGAGCTTGTAGGCTTCCTCGGGCTCGCCCATGAAGTTGAGCTGCACCATCGCCGCGTTGAGGATGCCGGCCCAGTCGTGCGGCCGCTCCTTGTACTGCGGCTCCAGCTCCTCCACCTTCTGCAGCACCAGCTTGGGCACGGCACGTGGCTGCGCAAACGCGGCCGCGTCCCAGCTCGCGATGTTCGACACCATCTCGTTGAGCAGTTGGCGCACGCCCTCGTGGCGGCCCAGCGCCTGGTTCGCGAGCTGCACCTGCTGGCGCGCCACACCGGCCTGCCACAGCGCAGCGGCCAGCCCGGCGCCGAGCGACAGCACGATACCCGCCACGCCCAGCGTCGCCGCCCGGTGGCGCTGGACGACCCTTCGCAGGCGCAATCCGAGTCCCGCCGGTCGCGCCTCGATCGGCTCGTGGCGCAGATGCCGCGACAGGTCCTGCGCCAGCGCCGCCACCGTGGCGTAGCGCGCGCCCGGTTCCTTGGCCAGCGCCTTGAGCACGATGGTGTCGAGATCGCCGGCAAGCGCTCGCGCCAGGCGGGCCGGCGTCACCAGCCCACGCGCCCGTGCCGCGGCATCGTCGACGATGCTGCTCGGGCGTGGCGGATCGACGCCGAGGATCGCCTGTTCGAGCTGCGCCGCCGATTCGAACCCGAGGCGGTACGGGCGCTGGCCCGCGAGCAGCACGTACAGCACCACGCCCAGCGAGTAGATGTCGCTGGCGATCGTCAACGCCTCGCCGCGAATTTGCTCTGGGCTCGCGTATTCCGGCGTCAGCGCGCGTCCGGACAGGCGCGTCAGCTCGGTCTCGGCCGCGCCGACGCCGTCCGTCAGCAGCTTGGCAATGCCGAAGTCCAGCAGCCGTACCTGCCGCTGCGCGGTGACGAGCATGTTCGACGGCTTGAGATCGCGGTGGATCACCAGATTGGCGTGAGCGAACTGCACTGCGTCGAGCACCTGAAGGAACAGCTCGATCCGTGCGGGGAGCGGCAGATGCTGCGCATCGCACCAGCGGTCGATCGGCTCGCCCTCGACCAGCTCCATCGCCAGGTAAGGCAGACCATCTTCGTCGTCGATGCCGCCGTCGTACAGGCGGGCAATGTGCGGGTGTTCGAGGCGCGCCAGGATGTCGCGCTCGCGCAGGAAACGCGCGGCCAGGTCCGGACGCAGCCGATTGACCAGCGGCAGCTTCAGCGCGACTTCGCGTGCGAAGGCGCCGTCGGCGCGCGCTGCACGCCACACCGCACCCATGCCACCCTGCCCAAGCTCGGCGATCAGCCGGTACGGCCCGACGCGCTGGCCGGGACGAAGGCCCGCGCCGATGGCCGCATTGACACCGTCGCCCAACGGCGGCAGCGTGGCAAGAAAGCTGCCGGTCTCGATGCGCGCACGCGAGACGAGCAGCTCGCGCAGCGCCGGCCGCAGCGCTGCGCTCTCGCCGGACAGCGCGTCGAGCCACGCATCCTGCTCGACCGACGGCAGCGCGAGCACCTCGTCGAGCAGCGCGCTGATCTCCGTCCAGCGCTTGGACATAGCATGCAGGTCGGCCATGTTTGCACCCCGCAGCGGTTGCTGCCGCCTTCGCGGCGGCATCGGGGACCGAGTCTAGGCTGTGCCGAGCGGTCGCGGTGTTGGACAGTGAACGCGCCGGCGATCGAGTAAGTTCAGCCCCATGGAGCAGCGCCCCGACGACTTGGTACGTCGAGCGCCTGGCCGAGCCGCGCGCTGCCGACGGCCGGCCGCGCGTGGTGATCGACACCGACGCCGCCAACGAGATCGACGACCAGTTCGCGCTGGCGTGGGCGCTGCTCGCGCCCGAGCGGCTGGACGTGCTCGCGGTGTACGCCGCGCCCTTCTCCTTCGAGCACCGCCGCCGCGAATGGCAGCGCGCGCTGGCGGCGCAGGCGCAGCCGCAGCAGGCCTCGGCCTGGGACCGCGCGCTGCTGGCGCAGCACGCCAGCGCGCTGGCGCGGCTGCAGCGCGAGGGCCGCACGCCGGAATCGATCCGCGACTGGCCGGTGTTCTGCGCGCCGGGCGAGGGCATGCAGCGCAGCTTCGACGAGATCGTGCGCATCTACTCGCTGCTGCGCCTGCCGCACGCCGGCCGCGTGTTCCGCGGCAGTGCCGGCTACCTCGCCGACGAGCGCACGCCGCTACCGCCGAGCGAGGCCGTGGAGCACCTGATCGAGACGGCGCTGGCCACGCCGGCCGACGCGGCGCCGCTGTACGTGGCGGCGATGGGCTGCATCACCAACGTCGCCAGCGCGCTGCTGCGCGCGCCCGAGATCGCCGAGCGCATCGTCGTCGTCTGGACCAGCGGCTTCCCGTCGCACGCGCCGCACATCAACTTCTCGCTCAACCTGGAGCAGGACCTGGCGGCGTCGCGCGTGCTGTTCGACAGCGGCGTGCCGATCGTCTACCTGCCGGGCTTCCACGTCGGCGCGCAGCTGCGCCTGTCGCTGCCCGAGATGGAACGGCACGTGCAGCCCTGCGGCGCCATCGGCGCCGAGCTGCACCGCCTGTACCGCGACGCCAACCCGCTGCGCGACCTCGCCGGCCTGGACCCGCGCGCCCCCGGCTACTCGTGGGTGATCTGGGACGTGATCGACATCGCCTGGCTGCTGAACCCGGCGTGGGTGCCGAGCACGCTGGTGCCGACGCCGGGGCTGGATGGGGAGCGGCGGTGGGTCGGGCGCGGGGAGGGGGCGGCGCCGATGCGCGAGGGGTATGCGGTGGCGCGGGATGCGGTCTTCGGGGACTTTTTTGGAGACGTTGGCGCGGGCGGTGTGAAGCAGTGGCGCGCCGTCGCATGCTTGCCGATCTGGTGGTCGATCGGAAGGGACATGGCAGGTCTGGCCTTTAGCTAGCACTCCTGCGTTCATCGCCACCGTTATCCGTGGCGAGTCACTGCCAACTAGGCGCTACGATCACTTGGTATCTATCGACCCCCGTGTTACCCCAACGGGGACAAATGCGTAGTCAACTCTGCTGTAGCAGCCTTCACAAATGAGCAGCACAACAAAGAAGCTTCAAGTATTCATCTCTTCGACCTACCTCGATCTAAAGGCAGAGAGACAGGCGGCAGTTGAAGCAATATTGAAGGCCGGCCATATTCCGGCTGGAATGGAACTTTTCTCGGCTGGGAGCGAATCTCAGCTTGAGACGATAAAGCGCTGGATTGACGGGTCTGACGTTTATATGTTGATCCTTGGAGGTCGGTACGGATCAGTCGAGCCAAAGACCTCTTTGAGCTACACGGAGCTGGAGTACGACTATGCGGCGTCAAAAACTAAGCCGCTATTCTCGATCGTCATCACAGATTTAGCTCTCCAAGAGAAGATTAAGGCTACCGGGAAGGATGCGATAGAAACTGACAATACAAAGGAACTTAAGCTCTTTAGGGAAAAGGTCCTGGGGCGCACGTCTTCATTCTTTTCTGACAATAAAGACATCAAACTCGCAGTTCACGAAACGCTGGCGGATTTTCAGAATAGATTCGCCTTCGACGGTTGGGTGTCTGGAAAAAGTATTGCCGATATCTCTCTTCTTACCGCCGAGCTAGCAAGCCTTCGTTCAGAGCGTGACGAAGCGATTTCGCGCGTGTCGGAGTTGCAAGCGGCAGCAGAGAAGGTCGCAGCCAAGTCCGCATCCGAAGTCCACGACAGCGAATTCGAAGAACTGATCAACATACTCCAATCTATTCAGATTACGACGACGACCTTTAACAAATCAGAGGATGAGACGCCTCAATCATTCACGGTTCTTGAGCTTCTTGATCACTACCGTGATCCGATGATCCGTGGCATCCCAAACAAGGCGGGTATGTCTGATACGCAAAAGCTTCTGTTCTTCAACATATTTCCGAAGCTGGATATGTACGGTCTTGCGACTTTGGAAAAGGTAACGGGTGTGCAATGGAAAAACTACACACTCACTCCCAAAGGAAAGGCGCTCTTAATGTACGTTGATCGAAAGCGCCTTCGTACTGCCAATATCAAGACGTCCACTTCTTCGCCTGGGCCGAGTGCTGCGGCCTCGCCTGCAAGCCCGCCACGCAAGCGCATAAAGAAGCAGTAGACCTGAACACTAACTCGATCGGAGCGGCACACCGCGCTCACTGCTAACCAGTTCCCATGCTCGTGCGAGGCGGGAGCCAATACGTGCTCGAACTCGCTTATGCGGGTCCGCCGACATGGACCTCCAATCACCCAAACTCCCGCCGCAACTCCTCCGTCTCCGCACACACCCGCTCCACCGCCCCCACCCCCAGATAGCAGTCCACCCGCTCGCGCACATGCGCCACCAGCGCGTCGCTGCTGTGCTCGGCCGACCAGTCCTCGCCGTCGGCGCCGGCGTGCGCGGCGCGCGGCGACAGCACGCGCCACTTCGCGCACCAGGTGACGGACCACAGCCACATCGCGGCGCGCAGCGGCACGAACCACGGGCGCAGCGCGGGGCCGATGTCGCAGGCGCGCTGCCAGCGCTCGTAGAACGCCACGACCTCGGCCACGCCCAGCTCCGCGCGGCTGTCCACGTCCCAGGTGGTGGAGGTGTAGAGCGTGGCGTGCGCCAGGTCCAGCGGCGGGTGGCTGTAGCGCGCCTTCTCCAGATCGACCAGCACGGCGCGGCCGTCTTGCGGGCGCAGCAGGAAGTTGCCGGGGTGGCCGTCGAAGGCGATCAGGCGCTTCGGCGGGCGCGCCGCACGCTCGCACTCGCGCGCGAAGCGCTCGCGCGTGGCGTCGATGGCCGCGCGCGCCGCGGGTTGCAGCGCCGCGGCGTCGAGGTACGCGGCCTGGGCCTCGATCTCGTCGCGCAGCGCGGCCAGCGGGTCGGCGGCGTCGAGCAGCGGGGCGCGCGCGGCGGCGTCGGCCGGCAGCGGCAGCGTGTGGATCGCGGCGAAGGCGTCGGCGATGGCATCCAGATCCTCGGGCAGGCGCGCGCTGCGGCCCACGATCTCCTCGACCAGCAGCGCGCCGTGCGGCAGCGCCGCGCTCACCGGCAGCAGGCCGTGCACGCGCGGCACGTGGCCGCTGGCGGCCGCGCGCCGGTAGCACGCGGCTTCGTAGGCCAGGTTGTCGGCCGCGCTCAAGGCCCATCTGGCTGTGCTTGGGCACGCGCGCGAGCACGCCGCTCGCGCCCAGGCGCACGTGGTGGTGGGCGAGGCCCTTGTCGTGCAGGCGCGCCAGCGGCGCGTCGGCCCAGGGCGAGCGCGCGTGCCGCAAGGCGCGCACGAGGTCGGCGAGCAGCGGATCGTCGGTTTGGGCGGCAGCCATCCGTCTTAGACGCGCGGGTTCGCCAAGGCTTACAGCCAACCGGCGGGCAGATGTTGCAGATCGTCCGGCGCGTCGATGTCGCGCACCTCGTTCAGCTCGACGTGGTGCAAGCCGGCCGCGGCCAAACGCTGGCGCGTCGCGGCCATCACCTGCGCGCTGCTCCACGGCATCGCTTCGAACAGCGACGGCGGTGCTGCGCGGTTCAGGCCGATCAGCGCATAGCCGCCGTCGAGCGCGGGCACGAAGACGGCATCGACGCCTTCCAGCTGCGCCAGCACCGCGTCGGCACGGCGCAGCACCACCGCATCGAGCCCGGGCACGTCAGTGCCGATGACGATGGCGCGCTGCACTGCGGGTGTGGCGAGTGCGCGTTCGATCATGCGCTGCATGCGTGCGCCGAGATCGCCGTCGCCTTGCGCGCAGCGACGACGCCGCCCTGCGCGGCCTGCGCCGCAAACGCGGCATGCGTAGTGTCGGGCGCGCAGGCCAGCCACACCGGCCCGAGTTTGGCTGCCCGCGCTTGCTGCATCGTGTGTTCGAGAAAGCTCGCGGCCAGGCGCGCCGCGCCCTCGGCGCCGAGCGCGGGGATCAATCGCGTCTTGGCAAAGCCCGGCACAGGCGCCTTGGCCATGACGATGAGTTGCGTTGCGCTCATAGGGCCCCATACCCCCCGAGGGGGAGCCAGCGCCTTGGGAGCGGCCCGGCGGCGCTCATGTTCTTTCCGATCATCCCGAGCCCGTCGAAGGACGATAGGCCGCGGCCAGGCGCTCGGCCGGCACACCCAGCCAGTACAGCAGGCGAAGACGCCACATCAGCGCGATGGTGCGCCACGCGCCACGCTCGTCCCAGCGTCGGCCCGAGGTGACGACCTGCTCGCGCAGACAGGCTGGCGCGCCGCAGCGCGCACGCAGGCGGCGACTCAACTCGATGTCTTCCATCAGCGGCTGATCGGCAAAGCCGCCGACGCTGTCGAAGGCATCGCGCCGCATGAACATCGCCTGATCGCCGGTGGCGATGCCGCTGATGCGCGAGCGCAGGTTCATCGCCGCGGCCACCAGCGGCAGCGCAGGCGCGCGGCCGTCGATGCGCACGTCGAAGCGGCCCCAGGGGCGTTGCGTCAACGCACGCTCGACGAGGCGCGGCGCGTCGGCCGGCAGCGCCGTGTCGGCATGCAGGAACAACAACGCGGCAGCGCGAGCGTGCTGCGCGCCCGCGTTCATCTGGCGCGCGCGGCCTGCGGCTGAAGTCAGCACGCGGTCGGCGCGGCCCGCCGCGAGCGCGAGCGTGGCGTCGCGGCTGCCGCCATCGACGACGATCACCTCGACTCGCGCCCGCATGCGCCACGGCGCGAGTGCGTCGAGCGCAGCGGCAATGCGCTCGGCTTCGTCGAGCACCGGCATCACGATCGAGAGAGCAGGCAGTGGCGTCACCGCGCGATCGTCGCACGGCACGCATGCCGTGCTTCAGACTCGCTCGAACAGCCCCGCGTGCGCCTGCCGCAGCTCGCGCTTCAAGAGCTTGCCGCTCGGGTTCTTCGGCAGGGCATCGACGAACACGACGCGCTTGGGCGACTTGAACGACGGCCAGGTGCGCGCTGCAATGCGCGAGCACCGCAGCTTCGTCGAGCGCAGCGCCTGCCTTGCAAACGATCACCGCGACCACCGCCTCGACCCAGCGCGGATGCGGCAGGCCGATGACCGCGACTTCGCTGACGCCGCCGAGCCGATAGATCGCTTCTTCGACCTCGCGGCTGGCGACGTTCTCGCCGCCGCTCTTGATCATGTCCTTCTTGCGGTCGACGACGCTGATGTAGCCCTCGTCGTCGATCGTGGCGAGGTCGCCCGAATGGAACCAGCCGCCTTCGAAGGCGGCGGCGGTGCGTGCGTCGTCGTGGAAGTAGCCGGCCAGCAGTTGCGGGCTGCGGTGCACGATCTCGCCGATGCTCTTGCCGTCGCGCGGCACTTCGTTCATCGCATCGTCCACCACGCGGGTTTCGACATTGATCACCGCGCGACCGCAGGAGCCGGGCTTGCGCAACTGGTCCTCGGGGCCGAGCATGGTGGCCAGCGGCGCGATCTCGGTCTGGCCGTAGAGGTTCCACAGCTCGCAGTTGCGGCAGGCGCTGCACGATCTCCTGCATCACCGCCACCGGCATGATCGACGCGCCGTAGTAGCCCTTCTTCAGCGACGAGAGATCGGTCGTGTCGAACAGCGGCGAGCGCAGCAGTGCGATCCACACCGTCGGCGGCGCGAAGAAGGATGTGATGCGGTGCTGTGCGATCAAGGGCAGCAGGTTGTCGGGCGTCGGCTTGGCGGTGATGACGTTGCTCGAGCCGACGTAGATGGCGGGGCCGAAGAAGACATCGAGCTGCGCGCAGTGGTACAGCGGCAGCGCGTGCAGCGCGAAGTCGTCTGCCGCAATCGAGGCATCGACGACGCAGCTCACGTACTGCCACATCACCGCGTCGTGCGTCAGCATCGCGCCCTTGGGCAGCGACTCGGTGCCGCTGGTGTAGACGATCTGCGCCAGGTCGCTGCCGCACAAGGCCACCGGCGGCAGCGCCGCGTTGCCGGCAGCGAGTTCGTCGAGCGTCGTCATGCCGGCCACGGGCTCGCTCGGCTCTTCCGACGGCAGCCAGACGAAGTGCTCGACTGCCGTGTCGTGCGCTGCCGCCGCGCGCGCCAGATCGGCCAGGCCGCTGTCGGTGGCGAGCCACTTCGCGCCGGCGTGGCGCAGGATGTAGGCCGCCTCGTCGGCCTTCAACATGAAGTTGATCGGCACCAGCACCGCGCCGATGCGCGCCAGCGCGAAGCGCAGCGCGGCGAAGCCGTGCGAGTTGCGCGCCAGGATCGCGAAGCGGTCGCCCTTGGCGACGCCGCGCTCGGCGAGGCCGGCGGCGACACGGTCGCACAGCGCATCGAACTCGGCGTAGGTCCAGCGCGTATCGCCGCAGGCGACGGCAAGCTTGTGCGGATGGCGCGCGGCGCTTCGGTGCAGCAGGTCGCCGAGGGTGTGGCGGTGGACGGGGGGTACGGCGGCGGTGTTCATGGGTTCAGCGTAAACGCGCCGAGCGGGCCTGGCCTTCGGACCTACCCGGAGGCATCGGCACAGCGTCGGACACGGCTCACAGCGCCGCGGCGCGATGGCCGATGCCGCGGCGACGGCCGAGCGCCGAAACTCGAAACAGAGGCAGAGAGTCGCTTTGGCACCCGTGCCTCCTCACAGCAACGGAGACACAGCATGAACCACGTTTCTCTTCAGTCCCTCCGCACCGCGGCGCTCATCGCCGCGATGCTCTCGCTCACGGCCTGCGGCAGCATGGACCGTCGCGACCGCAACACTGCGGTCGGCGCGGCGGTCGGCGGCGTTGCCGGCGCGGTCCTGTCGGGCGGCAGCACGGCCGGTACGGTCGGCGGCGCCGTGGTCGGCGGCGTCATCGGCAACCAGGTCGACAAGGACAAGGACGACAAGAAGCGCTGACGCCGGCGTCGGCGCTGCGCTCAGTGCAGCGCCGACAAAAACTGCTGCAGCTCGGGCGTCTTGGGCGCGCCGAACAGCGCCTCGGGCGGCCCCATCTCATGGATGCGGCCGGCGTGCATGAAGACGACGCGGTCGCTGACCTTGCGCGCGAAGTTCATCTCGTGCGTGACCATCAGCAGCGTCATGCCCTCGTCGGCGAGCGACTCGACGACCTTCAGCACCTCGCCCACCAGTTCGGGGTCGAGCGCGGAAGTGATCTCGTCGCACAGCATCACGCTCGGCTCCATCGCCAGCGCGCGCGCGATCGCGACGCGCTGCTGCTGGCCGCCGGAGAGCTGATCCGGCCAGGCGTCGAATTTCTCGGCCAGGCCGACGCGCTCCAGCAGCTTGCGCGCCTGGGCCTGCCCGTCGGCGGCACTGCGCTGCTTGACCAGCGACGGCGCCAGCATCACGTTGCGGCCCACCGTGAGGTGCGGGAACAGGTTGAAGCTCTGGAAGATCATGCCGACGCGCTGGCGCAGCGCGCGCATGGCCTTGGCATCGCCGTGCTCGAGCGCCTGGCCGTCGACTTCGAGCATGCCTTCCTGGAACACTTCGAGGCCGTTGATGCAACGCAGCAGCGTGCTCTTGCCCGAGCCGCTCTTGCCGATGATGGCGATGACCTCGCCGCGTTTCACGTCGAGGTCGATGCCCTTCAACACCTCGTTGTCGCCGAAGCGCTTGCGCAGGGCGCCGACCTTGACGATGGGCGACTGTGGATCACTGACGGTCACGGCGCAGCTTTCGTTCGAGTTGGCGGCTCCACGCCGAGATCGGCCAGCACAACGCGAAGTACATCAGCGCGACGCAGGCATACACGGTGAAGGGCCGGAAGGTGGCGTTGGTGATCATCGTGCCGGCCTTGGTGAGCTCGATGAAGCCGATCACCGACGCCAGCGCGGTGCTCTTGATCACCTGCACGAGAAATCCCACCGTGGGCGCGATGGCGATGCGCAGCGCCTGCGGGCCGATGACATGGCGCATCTTCTCGCCGAAGCTCAGGGCCAGGCTGTCGGCCGCTTCCCACTGGCCCTTCGGAATCGCATCGACGCAGCCACGCCAGATCTCGGCGAGGAAGGCGCTGGCGTAGAGCGTGAGCGCCAGGCCCGCCGCGAGCCACGCAGAGACCTCGATGCCGAGCAGCGCCAGGCCGAAATAGGCGAGGAAGAGTTGCATCAGCAGCGGCGTGCCCTGGAACAGTTGCACGTACAGCGCGACGCCTCGTTGTGCGCCGGGAAGTTTTGCCAGGCGCGCGAGCAGCAGCGTCATGCCGAAGACGCCGCCGCCGACGAAGGCGACGAGCGACAGCGCCACCGTCCAGCGCGCCGCGAGCAGCAGGTTGCGCGCGATGTCCCAGAGGCTGAAGTCGACCATCGCGTGTTCAGCGGCCGGCCGACGGCACACGGCCGAAGATCAGCTTCGGCCCAGCCCACGCCAGCAACTGGCGCAGCGCAATCGCCAGCGCGAGGTAGATCAGCGTGGCGATGATGTAGGCCTCGAACGCGCGGAAGTTGCGGCTCTGGATCAGGTTGGCGTAGTAGGAGAGTTCTTGCGCCGCGATCTGGCCGCACACCGCCGAGCCGAGCATGACGATGATGATCTGGCTCGTCATCGCCGGCCACACGCGCGCCAACGCCGGCGGCAGCACGACGCGCGTGAACACCTGCGCCTCGGTCAATGCCAGGCTGCGCGCTGCTTCGATCTGTCCGCGCGGCGTGCCCTCGATGCCGGCGCGCGCGATCTCGGCGGCATAGGCGCCGAGGTTGACCACCATCGCGATCACCGACGCGAGTTCAGGCGTGAGCCGCACGCCCAGGCTCGGCAAGCCGAAGAAGACGAAGAAGAGCTGAACGATGAAGGGCGTGTTGCGGATCAGCTCGACATACGCGCCGACGATCCACTTCAACCACGCCGGGCCTGCGCTGCGAGCCCAGCCGCAGGCAACGCCGAGTCCGACGCCGAGCACGGCAGACACTGCTGTCAGGCCGACGGTGAAGGCCGCGCCGCGCAACAGCTGCGGCCATTGAACGAGCACGGCGCCGAAGTCGAGCGTCATGACGACACCCCGCTTGCCGAGCATGGCAAGCGACCCTCCGAGAGGGTCGGGCCTTGCTTGGGGCGGCCCGGCGCTGCGGCCCGTTCACGCATCAGTTCGGCAACTCACCCGCCGGCCGCCCAAGCCACTTCTGCGCCATCTTGTCGAGATCGCCGGCGGCCTTGGCCGCCGCGATGATCTCGTTGACCTTGGCGCGCAGCTTGTCCTCGCCCTTGTTCAGGCCAATGAAGTTCGGCGAGTCCTTGAGCACGAACTTGTACTGCGCGTCCAGGTTCGGATTGCGCGCCATCATGTTGCCCGCCACCGACGCACCGGTGGCGATGACCTGCACCTGGCCCGAGACGAAGGCCGAGACGGTGCCGTTGTTGTCCTCGAAGCGCTTGATGTCGGCCGTGGGCGGCGCGATCTTCGTCAGCTCCAGGTCTTCGATCGCGCCGCGCGTCACGCCCACCGTCTTGCCGGCGAGGTCGGCGGCACCCTTCACCGCCATGCCCTTGGCGGCGAACACGGCCTGGAAGAACGGCGAGTAGGCGGCGGTGAAGTCGATCACCTTCTCGCGTTCCGGATTCTTGCCGAGCGTCGAGATCACCAGCTCGGCCTTCTTCGTCTGCAGGTAGGGGATGCGGTTGGCGCTCGTCACCGCCACCAGTTCCACCGGCACGCCGAGCTTGGCGCCGATGTAGTTGGCCATGTCGATGTCCAGGCCCTGCGGCTTGAGGTCGGTGCCGACAAAACCGTAGGGCGGGAAGTCGGTGGGGATGGCGATGCGGATGAGCTTCTTGCTCATCACCTCGTCGAGCGCGGTTTGCGCCTGCGCGGAAAGCGATGCGACGCCGGCGAAGGCGAGCGCGCTCAGGGTGACGACGAGGCGGCGAAGACGGTTCATGCGCAGTGGCTCCTGTGTTGTTCACGGCTTGTAGCAAGCAACGTGCACGGCAGCGTACGCCGGCTTGGTGCGCCGGCCCATCGGTGCGTGCACGGGGGCGTGCGGTGCGCACCAGGAAGCGGAAAGGCCCCGCGGCGCTTGCGCGCCCGGGGCACACAATGATGAAAGGCCCCGCAACGCTTGCGCGCCCCGGGGCCTTGTGCGTGAGTCGCTCGCGCGGCTACTTCTTGCGCAGCTTCTGAATCGCCGCCAGTTGCGCCGCCATCGTCGCGAACTCGCTTTGTGCCGCGGCCAGGTCGATGTCGCTCTTGGCGTTGCGCATCGCGTCTTCGGCGAGCTTTTTGGCTTCAAGCGCCTTGGCTTCGTCGAGATCGTGGCCGCGGATCGCCGTGTCGGCCAGCACCGTCACGCCGTGCGGCTGCACTTCGAGAATGCCGCCTGCCACGAAGACGAACTCTTCTTCGCCGTTGTCGGCCCGCTCGATGCGCACCGCGCCCGGCTTGATGCGCGTGATCAGCGGCGTGTGGCGCGGATAGATGCCGAGCTCGCCCATCTCGCCGGGCAGCGCGACGAACTTGGCTTCGCCGCTGAAGATGCTCTCTTCGGCGGAGACGACGTCGACGTGGAGGGTGGCCATGGTCTGTCTTGTCTTCCGTTCGCCCTGTGCCCGTCGAAGGGCCCGAGCATCGTGAGCTTGTCGAACGACCTGAGCTTGTCGAAGGGCTTCGACAGGCTCAGCCCGAACGGGTTGGGGTTACTGGAGCTTCTTGGCTTTGTCGAACGCCTGGTCGATGGTGCCGACCATGTAGAACGCCTGCTCGGGCAGCGCGTCGCATTCGCCGTTGACGATCATCTTGAAGCCGCGGATGGTTTCCTTCAGGGGCACGTAGACGCCCGGGCTGCCGGTGAAGACTTCGGCGACGTGGAAGGGTTGCGACAGGAAGCGCTGGATCTTGCGCGCGCGCGCCACGGCCAGCTTGTCTTCCGGCGACAGCTCGTCCATGCCCAGGATGGCAATGATGTCGCGCAGCTCCTTGTAGCGCTGCAACGTGGCCTGCACCGCGCGCGTGGTGTTGTAGTGCTCTTCGCCGACGACGTGCGGGTCGACCTGGCGGCTGTTGCTGTCGAGCGGGTCCACCGCGGGGTAGATGCCGAGCGCGGCGATGTCGCGCGACAGCACGACGGTGGCGTCCAGGTGCGCGAAGGTCGTCGCGGGCGACGGATCGGTCAGGTCGTCGGCCGGCACGTACACCGCCTGGATCGACGTGATCGAGCCGACCTTGGTGGAGGTGATGCGCTCCTGCAGGCGGCCCATCTCTTCGGCCAGCGTCGGCTGGTAGCCCACGGCTGAAGGCATGCGGCCGAGCAGCGCCGATACTTCGGTGCCGGCCAGCGTGTAGCGGTAGATGTTGTCGACGAAGAACAGCACGTCGCGGCCTTCGTCGCGGAAGCTCTCGGCGATCGTCAGGCCGGTGAGCGCGACGCGCAGGCGGTTGCCCGGCGGCTCGTTCATCTGGCCATAGACCATCGACACTTTCGACTCGCCGAGGTTGTCGAGCTTGACGACGCCCGACTCGGCCATCTCGTGATAGAAGTCGTTGCCCTCGCGCGTGCGCTCGCCCACACCCGCGAACACCGACAAGCCGGAGTGCGCCTTGGCGATGTTGTTGATCAGCTCCATCATGTTGACGGTCTTGCCGACGCCGGCGCCGCCGAACAGGCCGACCTTGCCGCCCTTGGCGAACGGGCAGATCAGGTCGATGACCTTGATGCCGGTTTCGAGCAGCTCCTGCGACGGCGAGAGTTCGTCGTAGGCCGGCGCCTTGCGGTGGATGGTCGCCGTCTGCGTCTGATCGACCGGGCCGCGCTCGTCGATCGGGTTGCCCAGCACGTCCATGATGCGGCCGAGCGTGGCCTTGCCCACCGGCACCGAAATGCCGGCGCCGGTGTTGCGCACCATCACGCCGCGCTTGATGCCGTCGGACGAGCCGAGCGCAATCGTGCGCACCACGCCGTCGCCCAACTGCTGCTGCACTTCGAGGGTGAGCGCCGAGCCGTCGAGCTTCAACGCGTCATAGACCCTGGGCATCTTGTCGCGCGGGAACTCGACGTCGACGACGGCGCCGATGCACTGAACGATCTTGCCTTGAGACATTTGCTTTTCCTCTAGAGATGCTTCAAACCGCCGCGGCCCCGCCGACGATCTCCGAAAGTTCCTTCGTGATCGCGGCCTGGCGCGTCTTGTTGTAGATGAGCTTCAGCTCGGCGATCAGGTTGCCGGCGTTGTCGGTGGCGGATTTCATCGCCACCATGCGCGCGCTCTGCTCGCTGGCCATGTTGTCGGCCACGGCCTGGTAGACCAGGGCTTCGAGGTAGCGCTTCAACAATTCATCGATCACCGAGGCCGCGTCGGGCTCGTAGATGTAGTCCCAGCCATAGGCCTTCTTCTCTTCGGCCGATTGGCTCAGGCGATCGACGCCGAGCGGCAGCAGCGTCTGCACCTGCGGCTCCTGCTTCATCGTGTTGATGAACTGCGTGTAGCAGAGATAGACCGCGTCGAGCTTGCCTTCGACGAAGAGATCGAGCATCACCTTGACCGGGCCGATCAGCTTGTCGAGCTGCGGCTTGTCGCCGAGCTGCACCGCGTGCGAGAGCACGTCGGCGCCGATGCGGTTCATGAAGCCGAAGCCCTTGTTGCCGATGGCCACCACCTTGATGGCCTTGCCGGCGTCCTTGGCCTCGCGCATCTTGTTGGTGACGGCGCGCAGCACGTTGGTGTTCAAGCCGCCGCACAGGCCCTTGTCGGTGGACACGACGATGAAGCCGACCGCCTTGGCGTCACTCGTGGCGCGCATGTACGGCGACTGGTACTCGGGGTTGGCCTGCGACAGGTTGGCCGCGATGTTGCGCACCTTGTCCGAGTACGGCCGCGCCTGGCGCATGCGTTCCTGTGCCTTGCGCATCTTGCTCGCAGCCACCATCTCCATGGCCTTGGTGATCTTCCTGGTGTTCTCCACCGATTTGATCTTGCTGCGGATTTCCTTGCCGACGGCCATGATTCAGAACCTCAGGCGAACGACTTCTTGAAGGCGGTCACGGCATTCGTCATCTCGGCTTCGGCGTCGATGCACGTCTTCTTGAAGGCCTTTTTGTCCTCGCTGTCGCCATCTTTCGCAGGCTTGTTGTCCCACTTGGCACCATGCTTCTCGATGGTCGCCAGCAGCGCCGCGTGACTCGACTTCAGATGCTGATGCAGGCCGTGTTCGAACGCGAGCGACTTCTTGGTGTCGACATCGTCGAGGAAGCCCTTGTTGACGGCAAACAGCGTCGCGCCCATCAGGCTGATCGGCAGCGGGCTGTACTGCGCTTGCTTCAACAATTCGGTCACGCGTGCACCACGGTCGAGCTGCTTGCGTGTCGCGGCGTCGAGGTCCGACGCAAATTGCGCAAACGCTGCCAGCTCGCGGTACTGCGCGAGGTCGGTACGGATGCCACCCGACAGGCCCTTGATCCAGTTCGTCTGCGCAGCGCCGCCGACGCGCGACACCGAGATGCCGGCGTTGATCGCAGGGCGGATGCCGGCGTTGAACAGCGAGGTCTCCAGGAAGATCTGGCCGTCGGTGATCGAGATGACGTTGGTCGGCACGAAGGCCGAGACGTCGCCGGCCTGCGTCTCGATGATCGGCAGCGCCGTCAGCGAGCCGGTCTTGCCCTTGACGGCGCCCTGGGTGAACTTCTCGACGTAGTCGGCGTTGACGCGCGCGGCGCGCTCCAACAGACGCGAGTGGAGATAGAACACGTCGCCGGGGAAGGCTTCGCGGCCGGGCGGGCGGCGCAACAGCAGCGAGACCTGGCGATACGCAACGGCCTGCTTCGACAGATCGTCGTAGATGATCAGCGCATCCTGCCCGCGGTCGCGGAAGTACTCGCCCATCGTGCAGCCCGAGTAGGCCGACACGTATTGCATCGCTGCCGATTCGGAAGCGGACGCAGCGACGACGATGGTGTAGTCCATCGCGCCGTTGGCTTCGAGCGAGCGCACCACGTTCTTGATCGAGCTGGCTTTCTGCCCGATCGCGACGTAGACGCAGGTCATGTTCTGACCCTTCTGGTTGATGATCGTGTCGATCGCCACCGCGGTCTTGCCGGTCTGGCGGTCGCCGATGATCAGCTCGCGCTGGCCGCGGCCGATCGGCACCATCGAGTCGATCGACTTCAAACCCGTCTGCACCGGCTGGCTCACCGACTGGCGCGCGATCACGCCCGGCGCCACCTTCTCGATGACGTTGGTCATCTTGGCGTTGATCGGGCCCTTGCCGTCGATCGGCGCGCCCAGGGCATTGACGACGCGGCCGATCAGCTCGGGACCGACCGGCACCGACAGGATGTTGCCGGTGCACTTGACGGTGTCGCCTTCGGAGATGTGCTCGTACTCGCCCAGGATCACGGTGCCGACCGAGTCGCGCTCGAGGTTGAGCGCCAGGCCGAAGGTCGGCACGCCGTCCTTGTTGGGCGGGAACTCGAGCATTTCGCCGGCCATCGCGTCGCTCAAGCCGTGCACGCGGCAGATGCCGTCGGTGACGGAGACCACCGTGCCCTGGTTCTTGATGTTGGCAGCAGGCGCGAGGCCTTCGATGCGGCTCTTGATCAGTTCGGAAATTTCAGCGGGGTTCAGTTGCATGATGTTTTCTCCTGCAGTCGTGTCTCAGTAGCGGGCCACCTGCGTGGCCCTCAGGACACGAGCGCCGTCTTCATTTGTTCGAGCCGCGCGCGCACCGAGGTGTCGAGCACCTCATCGCCAACCACCACGCGGATGCCGCCGATGAGTTCGGGCTTGACCGCCACGGTGGCCTTGAGCTTGCGCTTGAAGCGCCTTTCCAGCGAGGCGACCACGTCGCCGAGCGCGCCCGCGTCGATCGCATAGGCGCTCTCGATGACCGCGTCGCTGACGCCCGACTTCGCGTTGACCAGCGCCTGGAGCTGCGTGGCGATCTCGGGCAGCGCCACGAGGCGGCCGTTGTCGAGCAGCGTGTGCAGGAAGGCGGTGACCTTGGGCGCGAGCGGCGTTTTCGCCACGGCACTGATGACATCGAAGACCTGCTGCGGCGTCACCTTCGGGTTGTCGGCGAACTGGCGCAGTTGTGCATCGGCGGCAACCGCGGCCAGCGCGCTCACCTGCTCGGCTTCAGCAGCGCCGGCACCGGCTCTGAACAATGCTTCGGCGTAGGGGCGCGCGATGGTGGCGAGTTCGGCCATGTCTTACAGCTCGGTCTTCAGGCGCGACAGCAGATCGCTGTGAACCGCGGGGTTCACTTCCTTGCGCAGAATCTGCTCGGCGCCCTTGACCGCCAGCGCGGCCACCGAATCGCGCAGCGCTTCGCGCGCCTTCACCGATTCCTGCGCCGCCTCGGCCTTGGCCGCGGCGATGATCTTGGCGGCCTCTTCGTTGGCGCGGCCCTTGGCCTCTTCGACCATCTGCTGCGCCAGGCGCTCGGCGTCGGCCAGGCGCTTTTGCGCATCGTTGCGCGCGGCGCCGAGCTGTTCCTCGACACGCTTGTTGGCCAAAGCCAGGTCGGCCTTGGCCTTGTCGGCGGCCGACAGGCCGTCGGCGATCTTCTTGGCGCGCTCGTCGAGCGCGGCGGCCAGCTTTGGCCAGATTGCCGAGTACGTGAACCAGACCAAAAGCCCGAAGACGATTGCCTGGATGATGAGAGTGGCGTTGATGTTCACGGCACGCTGCCTCGAAAGAGAGTCACTTCAGGGCGGCGCAATCGGCGCCGCCCCGCCACAAACCCGTAAGCCGAGTTACTTCGGCAGGTTGGCGATCTGGCCGAGGAAAGGGTTCGCGGTGGCGAACCACAGCGCGATACCGGCGCCGATGATGAAGGCCGCGTCGATCAGGCCGGCCAGCAGAAACATCTTGGTCTGCAACTCGCCCATCAACTCGGGTTGGCGCGCGGCAGATTCGAGGTACTTGCTGCCCATGATGCCGATGCCGATGCAGGCGCCGAGCGCGCCCAGACCGATGATCAGGCCGGCGGCGATGGCAACAAAGCTGATGACTTCCATGATGACTCCTAAGGTCGTTGGTTTGTGGTTGAAGAGAAGGGATCAGTGCGAGTCGTGCGCCTGGCCGATGTAGACGAGCGTCAACATCATGAAGACGAAGGCCTGCAAGATGATGATCAGGATATGGAACACGGCCCACGCCCAGCCGGCGACGACGTGGCCGATAGCCAAGCCGATCCCCGTCGCAGACAACGTCCATGCGCCGCCCATCAGCGCGATCAGCATGAAGATCAGCTCGCCGGCGTACATGTTGCCGAACAGTCGCATGCCGTGCGATACCGTCTTGGCGACGAACTCGATGATCTGCATCAGCAGGTTGACGACGCCCAGCGGGATCGCGAACAACGGGTTCTTGCTGGTGCCGAAGGGCGCGCTCACCAGTTCGTGCGCCCAGCCGCCGAGGCCCTTGATCTTGACGTTGTAGATGAGGCAGATGACCAGCACCGACAGCGACAGGCCCATCGTGACCGACAGGTCAGCAGTCGGCACCACGCGCTGGTAGGGGATGCCCATGCGCTCGGTGATCCAGGGCAGCAGATCGACCGGCAGCAAGTCCATGGTGTTCATCAACACGATCCAGACAAAGACGATCAGCGCAAGCGGCGCAACCAGTTTGCGGCTTTGCGCGTTGTGAACGATGCCCTTTGCCTGCCCGTCGACGATCTCGAAGAGGATCTCGACCGCCGCCTGAAAGCGTCCCGGCACGCCGGAGGTGGCCTTGCTGGCGGCACGCCACAGGACGAAGCAGCCAATCACACCCAGCGTGACAGCCCAGAAGACCGAATCGAAATTGACGATCGAGAAGTCAACGACCGCTGTCTGCTTCTTGTTCTGCAGGTGCTGCAGGTGGTGAATGATGTATTCACCGGCGGTGGGAGCGTGTGCTGCGGCTGCCATGTCGTGTTCGTCGTGACCCGTCGTTCTTCTCTAAGCCCGGCGGCGCCAAGCCAGCGCCACCCAGTACACCTTGATGCAGACCACCAGGCCCGCCAGCAACGCCGGCCAGCTCAGCGGCTGCACGATGCGCACTGCCAGGATCAGCAGCAGCACCGACAACCCAATCTTCACCCCCTCCCACAACATGAAGCTGACGGCGCTGCCGATCGGCGACATGCTGGACAGCGGGCTGGTCATGCCGCGCGCCATCAAGGCACCCGGCACCACCACCACGCCGGCGCCGTACAGCGCCGACCAGAACACTTCCACCCGGCCGGTGGCGAGGCCCGCAACGAGCGCCACCCCCAGCCCGACCGCGGCCTGCACCGCGATCACCCGCCAAGGGTTCACCTTGTGCGGGTCCTTCGCCGCCAACGCCGTTGCCTCTTGGGCAGACCAGCGTTTGAACGGCTTGCCGCCGTCGTCATCTGTGGTCTCGTCCCAGGGGTCGGAGCGAACCTTCCGGTCTGGTGTCGGGCCCACGGGTGCATCCAGCAAAGCCGCGGGATTATACGGGGGGTGCCGCGGTCAGCCCGCACTGTTGTTTGGAGCTGACCGTCCAGGCCGCGGGTGTTGACAGCTGCATCGACTGCTCGTCTCACACGAGAGCAGTCGTACCTGACAGGAACTCGGCGCATGGACTACGCTCCCATGCTGTGATGCGCTCACTGGCTGCTTTCCTCATGACGCTGGCCCTGCCGCTTTCGGCAGGGGCGCAGGGCGCTGTCGTCAAGACCGACGAGGTGCGCGCCGAGTTGGTGGTGCAGGCGCCCGAGGGCATCGGGTCGGGCAAGACAGCCTGGCTCGGGTTGGTGATCGAGCACGCGCCGCATTGGCATACCTATTGGAAGAACCCAGGCGACTCCGGCCTGCCGACCACGCTGACTTGGCAACTGCCCGCGGGCGTGAGTGCCGGCGATATCGCCTGGCCGACGCCGCAGCGCCTGCCGATCGGGCCGCTGGTGAACTACGGCTACGAAGGCAGGTTGCTGCTGCCGGTGGCGCTGACCGTCTCGCCCGATTTCAAGGGCGACGCGCTCAACGTCAAGTTGTCTGCGCAATGGCTGGTGTGCAAGGACGTGTGCATCCCGCAGCAAGGCGAGTTCGCGCTGCGCGTGCCGGCGCAGGCGAGCGTGGCGGGCCATGCCGCGCTGTTCAACGCCGCCTGGGCGGCGCAGCCCAAGGACGCGTCAGATGCCAAGGCGAGCGCCGAACTGGTCGACGACGCCAGGCTGCTGCGCGTCGCCATCGGCGGCCTGCCATCCGCGCTGCACGGCAAGCCGCTGGCGTTCTTCGCCGAAGCCGCCGGCGTGATCGAGCACGCTGCGAAGGTCACGGGCCGCTGGGACAACAGCGGCGCCTGGCACGCCGATGTGCCGATCTCGCCGCAACGCTTCGAGAGCCCGAACCGGATGCACGCGGTGCTGACCACGCCCGGCCAGCCGGCGGGCACGCGCGTCGGCTTCGCAATCGCCGGCGCGTGGCCGGCGTTGGCCGCGCCGGCGCCGGCCGCAGTGGTGGAAACGTCGAGGGCCGACGTGGCACCGCCGCCGCCCGACATCGGCTACGGCATCGCGCTGCTGTTCGCGCTGGTCGGCGGCGCGCTGCTGAACCTGATGCCCTGCGTCTTCCCGATCCTGTCGCTCAAGGTGCTCGGCTTTGCCGGCCATGCGCACAGCCGGCGCGCGCTGGTCGGCGGCGGCATCGCCTACAGCGCGGGCGTGGTGCTGTCGTTCGTCGGGCTGGCGGCGCTGCTGATCGCGCTGCGCGCCGGCGGCGAGCAGATCGGCTGGGGCTTCCAGCTGCAGTCGCCGGGCTTCGTTGCCGCGCTCGCGGTGCTGTTCACGATGATCGCGTTGAACCTCGCCGGCCTCTTCGAGTTCGGCACGGTGCTGCCGAGCGGCCTGGCATCGGCGCGCTTGCGCCATCCGCTGGCCGACAGTTTCCTCACCGGCGTGCTCGCGGTGGCGGTGGCCTCGCCCTGCACGGCGCCGTTCATGGGCGCGGCGCTTGGGCTTCGCTTTCACGCTGCCCGCCGCGCAATCGCTGCTGCTGTTCGCGGTGCTCGGCCTGGGCATGGCGCTGCCGTACCTCGTGCTGAGCGCGTGGCCGGCCGTCGCGCGCGCGATGCCCAAGCCCGGCGCGTGGATGGCGACCTTCAAGGCGGTGATGGCGTTTCCGATGCTCGCCACCGTCGTCTGGTTGGTGTGGGTGCTCGGCCAGCAGACCAGCATCGACGGCGCCGCGGCGCTGCTCGCGGTTCTGGTCGCGCTGGCCTTCGCGCTTTGGGCCTGGGGGCGGGTGGACAGCACAGGGTTCGCGCGCGCGGCATGGAGCACGCTCGGCGTCGCGCTGCTGGCGCTGTCGATCGCGTGGGCGCTGCCGACATGGCGCGAAGCGCAGGCGGCGCCGGCTTCGGCGGGAACGGTGGGCGAGCGCTGGCAGGCCTGGAGCCCCGAGCGCGTGGCTGCACTCAACACCGAAGGCCGCACCGTCTTCGTCGACTTCACCGCGGCGTGGTGCGTCACCTGCCAGGTCAACAAGCGCTCGACGCTGACCGATGCAAGACTGCTCGCCGACATCGACGCGTCACGCGTCGCGCTGCTGCGTGCCGACTGGACGCGGCGCGACGCCACCATCAGCAACGAACTGTCACGCCTCGGGCGCAACGGCGTGCCGGTGTACGCGATCTATCGGCCGGGGCAGGCGCAGCCGGCGCTGCTGCCCGAACTGCTGACCGTTCAAACCGTGCGCGACGCGCTCGCGCTGCCGCCGTCTCGACCGAAGGAGCCGCCTCAATGAAGTTCTTGCTCTCTGCCTTGATGCTCGCCGCACTGCCGGTGCTCGCCGACACCGCCGCCGTCGGCCAACCCGCGCCGACCTTCAGCGTCAGCGACACCAGCGGCAAGGCCGTCTCGCTCGCGGACTTCAAGGGCAAGACCGTCGTGCTCGAGTGGGTCAACCCCGGCTGCCCGTATGTGCGCAAGCATTACGACAGCGCCAACATGCAGGCCACGCAGAAGGGCGCGACCGGCGCCGGCGTGGTCTGGCTCGCGGTCAATTCGACGTCGCAAGGCCACTACGACTACAAGAAGCCGGCCGACATGGCGGCGTGGATGCAGCAACAGAAGGCGAACGCGTCGGCCACGCTGATGGACAGCGACGGCAAGATCGGCAAGGCCTACGGCGCGCGCACCACGCCGCACATGTACGTCGTCGATGCCAAGGGCACGCTGGTCTATGCCGGCGGCATCGACGACAAGCCGTCGGCCAATCCGGCCGACGTGAAGACGGCGAAGAATTACGTCACTGCGGCACTGGCCGATGTGGCCGCGGGCAAATCGGTGGCGCAGGCGGCGACGCGGCCGTATGGGTGTTCGGTGAAGTACTCGGACGGCTGATCGATCCAAGCCCGAACGGATTACGGCAAGCGCTGGTATTGCTGCGCCAGCGCCTCGAATGCCGCCTGCGACGCGGCCGCATCGAATCCGGCGCCGAGCTCTTCGGCCAGAATCTTCGCAACCGCACCGGCCTGCCGTTGCGCTTGCGCCGCATCGAGGAACAACAAGCGGCAGCGACGCGCCAGCACGTCCTCGACGCTCAGCGCCATCTCGTGACGCGCAGCGAAGCGCACCATCGCTTCGCTCAGCCCGCCCTGGTTCGATTCAGCATCGCGCCACAGCCAACGATCGGCGCCCGGCAGCGCGCGCAGCGTGGCCGCCTCTTCGCCGTAAAGGTGCTCGCCGGGCGGCGATGTCATCGACACGCTCGCGCGTTGCGGCGCACCCACCAGCGGCAGCTTCACCGTGACGCCGGCCGCGCGACGCCACAGCAGCTTGTGATCGAAGCAGCGCTCCAGCACGTCTTCGGCCATCGCGCGATAGGTCGTCCACTTGCCTCCCGTCACCGTCACCAGCCCCGAGCGGCCGACCAGCACCGTGTGCTCGCGCGACAGCGCCTTGGTGTTCTCGCCGTCGCTATCGCCGATGCTGCCGCCGGCCTTGACCAGAGGACGCAAGCCGACCCAGACCGAACGCACGTCGGCGCGCGTCGGCGGCCTGGCCAGATAACGCGCCGATTCGCGCAGGATGAACTCGACTTCTTCCTTGAACGGCGTGGGCTCACGCACGATGTCGTCGCGCGGTGTGTCGGTCGTGCCGAGGATGGTCTTGCCCAGCCACGGCACCGCGAACAGCACGCGGCCGTCTTCGGTCTTGGGCACGAGCAAGGCATGCGTGCCGGGCAGGAAGGCGCGATCGACGACGAGGTGCACGCCCTGGCTCGGCGCGACGATGCCGGGCTTTTTCGGTGCGCCTTCATCGCGATCCATGTCGCGCAGGTCGTCGACCCAGACGCCGGTCGCATTCACCACGCACGTCGCAGCGATGCGCAGATCGGCGCCGCCGATCGCATCGCGCGCGGCCACGCCGACCACCTTGCCGCCTTCGCGCACGAGCGACGTGACGGGGCAGTGGTTCAACACGACCGCCCCTTTGATTGCGGCGGTGCGCGCCAGAGCGATCGCCAGGCGCGCGTCGTCGAACTGCCCGTCCCAGTACTTGACGCCGCCGGCCAGGCCGCGCGGCTGCACGTTGGGCAGCAGCTCGCGCGTGCGCGCGGCCGACAAAAATTCGGTGTCGCCCAGCCCGCGCGAGCCGGCGAGTGCGTCGTACATCTTCAGGCCGACGCCATAGAACGGCGCCTCCCACAGCTTGTAGGTCGGCATCACGAAGGCCAGCGGCTGCGCCAGGTGCGGCGCGTTGGCCAAGAGCGTCGCGCGCTCGTGCAGCGCCTCACGCACGAGCGAGACGTTGCCCTGCGCGAGGTAGCGCACGCCGCCATGCACGAGCTTGGTCGCGCGCGAACTCGTGCCCTTGGCGAAGTCCTCTGCTTCGAGCAGCACGACCGAGAAGCCACGCGCCGCGGCGTCGAGCGCGACGCCGCAGCCGGTGGCGCCGCCGCCGATGATGGCGAGGTCGAAGACGCGATCGGCCTGCGCCGCTGCGAGCGACTCTGCGCGCGACTTCGTTGCGCTCATGCTCCCTCTCCCGCTGGCGGGAGAGGGCTGGGGTGAGGGTGGTCCGTGTGCGACGGCTTCACGTCACGACCGACTGCTGCGCGATGCCGCCATCGACCAGCACATGCTGCCCCGTCATGCCGTCGCTGTCGTCGGCGGCGAGGAACAGCGTCGCGCGCGCGACATGCCCTGGGTCGAGCCGAATCTTCAGGCACTGCGCGTCGAGAAACTCCTTGTCCGCGGCGGGGTCGCGGTGCAGCGTGGTCTGTCGATCGGTGACGATCGCGCCCGGCACCAGCGCGTTGACACGGATGTTGCGGCCACCGAGTTCGCGCGCGAGCGTGCGCGTCAGACCCAGGATGCCGGCCTTGGCTGTGGTGTAGCCGACGAGGTTGGGACGGCCGCGCATCCAGCTCACCGAGCCCATGTTGATCACGCTGCCGCCACCGGCCTTCTCCATGCCCGGCGCGACGGCCTGGATGGCGAAGAAGTAGTGCTTCAAGTTGAGCGCGATGCGGTCGTCCCAGAACTCGCTCGTCACCTCCTCCATCTTGTGGCGATCGTCGCGGCCGGCGTTGTTGACGAGCACGCGGATCGGGCCGAGGTCATGCTCGACGCGCGCCAGCAGCGCCTGGTACGCAGCCACGTCGCGCACGTCGCAGGCGCCGTACCACGGCGCGGCGCATCCTGCTTTCGTCAACCCGTCGATCAAAGGCTTGCCGCCATCGGGCTTGGTGCCGCAGAACGCGACCTTCGAGCCCTGCGCCGCGAACGCGCGCACGAGTTCGGCGCCGATGCCGGAACTGCCGCCGGAGATGAAGGCCGTGCGGTCTCGCAGTGAGGGATAAAGCGTGTAGTTCATGTTGAAGAGGTCGTTGAGCGTCGGCGCAGCCGGCCGCGCTTGAAGCGCAGGAAGATGCCGATCGCGACCAGCGCGAGCACCACGGCGAGCACGAACTGCCCGACCGCCACCGCGAAGGCCGCACCCGATCCGAAGCCGAGCATCACGGCGAACTCGACCACGCCGAGCACGGCCTCGACGATGCCGCCTGCCTCCGCCTTCTTCACGTCAGCCTCGCGAAGTTCGCCGGCAACCCCGCCACCTCGACACGCATCTGCAGCACGCAACCCGCCAGCGGCTCACGCGCGAGCTCTTCCGCCGGCCGGTTTTCGCGCGCGGTGGTGAGGTACAGCGTCTTCAGGTCGGCGCCGCCGAAGCACGGCATCGTCGGGCAGCGCACCGGCAGCTTGACTTCGCGCGAGATGCGGCCGTCGGGCGCCAGGCGCAGCAGGCGCGCGCCTTCGAACATCGCACACCAGTAGTGACCCTCGGCGTCCATCGCCGCGCCATCGGGGCGGCCGCCGTAGGTGGCGAGGTCCTGCCCTGCGCTCTTCATCGGAAACTGCGCGAACACACGGCGGTTCGTGATGGCGCCGCCGGCGCGCTCGAAGTCGAAGGCGTACACCGCGTGCGCCTTGGTGTCGGCCCAGTGCAGCGTGCGCGCATCCGGGCTCCAGGCCAGGCCGTTGCTGACGGTGATGCCGTCGGCCATGCGTTCCAGCTTCCCGGCGCTGAAGCGATACAGCGCGGCTTTGGGCTCACGCGGTTCGTGGATGGTGCCGACCCAGAAGCGCCCCTGCGGATCGGCCTTGCCATCGTTGAAGCGCTCGGTCTTCGGGTCGTACGGCGGCGCATCGAGCAGCCGCTCGTGTTCGCCGCTCGCGGGATCGAAGCGCACGATGCCGCTGCGCAGCGCGAGCAGCAGGCCGCCTTCCATCAACGGCGCGCAGCAGGCGACGTCGGTGTCGAACGGCCACTGGGCATGCGCGCCGCTGCGCGGATCGAAACGATTCAGCGCGTGCCCCGGGATGTCGCACCAGTACAGCACCTGCTCGGCCGGGTGCCACAGCGGCGACTCGCCGAGCACGCTCGGCGCCACTCCCGGCAGAGCGGAGATTTCGCTCAAGCCGCCGCCACCTCGATCTTCATCCACGCTTCGAGCGTTTCCGCCGCGCCGACCGACACCAACCCATGCGCAGCCGGGTCGGCCATGTGGATCGCGTTGCTGACATGGCTCACCGGCTCGACGCAGAAGTAGTCTTGCGTCGGCGGCGTGTAGACGACGAGGTAGGGCAGCGACGAGGTGATCGCCACCGACAGCGCTTCGTCGCGCACCCGCGCGGCGCCGCGCCAGCCTTCGAAGCAATGGTCGAAGTTGAGGTGCCGCACTTCGCCATCGATGCCCTGCTGCGCGACGCGTCGCGTCGGCAGGTGCGTGGCCGCGTCGGACTCCCAACGCCCGCTGCATTCGACATGGATGCGGCTGCGTGTGCGCTTCGGGAAGTACGGGTGCCAGCCCAGACCCACCGGCTGCGCGCGCGCATCGATGTTGGTGAACGACAGGCGCAGCATCAGCGCGTCGTCGTCGAGTTCGATGTGCTGGCTCACGTCGAAGGCGAACGGCCAGTGCTCGTCGCTGCGCTGCGTGTAGAGCAATTCGGCGCTGCGCGCGTCGCTGGCGACCACGCGCCACGGCTGTTGCCAGGCGCTGCCGTGCAGCGAGTGCGGGTAGTCGTTGCCGAAGTTGGAGACCGTCGTGTGCTCGCGGCCCTGCCAGCGAAAGCGTTTGTAGCCCAGCCGGTTCGAGTACGGCACGAGTGGGAAGGACGCCGACTGGCGCGGCCCGGCGAGCGTGGCGGGCTCGACGCTGCGCAGCACCGGCGCATCGCCGTGCCAGAAGCCGGCGATCGAGCCGCCGATGTCGGGGCGCAGCGCCAGGCGCAACGGGCCGCTGCGCAGTTGGAGGACGGTGTCGGTGGTCATGGGCAGATCGTGCGGATACGGCAATGCCCGCATCCTAAGCTCACCAGCCAGCGGGCAAGACCTCGCTCAAAGCAACGACGCGGCCCTCGTCGATGCTCTTGTGCGCCGCGACGCCGGTGGCCACGGCGCGCAGGCCTTCTTCGAGCGGTATCTCGGCCGGCAGCCCCTCGCGCACGGCACGCGCAAACAACTGGTGCTCGACATAGCTCGCGCCGAAGTGCTGACCGAGGTACTTGATGTTGGTATCGCGGATCTGCCGCACCGCCACGCCACGCGCCGTGCCCGAGGGCTGGCCCCAGACCTCGCGCTTGCCCCAGTCTTCACGACGGCCGTAGCGCAGCACGCCCGAGGGCAGCAGCGATTCGAGCTTGCCTTCGGCGCCGACGATGGTGACGTGCTCGTTGTCGATCGAGTTTTCGGCGAACATGCACAAGTCCAACGAGCCGCGCGCGCCCGACGGGTACTCGACGATGGCGTAGGCGCTGTCGAGGATGTCGGGCACGGTGTGACCAGCGGGGCCTTCGTACTTCTCGTCGAGGTGATTGACGCGCTGCCCGCCCGAGGCAAAGACGCGCAGCGGCTTCTCCTTCAGCACGAAGTCCATCAGGTTGAAGTAGTGGCAGCACTTCTCGACCAGCGTGCCGCCGGTGTTGGCGGAGAAGCGATTCCAGTCGCCGACCTTCGGATAGAACGGCTCGCGGTGCTCGCGGATCGCCACCTGGTGAACGCGGCCGACACCGCCACCATGCGCGATGCGGATCATCTCGGCCACCGGCGGCATGTAGCGGTATTCCTGTGCCACCCAGACGATGCCCTTCCTGTTCTTCGCGCGCTCGATCAGCTCGACGCCGTCGGCGATCTTGGTCACCAGCGGCTTCTCGCACAGGATCGGCAGGTCGGTGGCCAGCGCGTCGCGCATCACCGCGGCATGCGTGAAGTTGGGGCTGGCGATGACGAGCGCGTCGCACAGGCCGCTCTTCAACAGCTCCACGTGGTCGGCGAAGAGCTGCACCTTGCCGTCGAGCAAGCTTGAAGCCTGTTCACGGCTTTGCGGCGAAGGGTCGGCAATGGCAGTCACTTCGGTGCCGCCGAGAGCGCGCAGGTTCTCGATGTGCTCGCGCCCCATGCTGCCGCAGCCGATGATGCCGTAGCGGAGTCTGTTGGTCATGTCTTGTGGCCTCGAGATTCAAGTTGCTGTCGGCGCAGGCACCTGCGAGCTCATCCCTTCAAACCACCTTGCGTCAGCCCGCCCACCACACGCTCCTGGAACACCGCGATCAGCACCGCGATCGGCACGATCGCCACGATCAGCGCGGCCGAAATGATCGGCCACGGAAACGTGAACTCGCCCTGGTAGAGCGTGATGCCCACCGGCAGCGTGCGCATCGACGCGCTGCTGTTGAGCGACAGCGCGAGCAGGAACTCGTCCCAGGCGTTGACGAAGGCCAGGATGCCGGCCGTGAACACACCCGGCGCGGCCAGCGGCACGACCACGCGCCACAACGCGCCCAGGCGCGTGCAGCCGTCGATCATCGCGGCGTTCTCCAGATCCTTCGGGATGCTCTGGAAGAAGCTCACCAGCACCAGCGTGCACACCGGCAGGTTGAGCACGATGTAGGGCAGCACCAGCGCGGTGTAGCTGTTGAGCAGGTTCAGCGCGCGCATGGTTTCGAAGATCGGCACCAGCAGCGTGACCAGCGGGAACATCGACGACGCGACGATGCAGGTCAGGATCAACTGCCGGCGTTTGAGGTTCAAGCGCGCGATGGCGTAGGCGGCCAGCGCCGAGACGACGAGCGAGAAGACGGTGGCCAGCAGCGCCACCGCGAAGCTGTTGCCCAGGTACTTCAGCAGCGGCTGGTCGGTGAAGGCCTGCACGTAGTTCTGCAGCGTCGGGTTGTGCGGCCAATAGGTGATGGGCTTGCTCACCAGCTCAGTCTCGGTCTTGAGCGAAGTCAGCAGGATCCAGACGGCGGGGAAGAAGCCGTTGATGACGACAAGGCCGGCGGCGATCAGTCGCAGCCCCTTCGAATCGAAGATCGACTTCATGCGCTGTTCCCGATCCGCTTCAGATAGAAGGCCGTAACGATCAACGACAGCACGAACATGCACACCGCCAGCGTCGAGCCGTAGCCAACGTCGAGGTAGTCGATCGTCGTCTTGTGGATCAGCATCGCCAGCGTCTCGGTGGCATTGCCCGGTCCGCCCTTGGTCATGGTGTACGGAATGTCGAAGGTCTGCAACGCGGTGATGGTGCGGAAGATCAGCGCGACGATGATCGACGGCATCAGCATCGGGATCGTGATCTCGCGAAACTGCTGCCATTTCGACGCGCCGTCGACCTCGGCGGCCTCGTACAGCGAGCGCGGGATCATCTGCAGCCCGGCCAGCAGGATCAGCCCCATGAAGGAGCTGGCTTTCCAGATGATGGTGGCGCAGATTGCGGCGAAAGCCCAGTTCGGCCGCAGCAGCCACATCGCCGGCTCACTCGGTCGTGCGACGCGTCGCACGACGTCGTTGACGACACCGTACTCGGTGTGGAAGAACCACGCGAAGATCAGGCCCGCGAACGCCAGCGGCAGCGCCCAGGGCAACAGCAGCGCCAGACGGACCGGCCATTTGCGCTTGAACGGCAGGTTGGCGAGCATCGCCAGGCCCAGGCCGACGACGAGCGCACCGGGCACGGTGATGAGCGTGATCAGCACCGTGTTCTTCGTCGCGTTCCAGAAGTCGTTGTCCTTGAACACCAGCAGGTAGTTCTCGATGCCGACGAACTTGCCGCCGCTGCCGCCCGACAGGCGCAGGTCGAAGAAGCTGTTGAAGATCAGCTTGCCGATCGGGTAGACCACGATCAGCGCGAGCAGCAGGAAGGCCGGGGCGAGCAGCATGACGCCGAGCGTTTTTTCGCTCGGGTCGCGCCAGCGGTCGATGGCAGTCGTGCCGGACATTGGTCATCCCCTCCAAGACAACACGGCGCGAGCGCAGCCCGCGTCGTGCTCCCAAGTTGCAAGGCCCCTCTATCGCATCACGCGCGCCAGGCGGCTTTCGATCTCCGCCACGCCCTCTTCCGGCTTCTTCGTGCGCGCCAGCACCGCGCTCGTCGTCGTGCGGATGACATCGCTGACCTGCGCATAGTCCTTGCTGAGCGGGCGGCCGCGGCCGGCGCTGACCACCGGCGCGGCGTCCTTGAACCACGGCACGGCCTTGACCACGTCGGCATCCGTATAGACGTTCGCGTACACCGGCAGCAGCGAACCCTCGATGGCGAGGAACTTGCTCGACTCGGGACTCGACAGGAACTTCACCAAGTTGGCCGCGGCCTGCTTGTTCTTCGAGAACGCGCTCACCGCCCACTGCCAGCCGCCGATGCAGGTGGCGCTCTTGCCGCCGGCCATCGCCGGCAGCGGCATCACGCCCACCTTGCCCTTGACCTGCGTCGCGGGGTCGCTCTGGAAGCGGTCCCAGGCGAAGCCCCAGTTGATGGCGAACAGCACCTGTCCGGCCATGAACTCGTTGACCGTGTCGGTGGTCTTGACCTCGGCCACGTTCTTCTTGATGACGCCCGCATCGACCATGCCGAGCCACTGGTTCAGGCCCTTGGTCGCGGCCGACTTGTCGAGCGTCATCTTGCCGGCGGTGTCGTTGAAGTCCTTGCCCTGGCTCCAGTAGGGCAGCAGGAAGGTGCAGACCGTGCCTTCGATCGGCGCGCCCTGGATCGAGACGCCTTGCAGGTTCGGGTTGTTCTCTGCGGCCAGGACCTTCTTGGCCGCAGCGGTCATGTCGTCCCAGGTCTTGGGCTCGGCGATCTTGTGTTTGTCGAGCAAGTCCTTGCGGTAGTACATGAACATCGCATCGGCGAAAGCCGGCATCGCCGCGACCTTGCCATCGATCACGTTGGCGCTGGCGTAGGCCGGCAGGTAAGGCTTGAGCGCAGCCGCCCCGCCGATGTACGCATCGAGCGGCTCCAGCCAACCGGCGCCGAAGTACTGCGCCGGGTTGACGATGTCGATCATGTAGATGTCGATCGCCGAATCCTTGGCGTTGAGCACGGTGGACAGGTACTGGCGTTGCAGCTCGCTGGTGGCGCCGCCGGTTTCGATGTCGATCTTGACGTTGGCGTTTTTCGCCTGGTATTGATCGAAGAGCTTGCGCATCAGGTCCGGACGCTGATTGCTGCCCCCCGAGAACACGCGCAGCGAGGTCTGCTGCGCGTGAGCCGATACCGCGACGCCGAGCGCGAGCAGCGCGGCCAGGGCGAACGAATTGCGACGCTTCATGAAGTTGTCTCCTGCTGTGAGTGTGAAATCAGAGTGCCGCCCCGCTGGCGGCATCGAACAAACGCATGTGACGCGGGTTCAGGTGCACGGACAAACGCGAGCCCGGCGGTTCGCGAAACGACGCCGGGCAGCGCGCGATCATTTCGGCCGCGCCAACCTTGAGCGTGGCCAGGGTCTCGGCGCCGAGCGGCTCGAGCAGCGCCACTTCGGCCGGCAGTGCGATGTCGTCGGCCGCTTGCGCTGACAGCGTCAAGTTTTCCGGGCGGATGCCGAACTTCAACTTGGCGCTGCCCTTGGCCTTGGCGGCGAGCGCCGGCGGCACGACGATCTGCGTGCCGTTGCCGATGTCGGCCATGCCGCCGGCGAGCGTGCAGTCCACGAGGTTCATCGCCGGCGCGCCGGTGAAGCCGGCCACGAACAGCGCCGCCGGCTGGTTGTAGATGGTGTCGGGCGTGTCGTACTGCATCTTGCGGCCGGCACTCAGGACGGCGATGCGATCGGCCATCGTCATCGCCTCGACCTGATCGTGCGTAACGTAGATGATGGTCGCGCCCAGACGCTGGTGCAGGCGCTTGATCTCGCTTCTCATCTCGCCGCGCAGTTGCGCATCGAGGTTGGAGAGCGGCTCGTCGAACAGAAAGACCTTCGGCTGGCGCACGATGGCGCGACCGATCGCCACGCGCTGGCGCTGGCCGCCGGAGAGTTGCCCGGGGCGGCGCTCGAGCATGTGATCGATGCGCAGCAGCTTGGCTGCCTCCATCACGCGCTGCTTGATTTCGGCCTCGTCCGTGCCGCGCAGGCGCAGGCCGAACGCCATGTTGTCGTACAGGTTCTTGTGCGGGTACAGCGCGTAGTCCTGGAACACCATCGCGATGTCGCGCGCGCGCGGCGGCAGGTCGTTGACGACGGTGTCGCCGATCTTGATCGTGCCGCTGGAGATGGTTTCGAGGCCGGCGATCATGCGCAGCAGCGTGCTCTTGCCGCAGCCCGACGGGCCGACGAAGACGACGAACTCGCCATGCTTGATGTCCAGGTCGATGCCGTGGATGACGTTGGTCTTGCCGTCATAGCTCTTGACGACGGCTTTCAACTCCACTGCGGCCATCAGTAGGCTCCTCCGCTCTGGGTCCCGGTTTGTGTCCCGCCCGACAAGGTGTGCACATGCGTCTCGCCATCCGGCGTGGTCAATGCCTTCACTGCTGCCTGCGCACCGCGCATCAGCAGGCCCAGGTCGCTCGCGATGGCAACGTAGTTGAAGCCCATCGCGCGGTACTGCACGACGAGTTCAGGCGTGCCGCCGACCGTGCCCACGGGCATGCCGAGCGCGTTGCAGCGCCGCGCCGCATCGGCCATCACCGTCATCACGTCGGGGTGCGTGGTGTTGCCGGCGTGGCCGAGCGCGGCCGAGAGATCGCCCGGGCCCATGAAGAGCGAGTCCACGCCGGGCACCGCGGCGATGGCTTCCAGCTGTGCCACCGCAGCCGGGGTCTCGAGTTGCAGCACCGCACCGACGGTCTTGTTGGCGGTCTTGGCGTAGTCGGGCACGGTGCCGAACTTCGAGCCGCGGCTCATGCCGGCGAGACCTCGAATGCCCTCGGGCGGATAGCGCGTGGCGGCGACCGCACGCCGCGCTTCCTCGGCGTTCTGCACGAACGGGATCAGCAGCGTCTGCGCGCCGGCATCGAGCACGCGCTTGATCGTCACCGCGTCGTTCCACGGCACGCGCACGATCGGCACCATCTTGGTGTTGCCCGCGGCCTGCAGCAGATGGATCACTTCCATCATGTCCAGCGGCGTGTGCTCCATGTCGATCACGCCCCACTGGAAGCCGGCGTGGCCCATCGCCTCGGTGACGAGCGGGCTTGCGGCCATCAGCCAGGTGCCCAGCGGCGCTTGCGAGCCGGAGGATTTCAGGAGTTGCTTCAGCGAGTTCATGTGCGCCCCCAGGTCAATGGATCAGTAGATGACCGGCTCGGCAGTCGGCGCCGCGCCTTGCAGGAAATCGAAGTCGCAGCCTTCGTGGGCTTGCGTCACGTGAGCGCGGTAGAGCTTGGCAAAGCCGCGGGCGTACGGTTCGGGTGGTGCTTGCCACGCGGCGCGGCGCCGCGCCAGTTCATCGTCGCTCACGGCGAGGTGCAAGCGCCGCGCGGGCACATCGACCTCGATCATGTCGCCGGTGCGCACCAAGGCGAGCGGCCCGCCGACCGCTGCTTCGGGGCTGACATGCAGGATGCAACTGCCGTAGTGCGTGCCGCTCATGCGCGCGTCGGAGATGCGCACCATGTCGCGCACGCCGGCGTCGAGCAGTTTCTTCGGGATCGGCAGGCCGCCCCACTCCGGCATGCCCGGCGCGCCGACCGGGCCGGCATTGCGCAGCACCAGCACGCTGTTCTCGTCGCAATCCAGATTCGGGTCAGCGCAGACGCGGTTCATCTCGGCCGGGTTGTCGAAGACGATGGCGCGGCCGCGGTGCTTGCAAGAACTTGGGGCTGGCGGCGCTGGCCTTCATCACCGCGCCTTCGGGCGCGAGGTTGCCGCGCAGTACCGCGAGCGCGCCGCTGGCGCTCACCGGGTTGGCGAGCGGACGGATCACCGCATCGTCGAGCACCTGCACGCCTTCGAGGTTCTGCGCCAGCGTCTTGCCGTTGACGTTGCGCTCGGTCGAGCGACAGGTGCGCAGCGATGCGCGTCATCAGCGCCGGCAGCCCACCGGCGTAGTGAAAGTCTTCCATCAGCCGGTCGCCGCTCGGGAACAGGTTGGCCAGCACCGGCACTTCGCGGCCGACCCTGTCCAGATCGTCGAGCGTGAATGCGACGCCGGCGCGCCGCGCCATCGCGATCAGATGCACGGCGGCGTTGGTCGAGCCGCCGAGCGCCATCTGCACCGCCGCTGCATTCATGAACGCACCGCGCGTGAGGACCCTTGCCGGCGTGATGTCGTCCCACACCATCTGCACGATGCGCTCGCCGCAACTCGTGGCCATGCGCGTGTGCGCCGCGTCCATCGCCGGAATCGCGGTCGAGCCCGGCAACGCCAGGCCGAGCGCTTCGACGATGGAGCGTCATCGTGCTCGCCGTGCCCATGGTGTTGCAGGTGCCGGGGCTGCGCGTCATGTGCGATTCGAGCTGGATCCACTCGGCGTCGCTGACCTTGCCGGCCTGGTACTCGTCCCAGAACAGGCGGGTGTGCGTGCCGGCGCCGACGTTTCTCTCGGGCTGACCCGCTTGAAGATAGCGGTCGTTCAGCATCGGCCCGGCGCTGCAGAAGATCGTCGGCAGTCCCATGCTGATCGCGCCCATCACCGTGCCCGGCGTGGTCTTGTCGCAGCCGGCGAGCAGCACCACGCCATCGATCGGCAACGAGCGCAGCAGCTCCTCGACTTCCATGGCCAGGAAGTTGCGGTAGAGCATGGTCGTCGGCTTGACCATCACCTCGCCGAGCGACAGCGCCGGCAGCTCGAAGGGCAAGCCGCCCGCCATCAGCACGCCGCGTTTCACAGCTTCGGCGCGCTCGCGCAGGTGCGCGTGACAAGGCGACAGATCGCTCCAGGTGTTGATCACCGCAATGCACGGCCGCTGCATCACGTCGGCGCGCCGCAGGCCCTGCTGCTGCATGCGCTGGCGATGCGCGAAGGCGCGCATGCCGCTGTCGTTGAACCAGCGGCGGCTGCGCAGTTGATCGAGGGTCTTCTTTGTCAAGGCGAAAAACAGAGCCGATGCGGAAACAGGCAAAGAGCAGGCGGGCAGCGGGGAAGAGGGGTTGTCAGGTGGTCGTTGACCTCGGGAATCCGCGCATGGCGCCTTGTGGTGTTACCGCTAACATTAGTCGCGTCATGCCCGCTTCGCCATCCCTGAAAACCCGAGCCGCGCGCCGCGGCCTGGGCCGCGCGACGCTGGCCGACGTGGCCGCGGCGGCGGGCGTCACCGCGATCACCGTTTCGCGCTACCTGCGCGAGCCGCACCGCGTCGCCGCCGCCACCGCCACCAAGATCGCGCAGGCCTTGGCGGCCACCGGCTACATGCCCAACAAGCAGGCCGGCGCTTTGGCCAGCGCCGGTGCCGGCGCCTCGCGCATGGTGGCGGCGCTGATCCCGAGCATCGCCAACTCGATCTTTGCCGAGACGGTGCAGGGCCTGGCCGACGCGCTGCAGGGCTCGGGCTGCGAGTTGCTGCTGGGCAGCACCAACTACTCGGCCGAGCGCGAGGAGGCGCAACTGCGCGCCCTGATGGGCTGGTTTCCGAGCGCGATCGTCGTCACCGGGCGGCGCCACACCGACGCGGCGCTGGCGCTGCTGCACGCGGCGCGCGTGCGCGGCACGCCGGTGATCGAGATCTGGGATCACCATCCCGAGCCCGGCGCCGAGGCCTTCACGCAGATCGGCTTCGACCATGCCGAGGTCGGCCGCGCGATGGCCGTGCACCTGATCGAGCGCGGCCACAAGAAGCTCGCGTACCTCGACAGCGGCGTCGCCGAAGACTTTCGCGCGCACGAACGCGGCGAAGGTTTTCTCGCCGAGGCCAAGCGTCGCGGCGTCAGCGCTCGCCGCATCGTCGCGCCCCTGGCCGCCGACGCGCTGCAGGCCGGCCGCGACGCGCTGCCGCTCTTGCTCGACGCGAGGCGCCGCCCCGCGTTCAGTGCCGTGGCCAGCGCCAACGACAACCTCGCCTGCGGCGTGCTGCTCGGCGCGCAGGCAGCCCGACTGAACGTGCCGCGCGACATCGCGCTGCTCGGCTTCGGCGATTTCGCCATCGGCCGCCAGCTCGAGCCGGCGCTGTCTACGGTGCAGGTGCCGCGCCGCGAGATCGGCCAGGCCGCGGCCCAGGCGCTGCTGGCCGCGCTCGAAGGCCAGGCAGCGGCCGATCGGCGGCTGCCGTGGGCGCTGTTGGCGCGCGGATCGAGTTGACGACCTGCGTCGGTGACATGCGGCGAAGGCTTGGATTCGGCTCGGTGCGGAACTTCAGCGTCGGCAAAGAACCGTTCGTCCTGAGCAACGTCGAAGGGCTCAGGGCGATCGGGGGTGGAGAGCGGACTATCGAGACCGTACGCAACGCGCCGAATGCAGACCCCACACGATGACCGCCCTGTCCGCCCTCGCCACCGGCTTCGCTCTCTCGGCCTCGCTCATCATCGCCATCGGCGCGCAGAACGCGTTCGTGCTGCGCCAGGGCCTGGCGCGCGAGCATGTGGGCGCGGTGGCGCTGTTCTGCGCCGCGGCCGACGCGCTGCTGATGAGCGCCGGCGTGCTCGGCATGGGTCAGGCGATTGCGGCGATGCCGGCGCTGGCGCGCGCGATGGCCGTGTTCGGCGCGCTCTTTCTGTTCGCCTACGGCGCACGTGCGCTGTGGCGCGCATGGCGCCCGGCGGCGCTGCAGGCCGCCGCGCAGGCGCCGCTGCGCTCACGCGGCAAAGTGCTGGCGCAGGCGGCGGCCTTCACCTTGCTCAACCCGCATGTCTATCTCGACACCGTGCTGCTCGTGGGCAGCATCGGCGCGCAGCAGCCAGGCGCGCAACGGCCGCTGTTCCTCGTCGGCGCCTGCGCCGCCAGCGCGGTCTGGTTCTTCGGCCTGGGCTACGGCGCGAAGCGTCTGGCGCCGTGGTTCGAGCGGCGCAGCGCCTGGCGCGTGCTCGATGCGTTGATCGGCCTCACGATGTGGGCACTGGCGGCACTGCTGCTGCGCGGCCTGTGACGGCGGCGCCCGTCCAGCGCAGCAGCGCGTCCTGCAGGCGCTGCGCGTCCAGCGGCTTGGTGAGAAAGTCGTTCATGCCCGCCGCCAGCGCTTCGTCGCGCTCCGAGGTCAGCGCCGCTGCGGTCAGCGCGATGATCGGCAGCGTGCGCGCATCGAAGCGGCGGCGCAGCGCGCGCGTCGCGTCGTGGCCGCCCTGCACCGGCATCTGCACGTCCATCAACACCAGGTCGAAGGGCCGGCCGGCATCGGCGCGCGCCATCGCCGCGGCCACCGCTTCGGCGCCGTTGACCGCCTCGGTGACGATCACGCCCCACTGCCGCACGATGGTGGTGGCGATCATCATGTTGACCGGGTTGTCCTCGACCACCAGCACCTCGAGCCCGACCAGCAGGCGCAGGTTGTCTTCGAGCGGCGCAAACGCCGACGACGGCGCGTCCTCATCGCTTGCCGTCAACGGCAGCTCGGCCCAGAAGCGGCTGCCGCGGCCGGGCTCGCTGGCCACGCCGACATCGCCGCCCATCAGCTGCGCCAGCTCGCGGCAGATCGACAGGCCCAGGCCGGTGCCGCCGTAGCGCCGCGTCGTCGACACGTCGGCCTGCATGAAGGGCTCGAACAGCCGCGCCTGCACTTCCTGCGCGATGCCCGGGCCGCTGTCTTCGACCTCGAAGCGGATAAGCGGCGGCTTGAGCGCCGACACATGCAGGCGCACGAAGCCCGCCGCCGTGAACTTGAGCGCGTTGCTGAGGAAGTTGGAGACGATCTGGCGCAGCCGCACCGGGTCGCCGCGCACGCGTCGCGGCACCGCGCCGCTGGCATGCATCGTCAGCGCCAGCGCGCGCGCATCGGCCAGCGCGGTGTAGCCATGCTCGATCGACTCGAGCAGCGCGTGCAGGTCGAAGTCGGTCTGCTCCAGGCGCAGCTTGCCGGCTTCGATCTTCGACAGGTCGAGGATGTCGCTGATGACGCCGGCCAGCGCCTGCGCGCTGTCGTCGATCTGCGCCAGGTACTGTTCGCGCCGCGCCTTGTCGACGCTGGGCTGGCGCGCCAGCCGCGCCAGGCCGACCAGGCCGTTCAGCGGCGTGCGGATCTCGTGGCTGGTGTTGGCGAGGAAGGCGCTCTTGGCGCGGTTGGCGGCTTCGGCCTCGTCGCGTGCGCGCGCCAGCGCCGCCGCGACGGCGCGCCTTTCGGTCACGTCCTCGGCGATCCAGATGGTGCCGCCGTGCGCCGGGTGCGTCGGGTCGATGGGCCGCGCCAGCAAGCGGCACAGGAAGGTGCTGCCGTCGTGGCGCTTCATCGTGCGTTCGAACTCCACCGCGTCGCCGCGCGCCAGCGCCGGCCCGTAGAGCACGCCCATCTCGATCGTAGGCGGCGCGATCGAGCGAGGTGACATCGCCCGGCTGGCCGACCAGGCCGCCCGAGGGCCAACCGAACATCTGCTCGAAGGCCGGGTTGGCGAGTTGGAAGACGCGCTCGCGTGTCATGGCGATGCCGATCGAGGCGTTGGCCAGGATCGCCTCGCGCTCCAGCCGCGTGCGCTCGCTTTGCGTGATGTCGCGGCCGTTGATCACCAGGTAGTCGCGTCCTTCCATGACGAAGCGCGCGGCCGAGACCAGCAGCAGCACCTCGCTGCCGTCGCGGCGGCGCAGGCCGATGGTGCGGTCGCGCGCGCCGTCGTGCGCCATGACCTCGGAGACGAACTGCTCGCGTTCCTCGTCGCTGGCCCACAGCCGCAGCTCGGTGGCACTGCGGCCGATGGCCTCGTCGCGCGCGATAGCCCGAGAGCGCGACGAAGGCGTCGTTGACCATCACGTAGCGCTCGGTGGCCAGGTCGGTCAGCGTGATGAGGTTCGGGCTGGTGGCGACCACGTGCGACAGCAGCGCTTCGGAGCGCGCGCGTGCTCCTTCGGCACGCTGGCGCTCGGTCTCGTCGCGGTAGATCGACAGCAGCGCCTCGCCGCCTTCGGCCTCGACCTTGACGCTCGTCACCTGCACCGCCAGGCGCCGGCCGGCGGTGGTGCGCATCGAGAACTGCTGCGGCGGCGCGGCCTCGCCGATCGGCACCAGCGACAGGCGCGCCAGGCGCTTGGCGGCGAGCTCGCGCGAACCGTCGTCGACAGCGTAGAAGTCCAGCAGCGGCCGGCCGATCAGGTCCTTCGGCTCCCAGGCCCCGAAGAGCGCCAGCGCGGCGACGTTGGCATCGATGACGCGACCGTTGCGATGCAGTACCAGCGGCGAGGGCGAGCGCGCGAACAGCTCGCGGTAGCGCAGCTCGGTGGCGCGGCGCTCGGCCTCGGCGCGCTGCTGCTCGGTGATGTCGCGGCCCACGCCCCAGTAGCCGAGGAAGACGCCGCGCTCATCCAGGCGCGGCCGGCCCGACAGCGAAATGCGGCAAGCCAGCCCGCGCGGTCGCGCTGCTGCACGCGCAGATCGGTGAAGGGGCGGCGCGCTTCGAGGTCGGAGCGGTGCGCGTCCATGCGCTTCGTCGTCCAGGCCGAAGTCGCTGATCTCCCATGGCGCCTTGCCCAGCCGCCGCTGCATCGCCGGGATCGGCATGGCGCCGGCGGCTGCGCGATGTGGGTGTAGCGCAGCTCGGCATCGGTCTCCCAATACCAATCGGCGGCCACCGCGAGCAGGCCGACGAAGCGCTGCTCGCGCGAATGCGCGCGCCGCATCGAGCGCTCGATGCCGCGCTGCGTCAGCAGGCCGATCACGGTACCGCTGATCAGCAGTCCCACCTGCTGCGCCAGGGCGGCGGCCAACCCGGCCACGCCATGACGCGCCGGAATGTGGCCGTACAACACGGCCAGGCCGAGCAGCGCCAGCAATGCGGCATGCACCGCCGCCAACGCCAAGGTCGTGCGCCTGCTGATCACCGGCGCTGCGGCAGCCAAGAGCAGCGGCACAAAAGCCAACGCGGGCAGGAGCAGCGCCTCGCCGCTGATGGCCGCCACCAAGCCGGCCACCACCAAGGCGCCGAGCACCGTCGCCGCCGCCATCGAGCGCAGGCCGATGCGCGGCGCGGCCAGCGCCAGCAGCGCGTAGATCAGCGCCAGCGCGGCGCAGGCGATGCTGATGACGCGCGACGCCGTCGGCCCCGTTGCCGCGGGCCACAGCGCATAGAGCAGCGCGAAGCCGATCGCCATCACGCTGCCGACCGCGGGCAGCAGCCGCACCGCACGCTGCGCGCGGGCGGGCGTGGCGGCGGGCGTGTGTTGCACCACTAACCAGCCGCCGTTCGGGCCGACGCCAGTTGGTCGCGGGTGGCGCGCGCCGCGGCGCGCGCGGCTTGCGCGAAATCGGCACCGGCGCTGGCGTACAGCACCGCGCGCGAGGAATTGACGACGATCGGCGCGTCGGCGCGCCAGCCGTTGCGCACCGTGGCCTGCGCATCGCCGCCTTGCGCACCGACCCCGGGGATCAGCAGCGGCAGCGTCGGCGCGAGTTGGCGCACGCGCGCGATCTCGTCGGGCACGGTGGCGCCGACGACCAGGCCCAGGCGTCGGTCGCGGTTCCACGGGCCGGCGGCCAGCCGCGCCACCTCTTCGTACAGGCGCGCGCCCGACGCCAGCGCCAGCGACTGCAGATCGGCGCCGCCCGCATTCGAGGTGCGGCACAGCAGGAACAGGCCGCGGCCGTCGTACTTCAGGTAGGGCTCGATCGAGTCGAAGCCCATGTAGGGCGACAGCGTCACCGCGTCGGCCTGGTAGCGCTCGAAGGCCTCGCGCGCGTACTGCTCGGCGGTGGCGCCGATGTCGCCGCGCTTGGCGTCGAGGATCACCGGCACCTCGGGCGCGACGCGGCGGATGTGCGCGATGAGGCGCTCGAGCTGATCTTCCGCGCGCTGCGCCGCGAAATAGGCGATCTGCGGCTTGAAGGCGCAGACCAGATCGTGCGTGGCATCGACGATGCGCGCGCAGAAGTCGTAGAGGCGCTCGGCATCGCCGCGCCACGGCGTCGGCAACTTGCCCGGCTCGGGGTCGAGGCCGACGCACAGCAGCGACCCATGGTGCTGCTGCACGGCGTTGAGGCGGTCGAGGAAGTGCATGGTCGCATTGTCCGGCAAGGACCGTGCGCGCACTGCGCGATTCAGCCGCCCGGCTCGAAGCGCCGCGCGAGCGCGGCCGCCGCGCCGACATAGCCGGCGGGCGTCAGCGCCTTCAGGCGCTCGCGCTCGGCCGGCGGCACTTCGGCGAGCGTGTCGATGAAGGCCAGGATATCCTCGCGCGTCATGCGCTGGCCGCGCGTCAGCGCCTTCAGCCGCTCATACGGGTTGGCCGCGCCGTAGCGCCGCATCACGGTCTGGATCGGCTCGGCCAGCACTTCCCAGGCGGCGTCGAGGTCGGCATCGAGCGCCTCGCGGTTCACGCTCAGCTTGGACAGGCCGCGCGCCACGCCATCGAAGCCGAGCAGCGTGTAGCCGAAGGCCACACCGACGTTGCGCAGCACGGTCGAGTCGGTCAGGTCGCGCTGCCAGCGGCTGATCGGCAGCTTGCCCGCCATGTGCGTCAGCAGCGCGTTGGCCAGACCGAAGTTGCCTTCGGCGTTCTCGAAGTCGATCGGGTTGACCTTGTGCGGCATGGTCGAGCTGCCGATCTCGCCGGCCCGGGTCTTCTGTGCGAAGTAGCCCAGGCTGATGTAGCCCCAGGCGTCGCGCGCCCAGTCGATGAGGATGGTGTTGGCGCGCGCGACCGCGTCGAACAGCTCGGCCATCCAGTCGTGCGGCTCGATCTGGATCGTCAGCGGGTTCAACGCCAGGCCCAGGCGCTGCTCGACGACGCGGCGCGAGAACGCTTCCCAGTCGAAATCCGGATAGGCGGCGAGGTGCGCGTTGTAGTTGCCGACCGCGCCGTTCATCTTGGCCAGCGGCTGCACCGCAGCGATGGCCGCACGCGCGCGCACCAGACGCGCCGCGACGTTGGCCACTTCCTTGCCCACCGTCGTCGGACTCGCCGTCTGGCCGTGGGTGCGCGCCAGCATCGGCTGCGCGGCCTGGGCATGCGCGAGCTGCGTCAGCGTCGCGATCAGGCCGTCGAGCGCCGGCACCAGCACCTGGTCGCGCGCCGCGCCGAGCATCAGCGCATGGCTGGTGTTGTTGATGTCCTCGCTGGTGCAGGCAAAGTGCACGAACTCGCCGGCGGCCTTGAGTTCGGGCAGGTTGTCGAAGCGCTGTTTGAGCCAGTACTCGACGGCTTTCACGTCGTGGTTGGTGGTCTTCTCGATGTCCTTGATCGCCTGCGCATCGGCTTCCGCAAAGCGCAGCACCAAGCCGCGCAGCAGCCCGCGAGCGGCCTCCGACAGCGGCTTGAATTCGGCAAAGCCGGCGTCGGACAGCGCCACGAACCACTCGACCTCGACCTGCACGCGGCGATGCATCAGGCCGTACTCGGACAGCAGCGGGCGCAGCGCATCGAGTCGCGCGGCGTAGCGGCCGTCGAGCGGCGACAGGGCAGTCAGGGGGCAGAGCGCGGCAGCAGGCATGGGCGGCGAATTGTAGGCAGCGGCTTCGTGCCAGCCCCGCGATCGCCTGGCGCGCCCCCAAGGCGATACCCTCAGGCGCAGGCCCGCGGTTGCGGCGTAGGCTTCGGCAACGGCCGGCCTGGATAATCGCGGCCGCATCCCATGCTCGTCTCCGAAACGAAACCCCAAACCATGACGGGAACGCCAGTGCGCACCGGGTCAGGCGTCGTCGTCATCGGCCGCAACGAAGGCGAGCGTCTGTTGGCGTGTCTGCGCGAGTTGCTGCCGCACGGCCGTCCGCTGCTGTACGTCGATTCGGGCTCCACCGACGGCAGCCCCGGCCAGGCGCGCGCGCTGGGCGTCGCGGTGTTGCAGCTCGATCCGTCGCGCCCGTTCTCGGCGGCCCGCGCGCGCAACGAAGGCGCGCAGGCGCTGCTCCAGCAGCACACCGCGCTGACCTACCTCCAGTTCCTGGACGGCGACTGCATCATCGCGCCGGGCTGGCTCGATGCCGCAGAGGCCGCCTTGCGCGAGGACGCGGGTTGCGGCATCGTCTTCGGCCACCTCAACGAGCGCTTCCCGCAGGCGTCGATCTACAACGAGTTGTGCGCGCTCGAGTGGCGTTCGCCGAGTGGCCCGGTGGACGACTTCAGCCACCTGGTCGGGATCACGATGGTGCGGCGTACCGTGTTCGAGTCGCTCGGCGGCTTCAACGCCGACATGATCGCGGGCGAAGATCCGGACTTCGGCGTGCGGCTCAGCCTGGCCGGCCACGGCGCGCGCAAGCTCGACGCCGCGATGGCCAGCCACGACGCCGATATCCACCGTTTCTCGCAGTGGTGGAAACGCTCGGTGCGCGCCGGCCATGCCATCGGGCAGCGCGCCCAACTGCATGCGAGGGATCCGTCGCGCGACGGCGCCAAAGAGCGTCGCAGCACCTGCTTCTGGGGCCTGTTGCTGCCGGCGGTGATCGTGCTGGCCGCGCCGGTGACCCAGGGCCTGTCGCTGCTTCTGCTGCTGGGCTACCTGGTCCTGGTGCGACGCGTTGCGAAGTTCCGCCTGGGCCTGGGCGACACCCGCCGCGAGGCCCACTTGTACGGCGCCTTCACCGCGCTGGGCAAGTTCGCCAATGCTCTGGGGCTGCTGAAGTACCACTTCGACCGGATTCGCGGTCGCATCAGGATCATCGAGTACAAGTAGGCCGGGCGCGCCGCTCGGTGCGCGCATCGCTATGCTGCGCTGGAACTTCCGGGGTCCGCGATGAGCACCGTGCATCAACTCAGCCACCCGCTGATCCAGCACAAGCTGGCGCTGCTGCGCGACAAGCAGCGCAGCACCAACGGCTTTCGCAACCTGGTGCGCGAGATCGCGCTGCTGATGGCCTACGAGCTGACGCGCGAGATGCGTTCGCACGAGGTCACGGTGACGACGCCGCTGGAAAGCACGAAGGCGCGCATGGTCGACGGCGAAGCCACGGTGCTGGTGCCGATCCTGCGCGCCGGCCTCGGCCTGGTCGAAGGCATGCTGGCGCTGATTCCCGGCGCGCGCGTCGGCCACATCGGCCTGTACCGCGACCCGAAGACGCTCTCTGCCGTCGAGTACTACTTCAAGATGCCGCAGGACATGCCGGCGCGCGACGCCATCGTGCTCGACCCGATGCTCGCCACCGGCCACTCGGCCGCGGCGGCGGTGACCCGACTCAAGGCGACGCACCCGCGCTCGATCCAGTTCGCGTGCCTGCTGGCCGCTCCGGAGGGCATCGCGCACTTTCATGAGCAGCATCCGGACGTGGCGATCACCACCTGCGCGATCGATCGCTGCTTGAACGACCACGGCTACATCCTCCCCGGTTTGGGTGACGCGGGCGATCGGATCTTCGGCACCCAATAGAATTCGCCTCCCGCGCAAGCCGCAAGAAAAACTCCGTCATGAAGTTGATCGGCGCTGTCACCAGCCCCTACGTGCGCAAGGTCCGCATCGTCATGGCCGAAAAGAAGCTGGACTACCAGTTCGCGCTCGAGGATGTCTGGGCCAACGACAACATCGTCACCTCCAACCCCTTGGGCAAGGTGCCGTGCCTGATCATGGAAGGCGGCGAAGCGGTGTTCGACTCGCGCGTCATCGTCGAGTACGTCGACAACCTGTCGCCGGTGGGCAAGCTGATCCCGAGCGCCGGACGCGAGCGCGCCGAAGTGCGCACCTGGGAAGCGCTGGCCGACGGCGTGCTCGACGCCGCCATCCTGGCGCGCCTGGAGGCCACCTGGCCCGGACGCCAACAAGGCGAGCGCAGCCAGGCCTGGATCGACCGCCAGATGGGCAAGATCGACGCCGCGCTCGCGGCGATGACCAAGGGCCTGGGCGACAAGCCGTTCTGCACCGGCATCCATCTCACGCTGGCCGACATCGCCGTCGGCTGCGCGCTCGGCTATCTCGACTTCCGCTTCCCGCAGGTCGAGTGGCGGCGGCATCACCTCGCGCTGGCGCGGCTGTCGGACAAGCTGGCGCAGCGGCAGAGCTTTGTCGACAGTGCGCCGCCGGTGACCTAGGCAACCAGCGCACTCGCAATGTCAGTCTGCGCAAAGTCGTCGCCTTTGTAGAGCAGCGGCAAGCCGCGCACCTTGGCCAACGCATAGCTGAACACATCGCCAAAATTCAAGGCCGCCGGATGACCGCTGCCTTTGCCGTAGGCCACGAAGGCCGCGTAGGCCGCATCCGCCTCGGGCGCAGAAGGAGCGACCAACTCGAACATCGGCAAGCGCAGCAAGTCGTCCATCAGGATCACTGCGCTCTGCCCACGTCGCCCGTGGATGACCATGCGGGCCTCCACCATGGAAACCGTGCTGATCAGTGCCTTGTCCGCGATTCTGATGGCCTGCAGATAGGCCTCACGCTCCGGCTCCGCAAAGGCGATGGCCACCAGCGCCGACGTGTCCACTGCAATCATCTTGGCAGGCCATTTTGATCCCACTGCATCGGGTCGAAGGCGTCAGGTCGGTCTGGAACCCGGTCAAGCTGCGCCAACAGCGCCGCCACGCGGTTGCCCCCATCGGCCTTGTTCATCGTTTCACCGATGAGCTTGTCAAGCGCCCTTTCAACGACGGCCGTCTTGCTTAGGCCGGTGGCTTTGGCGAGACGCTCAACCTTGGCGACCACCACCGGATTAGCAATCTGAAGTGCCATAGAAAACCCTCGAAATGTTGATGCAAACATGATCAATATACATCGCGGCCGGTAAGCCTCGCAACTCCTTCAGCGCCGAAACTCCTCCCTCCTCCGTCGGCGCGGCGGTGGGCAAGCGCACAGACTAGCGACCGCGTCGAAATTGGCCCTGCGCGAAGCGGTGTAGTCGCCGAATCAATCATTCATCGCGCGCACGCACCCGGCCGGCAGGGTTCGAACCTGCGACTTCCAGCGTCGAGGTTCGCGCTGCCGTGGTACGGACAGGCCGCGGCCCGCCCCTACGCCGCCGCCACGAGCTGCCACGAGCCGCTCTCGCACTGCGGCCAGTAGATCCGATAGACGTTGTGCGGCCAGTCGCCCTGGCCGTTCATCGCGGCCAGCAGCGACCCCGGCTTGACGAAGGGCAGCAGGTTCACCAGCAGCCTGACCTCTTGTTCCGGCGTGCGGCGCACGATGTGGCGCGCGGAAATCGCGTTGGGGTGCTGCAGCCCCGCGGCCTGCACCAGTTCCTTCAGCGCTTCCAGGGTCTGCTCGTGAAAGCGCCAGACGCGCTCGGCCTTGGTCGGCACCACCAGCGCGCGGGCGCGCTGCGGGTCCTGCGTCGTCACGCCCGTCGGGCAATGGCCGGTGTGGCAGGCCTGCGCCTGGATGCAACCGAGCGCGAACATGAAGCCGCGCGCGGCGTTGCACCAGTCGGCGCCCAGCGCCATCAGGCGCGCGATGTCGAAGGCGCTGATGACCTTGCCGGCGGCGCCGAGCTTGATGCGCTCGCGCAGGTTCAATCCCACCAGCGTGTTGTGCACCAGCAGCAGCCCTTCCTGCAGCGGCGCGCCGACATGGTCGGTGAACTCCAGCGGCGCCGCGCCGGTGCCGCCCTCGCCGCCGTCGACGACGATGAAGTCCGGCAGCAACTGCGATTCGAGCATCGCCTTGGACAAGGCGAACCACTCCCACGGATGGCCGATGCACAGCTTGAAGCCCACCGGCTTGCCGCCCGACAACTCGCGCAGCCGCGCGATGAACTGCAGCATCTGCAACGGCGTGTCGAAGGCGCTGTGGCGCGACGGGCTGATGCAGTCCACACCCACCGGCACGCCGCGCGCCGCCGCGATCTCGGCCGTGACCTTGGCGCCGGGCAGCACGCCGCCGTGCCCGGGCTTGGCGCCCTGGCTCAACTTCAGCTCGATCATCTTGACTTGCGGGTCGAGCGCATTCGCACTGAACTTTTCGGCGTTGAAGCTGCCGTCGTCGTTGCGGCAGCCGAAGTAGCCCGAGCCGATCTCCCAGATCAGGTCGCCGCCCTTGGCGCGGTGGTGGACCGAGATCGAGCCTTCGCCGGTGTCGTGCGCGAAGCCGCCGCGTTTGGCGCCTTCGTTCAAGGCCAGGATGGCGTTGGCCGAGAGCGCGCCGAAACTCATCGCCGAGATGTTGAAGACGCTGGCGCTGTAGGGTTGCGTGCACTGCGCGCCGCCGATGGCGACGCGAAAGTCGCTGCTTTCGATGCGCGTCGGCGCGATCGAATGGTTGATCCACTCGTAGCCAGGCTCGCCGACATCGAGTTGCGTGCCGAACGGCCGCTTGTCCTGCTGGCCCTTGCTGCGTTGGTAGACGAGCGAGCGTTGCTGGCGCGAGAACGGCATCGACTCGCGATCGCCCTCGATGAAATATTGGCGGATCTCGGGGCGGATGAACTCGAGCAGGAAGCGCAAGTGCCCGATCACCGGGTAGTTGCGCAGCACCGAGTGGCGCGTCTGGCGCGTGTCGCGAAAGCCCATCCCGGTGAGGAAGAGGAACAGCAGCGCCCAGAAGCCGCCGAAGCCGAAGGCGATCCAGACGAAGGCCGCGAGCAGGAAGCCCACCGCGCAAAGGAACCAGGCCGTGTAGCGCACCGGAAATTGGTGGTCGAGCCGGGTCAGCCAGTCGTGCATGCAGCCTCCAGTCCCGGCGTCGCGGCGGCCGGGTGCGCGATGGTACGGGCGCGCGCCGGCGTGCGAAGCATCAACGCTGGCGCGGATCGAGTGCGTCGCGCAGGCCGTCGCCCAGCAGGTTGAAGGCGAGCACGAGCAGGAAGATCGCCACGCCGGGCCAGATCGCCATCCACGGCGCGTTGTCGATGTAGTTCTTTGCGGTGTTGAGCATGCTGCCCCAGCTCGGCGCCGGCGGCTGCTGGCCCAGGCCCAGGAACGACAGGCTGGCCTCGGCGATCACGGCCGCCGCGATCGCCAGCGTGGCCTGCACGATCAGTGGCGGCGTGGCGTTGGGCAGGACGTGGGCCAGCGCAATGCGCCATGGCGGGTTGCCGATCGCGCGCGCCGCTTCGACATAGTCCTCGACCTTGACGTTGAGCACCTGCCCGCGCGTCAGGCGCACGAAGATCGGCGTGGCCGACACGCCGATGGCGATCATCGCGTTGGTCAGGCTGGGGCCGAGAAACGCGGCCAGCGCGATGGCCAGGATCAGGAACGGGCAGGCCAGGAAGGCATCGGTGATGCGCGAGATCAGGGCATCGACGCCGCCGCCGAGAAAGCCCGCGAGCAGCCCGATCGGCACGCCCAGCAGCAGCGAGATCGACACCGAGACCACGCCGGCGAGCAGCGACGCGCGCGTGCCCCAGATCACGCGCGACAGCACGTCGCGGCCGATCTCGTCGGTGCCGAACCAGTGCGCGCGCATCGGGCGCCTTGCGCAAGGCGCTCCAGCTCGTGGCGATGGGGTCGTAGGGCGCGATCCACGGCGCTGCCAACGCCAGCACCACGAACAGCAGCACCACGGCCCCGCCGAACAGTGCGCCGCGGCCGGCGCGCGAGCCGGCGCCAGGCGCGAGCCCACGGACCGGCCGTGGCCCGCGCCGGCACGGCCGGCAAGGCCGCTGCCGCGGTCACGTCCTCAAGCGCGGGTTGACCGCGAAGTAGGCGACGTCGGCCAGCAGGTTCAGCACGATATAGGCGCTGGCGGTGACCAGCACCACGCCCTGCACCACCGCGTAGTCGCGGTTGAAGACCGCATCGACGATGAGCTTGCCGAAGCCGGGGATGGTGAACACCTGCTCGGTCAGCACCGCGCCCGACAGCAGCGTGCCCAGCTCGAGTGCGCCGAGCGTGACGATCGGCACGAGCGCGTTGCGCAACGCGTGGCGCAGCACCACGACGCGCTCGCGCAAGCCCTTGGCGCGCGCGGTGCGCACGTAGTCGGCCGACAGCACCTGCAGCATCGCGCTGCGGGTGTGCCGCATCAGCACCGCGGCGATCGCGTTGCCGAGCACGAAGGCCGGCAGGATCATCGCGGCCAGGTTGGCGCGCAGATCCTCGAACGGGCTGACGTAACCCGACGCCGGCAGCCAGCCCAGTTGTACCGAGAACAGCAGGATCAGCAGGATGCCGAGCCAGAAGTTGGGCGTGCTGATGCCCCACAGCGCGAACACATTGGCCAGCGCATCCCAGACCGTGCCGCGCGCCACCGCCGAGACGATGCCGGCCGGGATGCCGATGGCCAGCGCGATCGCCATCGCCATCGCCGCGAGCTGCAGCGTCACCGGCAGCTTCTGCAGCACCAGCTCGAGCACCGGCTGCTGGTTGCGCACCGACTCGCCGAGATCGCCGCGCAGCACACCGCCGATCCAGTAGGCATAGCGCACCGGCAGCGGCTCGTCGAGATGCAGCTTCTCGCGCAGGTGCGCGATCACCGCCGGGTCCTGCTCCTCGCCCGCCAGGACTTTGGCCGGATCGCCGGGCAGCAGCTGTTGCAGGCCGAAGATGAGGATGGAGACAAACAGCAGCGTCGGCGCGATCGACGCCAGGCGCTGCAGCAGGAACTTCAGCATCGCAGCGCCGGCTCAGGAGCCGAGCTTCAGGCCCTGCACCCGCAGCAGGCCATCGGGGATCGAACGCACCCCGGCGAGCTTGGCGTTGTAGGCCCAGAGCCAGTTGCGGTGGTACAGATAGACGACCGGGCGTTCCTTGAGCACGCGCGCAGCGATCTGGTCGAACGCCTTCTTGCGCTCGGCCGGTTCGCGCACGCTGCGCGACTGCACCAGCAGCTTTTCGGTCTCGGCGTCGCAGTAGCCGGCGTAGTTCAGCGGCTGCTTGCAGCCGTGGAAGCTGAACAGGTTGCCGTCGGGGTCGGCGCGGCCGCTCCAGGCCAGCACATAGGCATCGAAGTCGCCCTTGTCGGCCATGTTCAGGCTGGTGGCGAATTCGGCGGCCTGGATCTTGACGTCGAAGCCGGCATCACGCGTCATGGCCTGCACCACCAGCGCGATGCGCTGCGCGTCGGAGGTGGTGGGCGTCAGCAGCGTGAAGCTCGGGTTCGGCGTGCCCGCGGCCTTGAGCAGCGCGCGCGCCTTCTCGACATCGCGCTTTGGCACCGGCACGCCCTTGGCGTAGAAGCCGTTGCTCGGCGCCACCCACTGGTTGCCGACCACGGCCTCGTTGTCCATCACCACCTGGGCCAGGCCTTGCCGGTCGAGAGACAGCTCGAAGGCCTCGCGCACGCGCGGGTCGCGTCCGAGCGGGTTGGCTTGCGCCTTGTCGCTCTTGCCGATGTTGATCGTGATGCCCTGGTAGCCGATCTCGGTGATGCGCGTCACCTTGAAGCGCTTGTCGGCTTGCAGTTTCTCGATGTCCGACGAGGCGACGCGCTCGACGAAGTCGAGCTGGCCCGACTTCAGGTTGGCCAGGCGCACGGTGGCGTCGGGAATCGCCGTGTAGATGATCCTGTCGAAGTTGACCGCGCTCTTGTCCCAGTACGCGCCGAAGCGCTCGAGCACGATGCGGTCCTGCGCCACGCGCTCGACGAACTTGTACGGCCCGGCGCACACCGGCCTGGTGCCGAACTTGTCGCCCGCCGCTTGCGCCGCCTTGGGGCTGACGATCATGCCGGCGCGGTCGGCGAGTTGCGCCAGCAGCGGCGAGAACGGCGCGCTCAGGTTCAGGCGCACCGTCATCGGATCGACCACATCGACGCTGGCCACCGGCGCCAGCTCGCCGCGGCGGTTCGAGCCGGCCATCGTCTTGTGGCGCTCCAGGCTGTACTTGACCGCGGCCGCATCCAGTTTCTCGCCGTCGTGGAAGGTGACGCCGTCGCGCAGCGTCAGCGTCAGCGCCTTGCTGTCGGCGCTCCACTCGAACTTCTGCGCCAGCTGCGGCACGATGTTGAGCTTGTCGTCGATGTCGAACAGCTTGTCGCACAGCGCCGCGAACACGATGCGGCCAACGAAGGTGCGCGCCAGGGTCGGATCGAGCACATCGGGGTCTTCGGCCAGGCCGACGCGCAGGGTCGAAGGCGACTGCGCCTGTGCGGCCAGCGCGCCCAGTCCGAGCACGCACGAGAGCAGGCAGCGGGTGAAGGTCTTCATGCAAGTCTCCTTTTGAAGTCGAGGACGGATCAGGTGACGAACGCCGCCTGCAAACGCTGCAGGCGCTCGTTGGGCGGCTCGGCGCGCGGCAGCACCGACGCGGGCGCTTCGATCTCGCGCCAGAAGTGGCAGGCCACGGCGTGCCCCGACGCATCGGCCACGAGCGGCGGCGCTTCCTCGGCGCAGCGCGGCTGCGCATGCGGGCAGCGCGTGTGAAAGCGGCATCCGGCGGGCGGCTGCGCCGGGCTCGGCACGTCGCCCGCGAGCAGGATGCGCTGGCCGCTGCCGCCGGGCTGCGGCACGGGAATCGCCGACAGCAGCGCCTGCGTGTACGGATGGCGCGGCGCTGCGAACAGGCTGCGCTTGTCGGCCCACTCGACGATGCGGCCCAGGTACATCACCGCGACGTCGGTGGCGATGTGGCGCACCACCGCCAGGTCGTGGGCGATGAAGAGGTAGGTCAGCCCGAGCCGCTGCTGCAGATCGCGCAGCAGGTTCACCACCTGGGCCTGCACCGACACGTCGAGCGCCGACACGGCCTCGTCGCAGACGATCAGGCGCGGCTCGACCGCCAGCGCGCGCGCGATGCCGATGCGCTGTCGCTGGCCGCCGGAAAACTCGTGCGGCCAGCGTTGCGCATGCTCGCTCGCCAGACCCACGGTGCGCAACAACTCGGCCACGCGCTCGGCCTCGCGGCCGCGGTGCAGGCCATGCAGATGCAAGGGCTCGGCCAGGATGCGGCCGACCGTCATGCGCGGATTCAGCGATGAGAACGGGTCCTGAAAAATGATCTGCATCGCCCGCCGTTGCGCCCGCAGCGCGGCAGCGTCGAGCGTGGCCAGGTCGCGCCCATCGAAGATCACACGTCCGGCGCTGGGCTCGATCAGGCGCAGCACGAGGCGGCCGAGCGTGGACTTGCCGCAGCCCGACTCGCCGACGACGCCGAGCGTGCTGCCGGCGCCGAGCGTGAAGTCCACACCGTCAACCGCGCGCACCGCCCCGGCCGCACGGCCGAACAGGCCGTGACGGATCGGGAAGTGCTTGGCCAGGCCCTCGACCTGCAGCAGCGGCGCGGTCTCGTTCACACAAGCTCTGCCAGGCGTGCGTCGCCAACGAGCCGGTCGGGATCGAGCGGCGCGCGCCAGCACGCCACCGCATGCGCCTCGTGCACCGCCGCCAGCGCCGGCTCCTCGCTGCGGCAGCGCGCCTGCACGAACGGGCAGCGCGCCGCGAAGCGGCAGCCCGGCTGCCGCCGCAGCGGGCTCGGCACCTGGCCCTCGATCGACGCCAGCCGTGCCTGATCGCCGTGCAGGCGCGGGATCGCGCCGAGCAGACCCACCGTGTACGGGTGCTCGGGGCGACGGAACAGTTCGCGCACAGGCGCGCGCTCGACGATGCGCCCGGCATACATCACCGCCACCTCGTCGGCCATCTCCGCGACCACGCCCAGATCGTGCGTCACCAGGATGATCGCGGTGCTGGTATCGCGCTGCAGCGCGCGCAGCAGATCGAGGATCTGCGCCTGGATGGTGACGTCCAGCGCGGTCGTGGGTTCGTCGGCGATCAGCAGCCGCGGCTCGCAGGCCAGTGCGATCGCGATCATCACGCGCTGCCGCATGCCGCCCGAGAGCTGGTGCGGATGCTCGCGCGCTCGCTGCTCGGGCGCGGGGATGCGCACGCGGCGCAGCATCTCGAGCGCGCGCGACAGCGCTTGCGCGCGCGACAGGCCGCGATGCCGGACGAGCCCTTCGGCGATCTGCTCGCCGACGGTGAAGGCCGGGTTCAGCGAAGTCATCGGCTCCTGGAAGATCATCGCCATGCCGTTGCCGCGCAAGTCCTGCCAGTCGCGGTCGCGCAGGCCGACCAGCTCGCGCCCCTCGAAGCGGATCGATCCGGCCACCTGCCCCGGCGCCGCGACGAGGCCCATCACCGACAGCGAGGTCACGCTCTTGCCGCAGCCGGACTCGCCGACCACGGCCAGGGTGCGGCCGGCATCGACCTCGAAGCTCACGCCATCGACGGCGGTGACGGTGCCGTCGTCCGTGGCGAAGCTGGTGCGCAGCTCGCGCACTTCGAGCAGGGCCATCTCAGGCGCCCCGTCGAGCCGCGTGGAAGCGGTCGATCGATGCCTCGATGCGCGCGCGATCGAGTTCGCCCACCGGGTTGCGCCGCCCGGGCAGGCAGGCGACGAAGGGTTGGAAGCGCTCGAGGCTCACGTCGTAGAGCCGCTGCAATTCCCGGACCGGCTCGGCGTGATCGTCCACCCGCAGGTCGAGTTCAGCGTGGTCCTCGTGGCCCTGAATGCGGAGCGCCGCCGATTGCTTGCCGCGCTTGTCGCCGCCCGCGGCCTCGCCTGCGGCCAGCGCCGCGATCAAACGTTGCGCCAGCGGCCGGCCCGTTGCCGCCTCGAAAGCCTCGGCAGTGGCCTCGATGACGCGCGGTCCGGCGAGCATGTTGCCGGCCACGCTGAAGGCCTCGCCCACCCGGTGCCCGCACCAGTCGACGCACGACGCCCCGGTGTGCGCCGCGCCCGGGCCCTGCGCGCCGAGGGCATGCACCTGGCGCTGTTCGGCGCCGGCGTCGGTGGCGATGAGCGCCTTCAGCACCACGTCCGGCGCGTGACCTTGCGCCAGCAGCGCCAGCCCGGCGGGGCCGTACAGCGGGTTCATCAGCGCCTGCGTGGATACCGCGCCGACCCCGCGCTGCGTGTGCACGCACAGCGCGCCGACAGCGAAGAAGCGGCTCGCGATCGCCACCCCGAAGCGACCGTCGGCGTCGCGGGCGATCATGGACCAGGTCATTGCACAGACCAACGGCAAGACATGCGGGCGATGATGCCACCGCGCCGTCACCCGCGAGGCGAGGGTTTCGCTGAGTCCGGTCTCAATCCAGTGTCTGGCGGTAGCGCTTCAACGCCACCGCACCGGCGACGAACAGGAAGGCCAGCAACGGCCACAGCTCGGGCAGCACCGCGAGCCCGTCGTGGCCCTTCAACATGATGCCGCGCACGATGCGCAGGAAGTGCGTCAGCGGCAGCACCTCGCCGATCTTCTGCGCCCAGCCGGGCATGCCGCGAAACGGGAACATGAAGCCCGACAGCAGCATCGACGGCAGGAAGAAGAAGAAGGTCATCTGCATCGCCTGCAACTGGTTCTTGGCGAGCGTGCTGAAGGTGAAGCCGACCGCGAGATTGGCGAGCATGAAGACGCCGATCATCGCCAGCAGCAAGGGCAGGCTGCCGACCATCGGCACCTCGAACAGCAGCGCCGCCGCACCGAGGATCACGCCGAGCTGGATGTAGCCGATGACGATGTAGGGCGCGATCTTGCCGGCCATCACCTCGAACGGCCGCACCGGCGTGGCCAGCAGGTTTTCCATCGTGCCGCGCTCGCGCTCGCGCGTCATCGCCAGGCCGGTGAGCATCACCATCGTCATCGTCAGGATGGTGCCGATCAGCCCGGGCACGATGTTGTAGCGGCTCAGGCCCTCGGGGTTGTAGCGGCGGTGGATGCGCAGCTCGAACGGTGCGGCGCCGCCGCGCAGCGATGCCAGCGGGCCGACCAGGTCGTGCGCCAGCGCGCTCTCGGCAAGACCGGCGAGCGCGGCCACCGCATTGCCCGAGGCCGACGGATCGGTGGCATCGACTTCCACCAGCACGGCCGGTTTCTCGCCGCGGATCACGCGTTGCGAGAAGTCGTTCGGGATCACGACCATGAACTGCGCGTCGCCCGATTCGATCCAGCGCGCGGCCTCGCGCTCGCTCGTGCCCTGGTGCACGACGCGGAAGTAGCCGCTGTTCTGCAGCGCCGCCGAGAGGCTGCGCGACAAGGTCCCGGCGTCGGCCGACACCAGCGCGGTGGGCAGGCCCTTCGGGTCGGTGTTGATGGCGTAGCCGAAGAGCACGAGCTGCAGGATCGGCACGCCGAAGGCCATCGCGAACGTCAGGCGGTCGCGCAGCATCTGCTGGAACTCCTTGATGAAGATCGCCAGCATGCGTTGGAAATCGAAAACATCACGCCGCCTGCTTGAAGTTATCCGGTGCCGCCGCGATCAGGCTGATGAACACGTCTTCGAGGTTGGCGTCGGTGCGCTGCCAGCGCAGGCCGGGCCGTTCGCGCCACGGTAGGGTCGCGGCATCGACGGCCGCTTCGTCCTGCCCCGCCACATGCAGCGCGTTGCCGAACGCGGCCACGCTGAGCACGCCCGGCACGGCCTTGAGCGCCGCGGCGAGCGCCGGCAGGCCGTCACCCTGCACCGACCACACCACCAGCGCCGCGTCGCGCACGATCTCGCTCTCTGTGCCGCGTGCCAGCAGCTTGCCGTAGGCGATGTAGGCCAGCTCGTGGCAGCGCTCGGCCTCGTCCATGTAGTGCGTCGAGACCAGCACGGTGATGCCCTCGGCGGCCAAGGCATGGATCTGGTCCCAGAAATCGCGCCTTGCTTTCGGATCGACGCCCGCGGTGGGCTCGTCGAGCAGCAGCAACTTCGGTTCATGCATCAGGCAGGCCGCGAGCGCGAGGCGCTGCTTCCAGCCGCCCGAGAGCGTGCCCGCGAGTTGCTTCTGGCGCTCGGCAAGGCCGAGCCGATCGAGCGTGCGATCGACCGCGTCGCGCCGCCGCGGCAACTCGTACAGACGCCCGATGAAATCGAGGTTCTCGCGGATCGACAGGTCTTCGTACAGGCCGAAGCGCTGCGTCATGTAGCCGACCTCGCGACGGATGCGCAGCGCGTCGCGCTTCAGGTCCAGGCCGAGGCAGGTGCCCTCGCCGGCATCGGGCGTGAGCAGGCCGCAGAGCATGCGGATGGTCGTCGTCTTGCCGCTGCCATTGGGCCCGAGGAAGCCGCAGATGCGGCCGGCCGCCACCTGGAGATCGAGGCCATCGACCACCGCGCGCCCGCCGTAGCGCTTGACCAGGCCGCGCACGTCGATCGCTGGTGTGGCGCTCACCCGCGCGCTCCCGCGTCGGCGCGCACGGGCCGCACGTCGAGCGGCTGGCCCGGCTTCAGTCGCGTCGCGTCCTTGGCGTCGGGCCGCGCCTCGACCATGAACACCAGCCGCGCGCGCTGCGCGTTCGAGTAGATCACCGGCGGCGTGTACTCGGCACGCGTGGCGATGAAGTCGATGCGCGCGGCGATCGGGCTGTCGCAGCCGTCGCAGCGCAACTCGACGTTCTGCCCCAACCTCAACGAACCGAGTTCGGCCTCGGGCACGAAGAAGCGCGCACGCAGACCCGAGGGCGGCAACAGCGCCACCACCGGCTGCCCGGCGTTGACCCATTCGCCGACACGAAAGAATGTGTCGGCCACGAGCGCATCGGTCGGCGCACGCTGCTGCTTCTGCGCCTCGCGCCACTGCGTTTGCGCCAGTGCCGAGCGCGCGGCCTCGGTCAGCGCGTCGGCCGCGGCGCGCTCGTCGCTGCGCGCCGGCAGCCGGGCAACGCGCAGTGCTGCACTGAGCTCGCCGACGCGAGCCTGCGACTGCTGCGCCGCCGCGCGCGCATCGTCGAGCCGCGACGGCGACAGGAAGCCCTGCTTGACGAGCTGCTGCACGCGCGCAAGCTCGCTCGCGGCGAGCGCGGCCTGCGCGCGCGCCTGATCGAGCTGCGCCTGCGTCACAGCGATCTCCTCGGTGCGACGGCCCTTGTCGGTGTTGGCGGCTTGCGCCTGTGCGCTATGCGCGCGCGCCGCGGCCTCTTCGCGCGCCGCACGCTCAGCGGCGCTGTCGAGTGCGAACAGCGGCGCGTCCTTGACGACGTTCTGGCCGCGCTGCACCGCCAGCGTGGTCAGCGCGCCGCCCAGCGGCGCTGCCACGTAGACATAGTCGCCCTCGGCATAGCCGGACCAGGCTGGATCGCCGGCGGGCGTGCAGGCCGCGGCGAGCAAGCCGAGCAACACGGCAGTAGCGATGCGCTTCATGGTCGCTCCTTGGTTCTACGCGGCCCCTCGGCCGTGGCAAGAGGGCCAGGCGAGGAAGTGTAGGCAGACCCTCTCGTTGCGGCACATGCCCTGGATCAAGCAGCGGCGAGCGCGAGCTGCTGTCTGATCGCGACCAAAGAGCCTCGCTATACTTCCCCGCACAGCGCCGATTTGCTCCAGCTTGCGGGCGCTTTAACAAATGCCGCTAAAACAGGCCCACCGACCCGGTGGCCGTGTCAAGCGGCCTTCGGGTCGGGACGTTTTCAGCGCATGGGTTCTTCTGTCGGTCAGGTCGTCGCGCAGTCGATGCACTTCGACGAGCCGTTGCCGCTTTGCAGCGGCGCGACGCTGGCGGCCTACGACCTGACTTACGAGACCTACGGCGCGCTCAATGCCGACAAGAGCAACGCCGTGCTCGTCTGCCACGCGCTCAACGCCTCGCACCACGTGGCCGGACTCGACGCGCAGGGCCGCGAAGGCTGGTGGGACAACCTGATCGGCCCCGGCAAGCCGCTCGACACCGAGCGCTTCTTCGTCATCGGCGTCAACAACGCGGGCTCGTGCTTCGGCTCGACCGGGCCGATGCACACCAACGCGGCAACAGGCAAACCGTACGGCGCCGACTTCCCCGTCGTCACCGTCGAAGACTGGGTCGATGCGCAGGCGCGATTGATCGAGCGCCTGGGCATCGCGCGGCTCGCTGCCGTGATCGGCGGCAGCTTGGGCGGCATGCAGGCGCTGTCGTGGACGCTGCGCTACCCCGATCGACTGCGTCACTGCATCGGCGTGGCCACGGCGCCCAACCTCTCCGCCGAGAACATCGCCTTCAACGAGATCGCGCGCCGCGCCATCATCACCGACCCCGACTTCCACGGCGGCCACTTCTACGATCACGGCGTGGTGCCGCGGCGCGGCCTGACGATCGCGCGCATGATCGGCCACGTCACGTACCTCTCCGACGACGTGATGGGCAGCAAGTTCGGACGCAAGCTGCGCAACGGCGCCCTCAGCTTCGGCCTGGACAAGGTGGACTTCGAGATCGAGAGCTACCTGCGCTACCAGGGCGACAAGTTCAGCGACTACTTCGACGCCAACACCTACCTGCTGATCACGCGCGCACTCGATTACTTCGACCCCGCCGCAGCGCATGGCGGCGATCTGGCACGCACCTTCGCCGACGTGCGCGCTCAGTACCTGTTCATCAGCTTCAGCACCGACTGGCGCTTCTCGCCGGCGCGCTCGCGCGAGATCGTCAAGGCGCTGGTGGCCAACAACAAGCGCGTCAGCTACGCCGAGATCGACGCACTGCACGGCCACGACGCCTTTCTGCTCGACGATGCGCGCTACCACGGCGTGCTGCGCACGTATTTCGATCGCATTGCCCAGGAGACAACCGCATGAAAACAAGCACTGCCGCCCTGCTGCTCATCGCCTCGATCCTCGCCGCGTGCGCCTCCGCAAGCGCCGAGCGCAGCGGTGCGGCCGTCGGCCAGGCCGCGGCCACGCCGCTCGCGGACCTGAACATCGTGCGCGCCGACATCCCGCCGGTGCTGGCCGCGGCGCAGAGGGCGCCGTACGCCGCGCCGGCCGACAGGAGTTGCGGCGCGCTCGGTGCCGACATCCAGGCCCTGGACGCCGCGCTCGGCGCCGACCTCGACACGCCCGCCACCGACGCCAACCCGAGCCTGATCGAGCGCAGCGCCAACGACGCGTTGCGCCGCACCGCCGAAGGCGTGATCCCGTTTCGCGGCTGGGTGCGCAAGCTCACCGGCGCCGAACGCTATTCGCGCGAAGTGGCCGCGGCGATCGCGGCCGGCACGATCCGGCGCGCGTACCTGAAGGGCGTGGGGGCCGCCGCAGGCTGCGATGCGCCGGCGGCGCCGCGCAGATCGTGAGTGAACGACAGGATCTCGACGTACTGGCCGCCCTCGTGCCGGCTGGCTCGCGCGTGCTCGACCTCGGCTGTGGCAACGGCGAACTGCTGGAGCGCCTCGTCAAGACCAAGGGCTGCAGCGGCTACGGCATCGAGATCGCCGACGCCGACCTGCGCGCCGCGCTGGCGCGCGGCATCGACGTGCTCCAACTCAACCTGGAAGAAGGCCTGGCCCTGTTCGGCGACGACAGCTTCGATGTCGTGCTGCAGCTCGACACGCTGCAGCACCTGCGCAACACCGAGAAGATGCTGCGCGAGACGGCGCGGGTCGGCCGCATCGGCATCGTCAGCTTCCCGAACTTCGCGCACTGGCCGAATCGTCTGAGCGTGATGCGCGGGCGCATGCCGGTGACCAAGACGCTGCCCTATCAGTGGTATGACACGCCCAACATCCGCGTCGGCACGCATGCCGATTTCGAAGTGCTGGCGCGCCGCAACGGCCTGAACATCCTCGACAGCTTCGGCCTGAAAAACGGCCGGCCGGTGCGGCGCTGGGCGAACGCCCGTGCTAGCGTCGCGGTGTTCAAGTTCCAGAGCAGCCGATAGCGGCGCGTACAGCCGACGCCTAGAGTGCGCCGACGTCGACAGGAGCCACGCACATGAAAGTCCTTGGCCTCGATCACGTTCAATTGGCGATGCCCAAGGGGCAAGAAGCGCTGGCGCGGTCGTTCTACGGCGGTCTTCTTGGCTTGAAGGAGATTGCGAAGCCGGCGGAGCTGGTTGCGCGCGGCGGTGTTTGGTATGTGTGCGGCGACCTGCAGCTTCACCTTGGCGTTGAAGATCCCTTCACGCCGGCACGCAAGGCTCATCCGGGCTTGAGGATCGCAGGTTACGAGGCTTTCACGACCGCATTGAGTCGAGCCGGCGTGGTGGTGAAAGCCGATACCTCGGTGCCGGGCCTTCGGCGCTGCTTTGTCGATGATCCCTTTGGCAATCGCGTGGAGCTGGTCGATGAAAGCAACGTCTGATTAATCCGCAACGGCATCAGTTGCGCCGGGTCGGCGCGCCGCCGTCCGCTGCCGGATCGAGGCTGCGCAGCTTGGCCCCATAGAGTGCACGTTCGCGCGTCGTGATGCTGTTGCGCATCGCGCTGTCGAGGTGCTTGCGCGCTTCGGTCACGTCGCCCAGGCCGTACAGCGCCTGCGCCAGCCAGAAATGGAACTCGTGGTAGTCGGGGTCGCGCTGCATCTCGCGCAGCAGGTGCTCGCGCGCTTCGGCATAACGGCCAGCCTTGGCTGCCGCCACGCCGCGGTCGAAGTGCGCGAACGGCGGGTCGCGTTCGAGCTGCGCCAGGCGCGTCTCCAAGGGCAGCGCTTCTGTGTCGCGGCCCAGCTGGCGCAGCAGCCGGGCCAGGTTCTGCAGACCGGCCTTGTGGTTGTTGTCGCGCCCGAGCGCTGCGCGGTAGGCGCGCTCGGCAGCGCTGCTCAGGCCGCGCCGCTGGTAGATCACGCCCAGCGTGTTGTAGGCACCGGCGTAGGCGGGGTTGCTCAGAACGGCTTGGCGCGCATGCGCGTAGGCGTCGTCGAACGCGCCGCGCACCAGGTACTCGGCGGCGCGGTTGTTCATGAACATCGACACGATCGTCGCTTCGTCGATCACCTGCAGCCCCTGGCCGCGACCCATCGGCACCGAGTCGAACGCGATGCGCAACTGCGTGTCGGGGTCATAGGCGCCGACGCGATCGACCAGGCGCTTGGCGACCGTGATGTTGACGTGACCGTTGACGAAGGACAGGTCGCCGCTGCGGCTCCAGCTCTCGTGGCCGACCAGCGCCTGAAACGCGATCGGCAGTTCGAGGTGCTTGGCCAGCGCCGCCGTCATCACCACCAGCGACAGGCAGTTGCCGGCGCGAGCATCGAAGGCCTCGGCCGCATTGCGCGTGAGCTCGGCGTCGTACTCCAGGCGCAGTTGCGCCTTGCTGTAGAGCGCATCGACCAGCGCGCGCTGCCGCCCCTGCTGGCGGATCAATCCAGCGATGTCCTTTTCGAGATAGCTGCGCATCGCCGGGCTGAGCGCGAACACCGCCTTCGCGTCGGGCACGCGCTGCGGCGGCGCGAACGCGCTGTCCTCGAACAGGCTGGGCGGCGGGGGTACGACCGGCGGCGCCGACTCGGGCGTGGCGCAGGCCACCAGCGACAACGCTGCGAACAGGGCGACGAGGCGACGCGGACTCATGCTTGCATGGTAGACCTGCGCAGCCGCCATTCCAAGTGCCCAAGTGCGAGCGACCCGCGACGCTTCTACACTTGCCCGCCATGAACACACCGCTGCCCACCCAGGCCCTGACCGCCTTTACCGATCGCCTCTGGGACGAAGAAATCGTCCCCGCCCTGCAGCGCTACATCGAGGTCCCCGCGAAGAGCCCGATGTTCGACGCGCAATGGGCAAGCAACGGCTATGTCGACCGGGTCGTGCGCGACGCCGCGGCCTGGGTCGAGGGCAAGAAATTGAGCGGGCTCAAGCTCGAAGTGATCCGGCTCGAAGGCCGCACCCCGGTGATCCTGTTCGAGGTGCCGGCCACCAAGCCCGGCAGCAACGACACGGTGCTGCTCTACGGCCACCTCGACAAGCAGCCCGAGTTCAACGGCTGGCGCAGCGACCTCGGCCCCTGGACGCCGAAGTACGAGAACGGGCTGCTCTACGGGCGCGGCGGCGCCGACGACGGCTATGCGGTGTACGCGTCGCTGGCCGCGATCATGGCGCTCGATGCGCAGAAGATTCCACGGCCGCGCTGCATCGGCCTGATCGAATCCTGCGAAGAAAGCGGCTCGTTCGACCTGCCGCATTACCTCGAAGCGTTGCGGCCGCGGCTGGGCAACGTCAGCCTCGTCGTCTGCCTCGACTCCGGCGCCGGCAATTACGACCAGCTGTGGCTGACCACCAGCCTGCGCGGCATGGTCAGCGGCGTTCTCAAGGTGGAGATCCTGACCGAGGGCGTGCACTCGGGCGATGCCAGCGGCCTGGTGCCGTCGAGCTTTCGCATCCTGCGCCAGGTGCTCGACCGGCTCGAGGACAGCAAGAGCGGCGAGCTGCTGCCGCAAAGTTTTCATTGCGAGGTGCCGACGCAGCGCGTGAACGAAGCGCGCGCGGCCGGCGTGATTCTCAAGGACGAGGTCTACAAGCGCTTCCCCTGGGCCTGCGGCGCCGACGGCGCCTTCGCGCTGCCCACGACCACCGACCCGGCGCAGGCGCTGCTCAACCGCACCTGGAAGCCGACGCTGTCGGTCACCGGCGTCGATGGTTTTCCGGAACTCGGCAGCGCCGGCAACGTGCTGCGGCCGTACACCGCGTTCAAGTTGAGCCTGCGCCTGCCGCCGCTGATCGATGGCCACGAAGCGTCGCTGAAGTTGAAGCAACTGCTCGAAGACAACGCACCCTACAACGCCAAGGTCACGTTCCACCCGGACGGCCGCGCCGGACAGCTCGGCGCCACCGGCTGGAGCGCGCCCGAACTCGCGCCGTGGCTGCACGATGCCCTGAACGCGGCGAGCACCGCGCAGTTCGGCGCGCCGGTGGGCTTCATCGGCCAGGGCGGCACGATCCCGCTGATGAGCATGCTGGCCAAGGGCTTTCCGAAGGCGCAGATGATGGTCTGCGGCGTGCTCGGGCCGAAGAGCAATGCGCACGGGCCGAACGAGTTCCTGCATGTGCCGTACGGCAAGAAGCTGACCGCCAGCGTGGCGCAGGTCATGGCCGCGTGTCCTTGAGCCAGGCCGACGTTTTCGTCGGCCGAGGGGCGCCGTGTTGCCCGCTGTGCGCGGGCAACAGCCAGCATCTGAGGACGATGCCGGTCGATGCGAAAACCTTCAAGGCCACCGCCTTCGGCCGCGTGCACCGCTGCGCCGCTTGCGCCTTCGAATTCATCGCGCCGCGACCCACGCCCGACGAGACCGCCACCTTCTACGACATCGGCGGCTACTACACCCAAGGCCACGATGCGACGCCGCAGGTCGGGCCGCCCGGCGTGCTGTCGCGCGCGCGCATGCACCTGGCGTGGCGCGCCGATCGCGGCGAGCCGATGGTCAACGTCATCTCGCGTCGGCTGCCCAAGGGCGCATCGGTCGTCGACATCGGCTGCGGCGACGGCTCACAGCTCGTCATCCTGTCGCAGCGCGGCTATCGAATGACGGGCGTCGAGCGCGACGCCCGCAGCATGTCGCTGCAAGGCCACGCCGTGCCGGTGTTCGAGGGCTCGGCCGAAGCGCTGCCGCCGCAACTTGCGCGCGGCGGCTTCGACGCGGTGATGTTCAAGCAGGTGCTGGAGCACCTGGTCGATCCGGTGGCGGCGCTGCGCGACGCCGCTTCGCTGCTCAAGCCCGGCGGCGCGATGTTCGTCGAGGTGCCGAACAATCAATGCGCGATCGCGCGCCAGTCGGGCCTGGCCTGGGAGCACATGGACGCGCCGCGCCATCTGAACTTCTTCGATGCGCGCACGCTGCAGGCCACGGCCGCGCGCGCCGGTCTGCAAGTCGAGCGCCTCTTCTTCAACGAGTACTGCCGCTGCTTCGCCGATGCCTACATCGTTCTCGAACAGCGCATCTTCGACCACCTCGGCGGCGCGCAACCGGCCAGGCGCAACTCCGCGGCACGCGCCTGGGCCCTGCTGCTGCGCACCTTCGCGGCACCAGCGCGCATCAAGTACGACTGCGTCGGCGTCGTGGCGGTGAAGGCGGGCTGATCAGGCGCGAAGCCGCAATGCGTCGCGCAACACTTGCGCGACTTCGTGCGGCAGTTGCTCGTCAGGGTCGTCTTGCCCGAGCCGTTAGCGCCTGCAACGACTAGGACCGCTAGTTGCCGTCCCCGGCCGCGGTCATGAACTGGAGCGGGTGCGCGCGGCAGGTGCGCTGGGAGGCCGCGCCAAACTGGCTTGGGCCTGTGCCACCTGCTGCCGGATCGAGGCGTAGAAGGCGCTCATCGCGGTGGCGTGGCGCGCGAAAGCCACCTTGGCCGCAGCACGTGCCACCGCGTCGAGCTGTCGCGCGCTCGGCTCGAAACGCGAGTCGGACAGACGGGGGGCGGGCCTCTTCATGACCGGCAGATTCTACCGGGGCGCCGTGCGCGAGGGCGGCTCTTTGCCACGGCCACACCCCCTACAAGGCCAACGGCAACTCGCGCAGCCGCTGGCCCGTCAGCACGAACAGCGCATTGGCCACCGCCGGCGCGATCGGCGGCGTGCCCGGTTCACCGACGCCGCCGGGGTGGCGCTCGCTCGGCACGATGTGGGTCTCGATGCGCGGCGTCTCGCGCAGCGCGAGCAGCGGGTAGTCGGGGAAGTTGCGTTGCTTCACCGCGCCGTCTTCGATGTCGATGCGGCCATAGAGCGCGGCCGTGAGGCCGAAGACGATGCCCGATTCCATCTGCTGCGCGACGATGCCCGGGTTGACGGCGATGCCGCAGTCGATGGCGCAGACGACGCGGTGCACGCGCGGCTTGCCGTTGCCCTCGATCGAGACTTCGGCGACCTGCGCGACGATGCTGTCGAAGCTCTCGTGCAGCGCGACGCCGCGCGCTCGTCCTTGCGGCAATGCGCTGCCCCAACCCGCCTTGTCGGCGGCGAGTTGCAGCACCGCGGCGTGGCGCGGCATCTGCTTCAGCATCGCCAGGCGGTATTGCACCGGGTCGTATTTCGAGTGATGCGCCAGTTCGTCGATGAAGCTCTCGGCGAAGAAGGCGTTGTGCGAGTGACCGACCGAACGCCAGAAGCCCACCGGCACGGCGTGACGCGTGGCCGCATGCGCGATGCGTTGGTGGGCGATGGCATACGGCAGATCGAACAGGCCCTCGCTCGCGGTCCTGTCGGGCGTGAGCAGGGCGCCGGCGCTGGCGGCGAGTGCGCCTTGCAGCGCTTGCGGCACGCGCAAGTCGCCGCTGCTGACCAGTGCCGCAGCGACGGCCGGGTTGTGCGGCGCGACGGCGCGCTCCATCCAGCGCGGCGCCGGCGCGTCGCCAGCGCTCTGCGCGGCCAGCGCGATGAGCAGGCCGTCGCTGTCGAGCGCGGCGCGCATGCGGGCGACGCCGGCCGGGCGGTAGAAGTCGTGGCGCAGGTCTTCCTCGCGCGACCACAGCAGTTGCACCGGCGCGCCGTTGGTCTCCATCGCCACGCGCACCGCCTGGCCGACGAAGTCGATGTCCAGGCGCCGCCCGAAGCCGCCGCCGAGGTGGGTGACATGCAGCGTCACCGCCTCGGGCGCCACGCCCGCGACCTGCGCCGCGAGCGCGCGCGCCAGGCCCGGCACCTGCGTCGGCGCCCAGACCTCGACGCGGCCGTCGGCCACGCGCGCCGTGCAGTTGATCGGCTCCAGCGCCGCGTGCGCGAGGTAGGGCGCGCGATAGACCGCTTCGACCGTGTTCGGGCTCGCCGCGATCTTGGCCAGGGCATCGCCCTGCGCGTGAAAGACGAAGCCCGCGCCATCCTCGTGCGCCGCGGCGTCGAGCGACGCCATGATCGCGGCCAGGTCGACCGAACCGGCGGGCCGCGCCCGCCACTCCACCACCAGCGCATCGGCGCCGCGCTGCGCATGCCAGCTGCTGCGGCCAACAACGGCCAGCGCCGGCGTCGAGCCGGCGTACGAACCCAGGCGCACCACGCGCTCGACGCCGGGCAGCGCCAGCGCGCGCGTGTCGTCGATGGCGCCGATGCCGCCGCCGATCGCCCTGGCGTGGCGCACCACCGCATAGCGTTGGCCGGGCAGTCGCACGTCGATGCCGAAACGCGCGCGGCCGTCGCTCTTCATGGGCACGTCGGTGCGCGGCGCGGCCGTGCCGATCAGGCGCCATGCGCTGCGCGGCTTCAATTGCACGGTGCCCGGCGGCGTGTGCGCCGCCGCACTCGCCAGCTCGCCGAAGCGCGCGAACTCGCTGCTGGCGTGGCGCACCACGCCAGCCTCGATGCGCAACTCGTCCACCGGCAGGCGCCACTTGAGCGACGCCGCGCCGAGCAGTTGCGCGCGCGCGGTGGCAGCGGCCCAACGCAGGGGATCCCACAGGTCGGCGATCGTCGTCGAGCCTCCCGTGGCATTGATGTTCAACTCGCGCGCCAGCTTGGCGAGCAGCCAGCGCGAGACGCGCACGCGCTGTGTCTCGGCGCCCGGTTCGCTGTCTTCGGGCTGCAGCGGCAGCGCGCCGACGAACATCGCGACGTTGCCGTAGATCGCGTCGGCGCCGGCGTCGATCAACTGCACGCCGTCCAGCGGCACGTCGAGCTCTTCGGCGGCGAGCATCGCCAGCGCGGTGTGCACGCCCTGGCCCATCTCGCTGCGCGGCATCGCCAGTTGCACGCCGCCATCCGCTGCGATGCGCAGCCAGCCGTTCAGCCCGACGCCGTCCGCGCCGGCCAGCAACGCGCCCGAGCCGAGCCGGCTGCGCGGGGGCAACGCACCCCAGCCGACGACGAGAGCACCGGCAAGCCCTGCGCCGCTCAGCAACAACGAGCGCCGCTTCACCTGTTCTTCGGCAACGGCTGCATCACCCCAGCCGCGCTGTGAATCGCAGCGCGTACGCGCGGGTAGGTGCCGCAGCGACACAGGTTGGTGATCGCCGCGTCGATCTCGGCATCGCTGGGCTTCGGGTTCTTCGCCAACAGCGCGGCGGCCGCCATCAACATGCCGCTCTGGCAGTAGCCGCACTGCGGCACCTGGTGCTGCACCCAGGCGCGTTGCAGCGCGTGCGGTGCGTCGGCGCTGCCAAGTGCTTCGATCGTGCGCACCGACTTGCCTTGCATGGCATCGAGCGGCGTGACGCACGAGCGCGTGGCGGCGCCGTCGACGTGCACCGTGCACGCGCCGCAGGCCGCGATGCCGCAGCCGAACTTGGTGCCGGTGAGGTTGCGTTCATCACGCAGCCACCACAGCAGCGGCATCTGCGCATCGGCGTCGGTCTCGATCGGTTTGTCGTTGAGCGTGAATCGCAGCATCGCGGCGCAGCATAGGCGATGCGCGCGATGCGCTCAGAACGCGCCGACCCACTCGATCAGTTCATGTTGCGCCAGGGTGCGGCGGTCGCTGCCGTGCAGCGCCGAGAGCTGGTAGCCGTTGGTCAGCAGCACGCTGCCGTCGGCGGCCAGGGTGTACGCGGCGACGTGGTCGGCCAGCGTCGTCAACCTGCCGTCGGCACTGCGCCGCACCAGCTCCCACGAGCGCGGCACGAGGTTGCCCGAGAACTGCGGGTCGCTGCGGACCTGCGACAGCTCGATCATGCGGCCGTGCAGCCACAGCCGCCCGAGATCCTGATCGAGCGCCGGCGTGCGCGGCCCACCGGCCGAGCGCAGCGGCTCCTTGCCGTAGATCATCGAGAAGAAGTTGAGGTAGCCGAACACCGCCTTGGCCAGGCGCAGCGGCAGCAGCACCGCATCTTTGGCGGCGCTGCCGGCACGCTCGCCCACCGGCGGCAGGGCCGGGCGGCGGATGGCGTAGAGCGTGCCGTCGCCAGCGATGCGCGGCGCGACGAAGTCGCAGCGCTTGTCGTCCAGCAGCGTCTGCACTTCGCCGCGGCGGTAGTCGATGCGGTTGACGACGCTGTGGCCGGCGCCGACGACATGGCCGCTTTCCGGATGGCGCGCCACGCCGGTGGATTGATAGACCAGCGTGGCTGCACTGCCGGGCACGACGCAGGGGCTGGCATCGACGCAGTCGCCGTCGGTGACGCTGCCCTTGCGGTTGCCTTCGGTGTCGAAGACTTCGAGATGCGCCGTGCCGTCGTCGTGCTCGAAGGCCAGCACGAGGCGCTGCTCGCCGGCGTCGAAGGCCATGCCGTGGCAGCGCTGCTTGCTGCGGTGAAAGACGCGCACCTCGTGGCCGTCGTCGAGCGTCTGGCGCAGCAGCGCCGTGGCCTGGCCGACGTTGAGCAGGTAGTACAGCGTGCGCGCATCGCCGCCGTCGCAGGCGAACATGAATCGCGGCGGCGCCATCGGTCCGCCCTGGCCTGCGCCCCAGAGCGACGCCGCCGGAATGACACCGCTGCTCTGCTCGCGCGGCGCGTGCTTCCACGACGAGGTGCGGCGGCTCGCGGCGTCGCGCGCGATCACCTCTTCGGCGAAGGGCGAGCGCAGCGATTGCGGCGCCTGGCCTTCGCGCTGCAGCCACAGCGTGCCGTTGGCAATGGCCATCGATGGCATGTCGATTCCTCCCGCTCGTCGTTGTCGATCGACCCGACCCGACTCGACTCAACTCAACTCAACTCAATCGACCTTGGCGCCGGCGGCCTTCACCACCTGCGCCCACTTCGCCGTCTCGGCCGCGACATGGCGCGTGAACTCGGCGCTGCTGATGCCACCGGGCGCGGCGCCCTGCGACTGCAAGCGTTCGTTCAACGCGGGAGTGGCCAGCGCCTTCGCCGTCTCGGCCTGCACACGCGCCACGATCTCGGCCGGCGTGCCGGCCGGCGCGAACAGGCCGAACCACGAGCTGGCTTCGTAGCCCTTCAACGCCGCGCCGCCGGCTTCTTCGATCGTCGGCAGATCGGGCAGCGCCGGCGCGCGCTTGGCACTCGTCACCGCCAGCGCCTTCAGGCGCCCGGACTTGATGTGCGGCAGCGACGACGGCAGGTTGTCGAACATCAGGTCGGTGTTGCCGGCGATCAGGTCCACCAGCGCCGGGCCCGAGCCGCCGTAAGGCAGATGCAGCATGAAGGTGCGCGTCATCGTCTTGAAGAGTTCACCGGCCAGATGGATCGAGGTGCCGTTGCCCGAGCTCGCCATGTTCAGGCGCCCCGGACGCTTGCGCGCGAACTCGATCAGCGCGGGCACGCTGTCGATGCCGTTCTGCTGCGCATGCACCGGGTTCAGCACGAGCACGTTCGGCACGGCGGCGACGAGCGTGATCGGCGCGAAGTCGCGCACATGGTCGTAGGGCATCTTGCTGTACAGCGCCGGGTTGATGGCGTGCGTGCCCACCGTGCCCATCAGCAGCGAGTGGCCGTCGGGCGCGGCCTTGGCGACGTCGGCGGCGCCGTTGTTGCCGCCGGCGCCGGGCTTGTTCTCGATGATGAAGGGCTGGCCGAAGGCCTTCTGCAACTCGGGTGCGAGCGCGCGCGCCAGGATGTCGGTGGTGCCGCCGGCAGCAAACGGCACGACGATGCGCACGGCCTTGCTCGGCCATGTCGCTTGCGCACGCGCGGCGAGCGGCAACAGCAGCGCAGCGCCGGCGAGCAGGCTGCGGCGACGAAACGGGATCGGGTTCATGGCTTGTTTCTCCTCGGCATGCGCGATCGTATGCGCAGCGGGAAGAAAAAAGACGGGGAGCGGGACGTGTGTTGGCGCCGATGCGCTCTCCTCACCAGCGCCGCGCCCGCCCCCCTTTGGACGTCAACCTTGGGTCCGAAACCTGGATGACTGCTGCGGCTTTGTTTTGCTTTTCTGTTCAGCCGCGCTTGAAGAAGAAGCAGAGCTGTGCAGGAGAGTGTGCCGACTGGAGGATGCGCGGTGGCGTGACGGATTTGGCTGCGGCCGGCTTTTGTGCCGTCGATGCCGTCGTTGCCATCGCCGCGGCCGCCGCATTCGCGGCCTTGCTGATCGGGCGTGATTGCAGAACCATGATTGCTCCCTCCTCCAAGCTCAGGCCAGCGCTGCCGCATCGGCGCGCAACGCGCGCCTCGCGGAATCGATCCAGCGCCCGACCGCGGCGCCGCTGGGCAGCCGCGGCGAGCCCGTCGACGACAGGCGCAGCAGCGACGACGAGCCGCGCGGTGTGCGCGCCGCCGCCGCACGCAGGCGTGTGGGCAGCAGGTTCGTCATCGTCTGTTTGCGTTGCATGTGAGCGCTTCTCCTGGTCGCACGCAGGAGTGCAGCTTTTGTGCCAACGGCGTCGCGGTGACGCATCGTGCGGTCGATCACGAACGATGCGGCACGCATGCACGCGCTGCGTCCGGCGCGCAAAGTCTCTTTACAACGCGATCAGGATTGGGCGCTGATCAAGCGATCGCAGATCGTCTCTTCTCGCGCCCGTGGGCGAGGAGCAAGGCATCAAGCGGCTGCGCGGTACCCGCGCGGTATGGCCGCCAGCAATCGCTGCGTGTACGCCTCGCGCGGCGCGGCGAGGATTTGTGCCGCGCTGGCTTGCTCGACGACGATGCCGTCCTTCATCACCAGCACCTCGTCGCTGATGAAGCGCACCACAGCGAGGTCGTGGCTGATGAAAACGTAGGCCAGGCCGAACTCGTCCTGCAGATCCTTCAGCAGGTTGAGCACTTGTGCCTGCACCGATACGTCGAGCGCACTCACCGCCTCGTCGAGCACCAGCACCTCGGGGTCGAGCGTCAACGCGCGCGCGATCGCGATGCGCTGGCGCTGGCCGCCGGAAAATTCGTGCGGGTACTTGACGAAGGCGCTGTCGTCCAGACCCACCTTGCCGAGCAGCACGCGTGCTTTTTCCTCGCGCGCTGCGGTGTTTGCACCGATCGAGTGGATCGCCATCGGCTCGACCAGCGTCTGGCCGATAGTGAAGCGCGGGTTCAGGCTCGCATAAGGGTTCTGGAACACGACCTGGAGGCGACGCCGCATCGGCTGGCGCTCGGCGTCCGTCAGCGTCAACAGATTCTTGCCGCCGAAGATCGCTTCGCCGGCCATCGGGCCGGAGTTGCTTTCGTGCAGACGCAGCAGCGACAGGCCCATCGTCGTCTTGCCCGAGCCCGACTCGCCGACCACACCGAGCGTGTGGCCCTTGCGCAGCTGGAAGTTGACGTTCTGCACCGCCTTGAACTCGCGCTTGCCGAACAGGCCCTGCTTGATCCAGAAGCTCTTGGACAGGCCCTTGACTTCGAGCACCACCGGCGCGTTTGCATCCTTCGGCTTGCCCTCCTGGCGCCCCTTGCGGCCGGCGATGTGATCGTCGATCACTGTCAGCCGCGCCTGCGTGTTGGTCAGGCTCGGTCGGCAGGCCAGCAGCGCCTGTGTGTAGGCGTCTTTGGGCGCGGCGAAGATGCCGGCGACGGGGCCTTGCTCGCGCAGGATGCCGTGGCGCATGACGAGCACCTGGTCGGCGATTTCGCCGACCAGACCCAGGTCGTGGCTGATGAAGAGCACGCTCATGCGGTGCTTTTCCTGAATGCCCGCAATCAGCTCGAGGATCTGGCGCTGGATCGTCACGTCGAGCGCCGTCGTCGGCTCGTCGGCGATGAGCAGCTTGGGCTCGCAGGCCAGCGCCATCGCGATCATCACGCGCTGCTGCTGACCGCCGGAGAGCTCGTGCGGATAGGCGTCCAGGCGACGCTTGGGCTCGGGCATGCCGACTTCGACCAGGCACTGCTCGGCGCGCTCCAGCGCGGCGCGCTTGCCCATCTTCATGTGCTTGATCAGCGGCTCGATGAGTTGGTCGCCGACGGTGAACACCGGGTTCAGCGACTGCATCGGGTCTTGAAAGACACAGGCGATCTCGCGCCCGCGCAGGTGCTGCAACTCGTGCAGCGGCGTGCGCAGCAAGTCCTTGCCGCCCCACTCGATCCTGCCGCTGCGCTCGGCGTTGTCGGGCAGCAGGTTCAGGATCGACATCGCGGTGACGCTCTTGCCCGAGCCCGATTCGCCGACCAGCGCGACCGTCGTGTTCTCTTCGATGTCGAACGACACGCCCTTGACAGCTTCGGTGCGCTGCACCACGCCGTTGATCTTGCCCATGCGGAAGGCGACGCGCAGGTCCTGGATGGAAAGCAAGCTCATCGCATCACTCCAGGCCGCGCAGTTTCGGATCGAGCGCATCGCGCAGCGCATCGGTCATCAACGAGAACGCGGTGACGAACACCGCCATGAACAGCGTCGCTGCGGCCAATTGCCACCAGTGGCCGAGGATCAGCTCGCCCTGCGCTTCGGCCAGCATCGTGCCCCAGGACACGTCGTCGACGCCGACGCCGAGGCCGAGGTAGGACAGGATCACCTCGGCCTTGATGAAGCCCACCACCAGCAGGCTCATGCGCACCAGCACGACGTGGCTGATGTTGGGCAGGATGTGGCTGAAGATGCGGCTGGTATGACTGGCGCCGATGGCTTCGGCCGAGCGCACGTACTCGCGGCCACGGTGCTTGATGAACTCCGATCGCACCTGGCGGTAGATGCCCGACCAGCCGGTGAGGCCGAGGATCAGCACGACGGTGGTGATGCCGCGGCCGAACACCGCGGCGAACGCGAAGATCAGCAGGATGCCGGGGATGGCTTCGAAGACGTTGTAGAGCCACTCCAGAAAGTCGCCGACCTTGCCGCCGAAGTAGCCCGACAGCGCGCCGAGCAGCGTGCCGATCGCGGTGGCCACCAGCGCGGCCATCACGCCGACGAAGACCGAGATCTGCGTGCCCTTGACCGCCTTGGAGAGCACGTCGCGGCCGAAGCGGTCGGCGCCGAAGGGCCGCGTCTCGGTCTTGACGACCTCTTCGGTCTTGAACTTGGCGGCGCGCTCGTCCCACTCCTTGTACTTCGGCGCGAGCGGATCGATCGCCGAGAGATCGACGTTCGGCCCCTTCGGCACCTCGATCGCGCCGATCGCTTCCGGCGGTCGCGGCCCGATGAAGTTGGGCGGCGCGTTGGCCACCGCCACTTCCTTCTGCCAGTTCTTGGCGACGACGCCGATTGCAGCCGCGGCGATCAACAGCAGGAAGGCGATGACGATGACCGCGCTGACCAGGCCGACACGGTCCATCTTGAAGCGTCGCCACGCGGCATGCCAGACGCCTTCGCTGCGCTCGATGGCGCCACTCGGCGCCTGCATCACAGCGGTGGTGGTGTTCATTTGAGCGTCACCCGCGGATCGACCAGCTTGAAGCAGACATCCACCAGCAGGTTGATCAGCATCGTGATCACCGCCAGGTACACCGTCACCGCCTGGATCACCGGGTAGTCGCTGCGATTCACCGCCAGCAGCACCTCGCGGCCGAGGCCCGGGATCGAGAAGAAGACCTCGATCAGGAAGGAGCCGACGAAGATGCCCGGCAGCGCCAGGCCGACGTTGGTCAGGATCGGGATCATCGCGTTGCGCAGCACATGCTTGAACATCACCGTGTTCTCGGTCAGGCCCTTGGCGCGCGCGGTGCGCACATAGTCGTGGCCCATCTCGTCGAGGAAGAAGGTGCGGTACAGGCGCGTCTGCGGCGCCAGGCCGACCATCACCGCGAGCAGGACCGGCAGCGGCGTGTAGACCGCGAGATTCGTCCAGACCGAATCGCTCCAGCCCTGCACCGGGAACCAGCCGAGCTGGAAGCCGAACAGGTACTGGCCGACGATGATGTAGACGAGGAAGCTGATCGACAGCGCGATCGTCGTCACCACCATGATCGTGCGGTCGGTGAGCGAGCCGCGGCGGTAGGCCACCCACATCGCGATCGGCAGCGCCAGCACGACGTCGAGCACCAGGATCGGGATCATCACCGTCAGCGTCGCCGGCAGGCGCGTGGCGAACAGGTTGCTCACCGCTTCATTCGTCGCCCAGCTCTTGCCCCAGTCGAAGCTGACGATGCTCTTCAAGTAGATGCCGAGTTGCACCCACACCGGCTGGTCCAGCCCGAGCGTCTGCCGGATCGCGGCGATCTGCTCGGGCGTGGCGTTCAAGCCGCCGAGGATTTCGGCCGGGTCGCCGCCGAAGTACTTGAAGAGAAAGAACACCAGCAGCACGACGCCGATCAGGGTCGGCACCATTTGCCACAGGCGTCTGATCAGGTAGGCCGCCATGTTTGCAGTCGAAGCGTCTTTTTGGGACGCGCGAGTGTAGGGCGGCGCCGAGCGCGGGTTCCCCCGCATTTGCCCGCGCCGCACTAGGGTGATGCCTCTCGCTAGACTGCGGCGCTATGAAATCGCCCCTCTTGCTGGCGCTGGTCACGAGCCTCGCGCTGGCATGCAGCCCCGCCGCGGCGCAGGCGCCGAAGAAGGTGCTTCGCTATGCCTTCCCAGTTGCCGAAACCGGGTTCGATCCGGCGCAGATCAGCGACCTGTACTCGCGCACCGTCACCGCCAACATCTTCGAAGCGCCGCTGACCTACGACTTCCTGGCGCGGCCGGCGCGCGTGAAGCCGCAGACCGCGGCGGCGCTGCCCGAGATCAGCGACGACGGCAAGCGCTTCGTCTTTCGCATCCGCCCCGGCATCTTTTTCGCCGACGACCCGGCGTTCAAAGGTCAGAAGCGCGAGCTGGTTGCCGCCGACTACGTCTACAGCTTCAAGCGCCACTACGACCCGAAGTTCAAGAGCGCGAGCCTGTTCCAGCTGGAGAACTCGAGAGTGCTCGGCCTGTCGGAGATACGCAAGAAGGCGATCGCCGACAAGACACCGTTCCCCTACGACAGCGAGGTCGAGGGCCTGCGCACGCTCGACCGCTACACGTTCGAAGTGCGCCTGGCGCAACCGGCGCCGCGCTTTTACTACGTGATGGCCGACGGCGCGGTGATGGGCGCAGTGGCGCGCGAGGTGATCGAGGCCAACGCCGGCCGGGAGATGGAGCACCCGGTGGGCACCGGGCCGTACCGCCTCGCCGAATGGCGGCGCAGCGCGAAGATCGTGCTCGAACGCAATCCCGGCTACCGCGAGCATGCCTACGACGAGCAGGCAGCCGACGCCGATGCGAGCGCGCAAGTGATTGCGAAGAAACTTGCCGGCCGCCGCCTGCCGCTGATCGACCGCATCGAAGTTAGCATCATCGAAGAGCGCCAGCCGCGCTGGCTGGCGTTTCTCAACGGCGAGCACGACATGCTCGAACGCCTGCCGGAGGAGTTCGCGACCATCGCGATCCCCAACAACAAGCTCGCGCCCAATCTCGCCAAGCAGGGCGTGCGCATCGAGCGCGTGCCGCTGGTGGATTCGACGCTGATGTACTTCGGCATGGAGCATCCCGTCGTCGGCGGCTACACGCCCGAGCGCGTGGCGCTGCGGCGGGCACTGGCGCTGGCCTACGACAGCGAGCGTGAGATCGCGATCATGCGGCGCGGCCAGGCCATTCCCGCGCAGACCATCGTCGCGCCGCTGCTCACCGGCTACGAGCCGAAGCTGAAGACCGACATGAGCCTGCACGACACGGCGCGCGCCAAAGCGCTGCTCGACATGTACGGCTACACCGACAAGAACAACGACGGCTGGCGCGACTTGCCCGACGGCGCGCCGCTGCTGCTCGAAATCGCTTCGCAGTCCGACGGCGTTTCGCGCCAGCAGCAGGGCCTGTGGCAGAAGGCGCTGGCGGCGGTGAACGTTCGCGCCACTTTCAAGATCGCGCAGTGGCCGGAGAACCTGAAGCAAAGCCGCGCCGGCAAGCTGATGATGTGGGGCGTGGCCTGGAGCGCGGCCAATCCCGACGGCCAGTATTTCCTCGATCTGCTCTACGGCCCGAACAAGGGCCAGGCCAATCACGCACGCTTCGACCTGCCGGCCTTCAACGCGCTGTACGAACGCATGGCCGTGATGCCCGACGGCCCGGAGCGCGAGGCGCTGATGCGCGAGGCCAAGCTGCTCGGTGTCGCCTACATGCCGTACAAGGTGAGCGCGCACCGCATCGCCACCGACCTGCTGCACCCGCAGATGCAAGGCTACAAGCGCCACCCGTTCATGCGCGACTGGTGGCGCTATGTCGATCTCGAAGGGCCGGCGCCGCAATGAAGCACTTGATCAGCACTGCGCTGGCGCTGCTGCTCGTCAGCGCAGCGGTGGCGCAGGAACGCAAGGTGCTCAACGTCGCCTTCCGCAGCGCCGAGACCGGGTTCGACCCGTCGGCGATCAGCGACATCTACTCTCGCACCGTCACGCCGCACATCTTCGAAGGCCTGTACCAGTACGACCACCTGGCGCGGCCGGCCGTGATCAAGCCGCTGATCGCCGCGGCGATGCCCGAGCCCTCGGCCGACTTCAAGACCTTCACCATCAGCCTGAAGCCCGGCATCTACTTCGCCAGCGATCCAGCATTCAAGGGCGCCAAGCGCGAAGTCGTGGCGCAGGATTTCGTCTATGCACTGCAGCGCATCGCCGACCCGGCCAACAAGAGCCAGCTCTGGGGCTGGATCGAATCGGTCGGCTTCGTCGGCCTGGCCGAAGCGCGCAAGGCCGCGCTCGACGCCAGGAAGCCGTTCGACTACGACAAGCCGATCGAGGGCGTGCTCGCGCTCGATCGGCGCACCATCCGCTTCACGCTGAAGGAGCCGCGCCCGCGCTTCATCGAGACCATTGCCAGCTCCGACCTGCTCGGCGCGCAGGCGCGCGAGGTGGTCGAGTTCTACGGCGACAGGATCGCCGAGCATCCGGTGGGCAGCGGGCCGTTCCGGCTCAAGCAGTGGCGGCGCTCGTCGCTGATCGTGCTCGAGCGCAACCCCGAGTACCGCGAGGTTCTGTACGACGCGCAACCGGCGGCCGACGATACCGAGGGCCAGACCATCCTTGCCAAGCTCAAGGGCAAGCGCCTGCCGTTGATCGACGAGGTGCGCGTCTCGATCGTCGAGGAAGCCCAGCCCTACTGGCTGTCGTTCCTCAACGCGCAGATCGACAGCACCTCGGGCCTGAGCGGCGCGGTGCCGGGCGAGTTCGTGGCGCAGGCGATGCCCAACGGCAAGATCGCACCGAATCTCGCCAAGCGCCGCGTCGGCGCATCGCGCGTGGTGACCTCGAGCGTCGGCCTGACGTACTTCAACATGGAAGACCCGGTGGTCGGCGGCTACACGCCCGACAAGGTGGCGCTGCGGCGTGCCCTCTCGCTGGCGCAGGACATCGAGCGCGAGATCCGCACCATCCGCCGCGGCCTGGCGATTCCGGCGCAGTCGCCGGTGAGCCCGGGCACCACCGGCTACGACGCGCAGTTCAAGAGCGAGAACTCGCAGTACGACCCGGCACGCGCCAAAGCCCTGCTCGACCTCTACGGCTATGTCGACCGCGACGGCGACGGCTGGCGCGACCTGCCCGACGGCAAGCCGCTCGTCATCGTGCGCTCGACGCAGCCCGAGTCGGTGAACCGCGAGTTCGACACGCTGTGGAAGAAGAACCTGGATGCCATCGGCGTCAGAACCACCTTCAACGTCGGCAAGTGGGCCGAGCAGTTGAAGAGCGCCCGCGCCGGCAAGCTGCAGGTCTGGTCACTCAACAGTTCGGCCGCTGCGCTCGACGGCCAGAGCGCGTTCATGCGCTACCACGGCCCGCAGGCCGCCGGCCAGAACCTGGCGCGCTTCAAGAATGCCGAGTTCGATGCCATCTACGACCGCATGCAGACCCTGCCCAACGGCGCCGAGCGCGACGCCCTGTTCGTCGAGCTGAAGAAGATCGCCGTGGCGTTCATGCCCTACCGCTCGACGGTTCACCAGATCTCCACCGACATGTGGCACCCGTGGGTGATCGGCTTTCGCCGGCCGCTGTTCTGGAACGAGTGGTGGCACCTGGTGGACGTGGACATGGCGCGCAAGCCGAAGTCATGAGCCACCGCTGGCGGCCGCTGCTCTTGTTGCTCGTCACGCTGGCGTGCGACGCCGGCGCCGCCGAACCGCCCAAGGTGCTCAAGCTCGCCTTTCGCGTCGCCGAGAGCAGCCTCGATCCGGCCAAGATCATCGACATCTACTCGCGCACGATCACGCCGCACATTTTCGAGGCGCTCTACACCTACGACCACCTGGCGCGGCCGGCCAAGATCGTGCCGCAGCTCGCCCTCGGCATGCCCGAGACCTCGGCCGACTTCAGGATCTGGACGGTGAAGGTGCGCCCGGGCATCTTCTTCGCCGACGACCCGGCTTTCAAAGGCCCCGATGGTCGTCAAGTTCGGCGCGAAGTCGTGGCGCAGGACTTCATCTACGCACTGCAGCGCATCGCCGACCCCGCCAACAAGTCGCCGGCCTGGGGGTTTCTCGACGCGCAGGTCGGCTTCGTCGGCCTGCGTGAGCTGCGCCAGGCCGCGCTCGACGCACGCAAGCCGTTTGACTACGACACCCCGATCGAGGGCCTGAAGGCGCTGGATCGCCACACCGTGCAGTTCAAGCTGCGCGAGCCGCGGCCGCGCCTGATCGAGCAACTCGCCGGCTCCGATCTCTACGGCGCACAAGCGCGCGAGGTGGTCGAGTTCTACGGCGACCGGATCGATGCGCACCCGGTGGGCACCGGGCCGTTTCGCCTCAAGCAGTGGCGGCGCGCCTCGCTGATCGTGCTGGAGAAGAGCCCGCACTATCGCGACGAGTTCTACAAGGCCGAGCCCGCGCCCGACGACGCCGAGGGCCAGGCCCTGCTGGCGCGCTTCAAGGGCCGCAAGCTGCCGATGATCGACGAGGTGCGCGTGTCGATCATCGAGGAGCAGCAGCCGCGCTGGCTGGCCTTCCTCAACGAGGAGACCGATTTCATCGGCGGCCAGGCCAACGACGTGCCGCCCGAGTTCATCAGCCAGGCCGCACCCAACGGCAAGCTCGCGCCGAACCTGGCCAAGCGCGGCGTCGGCATGGCGCGCCAGGTCAATTCCGACAGCGCCTACGTCTACTTCAACATGGAAGACCCGGTGGTCGGCGGCTACACGCCCGACAAGGTAGCGCTGCGCCGCGCCATCGGCCTGGCGACCAACCTCGACAAACTCATCCGCATCGGCTACCGCGGCCAGGCGATTCCCGCGCAGGCACCGGCCAACCCGCACACCACCGGCTACGACGCGGCGTTCAAGAGCGAGATGAGCCAGTACGACCCGGCGCGCTCGCGCGCCCTGCTCGACCTGTTCGGTTACGTCGATCGTGACGGCGACGGCTGGCGCGACCTGCCCGACGGCAAGCCGCTGCTGATCGACCGCGCCTCGCAGCCCGATCAGGTGGGTCGCGAGCTTCTTGCCTTGTGGAACAAGGACATGCAGGCCATCGGCATCCGCAGCAAGACCACCGTGGCCAAGTGGCCCGAGCAGTTGAAGAGCGCACGCGCCGGCAAGCTGCAAGTCTGGGCGCTGGGCGGCTCGTCGGCGCAGCCCGATGGGCAAGGCGCGCTGGCGCGCTACGACAGCACGCAGTTCGGCGGACAGAACGTGGCGCGCTTCAAGCACGACGAGTTCGACCGCCTCTACCAGCGCATGACGACGCTGCCCGACGGTCCCGAGCGCCTGGCGCTGTTCCACGAGGCCAAGAAGATCGCCGCCGCCTACATGCCCTACAAGTTCAACGTTCATCGCATCTCGACCGACATGTGGCACCCCTGGGTCGTCGGCTATCGGCGGACGGTGTTCTGGAACGACTGGTGGCACATGGTCGATATCGACATGTCGAGGAAGCCGGCCCAGTGAAGCTGACACGACGCCGTGCGCTGCTCGCTGCCGCTGGCGTTGCGCCCGCGGCGACGTGGGCCGTCGAGAACGCGAAGAAGAAGGTGCTGCGCCTGCCGCTGACCTCGCCCGAGACCACCTTCGATCCGCCGCAGACCAACAGCGACAACAACACCACCACGGTGCTGGCCAACATCCTCGAAGCGCCGCTGGGCTACGACTACCTGGCGCGGCCGGCGCGGCTGTTGCCCGTCACCGCGGTGGACCTGCCCGAGATCTCGGCCGACGGCAAGGTGTTCACGCTGCGCATCCGGCCGGGCATCTTCTTCGCCGACGACGCCGCGTTCAAGGGCAAGCCGAGAGAACTCACCGCCGCCGACTACGTCTACTCGATCAAGCGCTACTACGACCCGAAGTACAACTCGTCCGACCTGTACCTGTTCGAGTCGCTGAAGCTGCCGGGCCTGAGCGAGCTGCGCGAGCGCGCCGTCAAGGCGCGCACGCCCTTCGACTACGACGCCCCCGTCGAAGGCGTGCGCGCGCTCGACCGGTTCACGCTGCGCGTCACCTTGGGCGTGCCGAATCCGCGCTTCGTCTACACCCTGGCCGATCCGTCGATCGTCGGCGCGGTGGCGCGCGAGGTGGTCGAGTTCTACGCCGACGAGATCGGCGCGCACCCGGTGGGCACCGGCGCGTTCCGTCTGAAGCAGTGGCGCCGCGCCTCGCGCATCGTCCTCGAACGCTCGCCCTCGTGGCGCGGCGCCGGCTACCAGGGCGTGCCGGCCGACGAGCCGCTGGCGGGCGAGATCGCGGCCACGCTCGCCGGCAAGTCGCTGCCGCTGATCGACGAGGTCGTTCTCGACGTGGTCGAGGAAGACCAGCCGCGCTGGTTGACGTTTCTCAACGGCGGCTACGCCTGGCTGGCGGTGCCCGGCCCGTACGCGGCCATCGCCGCGCCGCACGGCGAACTCGCGCCGTTCCTGGCCAAGCGCGGCGTGCGCCTGCAACGCGCCCTGCGGCCGGACATGGTGATGAGCTTCTTCTTCATGGAGCACCCGCTGGTGGGCGGCTACACGCCCGAGAAGGTGGCGCTGCGCCGCGCCATCGCCCTGGCCTTCGACGGCCAGGCCTATATCCGGCGCATCTTCGGCGGCCTGGCGATCCCGGCGCAGTCGACCATCGTGCCCTTCACCACGGGCTACGACGCCGCCTACAAGAGCGTGATGAGCGACTTCGATCCGGCGCGCGCCCGCGCCCTGCTCGACCTGCACGGCTACGTCGACCGCAACGGCGACGGCTGGCGCGAGCAGCCCGACGGCCAGCCGCTCGTGCTCCGGCTCGCCACGCAGAGCGATCAGCGCTCGCGCACCGAGAGCGAGTTGTGGAAGCGCGGCCTGGATGCGGTGGGCCTGAAGATCGAGTTCGAGGTCTCGACCTGGCCCGAGCTGCTGAAGAAGAGCCGCGCCGGCACGCTGATGATGTGGGGCTACTCGTGGACGGCGGGCTCGCCCGATGGGGGCTTCTTCCTGGCGATCGCCTACGGCCCCAACGCCAGCGAAGCCAACGACCCGCGCTTTGCGCTGGCCGCGTTCGACCGCCTCTACGAGCAACAACTGGTGCTGCCCGACGGCGCCGAGCGCGAGGCGCTGATGCGCAAGGCCAAGGACACGCTGGTGGCCTACATGCCGTTCAAGGTGCACGGCCACCGTATCGCGCTCGACCTGGTGCAGCCGGGCACGCGCGGCTTCTGGCGCCACCCCTTCATGCGTGACATCTGGCGCTTCGTCGACGTGCCGGCGGAATGACCCGGCCTCCGGCGGCGTAAGCTCTTGTGACACCCATGAGCGCGCCACCCGCCTTCCGCCAACAACTGCTCGGCGCCATCCCGCGCCTGCGGCGCTATGCGCGCTCGCTGGTGTTCGACGCCGGCGCGGCCGACGACCTGGTGCAGACCGCGCTCGAACGCGCGCTCAACCACTGGCGCCAGTTCGACCCGAAGCGCGACCTGGTGCTGTGGCTGCTGGCGATCGCGCACAACGCTTTCCTCGACAGCCTGCGCCGCGACAAGCACCTCGACGTGATTTCTCCCGAGCGCGTCACCGAAGCGCTCGACCGCGAGCGCCGCCACGAGCCCGACATCGGCCTGCAGCTCGACCTCTCCGCGGCCCTGGCGCGCCTCGTGCCCGACCAGCGCAGCGCGCTGATGCTGGTGATCGTCGAGCAGCTGAGTTATGCCGAGGCCGCGGAGGTGCTGCACGTTCCCGAGGGCACGGTGATGTCGCGCGTGTCGCGGGCGCGCGGCCTGCTGCGCGGCTGGCTCGACGGCACGGCGCCGGCGTCGAACCCAGCCAAAGGCGCCGATGCCACCAAACCCGATCTTCGCCGCGTGATCTGACGCCATGAGCGAACACCACACCGACTTCAGCGACACCGACCTCTCGGCCTGGCTCGACGGCGAAGGCGACGCCGAGCAGCGCGCGCGCGTCGCCGCGCACCTGCGCCAGGATGCAGCCGCCGCGGCCAAGGTGCGGCTGTGGCAAGCCGACCGCGACGCGCTGCGCGCGCGCTTCGACCCGGTGCGTGGCGAGGCCGTGTCGCCGCGCCTGACGGACACCGTGCACAACGGCTCGCACTGGGGCGGCGACTGGGCACGCGTCGCGATGGCCGCCGGCCTGCTTGTCGCCGGCGGCGTCATCGGCTCGGCGCTGACCTGGCAAGTGCAGGGCCAGCGCACAGAGCGCCTGGTGCAGGCCACGCAAGCCGGCACGGCCGCCGGTTGGGTGCAGCGCGCGGCCTATGCCCACAGCGTCTTCACGCCCGAGCCGCGGCACCCGGTGGAAGTCAAGGCGCAGGAGGAACATCTCTCGCGCTGGCTGACGCGGCGCATCGACGTGCCGGTGAAGCTCTTCGACCTGCGCGACGAAGGCTTCGAGCTGATGGGCGGGCGCCTGCTGCCCGACGCGCAGGGCAAGAGCGCGCAGCTGATGTACGAGAACGGCGCCACCAAGGAGCGCGTCACCGTCTACCTGCGCAAGCCCGAAGCCGACGCGCCGACCAGCTTCCGCTACGTGCAGCAAGGCAACGTCGGGCTGTTCTACTGGGTCGAGGCCGGGGCCGGGTATGCGTTGGTGGGCACGGCGCACAAGGAACGGCTGCTGTCGCTGGCGCAGGCGATCTATCGGCAGGGGTTGGTGCCGGCGGTGGTGCCGGGTGCGTCGGCGCCGGCGCGCTGACCGGGTGGCATCGCTCCAAGGCTGCGCCTAAACTGCGTTGCCTTTGGACCCACGGCCTTGAGCACCGATCGCCATTCCACCCCCGTGCATGACGAGCCCGCCTACCGGGCAGGCGAGGCTGCGCACATCCTCGCGTTACCCCTGGGCACGGTGCAGGCGTGGAGCTTCGGTCACGACTACACGCATGCCGACGGCAAGCCCAAGCGCTTTCGGCGGGTTATCGAGCCGTCGAACGTCCGGCACAAGCTGTTGTCGTTCGCCAACCTGTGCGAGCTGCACCTCTTGGGCGTGATCCGTCGGCGCCATCGGGTCAAGCTGCCTCAGGTGCGACAAGCGGTGGACTACATGCGCCAGCGCATGGGCGATGCGCGGCCGCTGCTCTCGGCTCAGTTCCGCACCAACGGTCTTGATCTGTTCGTCGAGCGCGCGGGTGAATTGCTCAACGTCTCGCAGCAAGGCCAGCAGGCGCTGCGCGCCGACTTCGAGCAGGCGTTGAGCCGCGTCGACTACGACCACCGTGGGATTGCCGTTCGCCTCTTTCCGCTGAGCGCGCCCGCTGCTGGCAATGCGGAGCAGCCGAAGGCGGTGGTGGTCGATCCACTGCGCTCGTTCGGCCGCCCGGCGCTTGCAGGGGTCTATGTGCGCACCGAAGTCATCGCCGACCGCTACGGCGCCGGCGACTCGATCGAGGAGATGGCCGCGGACTACCGCGTGAGCCCACGCCAGATCGAAGAAGCGCTGCGCTTCGAGTGGCAGCGCCGCCGTGCCGCCTGAGCCGAACACACCCACGCTGTTCATCGACCGGGATCTCTGGAGCCACACACTCGATCGCGCACTGCGGACGGCGAACATCACCTTCGAGGCACACCGCGATCACTTTGCCGACGATGTGCCCGATCCCGATTGGTAGCGTGCGGTCGGCGAACGCGGCTGGATCGTGATGACGCGCGACCAGCGCATCAGGAACCGCGCGAACGAGCTGGCCGCGGTGCGACGCGCGCGCATGCACGTCTTTGCTCTGACATCCGGGAATCTGTCGGCCGCGGCAGCGGCCGCAGTCGTCATCGCCGCCTGGCCGGCGGTCCAGCGAGCTGTCGCCGAGACGGCGCCGCCGATGCTTTGGTCGATCACAAAGGGCGGCACCGTGCGGCCGATCAAGCGCTGATCGAGTGCAGGTACAGCCGATCACCGCGCTGCACCTCCAGCGCATCCGCCTCGTCCGCGCTCGCTCGCGCAAAACCCAGCCGCTCCAGCAACCGCCAGGAGCGTTCGTTGCGTTGGTCCACCGTCGCCATGCATTGCGTCACGGCGTAGTCCCGCTCGAGGTGATCGAGCATTGCCTGCGTCGCTTCGGTGGCGATGCCGCGGCCCCACCAGGCGCAGCCGACTTCGTACGCAACCCAGGCGCGGTGGTCTTCGAGCACCGAGGCCTGCACGGCACCGATCGCGCCGCGAGTGTCGCCAGCAGCAGCATCGTCGCGCAGCAAGATCGCCCAGTTGAGCCAGTGTTCGCGCCCATCGCCCGAGCGCCTCGACTCGAGCCGGCCGTAGCGCTCGCGCAGCGCTTGCAGCGAGGCCGGCGCAGGGTGGTCGAGGAACTCGGCCATGCGCGCATCGGCCAGCAGCGGGTAGAGCGCATCGGCGTGCGCGGCCACCAGCGGTTCGAGCACCAGGCGCGGCGTGTGCAGTGTTTGCATCGGCGCGCATTGTGGCGCTGCCTAGAATCGCTCGATGCCTGCCACCGACACCGTCGCCGCCGCAGCCAGCGCGCATCGCTTCGCGGCCTGGCATCGTGCGCTCGTGGTCATCGTGCTCGGCTTCGCCTCCGGCCTGCCGCTGGCGTTGACGGGTCAGGCGATGCAGGCGTGGCTGTCGATGGAAGGGCTGGATGTCGCCACCATCGGCTTTCTCTCGCTGGTGGGCCTGCCCTACACCTTCAAGTTCCTGTGGGCACCGCTGATGGACCGCTTCGATCTGCCGTGGCTCGGCCGGCGCCGCGGCTGGCTGGTGCTGACGCAGTTGCTGCTGGCCGCCGCGCTGGTGCTGATGGCCGGCATCTCGCCCACCGGCGCGACGCAGGCGTTCGCGTTGATGGCGGTGGCTGTCGCCTTCATCTCGGCGTCGCAGGACGTGGTCATCGACGCCTACCGCACCGACATGCTGCCGGCGCACGAGCGCGGCATCGGCGCCTCGCTCAACATCGCCGGCTACCGCATGGCGATGATCCTGTCGGGCGGCATCGCGCTGATCTGGACCGACGCGCAACAAGGCGGCGGCTGGAGCTGGCCCGATGTCTATCGCTTCATGGCGTGGCTGATGGTGGGCGCGGCCGTGCTGTCGGCGACCTTGCTGCCGCGCCTGAACGTGGCTGCGGCGCCGCGCAGCCTGCCGCGCAACGACCTGATCGGCTTCGTCGCCGTGATCGCCGCGGTGATCGCCGGCTACCTCGTCACGGATCGGCTCGTCGCACCCGCCGTGCGCGCGCGCGATGACGCCGCTGTGGCAGGGCAGCGCGCTGCCCGCGGCGCTGCAGGGGCGCTGGGCCGACCTGCTGTCGCTGCTCGTCGGCATCGCCATCACGCTGCCGCTGGCGGCGTTTGCGGCGCGGCGCGCGAAGTTCGAGACGCTGCTGTCGGGCCTGGGCGCGTACTTCAGCACGCCCGGCGCGGTCGCGTTCCTGGTGCTGATCGTGCTCTACAAGCTCGGCGACGCCTTCGCCGGCTCGCTGCTGACGCCGTTTCTGTTGAAGGCGATGGCCTATACGCCGGCCGAGGTGGGCGTGGTCAACAAGGTGCTCGGCCTGTGGCTGACGATCGCCGGCGCGCTCGTCGGCGGTGCGCTGATGTTGAAGCTCGGCCTGTGGCGCTCGCTGATGCTGTTCGGCGTGCTGCAATTGCTCAGCAACCTGGCCTTCTGGTGGCTGGCCGTCGGCGGCAAGGGCACGCTCGGCGCGTTGACGATTCCGGCGTTCGACTGGAAGTTCGTGCAACTGGCCGCACCGACCCCGGTGGACGGCGCGCTGCTGCTGGCGGTGGCCTTCGAGAACCTGTCGGGCGGCATGGGCACGGCGGCCTTCGTCGCCTTCCTGATGAGCCTGACGAACCAGCGCTTCACCGCCACGCAGTTCGCGCTGCTGTCGGCATTTGCGTCGATCGGCCGGGTCTGGGTCGGGCCGCTGGCCGGCGTGCTGGCGGAATCCATTGGCTGGCCGACGTTTTTCATCGTGTCCACCATCGCGGCCGCCCCCGCGTTGGCGCTGCTCTGGTGGTTGCGGGCGAGCGTGCAAGCGCTCGAAGCGCCATCCGTTGTGCCGAAGGAGATTGACTGATGAGCCTGGAGTTGTTTCGCACCGATGCCACGATCGACCTGCCGCATGGCGTCGGCTGCCGCTGCGCGCTGCATTCGCGACGCCTGTTCGGCGTGGCGCTGGCCGCCGGCGCGGTGGCTCCGGCGCTGGCGCAGGACAAGGCCAGCGACGAAGGCGTGCGCAAGGACGTCGGCAAGGAAAGCAAGTTCACCAAGCTCGTGCCGGCCGAGCAGATCGAAGGCGCGGCTTCCAAGCAGTACGCGCAGATGCTGCAGCAGGCACAGCAAAAACGCGCGCTCGCGCCCGACAACCACCCGCAGGTGGAGCGGCTGCGCTACATCGCGCAGCGCCTGATTCCGGCCACCCACGTCTGGAACGCGCGCGCCAAGCAGTGGCGCTGGGAAGTCAACCTGCTGGGCGACAAGAGCCTGAACGCCTTCTGCATGCCCGGCGGGAAGATCGCGTTCTTCTACGGCATCCTGCAGCAGCTTCAACTCACCGACGACGAAGTGGCCACCATCATGGGCCACGAGATGGCGCATGCGCTGCGCGAACATGCGCGCGAGCGCATGGGCAAGACGGCAGCCACGCGCATCGGCGCTTCGGCGCTGTCCGCCCTGCTGGGCCTGGGCAACCTCGGCGACGCCGCGCTGAACATGGGCGCGCAACTGCTGACGCTCAAGTTCAGCCGCGAAGACGAGAGCGAGGCCGACATCGTCGGCATGGAACTGGCCTCGCGCGCCGGCTACGACCCGGGCGCCGGCGTGACGCTGTGGCAGAAGATGATGGAGGCGAGCAAGGGCGCGCCGCCGCAGTTCCTCTCCACCCACCCGGCGGGAACGTCGCGCATCAAGGAGATCGAGGAGAAGCTGCCGAAGGTGCGGCCGATCTTCGCGCGCGCGGGCAAGCCGGAGCGCAAGTTCGCGGCGCCGGAGAAGTCGGCGGCGGTGCCAGCCACGCGCTGAACCGTCGCGAGCGCTTGCCGGCAGGCGAGCGCGTCCACCAGAATGAGGATGCGCACACAACGTCACATCCTCAACATGTCGTCACCACCGCCGCTGGACCCGTGGCCGCTGCCCGAACTGACCCGGGCGCGACGCGCCATCGTCGTGGTGGATGTGGTCGAGTCGGTGCGGTTGATGCAGGAAGACGAAGCCGGGTTCATCGACCGTTGGCGGCGTTTCGTGCATGACGTGCGCACAACGGTGCTGCCCGAGCATGGAGGACGGATGGTGAAGAGCCTGGGCGATGGGATGCTGCTGGAGTTCGAGCACGTACCGCGCGCCAACGCGGCCGCGCTCGAGATGCGCGCGCGCGCCCAGACCATCGCAGAAGGCGCTCCAGGGCACTGCCGGTTCGAACTGCGGATGGGCATGCACGAGTGCGACATCGTGGCCGACGAGCTCAACGTCTACGGAAGCGGTGTGAACGTGGCTGCACGCTTGGCCGGCACCGGTTCGGCCGGCGAACTGATCGCTTCGGTCGATGTGCGCGATGCGCTGGTGGCCGACATCGATGCCGCTGTCGAAGACATGGGCCACTGCTACCTCAAGCACCTGGAGCAACCGGTGCGTGCTTTCCGCCTGCACCCACCGCAGCGCGCACCGGCGCGCGCCGGCACCGCAGCGGCGGGCGTCGCATCGCCGCTGCGAATGGTCATCGCGGTGCTGCCCTTTGCCGGGACGGACGACCTGCCTGCGCGCACCTTCCGCGAAGCCCTGGTCGACGATGTGACTGCCGGTTTGAGTCGCTCCAAGGACATCGACGTGATCTCACCGATGTCGGCGAAGGCGTTTCGCGATCACCCGCCCGTGGCTCCCGTTGCGGGGCTCCACCTCGGGGCAGCCTACCTGGTGCGTGGTTCGTGCTTTGTCGATGGCGACCGGGCCCATGTTCGCGTGCAGCTGCTGGAAGCCGATACGGAAAGGATCGTCTGGGCCGACGCGTTCTCCGCTTCGTTGCGTGAAACCTTGTTCGGCGAAGGCGCCGTGGCCGCGAGCGTTGTCGAAGCCGTCAGCGTCGCGTTGCTCGACAACCATTGCGATCGCGTCGAGCGCCAGCCCCTGGCCACGGTCGAGGCCTATGCGCTGTTGCACGGCTCCGTGCGTCTGATGCATCGCTGCTCGCGCGCAGACTTCGAACGCGCGGCGCTCTGCCTGGAGCACTTGGCCGAGCGCCACCCCCGTGTCGCAGAGCCCCACGCCTATCTCGCCAAGTGGCACATCATGCGTGTCACCCAGGGCTGGAGCGACAACGGACCGGCCGAGGGCGCGCGCGCGCATGACCGCAGCCGTCGCGCACTCGATGCCAACCCATCGAGTGCGCTGGCCTTGGCCATCGATGGGCTCGTCACCGCGCATGTCAAAAAGGACCTTGGGGCCGCTCGCGACCGCTACGAGCTGGCACTGTCCGTCAACCCGAACGAGGCGCTGGCACGCCTGTTCATTGCGGCGCTTCACAGCTACAGCGGCGACGGCCAAGCCGCGGCAGCCTGCGCCGAGCACGCGTTGCGCTTGTCGCCGCTGGACCCGCTGAAGTTCTACTTCAACACCTATGCCGGCACTGCACTGCTCGCCGCTGATCTGTACGACCGCGTCGTCGAGTTGTCGAATGCAGCGCTGCGCCACAACCGATACCACACCCCCACCTATCGCAACCTCGCCATCGCCCAGGTGCTTGCGGGGCAGGTGGACGACGCGCGGTTGACGGTGCAGCGCATGCTCAAGGTCGATCCTCACTTCACGGTCGGGCTGTTTCGCCAACGATACCCAGGGATCCACACACCGCGGGGAGCCCTCTATGTGCAGGCGCTGGAAGAAGCCGGCACGCCAACCTGAACCACCAATCGCTTCGAGGAGGGCCAGTCCATGTCACGCATCGAATCCATCGAGAGCATCGAGTCCATTGAGAGCATCGAGTCCATCGAGAGCATCGAATCGATCGCTGCGGCCGGTGCCCTGGAAGGGGTCGGCGGCGGCGCTTATGCGACCGCGCTGCGGCGTACCCGCGCGGAAATGGTCTATGACCACGAAGCACGCGCGGCGCAGCCTCACTGGTCGCCCAACAAGAAGCGTGGGTCACGCGGCCTGCCGCCTTTCGACGATGCGCGCAGCGTCGCCCAAGCGGGCTCTCAATGGCGCGCCGGTGTGTATCACTTCGATCTGCTGAGCCGACTGTCGTTCGAGACGAACCCAAAACCGGCCAGCGCTACGTTGCGCGATCGAACCAGCGGCGCAGCCATCGCCAAGATCGAGCGCCCGACGGCAGCACTGCTGGAACGTCCATGCCCGTGATGTGCTGCTGCGCGCCGAAGAGCGCGATCTGCGCCAGCCCGAGATCGTGGCGCAGATGCGCCATCCGTGGCCGTTCTGGGTAGCCGTGCTCAACCTGCAGCGCACACGCTACCGAGCTACGCTCGAGTTGCTTGGGGTGGGCTTGCGGCTCGCCTCGGCGGTGAGCCAGCGCTTCAAGCAAGCATTGAACTGCCCACGGCCCGTGGCCTGGTCTCCATTGATTCAACCGTTGATCCCGACGCCCGCCCATGCCTCGATGCCCTCGGGTCACTCGTGCGAGGCCTACCTCTTCGCCCGGACCGTGCTGGCACTGTCCCAACAGGCGACCGACAGCCCCCTGGCGGCGCAGCTTTTTCGCCTGGCGCACCGCATCGCTGACAACCGCGAGGTCGCCGGACTGCACTATCGGATGGATACCTTGGCTGGTCGCATCCTCGGCGAGGCGCTGGGCGAATGGTTCGTGGCATCGGCGTCGAACAATGGGCAATGGTGCGCCCGCACCTTGAACACGTCTGAGTTGCCACGCGGGGCCAAGGCGGACGCTCCCCCCGCCAACCCAAAGGATGGCCCACTCGGCACCAAACCCGACGAGACCACTTGGTCGCAGCAGGGCAAGCCCACCCCCGCGCAGGCGGCACCTCTGCTCGCACCTCTGTGGGCAAAGGCCCGGGCCGAGTGGGACGCCGAAGGATTCCGGACATGAGCTGGTCGCGCACCAAGGCCGATCGCTGGCGTGTCATCAGCCCGACCACGGCGGCCGGCGATGTCGATCCGTATCTGGTCTGGGCCGATCTGACGCGCATGCGCTGCTTCAGCAACCTCCCTGAGTTCGAAGCTAAGGGCCGCTTGCCGGTGCTGTTGCGAGTGGATGACCGTCAACGCTGGGAGGAACTGACATCCAGCCGACGTGTGCTCGCAGCCGCGGCGTATGACGGACAAACCTTCTGCACCGCCCTGGTCGAGCGCGGCGAACCGGGCGCGTTCGACCAGTTGCGCGCCGCCGGGCCGTTCGAGTTCGGTGTGGCGGCCTTCGCCTTGGTGCTCGATGCACCCGCCTTGCGGAAGGCGGCGCAGTGAAGTCGGGCGCGGCGCGTGCCGTCAGCGTCGTCGTCGGCGTCATCGACGATAGTGGCGCGCTCTTCAACCGCAAGTGGGATGGTGCCGCCGGCCGCTCGAGGATCGTCGCTCTATGGGACCAAGGCAGCGCCGGGGTCATGAGCCTGTGGCAAGCGACCGAGATGGGCTATGGCCGGCAGTTGACCAATTTCGACGCGGACGACGATGCCGTAGAGAGTTTGCGCCGCCGCCTCAACGCCGAATCGATCGACGAACTTCAGTGGTATGCGCGGCTCGGCTACCCGCGCTCCTTGCTCGGCGGCATGCCCGATCGCCTGCACGGCACCCATGTGCTCGATCTGGCCGCGGGCTGGCCCGATCCGCTGGCCGATCTGATTGCACCCTATGACGACACGCCTCTGAGCGACGCCGGCATCGTCTTCGTCGGCTTGCCCGCCCTCAACACCGAGGACACCAGCGGTGGATCGCTCGGCGTGCACGTCCTGGACGGGTTGCGCTACATGATCCAGGCACGCAGGCAGTTGCGGCGACTCGACGGTAAACCTGGGCCACCGCCGCTGGTGGTCAACATAAGCTACGGCACGCTGGCCGGTCCCCACGATGGCTCGTCGCTGATCGAGCAGGCCATCGACGACCTGCTGGCTCGCGAGCCCGACTGCGCGGTCGTCATCGGCGCAGGCAACGGACGCGAGCGGCAGTGCCATGCCCGCCTTGACCTCGAACCTTCGAAGAGCGCCACGCTCGAGTGGTTGCGCGAGCCCGACGACCCCACCGACGCATACGCGGAACTCTGGTGGCAAACGCTTGCCGGCGCAGACGCGGCCGGCCCACCGTCGCTTGAAATCAGCTTGACGCCGCCTGGGCAGGAACCCGGGCTGTGGGCGCGTGCCGGTGAATCGCTCGAATGGACCGACCAAGGCTGCACGCTCGCTGCCGTGATCAACCAGCAGCGCAGCGCTCTGGGCAATGGCTGCATGGCCTTGGTTGCGACCGCTCCAACGGCGCCGCGAGATGGCTTGCCGCCGGCACCCGCCGGTGTATGGGTTATTGGGTTGCACAACCACGGCAGCACCACGGCACGCATCGACGGCTGGGTGGAACGCGATGACTCGCCGTCGCGCAGCCGGTTGACGCGCAAGCAGTCGCGCTGGCTGGATTGCCCGCATGGGGTGGTGACGCAGGAGTGCACGTTGAACTCACTCGCCACCGGCCGTTTGCCGATCATCGTCGGCGCCGGCTACCTGCGGACCGGTGGACCATCACCGTACAGCGCGCTCGGTCCGGATCGATGTCTGCCGCCGCGCCGCCTTCACCCCGACCTGGTGGCAGCAGGCGACGAACATCCCGACATGCCGGGTCTGAGTGCGGCCGGCACGCGCTCCGGGAGTCTTGCCCGCATGAGCGGCACCAGCATGGCCGCGCCGATCGTGACGCGCCGTGTTGCGGCATGGTTGGCGCAGCAGGCGCCCGGCCTCAGCGGGCAGGACGTGCGCGATGGCGCGCTGAAGCTCTTCTCGGCGCCCTCACCAACGTGACGGCAGTGTCCTGTACAGCCTGAGCCCGCCGGCCGTCGTGAGGTACCCGCCGGCTTCCAGATCCTTCATCAGCCGACTCACCATCTCCCTCGAGCACCCCACGCGCGACGCGATCTCGGCATGCGTCAGGCGTTCGCCGATCAAGCGCGTGCCGTCGGGCTGCACCTGCGCCAACGACTCCAGCAACTGCACCACCCGCCCGTACACGTCCAACAACGCCATGCTGCGCGCGCTCTGCGTCGCCACGCGCGCGCGGCGTGCCACCCGGGCGATCAGCTCGAAGGCGAACTCGGGCTCGGCGGCGATGTGCTCGCGCAGCGACTGGCGCGTCAGCACGGCGCAGGTGCAGGCGCTGTCGGCGATGACGCTGGCCGAGCGCGGGCCGCCGTCCAGGCTCATCTCGCCGAAGTAGTCGCCGGGGCCGTAGACGCCGTAGACCACTTCGCGCCCGCGCGCGTCGCTCGAAAACGCCTTGACGCGCCCGGCCAGCAGCACGTACAGCGTGTCGCCGTGGCTGCCCTCTTCGATGATGAGCGTGCCCTTGCGGTAGCTGCGCGGCGTGCCGCGTTCGGCCAGGGCACGAAGCGACGCGGGCAAGGTGGCGGTGAGATTGGAGAAGTCGGAACGGTCCTGCGGCGCCATGAGGGGCGCGCCGGATGAGCCTGTGGATAGGCCCGGCGCGCGCCGCGATGGTAGCGAAGGGCCGTCGTTCAATGCACGGTGCCGATGCGCAGTGCGCCCAGCAGCGGCGGCAGCACCGCGAGCTGGCGCACCAGCGCCGGGATGCTGGAAGAGCCGGTCTTCGAGCGGATGGCGCCGATCTGCGCGCGCACCGTCGAGATCGCCACGCCCTGCTGGTCGGCGATGTCGTTGGGCGAGCGGCCATCGCACAGACCGGCCAGCACGCGGGCTTCGGCCGGTGTCAGGCCATGTTCGCGCGCGAACCAGTGCGTCGACAGGGTTTCGCAGACCTGGCGCTTGCCGAAGACCAGCAGCGTCATCGCTTCACCGTCACCGTCGCTGCCGGCAGCCACCGCTGCCAGCGGCACCACGGCCACCGACAGGCGCTGCTCGGCGGCGCCCAGGCGGATCAGGCGACGCAGGCCGCGCGCCCGTGCTGCGGCCAGGGCATCGCGCAGCGGCGCCACGTCTTGCGGCCTGCGCACGCGCAGCTCGGCGCCGAGCAGCTGCAACGGATGCTCGGCGTCGAGCTCGGCGCGCGCCACGTGGTTGGCATGGACCACATGCAGATCGTCGGCGACGAGCAGCATGCCGTAGTCGATTTCGTCGAGCATCAGCGCGAACCAGTGCAGCGGCGCTTTCATCAGCGGCTTGGCGGCGACGGGCGTCGAGCCCATCGTCGAGGCGGTCGCAACAATCGAGTCGAACATGGCTTGCTCCTGAGGTGGGCGCCAAAACCTTCAGCGCTGGAACGAAGCGTAGGCAGGTGCGCATCCTCTGAGTGGTGAATATGCGCAGCGCCGTTTGTGACTTATTCACATCGGCGGTCGAGCGTCACAGCTTCCAGTCGTAGTCGATCACCACCGGAGCATGGTCGGAGAAGCGCTGCGCGAGCACGATCTGCTCGCGTTGCGCGGTGGCCGCCAGCGCCGGCGTGGCGATGTGATAGTCCAGCCGCCAGCCGACGTTCTTCTCGCGTGCGCCCGCGCTGCGCTGGCTCCACCAGGTGTACTGCTCGGGCTTGGCGTTGAGCGTGCGAAACACATCCACCAGCCCGGCCTTGCCGAACAGCTTGGTCAGCCAGGCCCGCTCCTCGGGCAGGAAGCCGCTGTTCTTCTGGTTGCCCTTCCAGTTTTTCAGGTCGATCTCGTGATGCGCGATGTTGATGTCGCCCACCAGCACGAACTCGCGCTCGCCCTTCAATTTCACCAGGTGCGGGTACATGCGCGCGAGGAAGCGGAACTTGGCCTGCTGGCGCTCTTCGCCCGAACTGCCGCTCGGGAAGTAGCAGCTGATGACGCTGAACTTGCGCCGTGCGGTGTCGAAGCGCATCTCCACCCAGCGCCCTTCGGCGTCGAACTCGCGCGAGCCGAAGCCGAGACTCACGTCGCTCGGCGCCTTCTTCGCATACAGGCCCACGCCCGAGTAGCCCTTCTTCTGCGCGTAGTGGAACTCGCCGCGCAGGTCGCCGATCTTCTCGAAGCGGCCAGCCACCGTGTCGGCCTGGGCCTTGACCTCCTGCACGCCCATACAATCGGCGCCCGCCGCTTCGGCCCACTGCACGAAGCCCTTGTCCGCGGCGGAGCGGATGCCGTTCAGGTTGAGCGTGACGACGCGAAACATGATGCTCCCGAGGTGACGATTGCGATGACGACGACGCCCGAAAGTCAACCCGACGCACTGGCCCAGGAGTTCGTGCGCTTCGCGCTCGATTGCGGCGTGCTGCGCTTCGGGGAATTCAAGACCAAAGCGGGGCGGCTGTCGCCGTATTTCTTCAATGCCGGTGGCTTCGACGACGGCGCCAAGCTCGGCCGCGTCGGCCAATTCTATGCACGCCGCCTGCTGGCGTCGGGCATCGAATTCGACATGCTGTTCGGCCCGGCCTACAAGGGCATCACGCTGGCCGCGGCGGTGGCCATCGAGCTGGCGCGGCTGGGCCGCAACCTGCCGTTCGCCTTCAACCGCAAGGAAGCCAAGGACCACGGCGAGGGCGGCGTGCTGGTGGGCGCGCCGCTGCGCGGGCGCGTCGTCATCGTCGATGACGTGGTCTCGGCCGGCACCTCGGTGCGCGAGTCGCTGGCCATCATTCGCGGCGCCGGTGCGCAGCCGGTGGGCGTGGCGATCGCGCTCGACCGCCAGGAAATGGGCGTGGTCAACGGGGTTGATCTGCCGACTTCGGCAGTGCAGTTCATCACGCACGAACTCGGCTTGTCGGTGACGCCGATTGCGACCCTGACCGACCTGCTGCACTATCTGAGCGTTACATCCGACCAGACACTGACGCCTTATCGTGCCGCCGTGTCGGCCTACCGGGCCCGATATGGCGTTTAATGGTTTCGCTGCCGTGCGCACCAACGCTCCACTGCCATGACCGATCGCCGCCGTTTCCAGCTCCGCCGCCTGCTCGGCTGGGTTCTGCTCGGCCTGAGCGGAGCCACCTGCGCGCAGGCCAACACCAAGGGCGTACCCAGCCGGCCCGCCGAGATGGTGTTCACCTGCGTCAATGCCGCCGGCCGCGCGCTCACCTCGGATCGCCTGATCGGCGAGTGCATGGACCGCGAACAGCGCGTGCTGTCGCGCGACGGCACGCTGATCCGCATCGTGCCGCCCTCGCTCACCGCCGACGAGCGCGCTGAAAGGGAAGCAAAAGAACGCAAGCTCGCCGCCGAGCGCGAAGCCAGGACGGAAGCGGTGCGCCGCGACCGCAATCTGGTGCAGCGCTTCCCTAACGTGGCCGCGCACCAGAAGGCGCGCGAGATGGCGCTGGAGACGATCGTCTACGCGATCACGCAATCCGAGGCGCGCATCGCCGACCTCGAGCGCGAGCGCAAGCCGATGACGGAAGAGACCGAGTTCTACGTCGGCAAGCCGCTGCCGGGCAAGCTCAAGGCGCAGATCGACGCCAACGAGACGGCGGCGGCGGCGCAGAAGGAACTGCTGGTGCAGCAGAAGTCGGAGTTGGACCGCGTCTCCAAGCTGTACGACACCGAACTGGCGCACCTCAGGCGGCTGTGGGCCGGCGCGGCGCCGGGCTCGATCGGCGCACCGGCCGACGCTGCGGCGCCGAAGGTGCGCACGGTTTCCAACCACCGCAACGGCGGCTGATCGGGCGCGCTCGGCCGCATCAGGCGCCGAGTTTCTTCTTCAGCAGTTCGCTGGCCTGGGCCGGGTTGGCCTGGCCTTTGGAGGCCTTCATCACCTGGCCGACGAGCGCGTTGAATGTCTTGTCCTTGCCGGCGCGGTATTCATCGACGGACTTGGCATTGGCGGCGATGACTTGATCGACGATGGCCTCTAGGGCGCTGGTGTCGGTCATCTGCGTCAGACCTTTGGCAGCGATCAAGTCGTCGACGTTCGAGCCTTCACCCGACCACAGTGCATCGAAGACCTGGCGCGCACCGTTGTTCGAGACGGCACCGTTCTGCACACGGCCGATCAACGCAGCCAGCGTCGACGCGGTCACCGGCGCGGCCTCGATGCCACGATCCTCGGCATTCAGCCGCTTGCTGACCTCGCCCATCAGCCAGTTGACCGCCAGCTTGGCCGGCGCACCCGCGGCCTTCGCCGCCTCGTAGTAGCGCGCGAACGGCAGGCTCTGCGTCATCATCTCCGCGTCGGAGGCGCTCAAGCCGTCCTCACGCTCGAAGCGCGCGGCCATCGCGTCGGGCAGCTCCGGCATCGCCGCCCTCACGCGCTCGACCCACTCCGGCGCGATCACCAGCGGCGGCAGATCCGGGTCGGGGAAGTAGCGATAGTCCTGCGCGTCTTCCTTGCTGCGCATCGCGCGTGTCTCGCCCGTGTCCGGGTTGAAGAGCACGGTGGCCTGCTCGATCTTCAGGCCGTCTTCGAGGCGGTCGATCTGCCACTGCACCTCGAAGTCGATCGCCTGCTGCAGGAACTTGAAGCTGTTCAGGTTCTTGATTTCGCGCCGCGTGCCGAAGGGCGCGCCGGGCTTGCGCACGCTGACGTTGGCGTCGCAGCGAAAGCTGCCTTCCTGCATGTTGCCGTCGCAGATGCCCAGCCACACCACCAGTCTGTGCAGCCATTTGGCGTACGCCACGGCCTCGGCCGCGTTGCGCATGTCGGGCTCGGAGACGATTTCGAGCAGCGGCGTGCCCGCGCGGTTCAGGTCGATGCCGCTCTGGCCGTGGTAGTCCTCGTGCAGCGACTTGCCGGCGTCTTCTTCCAGGTGCGCGCGCGTCAGGTGCACGGTCTTTTTCTCACTGCCGACCACGATCTCGACCGTGCCGCCCTGCACCACGGGGATCTCGTACTGGCTGATCTGGTAGCCCTTGGGGAGATCGGGATAGAAGTAGTTCTTGCGCGCGAAGATCGACTGCGGCGCGATCTTCGCGCCCACCGCCAACCCGAATCGGATGGCGCGTTCGACCGCGCCGCGGTTCATCACCGGCAGCGTGCCCGGCAGTGCCAGGTCGAGCGCGCTGGCCTGGGTGTTGGGGGCGGCGCCGAAGGCCGTCGATGAGCCGCTGAAGATCTTGCTCGCGGTCGAGAGTTGGGTGTGGGTTTCGAGGCCGATCACGACCTCGTAGCCGCGAACCAGGGCCGCGCTCATTCGAAGCCCTTCGGCGCGCGCGCGTGAAAGTCCGTCGCCTGCTGGAACGCATGCGCCGCGTGCAGCAACTCGCCTTCGCGAAAGTAGTTGCCGATCAACTGCAGGCCCACCGGCATGCCGCCCTCGCCGAAACCCGCCGGCACGCTCATGCCCGGCAGCCCGGCCAGGCTCGCCGGCAGCGTGAAGATGTCGGCCAGGTACGCCTGGCCACCGGGTCGTCGTCCTGCGCGCCGAGCTTCCACGCGACCGTCGGCGCCACCGGGCCGGCGATCACGTCGCACTGCTTGAAGCACTGCTGAAAGTCGTCGGCGATCATGCGGCGCAGCTTCTGCGCCTGCAGGTAGTAGGCGTCGTAGTAGCCGTGCGAGAGCACGTAGGCGCCGATCATGATGCGGCGCTTGACCTCGGCTCCGAAGCCTTCGGCGCGCGACTTCTTGTACATGTCCATCAGGTCGGCGTAGTGCGAGGCGCGATGACCGTAGCGCACACCGTCGAAGCGCGACAGGTTCGAGCTGGCTTCGGCCGGCGCGATGATGTAGTAAACGGGAATCGAAAGTTCGGTGCGCGGCAGACTCACATCGACCAGGGTCGCGCCGAGCTTCTCGAACTCGGCGAGCGCCGCGCGCACGGCGCCGTTGACGTCGGCCGCCAACGCGGCCGGGAAGAACTCTTTCGGCAAGCCGATGCGCAACCCGCGCAGAGGTTGCGACGCCGTCGCACCCGCTCTCGTTTCCAACATCGCCGCATGAAAGTCCTGCGGCGCACGCTCGGCGCTGGTGGCGTCGCGCGCATCGAAGCCGCTCATCGCCGACAGCAGCAGCGCGCAGTCTTCGGCGCTGCGCGCCAGCGGGCCAGCCTGGTCCAGGCTCGACGCGAACGCCACCATGCCCCAGCGCGAGCACACGCCGTAGGTCGGCTTGATGCCGGTGATCCCCGAAAAACTGGCGGGCTGGCGGATCGATCCGCCCGTGTCGGTGCCGGTGGCCGCGGGCAGCAGGCGTGCCGCCACGGCGGCGGCCGATCCGCCCGACGAGCCGCCGGGCACGCGCGCCGTGTCCCACGGGTTCTTGACCGCGCCGAAGGCCGAGTTCTCGTTGGCCGAGCCCATCGCGAATTCGTCGCAGTTGAGCTTGCCGAGGCTGATCGCGCCCGCCCCCGGGCGTCCGCCCGGTTCACCGGAACCCAAGCGCGCGACGACGGTGGCGTCGAACGGGCTGGCGTAGCCTTCGAGCATCTTCGAGCCTGCCGTGCTGGGCATGCCGCGGGTGACGAAGATGTCCTTGTGCGCGATCGGTACGCCGGCCAGCGAGCCCAAAGCTTCGCCCCCGGAGCGGCGCGTGTCGATGGCACGAGCGGCAGTCAGCGCACCTTCGGCATCGACGTGCAAAAACGCGCCGAGCGCGCGCTGCGCCTCGATTCGTGTCAGCAGCGCTGTCACGATCTCGACGCTCGACACCTCCTTCGCTGCCAGCGCGCGACCCAGCGCCGCCACACCCCGCTCGTGCAGCGCCGTCACTCGATCACCTTCGGCACGAGGTACAGCCCGTCTTCGACCGCCGGCGCGCTGGCCTGGTTGGCAGCACGCTCATCGACTTCGGTGACCGAGTCGTCGCGCAGTCGCAGCGCGGCGGCTTGCACCGCAGCCAGCGGCGTGTACAGCGGCTCCACGCCCGAGGTGTCCACCGCGCCCATCTGCTCGACGATGGCGAAGAAGCCGTTCAGCTGCGCCAGCATCGCCGCCTCTTCGGCGGGTTGCAGTTCGAGCCGGGCAAGGTGGGCGATGCGGCGGACGTCGTCCGGGGCTAGTGGCATGGCGGGAATGGCGAGACTTCGAGAAACGGATTCGAAAGCGGATGCAACCGCTGATCAGGCCGTGGATTTTGGTCGGTTTGCAGCCCCGAACAGCGCGGGCGCAGGAGGGTGCTGGAGTATTATCGCGCCCCAAATTAGAGCCCTCCGAAGCGATTCGCGCGGGGGGTTTTCTTGCAAAAAAGCGGTTGCGCGGACGCCGATTCTGTCGGCACGCAAGCCCGCACGAAAAGCTCAAACATGTTCGCTTTCCTGCGCCGCTACGTTTCGACCGACCTGGCCATCGACCTGGGCACGGCCAACACGCTGATCTACGTTCGCGGCAAGGGCATCGTGCTCGACGAACCTTCCGTGGTGGCGATCCGCCACGAGGGCGGGCCCAATGGCAAGAAGACGATCCAGGCCGTCGGCGCCGAAGCCAAGGCGATGCTGGGCAAGGTGCCGGGCAACATCGAAGCCATCCGGCCGATGAAGGACGGCGTGATCGCCGACTTCACCGTCACCGAGCAGATGCTGAAGCAGTTCATCAAGATGGTTCACCCGCGCTCGCTGTTCAAGCCGAGCCCGCGGATCATCATCTGCGTGCCCTGCGGCTCGACGCAGGTCGAGCGCCGCGCGATTCGTGAAAGCGCACTCGGCGCAGGCGCCTCCGAGGTCTACCTGATCGAAGAGCCGATGGCCGCGGCGATCGGCGCCGGCCTGCCGGTGGCCGAAGCGTCGGGCTCGATGGTGGTGGACATCGGCGGCGGCACCACGGAAGTGGGCGTCATCTCGCTCGGCGGCACGGTCTACAAGGGCAGCGTGCGCGTCGGCGGCGACAAGTTCGACGAGGCCATCGTCAACTACATCCGCCGCAACTACGGCATGCTGATCGGCGACCCGACGGCCGAGGCCATCAAGAAGGAAATCGGCTCGGCCTTCCCCGGCAGCGAAGTGCGCGAGATGGAAGTCAAGGGCCGCAACCTCAGCGAAGGCGTGCCGCGCAGCTTCACGATTCAGCAGCAACGAGATCCTCGAAGCGCTGACGGATCCGCTGAACCAGATCGTCTCCAGCGTGAAGAACGCGCTCGAGCAGACCCCGCCCGAACTCGGCGCCGACATCGCCGAGCGCGGCATGATGCTCACCGGCGGCGGCGCGCTGCTGCGCGACCTCGACCGCCTGCTGGCCGAAGAGACCGGTCTGCCGGTGCTGGTGGCCGAAGACCCGCTGACCTGCGTCGTGCGCGGTTGCGGCATGGCGCTGGAGCGCATGGAGCGCCTGGGCTCGATCTTCACCTCGGAATGACGCGCCGCACGGCGCACTGAAACAGAAGGCCGATTTGCAACTCGGCACCATCGACCGCACGCCGCCGCCCTTCTTTCGCCAGGGCTACTCGGCGCTCACCAAGCTCATCTTCTTCACCGCGCTGGCGGTGTTCCTGATGGTGGCCGACTCGCGCCTCACCGTCGTGCAGCCGGCACGCGCAGCCATCGCCGCGGCGCTGGCGCCGGTGCAACGCTCGCTGCTGGTGCCGATCGACATCGTGCTCGGCGGCAACGAGTACCTGCAGGGCCTGCAGAAGGCGCTGGCCAGCGAGGACGCGGCGCGCAAGCAGCTGGTGCAGCAGGCCGAAGCCGCGCTCTCGGCCGAGCGCCTGGCCGTCGAGAACAAGCAACTGCGCGCGCTGCTCGAACTCAAGCCCGCGCTCGCCGTCAAGTCGATCGCCGCCGAGGTGATGTACGAAGCGGCCGACCCGTTCTCGCGCAAGTTCTACATCGACCGCGGCCAGGTGCAGGGCCTGGCGCTGGGCGCGCCGGTGATCACCGAGGGCGGCGTCATCGGTCAGGTCACGCGCGTCTATCCGCTGACCTCCGAAGTCACGCTGCTGACCGACCGCGACGCCGCGATCCCGCTGCTGAACACGCGCACGCAACTGCGTGCCGCCGCGTTCGGCGGCGTGCGCCAGGGCAGCGCGCTGGAGCTGCGCTTCGTCGCCGACAAGACCGACGTGCAGGTCGGCGACCTGATGCACACCTCGGGCGTCGATGGCGTCTATCCGCCAGGGCTGCCCGTCGCCAAGGTGACGCTGGTCGAGCGTCAGGCCGACGGCGGTTTCACCCGCGTCGAACTCGCGCCGCTGGCCGCCGTCGATCGCGTGCGCCATGTGCTGGTGCTGGAGCCGCTGAAGAACCAGCTGCCGCCGCCGCCGGTGCCTGAAGCGACACCCCTGCTGAACAAGGGCAAGCCAAAGAAGACGAAGGAACCTGCGCCATGAGCCTCATGCCGCGCGGGGACCAGCTTCTCCTTCCCGCCAATCCGCTGTTCATCGTCATCACGCTGCTGCTGGCGCTGGCCTTCAACATGCTGCCGCTCGGCCGCAGCCCGTGGCTGCCGGACCTGCTGGCACTGACGCTGGCGTTCTGGGTGGTGCACCAGCCGCGGCGCGTCGGTGTCGGCGTGTCGTTCTTCTTCGGCCTGCTGATGGACGTGCACCAGGGCTCGATCCTCGGCCAGCATGCACTGGCCTACACGCTGCTCGCCTTCGCCGCGATCGCGCTGCACCGGCGCTTGTTGTGGTTTCCGGTGCTGCAGCAGGCCGCGCAGGTGCTGCCGCTGTTCATCCTGACGCACCTGGTGTCGCTGGTGGTGCGCATGATCGCCGGCGACCTGTTCCCGGGCTGGAGCTACTTCATCGCGCCCTGCTTCGAAGCGGTACTTTGGCCGGTGGTGTCGTTCGTCTTCCTCGCGCCGCAGCGGCGCGCGCCCGATCCGGACGAGAATCGCCCGTTGTAATGACCCACCCCCGAAGCGCCTTCGGCGCTCCCCCTCGAGGGGGCACCGCCAGCGGACCGGCAAAGCCGGATCCGCGGCGGTCGCTTGGGAAGACGCGCCATTGATCGAACCAGCGTGGCTGAACTACGCGACATCGAACGCGAGCTCGGCGGCTTTCGCGCCCGCCTGCTGGCCGCGGCCTTGTTCGTGCTGCTGTGCTTCGGCCTGCTCGCCGCACGCCTGGTCCATCTGCAGGTGCTGCGCCACGACGACCTGTCGACCCAGGCCGAGAACAACCGCATCGCCGTCGTGCCGGTGGTGCCCAATCGCGGCCTGATCGTCGATCGCAACGGCGTCGTGCTGGCCAACAACTACTCGGCCTACACGCTGGAGATCATGCCTTCGCGCCTCGAGCGCCCGCTGGAGGAAACGATCGACGCGCTGACCGAGCTGGTGGAGATCACGCCGCGCGACCGCCGCCGCTTCAAGCGCCAGCAAGCCGACAACAAGAACTTCGAGTCGCTGCCGATCCGCACCAAGCTCGCCGACGACGAGGTGGCGCGCTTCGTGGCGCAGCGCTTCCGCTTCCCGGGCGTCGATGTCAAGGCACGCCTGTTCCGCAACTACCCGCTGGGCGAGACCGGCGCGCACCTGCTGGGCTATATCGGCCGCATCAACACGGCCGAGAAGGAAGCGATCGAGGACTGGGAAGACGAGCTGCAGGCCAACTACCGCGGCACCGAGTACATCGGCAAGCTCGGCATCGAGCAGAAGTACGAGCAGCAACTGCACGGCAGGACCGGCGTCGAGGAAGTCGAGACGAGCGCCGGCGGACGCGCCGTGCGGCGCCTCGACCACAAGCCGGCGACGCCGGGCGACCAGATCTACCTGTCGATCGACATCCGGCTGCAGGCACTCGTGGAGCAGATGTTCGGCGAGCGCCGCGGCGCGCTGGTGGCGATCGATCCGCGCAACGGCGAGGTGCTGGCCTTCGTTTCCAAGCCGACCTTCGACCCGAACCTGTTCGTCGATGGCATCGACAGTGACAGCTGGCGCGAGTTGAACGAGAGCATCGACAAGCCACTGCTGAATCGGGCCCTCCGGGGTACGTACCCGCCGGGCTCGACCTTCAAGCCCTTCATGGCGATGGCCGCGCTCAACACCGGCAAGCGCTCGGCGGCCACCATCGTCAACGACGGCGGCAGCTTCGTCTTCGGCGGCCACACCTTCCGCAGCCACGGCGACCACGGCCTCGGCGCAGTCGACATGTACAAGTCGATCGTCAAGTCGAGCAACGTGTACTACTACTCGCTGGCCAACGAGTTGGGTGTGGACCTGATGCACGAGCAGCTCTCGCCGATGGGCTTCGGCCGCAAGAGCGGCATCGACCTCGACGGTGAAGTCACCGGCCTGCTGCCCTCCACCGCATGGAAGAAGCGCGCCTACAAGAAGCCCGAACACCAGCGCTGGTACGCCGGCGAAACCATCTCGCTGGGCATCGGCCAGGGCTACAACAACTTCACCATGCTGCAACTGGCGAGCGCGACGGCCACGCTGGTGTCGGGCGGACAGCGCTTCGAGCCGCGCCTGGTGCGCGAGATCGAAGCCGCCGCGACACACAGCAAGAGCAGCCCGCCAGCGCAAGCGCTGGCGCCGCTGCCCTACGACGCCGAGCATGTGGCGCTGATCAAGCGCGCGCTCTACGGCGTGACGCAGGAGGGCACATCCGTGCGCTCGTTCGTCGGCGCTCCGTACAAGACCGGCGGCAAGACCGGCACCGCGCAGGCCATCGGCATCAAGGCCAACGAGAAGTACAACGCATCCAAGATCGACGAGTACCAGCGCGACCATTCGCTGTACAACGCCTTTGCGCCTTTGGACGAGCCGACGATCGCGCTGGCCGTCGTCGTCGAGAACGCCGGCTTCGGCTCGGAGGCCGCCGCGCCGATCGCGCGCCGCGTCTTCGACTACTGGATCTCGGGCCTGTGGCCGAGCGACGAAGACATGGCCGCGACGCAGATCGGCAAGTCGGGCGCGCCGATCGGCAAGCAGCGCGATGCCAAGGACGTGCCGCTGCCGGTCTGGGGCGGCAGTGGCGTGGCGCAAGTGATTGCGGCGCCACCCGCCCCGATCGCGATGAGCGGGGGGCCGCGATGAGGCGGGCCGCGATGCAGCGGGCCGAGCGCGCGGCCGCTCCGGAGCCGGCCCGCATCCCAACGGCCACGAAGGGGCCCCTGCGGGCACCTGGGGATCGGCCGGCGTACTCGCCGGACGAGGGGCTCCATTGAGCGCCATCTACGAACAGCCCTCGCTTTGGCAGCGCGTCAAGCCGATCGTCTTCGGCTTCGACGGCCCTCTGCTCAGCGCGCTGCTGATCCTGGCCGCCTTCGGCCTGGTGACGATGTACTCGGCCGGCTTCGACCACGGCACGCGCTTCGTCGATCACGGCCGCAACATGCTGATCGCGCTGGCGATCATGTGGGCGGTGTCGCAAGTGCCGCCGCAGCGCCTGATGGCGCTGGCCGCGCCGATCTACCTGCTCGGCATCGCCCTGCTGATCGCCACGGCCGTCTTCGGCATCTCGCGCAAGGGCGCGACGCGCTGGCTCAACGTCGGCATCACCGTGATCCAGCCGAGCGAGATCCTGAAGCTCGCGACGCCGTTGATGCTGGCGTGGTGGTTTCAGACCTGCGAGGGCCGCATGCGCCTCGGCGAGTGGCTGGTGGCGGCGGCCATCCTGCTGGTGCCCTTCCTGCTCGTGGCCAAGCAGCCCGACCTCGGCACCGCCATCCTGATCCTCTCGGCCGGGCTGTACGTGCTGTTCTTCGCCGGCCTGTCGTGGAAGCTGATCCTGCCGGTGATGGCGCTGGGCGCAGTGGCGATCGTCGCGCTCATCGTCTCCGAGCCGACGATCTGCCAGCCGGGCGTGAAGTGGCCGCTGCTCAAGGAGTACCAGCAGCAGCGCGTCTGCACCCTGCTCGACCCGAGCAAGGACCCGCTGGGCAAGGGCTTTCACATCCTGCAGGGCATGATCGCCATCGGCTCCGGCGGCCTCACCGGCAAGGGCTTCATGCAGGGCACGCAGACGCACCTCGAGTTCATCCCCGAGCGCACCACCGATTTCATCTTCGCCGCGTTCTCCGAGGAGTTCGGCCTGGCCGGCACGATCGGCCTGCTGATCGCCTTCACCTTCCTGATCTTTCGCGGCCTGTACATCGCCGCGGTGGCACCGACCGTTTTCACGCGCCTGCTCGCCGGCGCGATCACGCTGTCGATCTTCACCTACGTCTTCGTCAACATGGGCATGGTCAGCGGCATCCTGCCGGTGGTGGGCATCCCGCTGCCCTTCGTCAGCTACGGCGGCACGGCGATGGTGACGATGGGGCTGGCGTTGGGCATGCTGATGTCGATCGCGCGCAGCCGCAGGCTGATGCAGAGCTGAAGGCTCTGCATCAACCTGCGGGTCGGCGAACGTACGGCCGGCTTCCAGCCTCCCTCCGAGAGGGAGGCTCAGTCAGATTGACGACGGTCCGGTCGGCAAGCGCAGCGTAAACCGCGTCCCCGGCGACACCGAGCGCGGGTTCACCGCCTCGATCGCCACCGTGCTGCCATGCCGTTCGGCGATCTCGCGCACGATCGCCAGGCCCAGGCCGGAACCGTCGATCTCGGTGCCCATCGACGCCTGCGCGCGGTAGAAGGGCTGGAAAACGAGGTCGCGTTCGGCCTCGGGGATGCCGGGGCCGTTGTCTTCCACCTGCAGCACCACGACGCTGCCGTAGGGATCGGGCAGCAGGCGCACCGTGACCGTGCCGCCGCCCGGGGTGTACTGCACGGCGTTGTCCACCAGGTTGCGGATCAGCTCGCGCAACAGCACGGCTTCGCCGACGATGCGCGGCGCGGTGGCCTCGTTCGCGCCCGGGCCCTCGTAGCCCAGATCCAGCCCCTTGGCCAGCGCGCGCGGCACGAAATCGCGCACCACCTCGGTGGCCACCGCCGCCAGGTTGAAGGGCTGTACGCGCCGCGCCTCGTGCGTGTCTTCGGCGCGCGCCATCGCCAGCAATTGATTGACCATGTGCGCAGCCTGTTGCGACGAGCGCGCGATCTGCACCAGCGAGCGCCGGGCGGCCTTGGCGTCACCGCCATCGATCTCGCGCTGCGCCAGCTCGGCCTGCATGCGCAGGCCCGCGAGCGGCGTCTTGAGCTGATGCGCGGCGTCGTTGAGAAAGTGCTTTTGCACGCCGATCGAGCGGTCCAGGCGCGCGAACAGGTCGTTGATGGCGCCCACCAGCGGCCCCACCTCTTCGGGCGCGGCCAGTTCGTCGATCGGCGAGAGATCGCCGATGGCGCGCTTCCTGATGTCGCGCTGCAGCAGATCGAGTGGGCGCAGGCCGCGCATCAGCGCGTACCAGACCAGCAGCACCGCCAGCGGCAGGATCGCGAACTGCGACAGCATCACGCCGCGCGCGATCTCGGTGGCGAGTTGCGAGCGCCTGTCGAGCGTTTCGGCCACCTGCACCAGCGGCGGCGTGGCGCCGGCGGCCGGCGCCATCGGCACCCAGAGGTAGGCCACGCGCACCGCGCGGTCGTCGAGCTCGTCGTCGCGAAAGCGCGGTTCGCCGTCGGCCACCGGCTCTTCGTCGGGCACCGGCAGCACGCTGTCGCCCGCCAGACGCTCGCCGCGCGTGCCCAGCACCTGGAAGAAGAAGGCGTCTTCACGCTCGCCGCGCAGGATCGCCGCCGACGATTCGGCGAGTTCGACGCGCGCGCTCGGCGACGCTGGCGGTACCTGCGCCGAGACGCTGACGCGCCGCGCCAGGGTGCGCGCAGTCTCGCCCAGTTCACGGTCGAACGGCCGGTTGGCGATGCCCTGGGCCGCGATCCAGATGATCACGACCGACAGCGGCCACAGCAGCAGCAGCGGCACCAGCAGCCAATCGAGGATGTCGCCGAACAGCGAGCGCTGCGCGCGCGCCGGCGCGTCGCCGTCGCTCAACGCCTGTTTCGCCAGTTGAAGGGCCTCGAGCGAGGTCTTGGCGAGCACCGAGGGCCTGCTAGCCGGCGATCTTCTCGAGGCAGTAGCCCAGCCCGCGCACGGTGGCGATGCGGATCGGCCCCTGCTCGATCTTCTTGCGCAGGCGATGGATATAGACCTCGATCGCGTTGTTGCTGACCTCTTCGCCCCATTCGCACAGGCGCTCGACGAGCTGGTCCTTGCTGACCAGGCGCCCGGCGCGCTGCAGCAGCACTTCGAGCAGCGATATCTCGCGCGCCGAGAGCTCGATCATCTTGTCGTTGATGGTGCAGACGCGCCCGGTGGCGTCGAACGTGAGCGGGCCATGCTTGAGGATGGTGCTGGCGGTGCCCAGGCCGCGCCGCGTCAGCGCACGCACCCGCGCTTCGAGCTCCTGCAGCGAGAATGGCTTGGCCATGTAGTCGTCGGCGCCCAGGTCCAGCCCCTTGACGCGCTGCTCGACGCTGTCGGCGGCGGTCAGGATCAGCACCGGCGTGCTCGCGCCGCGCGCGCGGAACTTGCGCAGCACCTCCAGGCCGTGCAGCTTGGGCAGGCCCAGGTCGAGGATCACCAGGTCGAACTCGTGCGAGGCCAGCGCGGCATCGGCTTCGTTGCCCGAGGCCACATGGTCGGCTGCATAGCCGGCGGCGCGCAGCGAGCGCAGCAGTCCGTCGGCCAGCACCTGGTCGTCTTCGGCGATCAGCACGCGCATGGCTTGTCTCCTGCGGCGATCTTAGTAGCGCCTTCTGGGGTGCAGGTTCTGGGTTAGCCCAGGGTTGCCCGTCTTGACGCCGAACAAAGGCTGTACAAACATCCAGTCCTCGCACACCCCCCATCCACTTTTGCCAACCCGGAGACCCGCATGGACGCACCCGTCAAAGCCCTCAACACCGAAAAAGCCAAGGCCCTGCAGGCGGCGCTGGCGCAGATCGAAAAGCAGTTCGGCAAGGGCTCGATCATGCGCCTGGGCGACGGCGAGGCGGTCGAGGACATCGAGGTCGTCTCCACCGGCTCGCTCGGCCTGGACATCGCGCTGGGCGTCGGCGGCCTGCCGCGCGGCCGCGTCGTCGAGATCTACGGCCCGGAGTCGACCGGCAAGACCACGCTGACGCTGCAGGTCATCGCCGAGATGCAGAAGGCCGGCGGCACCTGCGCCTTCATCGACGCCGAGCACGCGCTCGACACCGGCTACGCCCAGAAGCTCGGCGTCAACCTGCAGGAGCTGCTGATCTCGCAGCCCGACACCGGCGAGCAGGCGCTCGAAATCGTCGACGCGCTGGTGCGTTCGGGCTCGGTCGACCTGGTCGTCATCGACTCGGTGGCCGCGCTCACGCCCAAGGCCGAGCTCGAAGGCGAGATGGGCGACTCCCTGCCCGGCCTGCAGGCGCGGCTGATGAGCCAGGCGCTGCGCAAGCTCACCGCCATCGATCAAGAAGACCAACACCATGGTCATCTTCATCAACCAGATCCGCATGAAGATCGGCGTGATGTTCGGCAACCCCGAAACCACCACCGGCGGCAACGCGCTCAAGTTCTACGCCTCGGTGCGCCTGGACATCCGCCGCACCGGCAGCATCAAGAAGGGCGAAGAGGTCATCGGCAGCGAGACCAAGGTCAAGGTCGTCAAGAACAAGGTCGCGCCGCCGTTCAAGACCGCCGAGTTCGACATCCTCTACGGCGAGGGCATCAGCCGCGAGGGCGAGATCATCGACATGGGCGTCGACGCCCAGCATCCTCGAGAAGTCGGGCTCCTGGTACGCCTACAACGGCGAGAAGATCGGCCAGGGCAAGGACAACGCGCGCGAGTTCCTGCGCGAGAACCCCGAGCTGGCCGTCGAGATCGAGAACAAGGTGCGCGAGGCGATGGGCATTCCGCTGCTGGCGACGGGCGAGGCCTCGTAGACGGCTGAGAGGCTGAAAGCGGGTCGCGGGTCATGGCAGCGCGGCCGCCGCTGTCGCTGAAGGCGCGCGCGATGCAGTGGCTGGCGCAGCGCGAACACAGCCGCATCGAGCTGCGGCGCAAGCTGCTGCGTCGGCGCGCGCGGCGAGGCGCGGACCGAGGCGCCGGCTGGCCGAGCGCGATGCCTCCCGACGGCGCGCGACGCCGACGCCGACGCCGACCCCGGCGCCGAAGTCGACGCCCTGCTCGACTGGCTCGCGGCCAACATGCACCTGAGCGAAGCGCGCTTCGTCGAGTCGCGCGTGCACGCGCGCGCGGCGCGCTTCGGCAACCGCCGCATCGAGCAGGAACTGGCGCAGCACGGCGCCGCCTTGGACGCCGCAAGCCGCCGAGCGCTTCACGCCAGCGAGTCGAGCGTGCGCGCGCGGTCTGGGCGCGCAAGTTCGGCGCAGCGCCGCCGGCCGCCGACGCGGCCGGGCGCGCCAAGCAGATGCGCTTTCTGGCCGGCCGCGGCTTTTCCGCCGAGGTGATCCGCCGCGTCGTGCGCGGGGGCGACGAGGACTGAGCGCGACGCTTGCGTCAGTCTTGGTGCAGCGCACCATGCTAAATTCGATGCGCCCCGAAACCGCCTGACACCGCGGCCTTCGCCGTCGCGCGCTCCCCATGAAGATCCACGAATACCAGGGCAAGGAAATCCTGCGCCAGTTCGGCGTGCCGGTGCCGCGCGGCTACCCGGCCTTCACCGTGCGCGAAGCCAGCGAAGCCGCGCAGAAGCTCGGCGGCACCGTCTGGGTCGTCAAGGCGCAGATCCACGCCGGCGGCCGCGGCAAGGGCGGCGGCGTCAAGCTGGCACGCTCGATGGACGAGGTCAAGACGCTCGCCGGGCAGATCCTCGGCATGCAGCTGAAGACCCACCAGACCGGCCCCGACGGCCAGAAGGTGCGCCGCCTGCTGATCGAGGAAGGCGCCGACATCAAGAAGGAGTACTACGTCGCCGCGCTCACCGACCGCGCGACGCAGAAGGTGGCGATGATGGCCAGCAGCGAAGGCGGCATGGACATCGAGGAGGTGGCGCACAACACGCCCGAGAAGATCATCAAGGTCTTCGTCGATCCGGCCGCTGGCCTGACCGACGCGCAGGCGCACGCAACTGGCCGACGGCATCGGCGTGCCGGCCGCGAGCAAGGCGCAGGCGGTCGATGTGCTGAAGAAGCTCTACGCCTGCTACATGGACACCGACGCCAGCCTGGCCGAGATCAACCCGCTGATCCTGGAAGGGTCCGTGAACGGCAAGCCGGGCAACATCAAGGCGCTCGACGCCAAGTTCAACTTCGACTCCAACGCGCTGTTCCGCCACCCCGAGATCGTCGCCTACCGCGACCTCGACGAAGAAGACGCGGCCGAGATCGAAGCCAGCAAGTTCGACCTGGCCTACATCAGCCTCGACGGCAACATCGGCTGCCTGGTCAACGGCGCCGGCCTGGCGATGGCGACGATGGACACCATCAAGCTGTTCGGCGGCGAGCCGGCCAACTTCCTCGACGTCGGCGGCGGCGCCACCGCCGAGAAGGTGACCGAAGCCTTCAAGATCATGCTCGGCAACACGAGCGTGAAAGGCATCCTGGTCAACATCTTCGGCGGCATCATGAAGTGCGACACCATCGCCGAAGGCGTGATCGCCGCGTGCAAGGCGGTCAACCTGACCGTGCCGCTGGTGGTGCGCATGAAGGGCACCAACGAAGACCTGGGCAAGAAGATGCTCAAGGAGTCGGGCCTGCCGATCATCAGCGCCGACACCATGGCCGAAGCGGCCACGAAGATCGTCGCCGCCGTCAAGTAAGGAGCCGACCATGAGCATCCTGATCAACAAGAACACCAGGGTCATCACCCAGGGCATCACCGGCAAGACCGGCCAGTTCCACACCCGCATGTGCCGCGACTACGCCAACGGCAAGAACTGCTTCGTCGCCGGCGTCAACCCGAAGAAGGCCGGCGAGGATTTCGAAGGCATCCCGATCTTCGCCAGCGTGGCCGAAGCCAAGAAGCAGACCGGCGCCACGGTCAGCGTGATCTACGTGCCGCCCGCGGGCGCCGCCGCGGCGATCTGGGAAGCCGTCGAGGCCGAACTCGACCTGGCGATCTGCATCACCGAAGGCATCCCGATCCGCGACATGCTCGAGGTGCGCAACCGCATGAAGGCCAAGGAAGCCGCCGGCGGCAAGAAGACGCTGCTGCTCGGCCCCAACTGCCCGGGCCTGATCACGCCCGAAGAAATCAAGATCGGCATCATGCCGGGCCACATCCACCGCAAGGGCCGCATCGGCGTGGTCTCGCGCTCGGGCACGCTGACCTATGAGGCGGTGGCGCAGCTCACCGAGATCGGCCTGGGCCAGTCGAGCGCGGTGGGCATCGGCGGCGACCCGATCAACGGCCTGAAGCACATCGACGTGATGCGCCTGTTCAACGACGATCCGGACACCGACGCCGTGATCATGATCGGCGAGATCGGCGGCCCCGACGAGGCCGAAGCCGCGCGCTGGTGCAAGGCCAACATGAAAAAGCCGATCGTCGGCTTCATCGCCGGCGTCACCGCGCCGCCGGGCAAGCGCATGGGCCACGCCGGCGCGCTGATCTCCGGCGGCGCCGACACCGCCGATGCCAAGCTCGCCATCATGGAAGAGTGCGGCTTCACGGTGACGCGCAACCCGTCCGAGATGGCCAAGCTGCTGAAGGCGCTGCTCTGATGCGTGGCCCGGCGCGCGTGACGACGGTCAACGCGGTCGCCGCGCGCGCTGCGTAGTTTCACGGTGGGCAGCGCTCCCACGCTGCCTACACTCGACGCTTTCCTTCCAGCACGGACGCCCCTCGACGATGGACCAGTTCATGCACGCCGACTTCTGGATCGCGGTCGGCCAGATCATCATGATCGACATCCTGCTGGGTGGCGACAACGCCGTGGTCATCGCGCTGGCCTGCCGCAAGCTGCCCGACAAACAGCGCACCAAAGGCATCCTCTGGGGCACGGCCGGCGCGATCGTGCTGCGCGTCGTGCTGATCTTCTTTGCGCTGACGCTGCTGGCCATTCCCTACCTGAAGATCGTCGGCGCCATCCTCTTGATCTGGATCGGCATCAAGCTGCTGCTGCCGGAAGACGAAGACGCGCACGGCAACATCCAAGCCAGCGACAAGCTCTGGGCCGCGGTCAAGACCGTGATCGTGGCCGACCTGGTGATGAGCGTGGACAACGTCATCGCCATCGCCGGCGCTGCCGAGGGAGCGGGCGGCGACCACAAGATGCCGCTGGTGATCTTCGGCCTGCTCGTCAGCATCCCGATCATCGTCTGGGGCAGCCAGCTCGTCATCAAGCTGATGGACCGCTACCCGATCATCATCACGGTCGGCGGCATGCTGCTGGGCTGGATCGCCGGCACGATGGCCGTGACCGACCCGGCGGTGATCGGCTACCTGCCCACCACGCCAGCGGAAAAACCCGGTCTGCCGCCCGAGGTCAGCGACGCGGTGCGCTATGGCGCCGGCGTGGCCGGCGCGCTGCTGGTGCTGGCCTGGGGCAAGTGGGTGAGCTCGAGGCGCGCGGCCGCCAAAAAAGCGGCGGCCTGAAGGCCGCTTGCTCGACAGCGCGGCGCGCGTGGCGCAAACATGAACGTCTTCTCGCGCCGCTCCGGGTCAGAGCAAGTCTCGGCTCCTGCGCGTGGCGCCGCTCTTGCGGCGGGCCAGGTGCTGGGCGGTGTGACCCTGGAGCGCGTGATCGGCAGCGGCAGCAGCGCCGCGGTCTATGCCGGCACCGACACGGCTGACGGCACGCCGCGCGCCGTCAAGGTCTGGGCGCCGATCAGTGGCAGCGACGATGCGCCCCAGCGCGCGCGCTTCCTCGCCGAAGCGTCGCGCATCCAGGCACTGGACCATCCGGGCATCGTGCGCGTGCACCGCAGCGGCACCCAGGACGGCTTCAGCTACATCGTCTGCGAGCTCTTCGCCGGCGGCAGCCTGGCGCGTTATGCCGGCCCCGAACATCGCCTGCCCGAACTGCTGGTGCTCGATATCGCGGCCCAGCTCGCGCAGGCTCTGGATCATGCGCACCGCCAGGGCGTCGTGCATCGCAACGTCAAACCGTCGAATGCGCTCTTCGACCTGGTCACGCGCCGCGCGGCGCTGAGCGATTTCGGCGTGGCGCGTGCGCCCGATGCGCAAGCCTCACGCAGCGGCGTGCTGGTCGGTTCGCCGGTGTACATGGCCCCCGAGCTGCTCGCCGGGCAAAGCGCCAGCGCCAGCAGCGACCTGTACGCGCTGGCGGTGTTGAGCTACGAACTGCTGGCCGGGCGCGCACCGTTCGCTGGCGGGTCGATGGGCGCATTGCTGCGCGCCGTGGCGCAGGCCGCGCCGCCGCCACTGGCCACGCTGCGACCCGACCTGCCTGAAGCGGCGACGGCGCGCCTCGACCGCTGGCTGACGCCACTGCTTGCCAAGAACCCCGCACAGCGCCCGGCCGACGGCGCCACCTGGTCCAAACTCGCACGCGCCGTCGCGCGCGAGCTGGGGCCTGGCTGATCTCGCGTCAAACGCCACGAACCCGCTGCGAAAACGTCTTGCGCCGGTTGGCGCGCTGCGGCTGGCACGGCGAGCCGAGGCACAATCGGCCACCAGAATTTCCTTCGCCCTCGCGCCCGGCTACGGCGCTGCTCGAACCGACCCTCGTGCCGCTCTCCCAAATGCCCATCGAGTTCTTCGGCGCCACCGACACCGGGCGGGCCAGGACCAACAACGAGGACTCGGTCGCCGTCAACGTCCACAATGCCTTGGCCATCCTGGCCGACGGCATGGGCGGCTACAACGCCGGCGAGATCGCCAGCGGCATGGCCACCTCGTTCATCCAGACCGAGCTCGGCCGCTGGCTGGCCGAAGTCGGCGATTCCGCCACCGACCCCGAAGTTCGGCGCGCGATGGACATCTGCGTGGACAACGCCAACCGCGCGATCTTCAATGCCGCCAACGCCAACCCGCAGTACTCGGGCATGGGCACGACGCTGGTGGTGGTGGCGTTTCGCGGCACGCGCGTGCTCATCGGGCACGTCGGCGATTCGCGCGTCTACCGGCTGCGCGGCGGGCGCTTGATGCAACTGACGCGCGACCATTCGCTGCTGCAGGAGCAGATCGACGCCGGCCTGATCACGCCCGAGCAGGCGAGCTTCTCGTCGAACAAGAACCTGGTGACGCGCGCCGTCGGCGTCGAAGACACGGTGCTGCTCGAGATCCACCAGCACGAGGTGCATCCCGGCGACGTGCTGCTGCTGTGCTCCGACGGCCTGTCCGACATGCTCGACGACGACACGCTCGGCCAGTTGCTGCAAGGCTACGATTCGCTCGACGAGATGGGCGCGGCCCTGATCGCCGCGGCCAACGATGCGGGCGGCAAGGATAATATTGCCGTGATCCTGGCGCGCGCGCCGGGCAGCCCGGCCGCCGCAACCAAATCCTGGTGGGCACCGTTCCGGCGCTGATGACAACAAACTCCCCTCGGGGCAGACAAGGCTAGAAGATGGGCAAGCTCGTGGTGTCGCTCGATGGCGTGGTGATCAAGGAAGTGCAGATCACCAAGGACAAAACGACGCTTGGGCGACGGCCCTACAACGACATCGTCATCGACAACCTCGCCGTCAGCGGCGAGCACGCAGTGCTGCAGATGGTGGGCGCCGATGTCTTCATCGAAGACCTGAACAGCACCAACGGCACCTACATCAACGGCAAAGCCGTCAAGAAGCAGCTGCTCGCGCACAACGACACCGTCGAGATCGGCAAGTACAAGATCAAGTACCTGGTCGAGGATGGCGTCGACTACGAGAAGACGATGATCATGAAGCCCGGCATGGTGCCGCCCGGCGGCGTCGCCACGGCGGACCGGCCGACCTTCGCCCACACCATGCCGGCGCAGAGCAACTCCGGCTTCGGCGGCCTGGCCTCGTCGCCAGGCAGCGCGGCCATCAAGGTGCTCAACGGCGCCGCGGCCGGCCGCGAAGTGCCGCTGACCAAAGTAGTCACCACCGTCGGCAAACCCGGCGTGCAGGTCGCATCCATCACCAAGCGCCCCGGCGGTTACGTGCTGGCGCATGTCGAGGGCGCGAGTCGCCCCACCGTCAACGGCTCACAACTCGCCGGCGACTCGGCCCAGCTGCGCAACGGCAACGTCATCGAGCTCGCCGGCACGCAGATGCAGTTCATCCAGATCTGACCCCGCGCACCCGGCGCGCCGTGCACTTGGTCACGACGCCGGCAGGGTCTGAACCCGGCGGCCACCGCGGCCGAGGACAATCGGTTCATGAAAGTCCGTGTGCTCGGTTGTTCCGGCAGCATTGCCGCCGGCGACCGCACCACCTCCTTCCTGGTCGATGACGACGTGTTGATCGACGCCGGCACCGGCGTCGGCGACCTGACGCTGGACGAGCTCGCCGGCATCGACCACGTCTTCGTCACCCACTCGCACCTCGACCACGTGCTCGGCATCGGCCTGCTGGCCGACAGCGTGGCGCGACGCCGCCTGTCGCGCAGCAGCCGCGACCGCCGCGGCCCGATCCGCGTGCATGCCCTGCCGCAGACCCTCGAAGCGCTGCGCACGCACATCTTCAACGGCGTCATCTGGCCCGACTTCACGCGCCTGCCCACGCCCGACCACCCGCTGCTGCGCATGGAGCCCTTCGCGGTGGGCCAGACGCTGCAAATCGCCGGCCGCCGCATCGAGGTGTTGCCGGCCGAACACACCGTGCCGGCGGTGGGCTTCGCCGTCACACCCGAGACCGCTGGCGCCGGCGCCTGGGTCTTCACCGGCGACACCGGCCCCAACCCGGCGCTGTGGCGGCGCCTCACGGGCATGCGCATTGCTCACCTCGTGATCGAAACCGCGTTCAGCGACGACGAACAGCAGCTTGCCCGCATCAGCGCTCACCTGTGCCCGACGACCCTGGCGAGAGAGCTGGCGCAGCTCGACGGCGAGGTGCAGGTGCACATCACCCACATCAAGCCGGGCGAGGTCGAGGCGGTGATGAACCAGATCGACGGGCAGACCATGCGGCACGCGGCGACGGCGCTGGTGAGTGGGCAGGTGTTCACGATCTAGCAAGTAGTGGGGCCTGGGCCTGGCCCGGACTGTGCAGTGACCTGATGGAGCAGCCCCAATGCGAGGACTGCGGCGAGGGGTCGTGAGACGGTTCGCCGCAGCGGCGACACCCAGTCGTATCTGTGCAGGAAGCCATAGACGGCGAGCCATGCCATGACCGCCAGTGCGGTCATCGCGGCGGCGGCCAACCACGGCGGATAGCCGAGCGTGCGTAGGAACTCGCTCGTTTGAGGAGCATAGGCAACGATGAGATCGACGCTGATCACCCGGCCCCAGCGGGTCAGCCCGACCGCCACCAGGCCGTAGTACGTCAGCATGGACAAGACGATGGCTGCGATGAGTGCGGCAGAAGCCGCTCTTGCGAGCCGCGCGCCGGTCGACACGCTCAGCAGGAGACGCAGCCCGGCCAACGCGGCGCCCACGCTGGCCATCACGTAGAGGTGCGGCAGGATGACTCTCCGGGCGCATGAAAGCGCAGTACATACACGGCCAGAAAGCCCGAGGGGACCAGCGCGAACAGGATCAGTGCGAGGCCGAGTCGCCTCGCAACGGCGGGCCAGCCGCCTCGCAGGTCAGACATTGCGAATGTGGACCAGCCTGGAGAGGGCCAGCAGGTTGGTGGGCTCGATCGACAGCACTTCCCACCCGTGGCGCATCACTGCCGTTCCAGATCGAACTCCGATCGATGCGCTGCGCGCCGACCATTCGCGGCCGACGACCCCGAATCTCGACGCGCTCGCGAAGACCGGCGCGCTGCGGCTGGGCGCTCGGCGAGCACTCCACTTTCGATCTGCTGGCCGATTCCGGCGAAACCCAGGATGTGCGCCGTGCAGTCCCGGAGACCTTGCGGATGCAGGAGCGCCCCAAAACGGGGGTTGGGCACTGACGCCGGGCCGCGAAGCAACACGACGAAAGGGCGCATGCACTGAGGTTCGGCCGACAAACTTCGTCACCAGAGTGCCGCAGGATGACGGTATCCGTCAGCAGCTCGTGCGCTTTGCCACGAACTGGGCCCCAAAACCCCCTCAAATCGGCTGGCACAAGCCCTGCTGCATCAAACTCGCGATATCCGCATCACCTCCAGGAGAGTTCCAAACATGAAGCGCACCATCCAGAAGGGTTTCACCCTTATCGAATTGATGATCGTCGTGGCGATCATCGGCATCCTGGCAGCCATCGCGCTGCCGGCCTATCAGGACTACATCCGCAAGTCGCGCTTCGCCGACGTACTGTCGGTCAGTGAGGGCTACAAGACGACTATCGCGCTGTGCTTCAACGAAACCGGCTCCCTGACGGGCTGCGATGCGGGCACGAACGGCATCGCGCCGGCGATCGGCGGCAGTGGGCAGGGCCACATTCTCTCGCTGAACGCCACCAACGGCATCATCACGGGGACGGGCACCGTGGCGACCGGCAGCTACACCTCGGTCCTGACGCCGACGTCGAACGTGTCGAGCGGCATCGGCCAGAGCATCACCTGGGCCAACTCCGGCACTTGCGTGGGCGTCAACTACTGCAAGGCTAACTGATCCAGTCCCGTACAACAGAGGGGCCCGCGTCGCGGGCCCTTCTCTCATTGGAGTGCCCGACTTTCGATCGAACCACCATGAAGAACCGCAGACTCCGCGCAGCCCTGATCCACCTGGCGTTGAGCGCAGCCATCGCCGGCGCCATGGCCTGGCTCGTGCTCCGCCTCTGGTATCCGGCCCCCTATCGTGTCGTCTCGGGTGGGCAGGAGCTGTTCCTGCTGGTCATGTTCGTCGACGTCACCTTGGGTCCGCTGCTGACGCTCACGGTCGCCGATCCGAACAAGCGCTGGGTGGTGCTGCGCCGCGACCTGGCGGTGATCGGCGCGCTGCAGTTGGCGGGTCTGGCCTATGGTCTTTACGCAGTGGCTGAAGCCCGGCCCGTGGCCGCGGTACTCGAAGAAGACCATAGGGTGCGCGTGATCCGTGCGTTCGACCTCACGCCGGAGGAGTTGGCCAAAGCACCGGCCGGCTTGCAGGCGCTGTCGTGGAATGGCCCGCGGCGCCTGGCCGTTCGCAAGCCGCGGCCAGACGAAGAATTCGAAGCGACGATTGCCAGGATGGGCGAGTCGGGCCTGGGTGTCCGGCCGCAGTTCTGGCTGCCGCCGGCCGAGTCCGAGGCGGCTTGGGCCAAGGCTGGCCGTCCCGCGACGGAACTGCGCCAGAGCCTCGATCCAGCCGCCAGCGAGCGCCTGGACAAGGCGATCGAAGCGACCGGCCGCCCGGCCGACAAGCTGAACGCCTTGCCGATCCTGGCGCGGCGCAAGGATCACGTGCTGTTGACCGATGCCGCCGACGGCACGGTCGTGGGCTACGCTCAGAAGTAGCGCTGCGTCGTTCGCGCGGCGGCTCGTGATCGCCGACGACGCGTATCGCCCCAACGCCAAAGGACTGACTTTGCCCACCCAGAACTCAGCGCAGGCGCCCGGCAGCGCCGTGGTCGCCGGCTTGTGTGTCGCCGCCTGCCTGCCCGTGCTGATGGCGTTCAACCTGCCCCCGTCGCAGACGGCGTTCAACCAGGTCAGCGCGATCGGCGGCTGGGGGCTCGCCATGCTGCTGCTGGCCCGGCAAGGCATCGGTCACGACCGTTGGCGCAGTGCGGCAGCGCAAGCCTGGGCGCCGCTGGCCGCGTTGGTGGTGCTGGCCATGGCGGCGCTTGTCTCCTGCCTGGCGGGCAGCTTGCCCGGCGGAATCGCCGTCAGCGCCGCAGCCGCGATCCTGATAGGCGGCTTGCGTGTTGAGCGCGGGCGTGAACGTGGGGACCGATCTGTCGCCCGGGTTGAGGAACGGCTTCTTCTCGGTCTGGCTGGTCGCGGGCTTGGTCAGCGTGGGCATCAGCATCATTCAGGTCTTCCTGCCCGCAGCGGCCGACGGGTTGTGGATCGCGCGCTCGTGGATCCCGGGCCGCGCCGTGGGCAACCTGCGCCAGCCCAATCACCTCAGCACGTTGCTCCTGTGGTCGGCCGTCGCGGTGATACCGCTGCTGTCCTGGGCGGCACGAAACGCCGCGGCCCGCGCCGCGCTCGCCGCCCTCTTTGTTCTGATGCTGTTCGGCATGGTGCTTTCGGGCTCACGCACGGGTTTGCTCGGCGTCGGGCTGCTGGTGGTGTGGGGCTTGGTCGACCGCTCGCTGTCGCGGCTGGCGCGCATCCTGCTCGTGACATCGCCGCTGATCTGTCTGGCCAGCAGCCTGTTGCTGTCCTGGTGGTCCGTGCTGTTCGACCTGGGCCCGCTGGGCGTGAGCACGCGACTGGGCGAGGCCGGCGAAGTGTCCGGCACGCGCTTTTCGATCTGGCGCGACACGCTGGCGCTGATTGCGCGCCACCCTTGGCTTGGCGTCGGCTTCGGCGAGTTCAACTTCGCCTGGACGCTGACACCCTTCCCCGAGCGCAATACGGAGTTCTTCGATCACGCACACAACCTGGCGCTGCACTTCGCCGCCGAGTTGGGCGTTCCGCTGGCGCTGGTGGTGTTGGCCCTGATGGCCTGGGGCCTGTGGCGGGCGTTCTCGCGCAGTCGCCATGTGCCGGGCCCACAGGGGGTGGCTCGGCGCGCGGCGTTCGTGATGGTCCTGCTGATGGCGTTGCACAGCCAACTCGAGTACCCGCTGTGGTCCTTGCACTTCTTGCTGCCCACGGCGTTTGCCTGGGGTTTGTGCCTGCGCGAGTCTGAGGCCGCGCCAATGCCCGCGGCGACCCGTGTCGCTGCCTTGGATGGCGGCCGGCGGCGGCGTGATGATGTTGGCTGCGGCGCTGACCCTGTGGGACTACCAGCGCGTCGTTCCGATCTTTGCGCCGCGCGCCGGCAGCACGGCGACTCTTGTCGAGCGCGTTGTCGAAGGCCGCAGTAGCTGGCTCTTCGCACACCATGCCGACCATGGCCTGGTCACGGCGATCGACCGGCCCAGCGCCGTGCCCGGGATCTTCGACCGCGCGCCGCACTTCCTGCTCGACACGCGACTGATGATGGCCTGGGCCAAGGGCCTCGCGGCGCGCGGCGACATCGACCGCGCACGCCACATCGCGGCGCGGCTGCGCGAGTTCCGCAACCCGAGCGCAGCGCAGTTCTTCGCGCCTTGCGACGACCCGGCGGTGACCGACAAGCCCTTCCAGTGCAGCCCGCCGCAACGCGCCTACACCTGGCGCGATTTCAGGTAGCGGGCTTCTCGGCCTTCCACAGCCCCGACTTGCCGCCCTGCTTCTCGAGCAGGCGCACCTCGCCGATCACCATGCCGCGATCGGCCGCCTTGCACATGTCGTAGATCGTCAGCAGGCCGACCTGCACGGCGGTCAGCGCTTCCATCTCGACGCCGGTGGCACCCACGGTCTCGGCGGTGACGATGCAATGCACGCCCGGCAGCGCGGCGTCGAGCTCGAACTCGGCGGCCACGCGCGTCAGCGCGATCGGGTGGCACAGCGGGATCAGATCGCTGGTGCGCTTGGCGCCTTGAATCGCGGCGATGCGCGCCACGCCGATGACGTCGCCCTTCTTCGCCTGGCCCTGCGCGATCAGCTCGAAGGTCGCCGGCTGCATGCGGATGCTGCCGCGCGCTACCGCGACGCGATGCGTCGCCGGCTTGGCGCCCACATCGACCATGTGCGCCTGGCCTTGTGCGTCGAAGTGTGTGAGAGGGTTGTTCGTGGTCGGCGAGGTCATGCGCGTTTACGTTGCAGCAACTCGGCCGGTGCATGATAGCCACGCCCCCATGAGATTCCTCGCTCCCCGACTGCTGCTGGCCGCCGCGCTGGTTTCCGCCCTGCCGCCCGCGCCGCTGCGCGCGCAGCCTTCCACGCGCAACGAGGCCGGCGGCAACAACGTGCGCCTGCCGTCGCTCGGCGAATCGGCCGGCGACGATTTCGCCGTCGGCACCGAGCGCCGACTGGGCGAACAGATCATGGCCGAGGTGCGGCGCGACCCGGCCTACCTCGACGATGCGCTGCTGCTCGAACACCTGCAGTCGATGTGGCTGCCGCTGCTGGCCACGGCGCGCGCGCGCGGCAACATCAGCCCCGAGCTCGACGCGGCCTTCGCCTGGGAGGCGTTCCTCGTGCGCGACCGCGCCATCAACGCCTTCGCGCTGCCCGGCGGTTATGTCGGCGTGCACCTGGGCCTGATCGCAGCGACGCCGACGCGCGACGAACTGGCTTCGGTGCTGGCGCACGAGCTGTCGCACGTCTCGCAGCGCCACATCGCGCGCAGCATCGCGAGTTCCAGCCGTCAGTCGCTCGTCGGCATGGCCGCGCTGCTGCTGGGCGTGCTCGCTGCCAGCCGCGCCGGCAACAGCAGCGGCGACGCGACGCAGGCCGTGATCGTCGGCAGCCAGGCGGCGATGGCGCAAGGCCAGCTCAACTTCTCGCGCGAGATGGAGCGCGAGGCCGATCGCATCGGCTGGGGCGTGCACCAGGGCGCGGGCTTCGCGCCGCAAGGCGTGGCCGCCATGTTCGAGCGCCTCGAAAACGCCTACCGCCTGACCGACAGCGGTGCCTTCCCCTACCTGCGCTCGCACCCGCTGACGGTCGATCGCATCGGCGAGGCGCGCGCTCGCATCGATGCCACGCCCGCGGCCACCGCGCGCAGCGCGCTGCGGCCCGGTGCCGACCATCAGTTGATGCAGGCGCGAGCCCGCGTGCTGATGGACACCGCCGTGCAATCGCTGCGCCGCTGGCAATCGGTCGATGCAACGACGCTGCCCGCTGCCGAGCGCCTGGCCGCGCTCTATGGCAGCGCGCTGGCCTCGCTCGAACTGCGCGAAGCGGCGCGCGCGCAGGCCACGCTCGATGCCGCCACGGCGCTCGCGCCGAAGGATGACGCGCGCGCGGCCTTCGCGCTCGGTTCGTTGCAGGCGCAGGTGTGGCAAGCCAGCGGCCAGGCGCCGCGCGCGCTGGCGTGGCTCGATGCGCAGCGCGGCGCCACCGGTGCTGCTGCCGCCGGCATCGGCCCGCGCCCGCTGCTGCTGATGCGCGCGCAGGCCGCGATCAACGTCGCTCGCGCGGCGGGTGCCGGCGCCACGCCCGCAGCGCTGCGCCAATCCACCGAGGCGCTGCAGACCTGGGTCTCTGAAAACAAGGGCGACGCGGCAGCCTGGTCGCTGCTGGCGCAAGGCGCGGATCTGCTCGGCCTGAAGCTGCGCTCGCTGCGCGCCGAGGCCGAAGCGGCCGCCGCCCGAGGCGACCTGCCGGGGGCGATCGACCGCCTGCGTGCCGCGCAGCGCGAGGCGCGCAGCGGCAGCAAGCCGGATTTCATCGAGGCGTCGATCATCGACTCGCGCCTGCGCGACATCAGCGCGCAGCGCCGCGCCCAACTCGCCGAGGCGCGCGGCGAGCGCGAGCGGCCTTAGTAAGTCGCGCTCAGGCCACCGCCTCGCGCGAGAACATGCGCTCGACGGCAACGTCGATGACCATGCCGCACAGGCTGTAGATCAGCGAGCCGATCAGCGCCGCGGCGAAGCCGGTGACGTTGAAGCCTTGCAGCACCGACGCCGCGGCCCAGAACATCAGCGCATTGATCACGAACAGGAACAGGCCGAGCGTGATCAGCGTGACCGGCAACGTCAGCAGCACGAGCAGCGGACGCACGAGGGTGTTGAACGCGCCGAGCACGAAGGCCGCGATCATCGCCGCGCCGAAACTCGCCACCGTGACGCCGGGGTAGAGGTAGGCCACCAGCAGCAGCGCGGCGGCGAGCAGGAGCCAGCGGACGATGAGCTTGAGCATGCCCGCAGGATAGCAGCGCGTCGCGCGCCCCCCGTCATCGAGGGGCGGGCAAACCCTGGCGATGGCCGCATGCGATCGAGCGCGCGGCTTTCTACCGATTGACCCCGCGTCGCGGCAGCGACAACGATCGGCTCCTCTGTAGCCAGAGAAAGCGATGGTCGCGCGGCGTCGCCAAGAGCGTCGCCCGCGCGTGCCGTCAATCAAGTCCAACATGAGGTCATCCAACATGAAGCTGAAACCCAGCCTGAGCAAGCTACTGCTGGCGGCTGCAGGCCTGTCGGCAATGTCGCCGCTTGCCCTGGCAGCGGACGCCAACAAGGCGGCGCTCAAGAACAACGCCTACATCGTGCAACTCGCCGAGCGGCCGGTCACCGCCTACAGCGGCGGCATCCAGGGCTACGCTGCGACCAAGCCGGGCAAGGGCCAGAAGATCAATCCCGAACGCCCCGCAGGTCGCGAGCTACATGAGCTATCTGGCCGCGCGCCAGGACAGCCTGCTCAACGGCGTGGGCGGCGGCAAGAAGCTCTACAACTACGGCTACGTCTTCAACGGTTTCGCTGCGGAGCTGACCGAGGCGCAGGCACAGAAGCTGGCGCAGATGCCCGGCGTGCTGGCGGTGACCAAGGACGAGATCCGCAAGATGGACACCGCGAGCACGCCCGCCTTCCTGGGGCTCACCGGCAGCACCGGCTTCTGGGCCACCAAGGCCAAGGGCGAAGGCGTCGTCATCGGCATCATCGACAGCGGCGTCTGGCCCGAGCACCCGAGCTTTTCCGACCGCACCGGCAGCAACGGCAACGCCACCAAGGACGGCAAGCTCGACTACCAGCAGCTTCCGGGCTGGAACGGCAAGTGCACGCCCGGCGAGGCGTTCAACGCCAGCCATTGCAACCAGAAGCTGATCGGCGCGCAGTTCTTCAACGCCGGCTTCGGCGGCAACGCCGGCATCAAGGCGCAGTTCCCCTACGAGTTCAATTCGGCGCGCGATGCCGACGGCCACGGCTCGCACACCGCCTCGACATCAGGCGGCAACGCCAACGTCGCGGCCACCGGCCCGGCGGCCGTGTTCGGCAGCATCAACGGCATCGCGCCGCGCGCGCGCATCTCCGCCTACAAGGTCTGCTGGGGCAACAACGGCGAGGGCGGTTGCTCAGGCGTCGATAACGTCGCGGCGATCGACCAGGCCGTCGCCGACGGTGTGGATGTCATCAACTACTCGATCAGCGGCACCAGCACCAACTTCCGCGACCCGGTCGAGATCGCGTTCCTGTTCGCGGCCGACGCCGGCGTGTTCGTCGCTGCATCGGCAGGCAATGATGGCCCGACCGCCAGCACTGTCGCGCACCCGAGCCCGTGGATCACCACCGTGGCCGCTGGCACGCACAACCGCGACGGGCAAGGCTCGGTGACGCTGGGCAACGGCGTCACCTACTTCGGCGCGTCGGTGGCGGCTGCACTGGCTTCCAAGCCGCTGATCGACTCCACCGCCGCAGGCCTGCCCGGTGCGAATCCGGCCGCACTGGCGCTGTGCTTCACCGCCGGCGACAACGGCGGCACGCCGGTGCTCGACCCGGCCAAGGTCGCCGGCAAGATCGTCGTCTGTGACCGCGGCGTCAATGCGCGCATCGACAAGAGCGCCGCGGTGCTGACGGCCGGCGGCGTCGGCATGATCCTCATCAACACCAGCCCGAACTCGATCAACGCCGACCTGCATTCGGTGCCCACGGTGCACTTGCAGAACACCGACCGGGCCGCCGTCAAGGCCTACGCGGGAGGCGCCGGCGCCACGGCGGCGATCAACGCGGCGGCGATCGTCTTCAACGCAGCAGCACCGTTCACCGCAGCGTTCTCGTCGCGTGGACCGCTGCTGGCCGGCAACGGCGACCTGCTCAAGCCCGACATCATCGCGCCGGGACAGGACATCGTCGCCGCGGTCTCGCCCATCGGCAACAACGGTCGCCTGTTCGACCCGATCAGCGGCACCTCGATGTCGAGCCCGCATGTGGCCGGCCTGGCCGCGCTGCTGAAGGAACTCAAGCCGGGACTGGTCGCCGATGGCGATCAAGTCGGCATTGATGACCACCGCTGTCGACGTGCTCGATGGAGGCACCCGCCCGCTGCGGAAACCAATCCGGTGCTGATCTTCCGCCAGGGCGCGGGCCATGTGCGGCCCGAACTCGGCGGCCGACCCCGGCCTGGTGTTCGACTCGAACTTCGGTGACTGGCTGGGTTTCCTCTGCGGTACGCAACTGCCGACCTCGTTCTGCACCTCGGCCGGCGTGCCGGTGCTCGACCCGAGCAACCTGAACACGCCATCGATCGCCATCGGCGATCTCGCCGGCGTGCAGACCGTCACCCGGCGCGTCACGAACGTCGGCGGCAACCCGGCCACGTACACGCCGTCGGTCAACGGCCTTGCCGGGTTCAGCGTGTCGGTGACCCCGGCCTCGTTGACGCTGGCGGCGGGCGAGACCAAGTCCTTCACGATGGCGTTCACCCGAACCACGGCAACGCTCAACACCTTCACCGGCGGCCAACTGCGGCTCAGCGACGGCACGCACACAGTGCGCGTGCCGGTGGTGGTGCGGCCGGTGGCATTGGCCGCGCCGGCGCAGGTGAGCGGTCCTTACAACGTGACGTTCGGCTACAGCGGACCCTTCACCGCCACCGCGCGCGGGCTGATTCCGTCTGCGGTGACGCCGGGCACGGTGACGCAGGACCCCGACCAGACCTTCAGCCCGACCGACCCGACGGGCACAGTGGCGATCACGGTGCCGATCCCCGCCGGTACGACCTACGCGCGGTTCTCGCTGTTCAACGGCGATGTCGCCGCGGGCAGCGACATCGACATGTACGTCACCAACAGCGCCGGTACGCTGGTGGGCGTGAGCGGCAGCGGCGGCTCGGACGAAGAGGTGAACCTGGTGAACCCGGCCGCGGGTACCTACACGGTCTACATCCACGGCTGGGGCCTGCCGACGGGAACATCGCCGTTCCGCCTACACGCCTGGCTGCTCGGATCGGCGGCGGCCGGCAACATGACGGTCACTGCGCCTGCGAGCGCGACGATCGGTCAGAGCGGAGCGATCACCGTCACGACTCAGCGGCCTGACCACGGGCGTGAAGTACCTCGGCTCGGTGGCCTACGGCGGCGCCACCGGCATGCCCAACCCGACCATCGTGCGCGTCGATCCGTAGAGCGTCGCACGAAGATCCCTCGCCTTCAAACGCCCCGCCCTGCGCGGGGCGTTTTTCATGGTGGGCTTCACACGCGCAAATCGCCCGCCGCCGGCGGCTGCGCGCGATCGCGCGGGCACCAGACCCATGCGCCGCTGCGCCGACTGACGTGATAGAGCAGCGGCGCGCCCCCCGGCGCCGCCAGTTCGATGCGCCATCCCGGCACCAGCGCCTGCGTGTAGAGCATGTCCGGTTGCGGGCAACCGAGCGCACCGTCGCGCCAGCTCACCGCTTGCGCCGACGCCACCTTCAGTTGCACTGCGCTCACGCCGGCGCGACGCGAAGCATCGGCCCAGATCGCCTCGCGTGTGGCGGACGGAAAGTCGGCAGGCAACGTCATGGTTGGAGGTGCAGCGGCGCATGCGCCGGCAGCAAGTGTGATGGCGACGGCGATGCTTCTCATTGGCAGCAATGCTACGAGCCAAGCGGTGTCTGGACTGCGATGTCTTCGTCGTCCGATGCGATTTCGATCGGCCGCTTCGTCACCTCGAACTCTTCATCGTGATGAGCTCAGCGTGTGCATCGACAGCGCGCGATGACACGCCTTCGCGCGCGACGATCGCACCTCGATTGACGCCACAGAGCGACAAAAGCGCGTTCTCATAGGGAAGAAAGTGCTTTTTCAGAGGGAAAACCGCTTTGCTTCCCTATGAACACGCATTACCATTCGCGCCGCACGGTGGTTGATGAGTAAGAGAGTTCATTGCAGCTCTCACCGTACCCCGGCACATCAACAACACTTTGATGGAGTGAATCGAAATGGCAACTGCGAAGAAGGCGGCCAAGAAGGCCGTGAAGAAGGCCCCGGCCAAGAAGGCGGCCGCCAAGAAGGCAGCGCCGGCCAAGAAGGCCGCTGCGAAGAAGGCTCCCGCCAAGAAGGCAGCGCCGGCCAAGAAGGCCGCTGCGAAGAAGGCCGCTCCGGCCAAGAAGGCCAAGGCCCCTGCCAAGAAGCGCACCCCGAACGCCGCGTTCATGAAGGCGATGACGCCTTCGGCGGCGCTGGCAGCGATCATCGGCGACAAGCCGATGCCGCGCACCGAGGTGACGAAGAAGGTCTGGGAGTACATCAAGAAGAACAAGCTGCAGGACGCGGTCAATCGCCGGATGATCAACGCCGACGCCAAGCTGAAGGAAATCTTCAAGAAGGCGCAAGCGTCGATGTTCGAGATGACCAAGATGATCAACGGGCACCTGAAGTAAGGCGCTCCGCGATCCCTGAAGGAACGGGCCCTCGGGCCCGTTTTTTTATGCGGGTTGCAGCGCGGGTCAGCGCTGGGCCGCTCCCAAGCGTCCGGCCCGCGCGCTCCCCTCGGGGGAGTGCTCGCGGAGCGAGCGAGAGGCCGTCAGTTAAGCTGAAACAGCGCCGCGCCGTTGCCCCAGCCGATGCGCTGCGCCACCTCGCCGGCAGCTCGCCCAGCCAGCCGCGGTAGCCTCTCCATCAGCGCCTCGTAGTGCTGCCAGCGCTGATTGATCCAGGTGTCCGAGCCGATCAGGAAGCGCTCGGGCAGGGCGATCAAGGCTTCGCGCCATGCCGCGGCGAGCTGGTTGCCGCCGTCGGTCAGGCCAGGGCGGTACGAGAGTTCGCCGCGCAGCGACGGATGACGCCGCATCAGCTCGCGCACCTGCACGAGCGGCGTGCCGCCGATGCCGGTGTGGGCCCAGATCAGCGCCGTGCCGGGCGCATGCGCCATCAGCTTCTCGATCGCGACGTTCGTCGCAGTGCGCGAGCACCGCCAGGCCGCGTTCGCGCGCCAGCTTCATCAGCTGAGCGGCCACCGGACCATCGGCATTGGCGCTGTCGTAGAGATGGAATTCGCCGAGGCCGCGAAACGGCCCGGCCGGCGTGCCGCGCGCCAGCTCGGCCAGCACCATGCGGTGGATCGACTCGTCGCGAAACCACGAGCCGTAGTCGTCGCGGTTGCGGTACAGGCGCACGAACGGCACGACCGCCACGCCGGCGGCGCGCGTGGCTTCGCGCGCGCTGGCCAGCGCCAGCGTGCCGTCATTGGGCCGGCTGTTGGCGACGATCGCGCGCACGCCGCTGCGCTGCATGCGGCCGAGCACGTCGGCCAGCGGATGCGGCCCCTGCGCTTCATCGTTGTAGTGCAGGTGGGCGTCGAACAGCGGGCCGTCGTAGCGCGTCGCAGCACGCGCGGCCAGCGGCAGCGCGGCGGCAAGCAGCGTGCGGCGCTTCATGAAGCGGGACGGCGAACGCAGCGAGCTTGGGGCCGTCATGAGGCCGGCGCCGGGCCGCTCCCAAGCGGCCGCGCTCCCCTGGGGGACGCGAGCCCGGCGAGCTTGGGGCCGTCATCTCTGAAGGCGCCGATCGAGGAAATCGAGCCGGTCCTGGCCCCAGAAGATCTCGCCGTCGATGACGTAGCTCGGCGCGCCGAACACGCCGGCCTCGATCGCGCGCTGCGTGTTGTGCTCGTAGCGCTCGGCCACCGCCTGCGAGTGCGCGTCTTCGATGCGCCGCGCCGGCAGCTCGCGCTCGGCCAGCAGGGCCGCCAGCATCGCCTCGTCGGCAATGTTGCGCTCCTGCACCCAGACCGCGCGCAGCACCGCGTCGGTGATGTGCATGGCGGCGTCGGCACCGTCGTTCAGATCGACCGCGATGATCAGCCGTGCCGCGTCGTCGCCGGCCACCGGGAAGTACTTCGGCTGCAGGTTCAACGGCGCGTGCAGGGACTCGGAGAAGCGCTTCATCTCGACCAGGCGGTAGGCTTGGCGCTGCGGCGCGCGCTTGCCCAGGGGCAGGCCACCCGACACCGGAAAGACCTTGCCGCCCAGGTCCACCGGCAGCACCTCGATGCGCGCGCCGTGCTTGCGCGCCACGTCCCACAGGCGCAGGTGGCCGAGGTAGGTCCACGGCGACTGCGGGGCGAAGTAGTACTGGACGACGTGGCCATGAGGCGCGCTCCTTCTCGATCAAATGGTTTCGCACGGTAGCTGATCGTCGCGCGCCCTGCGCTCGGGGTAGGCGCGCGACATGGGCAGTGCGTTGGGTCGCAGAATCGAACCGCGTGACGGATTGCACGAACCTTCCGTAACGATGCACGCCCCCATGACGAGCCTGTTCCCATCCCTGTCGATGCTGCTGTGCTGTGCCGCGCTGTTGTCGCCGGCGCAGGCGGCTGCGCCGGCGCGCCGCGTCGTCCGCGCGCGCGCCGCGCGACGACACCGTGGCGAAATGCAGCTGGGACCGCCCGGGGCACAATGCTTTCGTCGGCGACGTGGTCGCCGCGGTCGACCGCTATCCGCGACATCCCGCAGCCAGTGCGCGTGAAGCTCAAGGAGCGCATGGCCGCGCGCCAGTACGACGACATGGTCGACATCCGGCGCGATTCGATCGAGGGCAAGTTCCAGTACGCCGCCGCCATCCGCGACATGCACTTCGGCACGGGCCGGGTCTGCCGCCAAGTGACGCGCCAGCGCTGGACCGACAAGACGCACGAGCGCGGGCTGGTCTATTGCGAGAGCGGGCACTGCATCCTGGTGCCCACCGTGTGCCGCAACGTCAGCCGCATCGATCGCGCGCCGTCGCTGGTGGCCGGCGATCGCTTGCGCCGCCCCCCGGCGCGGTGCCGACCGCGGTGCCGCAACGCCGGCCGCGAGCTGCCGGCTGCGGCCGCCGCGGCGCCGACGATCGCCGGGCCGAAGCGCCGGTCGCCTCATCGTTCTCGGAAGCGGTGGCCGGCGTGGTCGTGCCGCTGTTTCGATGACCAGCGGCAGCACGCCGCTGGGCGATGGCACGACCCCCGGCGGCGGCCGTCCCGCCCGCGATGGCGCATCAACAGCCCTTGCCGGTGGTGTTCGTGCCCGGCGGTGTGGCGGCGGCGTCGTGCCGATCCCGGGTGATGGCGGTGGCGGTGGCGGTGGCGGTGGCGGTGCGGCGGCGGCGGTGGCGCGCCGTCGACCCGGCACCCCGCCCGTGACGCCGGTCCCCGAGCCTGCCACCTGGGCCAGCCTGATGGCCGGCCTGGCGCTGTTACGCTGCTCGTGCGGCGTCAGCGCCGCGCTGCGATCACCGCGGGCGCGCCGGCCGGCGCGCCGAAGTGCGCGACCCAGAAGCGCTCGATAGCGCGAGCCCGGTCGCTGCACGCAAGCCAGGCCGACATCGCGGTATTCGGGCTGCATCAGGTTGGCGCAATGCGACGGGCTGGCCAGCCAGGCCTGCAACGCGTCGTCGACATCACGCTGGCCCGCCGCCAAATTCTCGCCCGCGCCGGCCGCTGCATAACCGACGCTGCGCAGGCGCGTGCCGAAGCTGCGCTTGCGCGAATCGACATGCGACAGGCGGTCGTTCAGCGCGAGGTCCATGGCTTGTTCATGCGCGCTGGCGGCAAGCCGCGATTCCCAGGCCAGCGTCTGCTCGGCGCGCCGGCATTCGCGCAGGGCGCGTGTGACGGCGCACGGCATTCAGCGCTCGACCGCGCGCTGCAGTTGCGCATCGTCCGCGCAGGGCTCGAGACGCTCGCGCGCGGCGGCCGGCCCCGGCCGCGCCGAGCCAGAAGCCCACCGCGGCGGCGGCGGCAGGCGCAGGCGGTGAAAATGTCGGACCATCAGGGATTTCGAACGGCATGATGGCGCACGACCGAAGTGCACGCTGCGCGGCGCCCGGGTAAGGACCTGTTCGAGCGTCGACGGCTGCGAGACGCCGCGGCATGCATCGTCAGCCGCTGCGCGCGCAGAGCGGCGCGAGAAAGCGTCCGGTGTGACTTTGCTCGCATGCGCCGCCACCTGCTCGGGCGTGCCGGCCACCACCACCTGCGCCGCCGCCGCCGCCGCCTTCGGGCCCCATGTCGATCAGCCAGTCGGCCGTCTTGATGACATCGAGGTTGTGCTCGATGACGACGATGGTGTTGCCGGCGTCGCGCAACTGGTGCAGCACCTTGAGCAGCAGCTCGATGTCGGCAAAGTGCAGGCCGGTGGTCGGCTCGTCGAGGATGTAGAGCGTGCGGCCGGTGTCGCGCTTGCTCAGCTCCAGCGCGAGCTTGACGCGCTGCGCCTCGCCGCCCGACAGCGTGGTGGCGCTCTGGCCGAGCGTGATGTAGCCCAGGCCGACGTCGAGCAGCGTCTGCAGCTTGCGCGCGATGTTGGGCACCGCGCTGAAGAAGCGCGTGCGCCTCTTCGACCGTGAGGTTCAGCACCTGCGTGATGTGCTTGCCCTTGTAGAGGATCTCCAGCGTCTCGCGGTTGTAGCGGCTGCCGTGGCAGGTGTCGCAGGGCACGTAGACGTCGGGCAGGAAGTGCATCTCGACCTTGATCACGCCGTCGCCCTGGCAGGCCTCGCAGCGCCCGCCGCGCCACGTTGAACGAGAAGCGGCCCGGCCCGTAGCCGCGCTCGCGCGCCGCCGGCACTTCGGCGAAGAGTTCGCGGATCGGCGTGAACAGGCCCGTGTAGGTGGCCGGGTTGCTGCGCGGCGTGCGGCCGATCGGGCTTTGGTCGACGTTGATCACCTTGTCGAACGCGTCGAGCCCTTCGATCGCGTCGTGCGGCGCCGGCTCGGCATGGCTCTGGTAGAGCTTCTTCGCCACCGCGGCGTACAGCGTGTCGTTGACCAGCGTGCTCTTGCCCGAGCCCGAGACGCCGGTGACGCAGGTGAACAGGCCGACCGGGATCTCGACGCGTGACGCGCTTCAGGTTGTTGCCGCGCGCGCCGACGATGCGCAGCACCTGCGGGTCGGTGCTCGCCGCGAGCGTGGTGCGCACCTTGGGCAGCGCAATGCGCAGCGCGCCGCCGAGGTAGCGGCCGGTCAGCGACTCGGCATTGGCCGCGACTTCGTCCGGCGTGCCCTGCGCCATCACCCGCCCGCCGTGCACGCCGGCGCCGGGGCCGAGATCGACCACATGGTCGGCGGCGCGGATCATGTCCTCGTCGTGCTCGACCACCAGCACGCTGTTGCCGAGGTCGCGCAGGTGGCGCAGCGTGCCGATCAGGCGCTCGTTGTCGCGCTGGTGCAGGCCGATCGACGGCTCGTCGAGCACGTACATCACGCCGGTGAGGCCCGAGCCGATCTGCGACGCGAGCCGGATGCGCTGCGCCTCGCCGCCCGACAGCGTGTCGGCACTGCGCTCCAGGCTCAGGTAGCTACAGGCCCACGTCGTTGAGGAACTTCAGCCGCGAGCGGATCTCGCGCATCACCTTCTCGGCGATGTCGGCCTTGTTGCCGACCAGCTGCAGCGCGTCGAAATGCGCCAGGCAATCGCGCGAGCGTGAGGCTGCTCGGCTGCGTAGATCGGCCAGGCCGCGCACCGCCGCATCGCCGCCTTGCAGGAAGACGTGCCGCGCCTCGCGCCGCAGCCGCGTGCCGTGGCAGGCGGGGCAGGGCTTGGCAGCTCTGGTAGCGCGCCAGGTCTTCGCGCACCGCCGCCGAATCGGTCTCGCGCCAGCGCCGCTCCAGGTTGGGCAGGATGCCTTCGAACGGATGCCAGCGCTTGACGCTGCGGCGCTTGCCGCTCGCGCCTTCGGCCGTGTAGACGAAGGGCAACTCGGTCGTGCCGCTGCCGTGCAGCAGCACCGTCCTGATGCTCCTTGGCGAGCTGCTCGAACGGCGTGTCGAGGTCGAAGCCGTAGTGCTTGGCCACGCTCTCGAGCAGGCCGAAGGTGTAGCTGTTGCGCCGGTCCCAGCCCTTGACCGCGCCGCTGGCCAGGCTGACAGCGTCGGGAAGGCGACGACGCGCTCGGCATCGAACACCGTCACCTGGCCCAGGCCGTCGCAGCTCGGGCAGGCCCCCACCGGCGAGTTGAACGAGAACAGGCGCGGTTCGAGTTCGGGCAGCGAATAGCTGCACACCGGGCAGCCGAACTTGCTGGAGAACAGGTGCTCCTTGCCGCTGTCGAGCTCGAGCGCGATCGCGCGGCCGTCGGCGACGCGCATGCGCCGCTTCGAAGCTCTCTGCCAGGCGTTGCTGCAAGCCGCCGGGCGCTGGGCCGCTCCCGAGCCCGGCCGCCTCCCCGGGGGGCCGACGCACAGCGTCTTGGGGGCCCGCATGTCCGACGACGCGAACCCGATCGATCACGACATCGATGTCGTGCTTCTCGCTCTTCTTCAGCTTGGGCAGCGCCTCGGCCTCGACCACCGCGCCATCGACGCGAAAGCGCACATAGCCTTGCGCCTGCATGTCGGCGAAGAGCTCGCTGAACTCGCCCTTGCGATCGCGCACCGCGGGCGCGAGCACCGCGAGCTTGGTGCCCTCAGGCAGCGCCAGCACCGCATCGACCATCTGCGCCACGCTCTGCGCGGCCAGCGGCAGATCGTGATCGGGGCAGTAGGGCGTGCCGGCGCGCGCGTAGAGCAGGCGCAGGTAGTCGTGGATCTCGGTGATGGTGCCGACGGTGGAGCGCGGGTTGTGCGAGGTCGCCTTCTGCTCGATCGAGATGGCCGGCGACAGGCCTTCGATGACATCGACATCGGGCTTGTCCATCAACTGCAGGAACTGGCGCGCGTAGGCCGACAGGCTCTCGACATAGCGGCGCTGGCCTTCGGCATACAGCGTGTCGAAGGCCAGGCTCGACTTGCCCGAGCCCGACAGCCCGGTGATCACCACCAGCGCGTACTTCGGGATGTCGAGGTCGATGTTCTTGAGGTTGTGGGTGCGGGCACCCCGGACGCGCAGCGTTCGGGTCTCCTGTGAAGGGACGCGCAGCGTTTGGGTCTCCTGTGAAGGGACGCGCAGCGTTTGGGTCTCCTGTGAAGGGACGCGCAGCGTGCGGGACTCCTGCTGCGGGATTGTGGGCATCGGGCCGGTGTCTGTAGACGAACCGGCGATTATCGGCAGCGATGCGTGCGCAGCGCTACCAGCCCGCCACCGCCTGCTGCCAGGCGCGGCGCTGCGCCTCGGTCAGCGCTGTGCGCCACAGGCGGCCGTCGGCGTCGGACAGCAGCAGCAGCTCGCCGTCGAACCACCAGCGCGCGCTGGTACGGCCGTCGACCGTCAGCATCAGCCAGGGCGCATCAGCCGGCTGCGACTCGGTTGCGCGCTGCCAGCGGCCCTGCGTGGCGGCACGCAATTCGCGCCACCATGCCTGCTGCGCCGATCCGTGCGCACGGGCCGATGCGCTCGCGCTGTGCCACGCGGCGCGCAACGACGCGTCGGCACCGTTCAGCACCGCCTCGATGCGTTGCAGCGGATCGAGCGCGACGCTGCTGTCGGCCTTGGCGGCGAGCCGGCCCGCGATCGGGGTGGCCGGCGTCGATGCGGCGCCGGCTTCGGCACGCTGCTCCAGCAGCAGCTTCAGCTCATCGGCGCGAAGGCGCGGCGGCGGCGGCGCGGCACTGACTGCCGCGCCCTGCCTCTTCGCGGGCGCTGGCTCGGGAACAGCCTGCGCAGGCGGCGGCGACGCGGCGGCCGGCGCGGCATCGGCCTCGCGCGACTGCACCGGCGCCTGCTGCACGGGTGCCGCAGCGGGTGGCGGCAGCGAAGGTGGCGCGGCGGGCGCCGCATCGACTCCGCGCGCACGCGCCTCGGTACGGGCGGCGTCCGCGGCCTGTCGCTCGCCCTTGGCTTTCGGCGCAGCTGGGGCAGGCGCGGGCGCTGCGTTGCGCCTTGCCTTCGCGAGATCGGCAGGCGCGGCGTCGCGCAGCGCTTCAGCCGGCGCCGCTCGCTCCTTCGACGGATCGGCGTCCTGCGCGGCATCGGCCGACGGCTTGGTCGCCTCGCCCGCGCCCGCCGCTGCATCGAGCGGCGGCGCCGCCGTCGCGCCCGGCTCGAAAGCCTCGGGCGCCTCGCGCGTGCTCCACATCATGCCCACCAGCACCGCCACGGCAATCGTGCCGAACGCCGCGCCCAGCTGCGGCGGTTGCAGCCACGCCGCCAGGCGCTGCGCCCATGACAACGGCGCGGGTGCCGGCCGCACCGCGTCGCGCGCCGCGGCCAGGATGCGCGCCGTCACCTCGGGGGGCGGTACCGCATCGCGGTCCGGCGCGTGGCGCAGCGCTGCGAGCAGGCGGGCGTCGCGCGGCGCGTCGTGGTTGTCGTTGCCGGGATCGTCGTGATCTCGTGATGTCATGACCCTTGCTCCGCCGGCAGGAACGCGCCCATGCAGGTGCGCAGCTTGCTCATCGCATAGCGCAGCCGGCTCTTGGCCGTCTCGAAGCCGACTTCGAGCGCACGCGCCAGTTCATCGACGGCCAGACCGTCCTCGTGATGCAGCAGGAAGGCGCTGCGCTGCGCCGCCGGCAGCGTCTCCAGGCAGTCGAGCAGACGCCGCCCGGCGGCACGCCAGAAGGCGCCGTCCTCGACACCGCTGCTCGACGCGGCCGGCGGCGCCGGCCACTCGCGCCAGGCCTCGCTGTCGGCGGCCGGCTGCCAGGGCTCGCCGCCGTCGTCGTCATCGCTACTGCTGCTGCTGACCTCGCGCCCGCTCTTGCGCAGCACGTCGATGGCGCGGTGGTGCGCCAGCGTGAACAGCCAGGTGCGAAAGCTCGCGCCCTGCGGCGACCAGCGCTCGCGCGCGCGCACCACGCGCAGCCACGTGTCCTGGAACACCTCGTCGCATTGGGTGCCGGCTTCGCGCCCGAGCAGCCGGCGCACGAAGCGATACAGCGCGCCGTGATGGCGCGCGTACAGGCGCTCGAAGGCGCGTGCGTCGCCCTGGGCGAAGGCACGCATCAGGGCGTCGTCGTCATCGGCCGGGGCGGTGGTCATGCGTCTTGTACGGGCCCGCGGCGCGCATGGGGTTACGTTGCAGCGCGCGCGGTGCAGGATCATCATTGCGCCATGATCTGCCGCTGCACAAGCGCCCCGATCGCCGTGCTCGCCGCGCTCTTTGCCACGGCACTGGCCGCATGCGGCGTCTCGATCGGCATCGGCCCCGACGACGACCCGCCCAGCGTCGGCCTGGCTGCCGCACCGCAGGAAGCCGCAGCGGGCGAGCGCATCGGACTGGTGGCGGCGGCGAGCGACGACTACGCGGTGCAGCGAAGTGCGGTTCTTCCGCGTCGACAGCGGCGGCGACACGCTGCTGGGGCGTGACAGCAGCGAGCCTTTCGCCATCGAAACCACCCTGCCGGCAGGCGCCGGCGCCGAGGTGCGCTACTTCGCGCGCGCGGTTGACGATGCCGGGCAGGTGGCGGACAGCCGGGAGGTGGTGGTCGCGGTTCGGTAGCCGGCGGGTTCGTGCAAGACGTTTGGACGTTTATACTCCGGACGACTTGGAGACCCGTATGCGCAGAAGACCCGGCGAAGTTCGTGACGCGATCGTCAGCGTTCTGGAAGGGCACCCTCGCGGCGCGTCGGTTCAGGACATCACGCAGGAGGTATCCGGTCTGATCGGCGAGGTTTCGCCCTCGTCGGTGCGGTCTTATCTTCAACTCAACACGCCGACGCTGTTCGCCCGGATGGACCGTGCGCAGTACTCGCTGCTGTCGGACGATGTGCCCGCTCCGAGGCCGGCTCGTGCAGATGCCGTTCGCCAAGTGCACGGCCGCAGCGAACTGCTGCTCGCCGATTGCATCGACTGGCTCGACGCGCGCGAAGCGCAGTCGATCCATGCCGTGGTGACCGATCCGCCGTACGGCCTGGTCGAGTACAGCGATGTCGAGCAGCAAAAGCTGCGGGCGCAGCGCGGGGGCGTGTGGCGCATCCCGCCGAGTTTCGACGGCGCCAAGCGATCGCCGCTGCCACGTTTCACCGTGTTGACCGCCCAAGACCATGCGGCGCTGGAACGCTTCTTCTACGCTTGGGCACGCAGCCTGCTGCGCGTGCTGGTGCCGGGTGCGAACGTGGTGGTGGCGAGCAACCCGCTGTTGTCGTACCTGGTGTCCGGTGCCCTCGCGCGTGCCGGACTCGAGCGGCGCGGTGAGATCGTGCGCCTGGTAATGACGATGCGCGGCGGCGACCGGCCGAAGGCAGCGCACGTCGAGTTCGAGCAGGTCAGCGTGATGCCGCGGTCGATGTGGGAGCCCTGGCTGGTGTTCCGCAAGCCGATTGAGGGCCGCGTTCAGGACAACCTGCGACAGTGGGGCACGGGGGGTTTTAGACGCATCTCGGCCGACAAGCCCTTCGGGGACGTGATCGAGTCGGCGCCGACGCGTGCGGCCGAACGCAAGCTGGCGCCGCACCCGAGCCTGAAGCCGCAGGCCTTTCTGCGCAAGCTGGTGCGCGGCGTGCTGCCGCTGGGCCGGGGCATCGTGCTCGACCCCTTTGCCGGTTCGGGCTCGACGCTGGCAGCGGCCGAGGCGGTGGGCTACGCGAGCATCGGCATCGAGCGCGACCGCAGCTACTTCGACGTGGCCGCCGGCGCGATCCCAAGGCTGGCGGCGCTGCGGCTCCAGCCCTGATTCACCGGCCGCGTCAGGCCCGGTAGATCCAACTCTGCCGCAGCTTGGCGATGCCGCGGGCATCGAGCGTGGCGGTGCGCGTGCCCAACTCGCCGCGCTCGTTGCGCCGGAAGTCTTCGACCGTCACCTGACCGAGGTAGATCTCGCTGAAAGCCATCGGCCGGCGCTCGATCGCCGGTTCGGTCTCGGTGTCGATCTGGTAGACGAACACGCACATCCACTGGTTGCGCGCGCCATGCGTGTCGACGGCGCCGCCGGCCTTGCGCGTGGTCTTGATCTCGACCCCCTGCTCGCCGGCCTTGACGGCATTCTTCGGGTACTGGCCGCGCAGCACGAGGTCAGGATGACCATTGAAGTAAGCATTGACGGTCAGCGTGCGCGAGTGCTTGGCAAGGCTGGCCGTCAGCATGTCGGAGAGCACGCCCGACATGATCGCGGGCCGCAGGGTGTCGTCGAGCCGCTCCAGGCCCTTGGCCGTCAAGCCCATGTTCACGTCGTAGAAGAAGTCGTACACGTCCTGGGCCGCAAGGCGGAAGTCCTCGATGCGCAGTTCGTACGGTAGGCGTGCGTTCGGATTGAACCGTGCCGGGTCGAGTGCGTTGCGTGTGATCGGCATGTCTTGGCTTGCGGCTACAGGCCTGAAGCGAGCACGCGCAGTATCGCCGCGCCATACGCCTCGAGCTTCTTCGCCCCCACGCCGCTGATCCGCGCCAGCGCGTCGAGCGACGTCGGCTGCTCGGTGGCCATCGATGCGAGCGTGGCGTCGTGGAAGACGACGTAGGCCGGCAGGTTGTGTTCCTTGGCGACCTCGGCGCGCCAGGCGCGCAGCGCGGCGAAGCGCTGCTGCGCCGCCGGCTCGAGGTGCGCGGCACTCGGCAACGCGGCCTTGCCCCCGCGCGACTCGCGCACCTTGCGCAGTCGCACGCGCGGCGGCGCCTCGCGCGGCAGGCGCAGCACGATCGGCACTTCGCCCTTCAACACAGCGCGCGCGCTGTCGGTGAGCACCAGCACGTTGTAGTCGCCCTGCGTGCTCACATGGCCGAGCGCGACCAGCTGGCGCAGCACGCCGCGCCAGCGCGCGTCGTCGAGATCCGCACCGATGCCGAAGGTGGACAGGCCGTCGTGATGGTGCTGGCGCACCTTGTCGGTGGTCTTGCCGCGCAGCACGTCGATCAGGTGGACGGCGCCGTAGCCGATGCCGCTCGACTGCTGCATGCGGTAGATGCAGCTCAAGAGCTTGCGCGCGGCCTCGGTGCCGTCCCATGACTCCGGCGGAACGACACAGTTGTCGCAGTTGCCGCACGGCGAACTGTGCTCGCCGAAGTAGCCGAGCAGCCGCACGCGCCGGCAATCGCTGGCTTCGCACAGCGCCAACAGCGCATCGAGCTTGCCGCGCTGCACGCGCTTGAACTCCTCGCCGCCGCTGCTCTCGTCGATCATGCGGCGCTGGTTGACGACGTCCTGCAGGCCGTAGGCCATCCAGGCCTGCGCCGGTTCGCCGTCGCGGCCGGCGCGGCCGGTCTCCTGGTAGTAGGCCTCGATGTTCTTCGGCAGGTCGAGATGCGCGACGAAGCGCACGTCGGGCTTGTCGATGCCCATGCCGAAGGCGATGGTCGCGGCCATGACGATGCCGTCTTCGCGCAGGAAGCGCCGCAAGTGCCTTTCGCGCACGTCGGACTCGAGCCCGGCGTGGTACGGCAAGGCCGTGATCCCTTCGGCGTTGAGCCAGGCCGCCGTTTCTTCGACCTTCTTGCGCGTGCCGCAGTAGACGATGCCGGCGTCGCCCTCGTGCTCGTCGCGCAGCAGGCGCAGCAACTGGCGCTTGGGTTCGTCCTTCTCGACGATGCCGTAGCGGATGTTGGGCCGGTCGAAGCTGGCGACGAAGGTTCTGGCATCGCCGAGCGACAGGCGCTCGACCATGTCGGTTCGCGTGATGGCATCGGCCGTGGCGGTGAGCGCCATGCGCGGCACGCCGGCAAAACGCTCGGCGAAGATCGTCAGGCCGAGGTACTCCTCGCGGAAGTCGTGGCCCCACTGGCTGACGCAATGCGCCTCGTCGATCGCCACCAGCGAGAACAGGCCGCGCTCGTGCAGCGAGTCGAGCATCGCCAGGAAGCGCGGCGTCAGGATGCGCTCGGGTGCGGCGTACAGCAGCACCAGGCGGCCGGCGAGCAGCTCGCGCTCGACGCCGCGCGCCTCGGCGCCGTCGAGCGTGCTGTTGAGGAAGGCGGCGTGCACGCCGACCTCTTCGAGCGCGCCGACCTGGTCCTGCATCAGCGCGATCAGTGGGCTGACAACCAGCGCGACACCGCGGCCGGCGCGATGGCGCACGATCGCCGGCACCTGGTAGGTCAGGCTCTTGCCGCCGCCGGTGGGCATCAGCACCAGCGCGTCACCGCCATCGACGACGTGGTCGATGATGTCGCCCTGCAAGCCGCGGAAACTGTCGTAGCCGAATACTTCGCGCAGCACCGTGGCCGCGTCGTCGGTAGCTTGTCTCGGATGGGCCTTGGTCTGCACGAAGGCGATTGTCGCCGCGTGCTAACTTTCGGCCGCTTCGCTTTGGGAGGAGAGGCCCGATGAACACCACCGCCAACCCCTATGCCGCGCCGCGAGCGCATGTCGACGATGTGATCGCGCAGGGCGGCACCCAGCCGATCCGCTTCTGGCCGCCGTCGGGACGCATCGGCCGCTTGCGCCTGCTGGCCTACTCGATCGCGGCCACGCTGCTGTTGATGGTGGTGATGGGCATCTTCGGCGCCATCAGCGGGGCGTTGAACTCGCAGGCCTTGTTCATGGTCGGCCTCGTCGTCGGCTACGGCGCGTCGCTCTTCTTCACGGCGCTGTTGACGATTCAACGCTGCCACGACTGCGATTGGAGCGGCTGGCTGTCGGTCCTGATGATCGTGCCGTTGTTGAACCTGATGTTCTTCTTCATCCCCGGCAGCAAGGGCGCCAACCGCTACGGCGCGCCGCCGCCGCCGAACACGCGCGCCGTGAAGATCCTGGCTTCGCTCGTGCTGGTGTTGTTCGTGGCCGGCATCGTCGCGGCGATTGCGCTGCCGGCCTACCAGGACTACGTCAAGAGGGCACGCGCGGTACAGACGCGGTAAGGGCGAGGCCCGATCCCCCTTCGCAAGGGGTGCGGCCCGCGCGCGGGCCGCGTCTATCATGGCGGCTTCAAATACGCAGGAGCGCGCGTCATGGCCTCGGTCAACAAAGTCATCATCGTCGGCAACCTCGGCAAGGATCCCGAAACGCGCGTCTTCCCTGACGGTGGCACGGTCTGCAACATCACGGTCGCCACCAGCCGCCAGTGGAAGGACAAGGCCAGTGGCGAGCGCCAGGAAGAGACCGAGTGGCACCGCATCGTCTTCCGTGACCGCCTGGCCGAGATCGCCGGCGAGTACCTGCGCAAGGGCAAGCAGGTGTACGTCGAAGGCCGCCTGAAGACCCGCAAGTACACCGACAAGGACGGCGTCGAGAAGTTCACCACCGAGGTGGTGGCTTACGAAATGCAGATGCTGGGCAGCCGCGAAGGCATGGGCGAAGGCGAATCGCGCGGCAGCAGCAGCGGTGGCGGCGCGCCGGCCTCGCGCCCGGCACCCAGCACCGCCCGGCCGGCGGCGTCGAAGTCTTCGACCGGCTTCGACGACATGGACGACGACATCCCGTTCTGACCAGCCGGTCCCGCCCGAACGCCCCGCCGCGCGCGGGGCGTTTCGCTTTCTGGCCTCATCGGTGTGATTCTTTCCGCGACTTGCACTTTGTAGTTGCAATGTGAACTCAGTCGTTTAGATTTCGTGCTCGGCAGTTTTGCCGCTGGACGCCGTTCGGTCCGCGACACGGCGCCGGATGCTGTACCGGAGTCACGACATGAAGCGACTGTTCCTGAAGTTTGCTGCTGCAACAATGTTTGGCGCGCTAGTGAGCGCTTGCGGCGGAAGCGACGACGATCATGACGACGAGCCCACCGGCAACATCGTTGCCGTCGCCACCAGCGCCAACCTGAGCGTGCTGCTGGCCGCCGCCGACAAGGCCGGCCTGGCCGACGAACTGGCCAACGCCGCCGCCCGCCTGACCGTGTTCGCGCCCACCGACACCGCGTTCAACACCCTGGCCACGCGCCTGGGACTGGCCGACGGCGCCGCGCTGGTGGCCGCGCTGCCGGCCGAGGCCCTGGCCAGCATCCTCTCGTACCACGTGCTGCCGACCCGGCTCAGCGCCTCGGCGCTCGCCGCCGGCGGCGCCACCCAGGCGACGATTTACAGCTTCGACGGCAGCGCCGCGACCCTGGGCGTGGACGCGAGCAGCGGCGTGCGCCTGGGCGACGCGGTGCTGACCCAGGCCACGGTGACCACGGCCAACGTCGCCGCCACCAACGGCGTGGTGCATGTGGTGGACAAGGTGCTGGTGCCGCCGGGCGTGCTCAACGTGGTGCAGATGGCGCAGGCCAATCCGGATGCGTTCTCGTCGCTGGTCGGTGCCGTCGTCAGCGCCGGTCTGGGCGGCACGTTGAGCGGCGCCGGCCCGTTCACGGTGTTCGCGCCGACCAACCAGGCCTTCGCTGCCGCGCCCGCCGGACTGAGCACGGCGCAGCTGACCACGGTGCTGACCTACCACGTGCTCGACCTCGACCCGGCGGTGCTGTCGTCGGCCATCCCGTTCGGCACGCCGATCACGACCGTGTCCGGCCAGACCATCACCATCCGCGCCGGCACGGCGCCGGTGATCGCCACCATCGCCGACACCACCGCCACGCCGGCAACCATCACCGCAGTCGATGTGCGCGCCAGCAATGGCGTCATCCACGTCATCGACAAAGTGCTGATTCCCACACTGTGACGGCTTGTCACGCGCCGGCCGGGCCGCGGCCGGCGCGGCGAGCGACCTTGTCGGGCGATACTTCGCCCCCACAAGGAGAACCCGCGATGAAACGCCTGTTCCTGAAGATGACCGCGGCCGCGGCGGTGGGTGCGCTGGTCGGCGCCTGCGGCGGCACCGACAGCGGCGACAACGTCAGCGCCGGCACGCTGATCGACGTGGCCTTTCGCAGCGGCGAGATCTCGGCGCTGGTGACCGCGGCGCGCCTGGCCGGGCTGGAGAGCGCGCTCGCCGCGCCCAATGCCAACCTGACCGTGCTGGCGCCGACCAACGAGGCCTGGCAGCTGCTGTCGAGCCAGCTCGGCTTCAGAACGATCCAGGACATGCTCGAAGGGCTGCCGAACGCCGTGCTCGAAGCGATCCTGCGTTACCACGTGCTGCCGACGCGAGTGTCCAAGGCCGCCCTGCTGGCCGGCGGGCCGACGCAGGACACGCTGCTGGTGCAGGGCGGCACGACCATCGCACTGCCGCTGGCCACCGCCAACAACGAGACGCGCATCACCGACACCGTCGGCCGCTTCGCCATCGTCAACGTCTTCGACATCCCGGCCGACAACGGCCTGTTCCACGTCATCGACCGCGTGCTGATCCCCTCCGGGCTGCTCACGGTGCTGCAGACGGTGCAGAGCAACCCCGAACGCTTCGGCCGGCTGGTCGAAACCGCCGCGACCGTGCCGGTGCCCAGTGGGTCCACGATCAATCCGGTGATCGCGGCGTTGAGCGGGCCGGCGGTGACCTTGTTCGCGCCGGTCAACACCGCCTTCCTGGCGCAGGAGGTTGTCGCCCTGCTGGCCACGCCACTGACACCCGCTCAGACCTCCACGCTGCTGCTGTACCACGCGGTCGGCAGCGTGTTGCCTTCGAGCGCCCTGACGTTCGGCTCGCCGGTGGCAACGCTGGCCGGGCAGAACATCACCATCAACGCCGGTCCGACCATCGACGACACCAGCGCCACCAACGCCAACATCACCTCGGTCGACATCCTCGCCAGCAACGGCGTGGTGCATGTCATCGACAAGGTGCTGCTGCCCACCCTATGAGCAAACGACTTTTCTTGCACGCGGCGGCTGCGGCCGCGGGCGGTGCGCTGTTGACCGCCTGTGGCGGCGGCGGTGGTGGTGGAGGCGGTGTGCCGATCGGCACCGACACGCTGGCGCAGCGGCTGCAGAACGACAGCAGCCTGTCCCTGATGCGGCAGGCCGCGGACAAGGGCGGCATGACCGCCACGCTCGGCGACGCCGGCCAGAACCTGACGTTGTTCGCGGCGGACAACGACGCCTTCGGCAGGCTGGCCGAGCGGCTGGGCATTGCCAGCGGCAGCGCGCTGATCGATGCGTTGAGCGAGTCGCAGTGGGGCAGCATCCTGCGTTATGCGCTGATCCAGCAACGGCTCCCGCTCAGCGCCCTACAGCAGGCGGCCGATGTGCGCTTCGACACGCTGCATGAGTACCGCGGCGACGCGATGCAGCTGATCTTCGTGAGCGATAGCGGCCGGTTCAACGTGTGGGACGGTATCGGACGCTTCCTCCACACGATGCTGCGCACCGATCTGGCGGCCAGCAACGGCATCCTGCACGTGACGAGCGACCTGGTGCTGCCCCGTGGCGTGCTGACGGTGTCGCAGATGCTGCGCGCCAATGTCGACTCGTTCTCGGACTTCGGGGCAAAGATGTCGGGCGCGGTCATCGCCCAGCTCGATGGCGCCGGCAGGTTCACCGTTTTCGTGCCGTTCAACGGAACGCCGCTGCAGGCCTTGAACAGTGACGCCGCGGTGCGTCGTCACGTCATGCAGGGAGAGATCGTCGCGGACGCCTTCGTCGACTTCATGACGGTGACGCCTTTGGCCGGCGGACAGCTGACGCTGCGCAAGATAGGCGCGGTGGGTTCCGAGGTCGTCACCCTGCGCAATGGCAATTCCATCCTGGCCACCGTCGAAGATGTCGACTTCTGGGCCAGCAACGGCGTCATTCACGTCATCAGGTCGGTGATCCCGCTGTAGCGCGCCGCGCTCGCATCGGGGCCAGTTGAGCCGCGGCGATGACGCCGCCGCCGAGGCAGACATCGCCGTCGTACAGCACGGCGCTCTGGCCCTGCGTCACCGCCCACTGCGGCGCGTCGAAGCCGAGCGTGAAAGCAGCGCCGTCGAACGCCAGCGAGCACGCGGCGTCGGCCTGGCGGTAGCGCGTCTTCGCTGCATAGCGCCCCGGCGCCGGCGGCGCGCCGGCGACCCAGCTGGCATCGTCGGCCGTCAGCGCGCTGTACTGAAGCGCCGGATGCTCATGCCCCTGCACGACGATCAGCGCGTTGCGTTCGAGATCCTTGCGCGCGACGAACCAGGGCGCATGCTCGCCGCTTGCATCGGCGCGGCCCTTGACACCGCCGATGCCCAAGCCTTGCCGTTGGCCCAAGGTGTAGAAACTCATGCCCACATGCGTGCCGAGCTGCCGCCCGCGCTCATCCTCGATCGGCCCCGGCGCATGGCTCAGGTAGCGATTCAGGAACTCGCGAAACGGCCGCTCGCCGATGAAGCAGATGCCGGTCGAGTCCTTCTTCTTCGCGTTCGGCAGGCCGATCTCGAGGGCCATGCGTCGCACCTCGGTCTTCTTCAGTTCGCCCACCGGAAACAGCGTGCGCGCGAGTTGCTGCTGGTTCAGGCGGTGCAGGAAGTAGCTCTGATCTTTTGCGGGATCGAGCCCCTTCAACAACTCAAACACGCCGTCGCGTTCACGCACGCGCGCAGCATCAGAAGTGCGCGGATCCGCTGGTGTCCAGCGGACGCGCGCGTAGTGGCCCGTCGCGATCTTCTCGGCACCCAGGCGCATCGCATGATCGAGGAAAGCCTTGAACTTGATCTCGGCGTTGCACAGCACGTCCGGGTTGGGAGTGCGGCCGGCCTGGTACTCGCGCAGGAACTCGGCGAAGACGCGGTCCTTGTACTCGGCCGCGAAGTTGACATGCTCGATCTCGATGCCGATGACGTCGGCGACCGCGGCCGCATCGACAAAGTCGACATTGCTCGAACAGTATTCACTGTCGTCGTCATCCTCCCAGTTCTTCATGAACAGGCCGACGACCTCGTGCCCCTGTTGCTTGAGCAGCCAGGCGCTGACGGCGGAATCGACGCCGCCGGAAAGACCGACGACCACGCGGGGTTTGATCACGCGCCGGATTATCCCGACCCGGCTTGCGGCGCAGGCGCTACAGCGACTTGTGCGTACCGTCGCACAGCGGCTTGCCGCCGCTGTGCTTGCAGCCGCAGAAGTACACCGTCTTCGACTCGGCGGCGGTGTACTTCACCGGCGTGAACTCGCCGGCGGCCTTGTGCGAGCCGTCGCAGAAGGGCTGGTTCTTCGACTGGCCGCAGGCGCACCACCAGTAGTCCTTGCCGGCTTCGACAGCGACGGGGAAGGGGGCCTTCTGGGCAATCTGCGGTGTCGTCATGTTCGCTGCTCCTGTGGCTCGGTCCGGCCGGACCGTCGCCGCAGCATAGAACGATTCGTCGGCTTGCAGCAGATCGAGCGGCCAGCGCCGGCCGGCACGGTGATCGTCGATGCAGCGCATCAGCAGCGCGCTGCGATGGCGCGCGTGCTCGGCAGCGATCTGCGCAGGCGTGAGCCAGAGCGTGCGCAGGATGGCGTCGTCGAGCGCGCGGCCAGGCTCGGGCTCGCTCACTTCGCCGGCGATCGCGAAGCGCAGGTAGGTGATGGCCGGGTCATTCGACGGCGCGAGGTGGATGCCTTGAAGGCAGGTGGGCGTGAAGACGCAGGCCGTCTCTTCGAGCACCTCGCGCACGACGGCCTGCAGCAACGTCTCGCCATGCTCGAGGTGGCCGGCCGGGTTGTTGAGCAGCGGCCCGCGCGGTGACTTTTCCTCGACCAGCAGGTAGCGCCCGTCGCGCTCGATCACCGCGGCGACGGTGACATTGGGGCGCCAGCGAGCCTCTTTCACGCGCTCATTGCCCCTGCGCCCACTGGCCGTTGACGTTGACCACTTCGCACGGCCCGGTGTAGGCCGGCCGCCGCACTTCGCACTCGGCCAGCGCGCCGCGCACCGCGTCATTGGCCGAGCGGCGCTGCACCACAAAACCCCAGCCGCCCGAGGGCGAGACGGCGAATGCCTTCTGGGTGGCGGCCGGCAGGTAGGACTCGTTGAACGCGCTCTGCGCCTCGGCCTTGGGCAGGCTGGCCGAGCGCGGGTCGTACTGGAACTGCATGCCGGCATCTTCCTCGTTGTCGTCGTTCATGCGTTCGATCGAGCTCATCACGGTCCTGAACGTCAAGCCGAACAGCAACGCCGAGCACAGCGCCGCCACGCCGAACACCGGCCAGCTCGCCTGCGGCGGCGGCTCGCCATACTCGTTGCTCCCATCGGTGCCCGGCGCGAAGGCCAGCACCAGCGTGACGATGAAGTTGACCGTCGGCAGCCACAGCAGGATGCTCCACCAGCCCGACTTGTCGCAGTCGTGGCAGCGCAGCACCGCCAGACGCATGCCGAAGCCGGTGATGAGGAACGCGGCGATGCCGAACAGCACGATGCGGCCGAGCGTGGGCCGCGTCAGCATCATGATCAGCGGGATGTAGAGCAAGGCCATCGTCACCAGGTTGGCGGTGGCGTACTGCAGCCGGCCCATGCGGCCGTCGAAAGTGGTGCCGAAGATGCCGGCGGACTCGGCGTTGCGGCTGCTCGCCGTGCGCGCTTGGCGCGACGCATGCCGCGCCTCGAACGCGACCTGGCGCTCGGCACGCGCTTGCGCGGCTTCTTCGGCCTTGGTCGCCAGCGCCGTCTCGATGTTGGTGCTGCAGCTGCGGCACAGCACGCGCATCGACTGGCGCTCGCCGCAGTTCGGGCAGGTGACTTCGGCGGCGGCCACCGGTTCGAGCGCGAGTTCCGCCGCCGCGGGGATCGGCGCGGGCGCGGCCGGCTGCAGCAACGGTGTCAGAGGTGCCGGCCGCGTCGGCCGCGGCGGCGTGCCCCAGGGCGGGGACACCGGTGCGTCGGCCCGCGGCACCTCGGGCAACTCGGGCAGCGGCGGAAAGCCGGTGGTCGGCGGCGCATCGGCCGGTTCGAGGTGCACGCGCGCGCCGAGCTGCGCCAGCTTGTCGACATAGCTGCGCGCCAGAGCCGGTTCGATCGAGCGCTTGAGCACCGTGCGCGCACCCGAGAACAGTTGCGCGACGCGCGCGTCGTCGAGCTTGAGCGCTTGCGCCAGGCGACGCCTGACCTCGTCGGGCTGGAAGCCGTCGATGACTTCGCCCCGGAACACCATCTGCACGTTCGACGCCATGCCGTCTCCCCGACTCACCCGTGCGCCGATTATCGAGACTCGGCGGCCGTCGGGGCGCGACGCCTGCCCCCTCGGAACAGGGTACGGCGCGCTGCGGGCGCGCTCACCCTCAGGGTTAAGCTCGAAACGGGAGAAGGCGAGACGCGCACCGTCGCAATCTATGAACATTCCTTTCAACAAGCCCTACATGACGGGCAAGGAGCTTGGGTACATCTCCCAGGCCCACGCCAAAGGTCACTTGGCCGGTGACGGAGGCTTCACCAAACTCTGTTCTGCCTGGCTGGAGTCCAGGATCGGGTGCCGACGGGCCTTGCTGACGCACTCGTGCACCGGCGCGCTGGAGATGGCCGCCATCCTGGCCGACTTGCGGCCCGGCGACGAAGTCATCATGCCGTCGTACACCTTCGTCTCGACGGCCAACGCCTTCGTGCTGCGCGGGGCGGTGCCGGTGTTCGTCGATGTCAGGCCCGACACGCTGAACATCGACGAGACCCGGATCGAGGCGGCGATCACGCCAAGGACGAAGGCCATCGTGCCGGTTCACTACGCCGGGGTCGCTTGCGAGATGGACACGATCGTCGAAATTGCCGAGCGCCACGGCCTGCTCGTGATCGAAGATGCTGCGCAGGGCATCATGTCCACCTACAAGGGGCGCGCGCTGGGCAGCATCGGCCACATGGCCGCGCTGTCGTTCCATGAAACCAAGAACATCATCTCCGGCGAAGGCGGCGCTCTGCTGATCAACGACGCCAGGTTCGTCGAGCGCGCCGAGGTGATCAGGGAAAAGGGAACGAACCGCAGCCAGTTCTTCAGGGGCATGGTCGACAAGTACACCTGGACCGACTTCGGTTCGTCCTACCTGCCGAGCGAGCTGATCTCTGCCTTCCTCTGGGCGCAGATGGAGGAGGCCGACAACATTACCCGGCGCCGCATCGACCTGTGGGACACCTATCACCGGTCACTCGAGCCGCTGGAGTCGGCGGGCCAGCTCCGCCGGCCCGTCGTGCCGCCGGGTTGTTCGCACAACGCGCACATGTACTACGTGCTCGTGCCCAGCATGAGCGACCGCTCGGACTTCATCAGCCGTCTCAAGGCGCAGGGCGTCGGCACGGTATTCCACTATGTGCCCCTGCACAGTTCGCCGTTCGGCGAGCGGCACAGTCGCGCCAGCGGTTCGATGACTATCACCTGCGACCTCAGCGGCCGATTGGTGCGCCTGCCGATGTGGCTGGGGCTGGAGGAACACCAGGGCGAGGTCATCCAGCACGTCGTCGACGCTCTTCGACAGTGAGGCACCGTCGAAGCTGTCGACCGTTGTAGCAGGCGGGCACCAGCGCATGGCCGCTGCTTGCCGACCCTCTCAAGCAGGTTAAGCTGCGCGCCTGTTACCCGTGCCGGCGCATCCGCGGTGCGCGCGGGCCGAAGCGAGGAGGCTGCACCATGCTGATCGGCGTACCGCTCGAGACGGCGCCCGGCGAGACGCGCGTCGCCGTCACGCCCGAGACGGCGAAGAAACTCATGGCCCAGGGCCATCGGATGCGCGTTCAGGCCGGCGCCGGCGCCGCGGCGCACTTTATCGACGAGGCCTACAAGTCCGTCGGCGCCGAGATCACCGACCGCCACGGCGCGCTCGGCGCGGACCTCGTACTGAAGGTGCGCAGCCCCTCGCTCGACGAGCTGCCGCTGATGAAGACCGGCGCGGTTCTGGTGGGCATGCTCAATCCGTTCGACAAGGACGGCCTGACGCGCATGGCCGGTGCGGGTCTCACGGCCTTCGCGCTCGAGGCAGCGCCGCGCACGACGCGTGCGCAGAGCATGGACGTGCTGAGTTCTCAGGCCAACATCGCCGGCTACAAGGCGGTGATGATCGGCGCCGACAAGTACCAGCGCCTGATGCCGATGCTGATGACTGCAGCCGGCACGATCAAGGCCGGGCGCGTCGTCATCCTCGGCGTCGGCGTGGCGGGCCTGCAGGCGATCGCCACCGCCAAGCGCCTCGGTGCCGTAATTGAAGCCTCCGACGTGCGGCCGAGCGTGAAGGAGCAGGTCGAGTCGCTCGGCGGCAAGTTCATCGACGTTCCCTACGAAACCGCCGAAGAGAAGGAAGCGGCCGAAGGTGTCGGCGGCTATGCCAAGCCGATGCCGCCCTCATGGCTCGAGCGGCAGAAGGTCGAGGTCGCCAAGCGCGTGGCGCAGGCCGACATCGTCATCTCCACCGCGCTGATCCCCGGCCGTGCCGCGCCGGTGCTGATCACCGAGGAGATGGTCAAGAGCGATGAAGCCGGGTTCGGTGATCGTCGACATGGCCGCGCCAGCCGGCGGCAACTGCCCGCTGACCGAACCCGGCAAGACCGTCGTCAAGCACGGCGTGACGCTCGTCGGCGAGACCAACATCCCGGCGCTGGTCGCTACCGACAGCAGCGCGCTCTACGCCCGCAACGTGCTCGACTTCCTGAAGTTGATCGTCACCAAGGAAGGCGCGCTGGCGATTCCCACCGACGACGACATCGTCACCGCCTGCATGGTCACACAGGGCGGCAAGGTCTTGAGGAGCTAGGAGCAAGAACATGGACGCCGTCTCCCCCACCATCCTCAATCTCATCATCTTCGTGCTCGCCATCTACGTCGGCTACCACGTGGTGTGGACCGTGACGCCGGCGCTGCACACGCCGCTGATGGCGGTGACCAACGCGCTGTCGGCGGTGGTCATCGTCGGCGCGATGCTGGCCGCGGCGCTCACTGAAACCTGGCTCGGCAAGAGCATGGGCGTGCTGGCCGTTGCGCTGGCCGCGGTCAACATCTTCGGCGGCTTCCTGGTGACGCGGCGCATGCTCGAGATGTTCAAGAAGAAGGACAAGCCCAAGCAGATCACGGCGGAGAAAAAGTGATGAGCCTGAACCTCGTCGCGCTGCTGTACCTCGTCGCCAGCGTCTGCTTCATCCAGGCGCTGAAGGGCCTGTCCCACCCCACCACCTCGATCCGCGGCAACCTCTTCGGCATGGTCGGCATGGCCATCGCCGGGGTCACCACCGCGGCGCTGATCGTCAAGCTCGCCGGCTCTGCCCTCGGCCTGGGCTGGGTGCTGCTCGGGCTGGTGGCCGGCGGCGCCTACGGCGCGTGGCGCGCCAAGACCGTCGAGATGACGAAGATGCCCGAGTTGGTGGCGTTCTTCCACAGCATGATCGGCCTGGCCGCGGTCTTCATCGCGATCGCCGCCGCGGTCGAGCCCTGGGCCTTCGGCATCACCGAAAAGGGCGGCGCGATCCCGGCCGGCAACCGGCTCGAACTCGCGCTCGGCGCCGCCATCGGCGCGATCACGTTCAGCGGCTCGGTCATCGCCTTCGGCAAGCTCTCGGGCACCTACAAGTTCCGCCTCTTTCAAGGCGCGCCGGTGCAGTTCAAGGGCCAGCACTGGATCAACCTCGCGCTCGGCCTGGCGATGCTGTTCTTCATCGTCGGCTACACCCACAGCGAATCGAAGATGGATTTCGCGCTGCTGCTGGCGCTGGCCTTCGTCATCGGCGTGACTCTCATCATCCCGATCGGCGGCGCCGACATGCCGGTGGTGGTGTCGCATGCTCAACAGCTACTCGGGTTGGGCCGCGGCGGGCATCGGCTTCTCGCTGAACAACAGCATGCTGATCATCGCCGGCTCGCTGGTGGGCAGCTCGGGCGCGATCCTGAGCTACATCATGTGCAAGGCGATGAACCGCTCGTTCTTCAACGTCATCCTCGGCGGCTTCGGCGGCGAGGCGACCACCGCCGCGGCCGGCGGCCAGGCCCAGCGCAACGTCAAGAGCGGCAGCGCCGACGACGCCGCCTTCGTGCTCGGCAACGCCGAGACGGTGATCATCGTGCCCGGGCTACGGCCTGGCCGTGGCGCGCGCGCAGCACGCGGTCAAGGAGCTGGCCGAGAAGCTGACGCACAAGGGCGTGACCGTGAAGTACGCGATCCATCCGGTGGCGGGCCGCATGCCCGGCCACATGAACGTGCTGCTGGCCGAGGCCGAGGTGCCGTACGACCAGGTGTTCGAGATGGAAGACATCAACGGCGAGTTCCAGCAGGCCGATGTGGCCATCATCCTCGGCGCCAACGACGTGGTGAACCCCGCTGCGCTGATCAAGGGCACGCCGATCTACGGCATGCCGATCCTGGAGGCCTACAAGGCCAAGACCGTGATCGTCAACAAGCGCTCGATGGCGGCGGGCTATGCCGGCCTGGACAACGAGCTGTTCTACATGGACAAGACGATGATGGTGTTCGGCGATGCGAAGAAGGTTGTCGAGGAGATGGTTAAGGCGGTGGAGTGAGACTCGACGCGGGCGCCCCGTTGTTTTAGTTTCAAGGTCGAAGTTATAATAACGGCGTGCGCTGTTTTAACTTGCCGCCGCCGTGAAGCGCCCGCCCACCGGGC
>CAVTXG010000013.1:0-100306 GCA_963738605.1 uncultured beta proteobacterium
GTCGGCGTTGGCCGACTGGGATACGTTAACCCACACATCGCCGGCGACGCTTCCAGATCCGGTGGCGCCCGGCGAAGGGCCATAGGCGAAGGCCGCCGCGCCGGAGACGCCGCTCGAATAGTTCGAGAAGAGAATTGACGCGCTGTTTGAATAGCCGCTCGGATTTACCCGCACGAAGGTGATGTTGGCGACGTCGGCCCAAAGCCGCAGCGACTCCTCGGTAAACTCGATCTGCTGGGCGTTGAATTGCGAAAACCCGCTGGAGTCGTCGGGCATCTGCGCCGGCGCCGTATTGCGATAGGCATAGGTGACGGTGACCGCGCCGCCGAGCACGAAGCTCCAGGTGTCGCCCTGTCGCGTCAGCTGCGCGGCCGCCTGATCCCAGCTGAAGATCGGCTTGCCGTTTCCGGCGACGCCGCTCGTCGGCGGGATGAGGTACTCGGGGGTCGTCGCCTGACTGGCCGTTTTCGTGTCCATAGGTCGCCCCCGGGTTCCCGAAGAGATCTCATAATAGCCGCTGAGAAAGGAACTGCACAGGCCATCAATTTCCCCCCAGTTTTGATCGGCCATACGGTACGGACCAGCGCTTCAGATCCGACAGTGTCGCTTCGACGACAAGACGGGTCACGACAATGAAGCCTCGGGATTTAACCGTTTCGGCGTCAGCAATTTACCGCCGCGAAAAGGCTGACCAAGCTATGGCCGCGACTATCGCTCGTGGGAAATCCCCGCTATTTGTGATCCATTGTGACTCGCCCGCCTCGGGCCAAATCAGCGGCATTCAGATTGAGGTCAGTCGGCGCCCGCTTCCTTCAAGCTCAATCGAACCTCCGGGTACGGCGCAAGCGTCACCGCGGCTTTGGCGCTGACCGGCGTGTTGTCGGCTCTGCAAAAATCGAAGGCCTCACAAAATAAGGCGATCACCAAAGTCATTTCGAGTTCCGCAAGGCTCGCGCCGACGCATTTGCGCCTGCCATGGCCGAAAGGAATGTAAGCGCAGGGATGACGCCCTGTCGCGCCTTCGGCGGTGAAGCGAAGAGGCTCGAACCGATCGGGATCTGGCCAATGCGCGGGCGCGCGATGAATGTTGCTCACCGCGATCGGCACGATGACGCCCTTCTTCGCCATAGGGCAATCCAGCACTCCGTCGGCCGCGAGCGCCCTTCGGTCGATCGCATAGGCCACGGGCGCAGGCGCATCGCCTCGCGAACGACGCTGAGCGTTACGGGAAAGCTCTTCGTCTCTGGTTCGAGCGCGTGATGAAGCCCGATGCTGAGCACTTCTTTGCGTATCGCCCCAACCCATTCCGGATTCTCGCTCAAGTAGTAGAGCGTCCACGCGAGCGCCCGCGCCGTCGTGTCCTGCCCGAGCATAGAAAAGGACCGGTGATCTGGTCTTTCACTTCTTGGGGACGATTTCGGCCCGGCAGGCGCGGCGCGCACAATCGCGGCGGCGAGCGAGGGGTCTTCCTCGGCAATCTCCAGGCTGCAACAGCTCGATCAATGAACGCACTGATTGACGCGACGGCGGCTCTCAGGTTGCTGGCACCGGCCGAAGGGATTTTGCTCAATGGGCGAGTCAAAATGCTCTTGCGGATGAACTCGCCAAAAAGGCCGTCGTTCACCTTCTGCAAATCGTCCATCAGTGCTTTCGACTTGGGCAGGCGGAAAAAGGTCGCCAAAGAGAATTCGGCCCATGATCCGCTGGACCAGGCCGCGGCACTCGCGAGCGGCCTCAAAGACTTCGTCTTTCTCATCGTCTGACTTGAGCCGGGTGATCAGCTTACGAATTGCATCGAGAATGATGGGCGCATGCGCACGAACAGCCCGCGGAGAAAAGAGTGGGTTTAGGTATTCCCGCTGACGCCGCCACGACTCGCCCTCGGCGATGAGCACGCTCTCGCCGAAAACAATACCCATCATCATCCTGGTGTAGCGAGACTTGCGCGCCTCCGACTCGCGCGAGCAGCAAGGGCCGTGCGTCTTCCGGATCAGACACGAGAAGCGCGCGATCCGGTCCGAGATACATTGGTCCACGGGGCCCGCGCTCGGCCGCGATCCGCGCGAATGTGCCGATCAGATCGCGGTAGAGGTCAAGCATGTCGCCGAGAAGGGGCAAGCGCACCGAACGCCTCCTCGCGCTAAAAGGCTTTTGAGAGTTGCAGCATCACCGACCGGCCTTCGCGCGGAAAATCACCAGGGGCCAGCAGAAACGACGCGGTCGGATCGGCGTAGCGCTTGTTGAAGACGTTTTTCGCGATGATGCCGGCCTCAATGCCTTGGGCGGCGCGAGGGGTCCAGGAAGCGACAACGTCTGATCGCAGATACCGCTCCAGTGCCGGTCGCGGGTCGCCGACAGCGCGCTGGCGCTTACCCACGGACGAAAGTTGCTACTGCAGAAATTCACCCTGACCCCGTCGAGCGGCTCCACGCCCAGGTCGATGAACGCCGAATTCGCCGGGGCATTCGGGTATCGAATTCCCGTCTCCCGGATTTTGAGCGCCTGAAAGGCGTAGTGCCCCTTCAGCGTGACCCAGGTAGATGGCGCCGCATCGATCGTGACCTCCACGCCGGAACCCTTAAATCCGGCGGCATTTTCGAAAGTCGATACTGTCGGCGTGTTGACGATGGCGATCGTGTCGTCAGCCGAAAGGTAGAAGCCGCTGACCGAGCCGGAAAGTCCGCGCGAAAACCGATGCGAGACTTGCAGCTCCCAATGTGTCGATGGTTTCGGGGGATTAGTGATGGATTGCCAACGATCAATGACCCCGGGATTGGTGCGGTATTCGAGGAAGTCGGCGCCCGGAAAGCCGCCCCGTAGAGCGCCTTCACCGTCGTCGCGAAATTTCGCGCCCAAACCAATGCCGCTCTCGGATTAAACGTTCCGCCAAATTGCGAATAGCTGTCGAAGCGCAATCCTGCCGTCAACGTGCACTCCCGGCGTCATTCGCCATTCGTCCTGCAGGAACGCGTAGCCAATCGTCCGCTTCGAACCCGAACTGTTCGGCAGTGCTCACCGAGGGCGACGACGTCCTCAGATCGGCGAAGACGTCGGCAACAACCCGGCCGGCGTCACTCTGAAGTTCCGCGAGTTGAGGATATTGAACCCTCTTTGCCGCGCGCCGCCTCCGCCGAACCTCAACGTATGAGAGCCGATATCGCGCACCATCGCCGCTTCGATGCGCGCATCTATCGATTGATAGTTGAACTGCGTCTTGAGATCGAAAGGCAGCAGCCCCGGAATTGCGGGCGACAGCGCGCCGGCCGGCGCGACGAGCGTCCCGGCAGAAAGATCATTCAGAAGCACGCGTCCCTTAATCGTCAGCCTACCTTTCTTGAACGGCGTCTCAAAGGCCCCGCCGCTGGCGAAGAGGTGGTTGTTGAACTCATTGAAATCGCCCGCCTGGAACGTGCTCGCGAATCCTGAGCCGGTGTTGAAGAAGCCGTCATACGAGGCGAATAGTGAGGCTTTCTCGCCCAATTTCAGATTCAGTCGCCCCGCGATCTCTGACCGATCAGTGCGCAGGCGCGCTGGCGCTTTCGACGCGCGAGTCCCGGCAAGAAAGTCCATGAAGGTTTGCGCATCAGCAACGGCGATCTGATCGGGGTCGCCGCCAGTGTGTCGCCCCTGGATCGTAAAATTGGCTCGCGCGCCGAGCAGATCGAACGATTGAAGCGCGTAACCGCCAAAGCTGTTAAAATTTCCGCCGAACGCGCCGACCTCGGATAATTTTTCCCGGACTGCGCCCTTGGTGACGATGTTCACCACGCCCGCATAGGATCGACGCTTCGGACAGCGAACCCGGACCACGCACGACTTCGACATGGTCGATCGCAGGCGACAACATGTTCCACGCAATCGGCCGCCCGCCGGCGACAGGATCGGAGATCGGCGATCCGTCGATCATCACGAGAACATGCGGGTTCAGCCCATTGTAAACGCCGCGAAAACGCATACACGGGATCGTTGACCCGATTCCGTTGAACAACAACACCGGCCACGCGCGGCAAAATCTCATCGAGGCTGATGGCGCCAATCCTGGTGATGTCCTCGCGCGAGATCGCTTTTACAACAGCGGCGCAAGCCTTTCTGGACGGTCGTAGCCGGTCGCCAATTCGACGGCGGGCCCGAAGAAGGCTTCAAGGTCGCTGTCCTCTTTTTCAGGCTCGGCGGCGAACAGGCTTGCCGGCAGCAGCGCAACAGCTCGTCGAGAACATCAGGGCTGAGTAACGCATCGGTCTTCTCCACTTACACTTGATCAGGCACACCCGTGTCGTCGTCGCTCGAAGCAACCAGAGGACGCATCAGGGCGCCCTTGAGACGCGTGTCGGCTAGCGCCGCTCTGCCGCTTTTGAGGTCCATTCGAGCGTCTTTGATCGCGCGCACAAGTCTCGTCGCTGCGCCGGATTTATCAACGGCGTTTCGAGAGGCGCGTGTCACAGCGCTTTCGAATACAAGATCCGTCACAGCGGCTCGATTCCCTCCGAATGGCGTTTTCTTCGAGAGGAAGCGCGTGATGCCGGCCGAGACGAGCGCGATATGGTTCATTGGCTGATCGTGCGCCGTCAAAATGACGATGGGCGTATCTATCCATTCCTTCCTAATGGATCTTGCCACCGCTTCTCCATCGCGAAGGGGCATGGCGTAATCGCATACGACGATATCAGGACTTGTTGGTTTGGAGTATTTCCTCGACGGCGCCGTGATTCAGATGAAAGAACTCTGAAACGCCGTCCGCAGCGGTTCCGCGAGGAGTTCGAGATATGCGTCGCTATCGTCGATCAGGAGGACCGTCGGTCGCGGCCGGCTTTCGATCGCTGCGCGCAACGCCCGAACAAGGTTTGAGATTTCTGACGGTGATACCGCTGTACGAAATACCGGCGAGCGATGTCGTCTCCGCTGATGCTCGACGAGGCGGTAACAAGGACAACCGGAAGTTCGGCCTGCACAAATCGCCCGATCGGATGAGGCTGACGAGACCCTGGTAGATCAGGCTCTCGAATTCCTCGGCGATGATGAGCGCGTCTAACGTTCTTGCGCTAGCCGTCGCAGCAAGTCGTCAGCGCCACCCGCGTTAATGGCTCGAATGCCGTCGTTGCTCTGGAGGTGGAGTTCGATCACGCTGCGCAATTGCGGATCAGCGACCGCTACCAAAACATCAGCAACGAACTCTGTGTGCGGCGTCCCCATGCAAATCTCTAACTCGATGGCGCTTGAGAACGACGCGCCTCCCGCTCGTCGATCGCAATCGCTGCAAGGTTGAATTCCTGGATCAACGCTTCGAGGGTCTGCGGCCGGCCCAAAAGCTGGCGCGCCGCGCTATCGGGTTCACGTCGTCTGCCTTCGACCTCAAGGCGCGCGTGCAGCCACCGAATGACGCGGTCTCCTGTGTCGTCCGACACGCTCCTCTGCACGTTCTCGTCCATCACCATGAAAGCGATGAGGAGCGTGTTGAGCGAAAGGTCGGCGCTCTCGCCAATCTTCCTCAGCCGCGCCATCGAGATCGGGGCGAGCCCGGATTCGATGCGCCAATATTGGGCCTGTGAAATGCCGAGTTCGCAGGCCGCAGCCTTGCGATTGACGCGGTAAACCTCACGCCAAAGGACGAGGAGATCGCAGAGTTCGTTCAACGAGCACGTCCCCCGTGCTGCCACTGGGGAAAACTGGCACAAAAAGATTCGCCGGAAACGCAGAACTTGACTACGCTTGAAAATTTTGCAATGTCGAGATGGTGACGCTCGCCGTTCGGGCGCCGCTGTGCAGCGCGCACTTATTTGGAGAAAAGTGGAGGCGAACACCTTTGGCCAAATCGCACGCGAAGACCGTCTTTATAGCTGAAAACCCCCGCGTTGGCGCGGCTGACCTAAGTGTTTTCGTCGCCGCCGCTGATGGCGACATCGTTCAGGCGCCGGCAAAGGTATTCACCGCCTGCTCGTTTCTTGACCCGTCGCAAGGCAAACTTTCCAAGGCCGACCGCGTATTCTGGACCGATATCGGGCAGCGCCGCGGGAAGCTCCGGAGACAGACGGCTTATGTCGCGGTCGCCGTAATTGGCGGCGTTCCATACATTCTCGACGGCGCGAAGCGGGCGCGCGCCTGGAAGGACGGCCTGTCGAAGGCGCCGGAAGAAATCTTCGTCACGGTGCACCAGCTTCTGAGCATCTCGCATGCGCAGAAAATGGCGGCCGCCTATCAGACGTCGCAGAAGGTCGAGCGCAGCGCCGAGACCATACAGGCGGCTTACCAAAAGTTTAGCATGCAGATCACCAGCCATCGCCTGTCGCATGGGGCGATCGGCAATGCCATCTATCTGGCGTTCCGCGGATCGAATTACGAAGACGAAGCTCACCCGACCAGCGCGCCGATCAATTTGACGGAAGCCGTTGGCCTCATCCGCAAGGAGCTGAAGCTCCTTGATGGATTTGGTTGCCCCTCTCGAGTCTTCTATTCCGGCATCCTGGCGATGGCGATTATCGCGCTCGCCGTCGATCCCGACTTTGAGGAATTCATCTCTCAGATTGCCGAGAAGCGCGGCAATAAGGTCGATGGAAAGATGGACCCGGCGGAGAGCGTTCTCCACCTTGCCCTCATCACGGAATTGATGGAGCCCGGTCGTGCCCCGCATACCAATCCGAATTCATTCGGCCGCGCCCTTCGCGGCTTCGACAAGTGGCAAACGCCAAGCGCAAACCCGAGCGCGCCTTCACCAAGGGCGTTTTGACCGCGATTGAGCCCGGTCCATTTGTCGCCGAGTTCCGAAGGGTAAAGGGCATCGAGACCCGCATGGACCTCTGATCATCAGGGGGGTCATTGGCCGCATTGTGCCTGTGCACGATGCTCTTTTCGATTCGCTGAACAATTCGTAGGCGAATAAAATCCCTGCGCTGAGTGAAAAACGCAATTCGTTCTCGGCGGTCAATTCCCATGCCAGAGTGATGATACGCCGCCCATCAGCCGGCAGGTCTTTCGCGAGGCAGCAAATGTCGATGGCGTTCGAATACAACCAGCACGTTTCCGGCTGGAGAATTCTCACAATAGGAAAACAATTTCACTCCCGCGGCAGCCTGCCACTTCGGCCGAATGGGCTTTTGAGTTTCTTCGGCGCAATGTCGAATTTCGCGAGGTGTTCCGTGAGGAGTCCGCGAAGCTGGCCGTTCAAGACACGCCCCGCACTTTCCAGATGATCGACGCAGAAAGCACCACTCTTTCGAAATTCGGCGTCCTGTGGTGTCAGGACGTTTCCGCATTGGAGCAACAGGTGTTTTGGGCGCCCGAATGGGACGCCGGTGTTGTCAACGCCCGAATCGAACATCGCACCGGGAACCGTTCCAGATGGCGCGCTTCGCATTCGGGACATCGCGCAATTTGCCATGGTGCTCAGAGTGAGAAGCATTCGCCCGCAGCTGCTGATCGACACGCCGACGCAACGCGTCCAGGTAAATTGCGTGGACGGAGACCCTCGCTCAGAGGACGCCGTGCTCTTCCCAATGATCTCGTCCAGACGACGCTTTCATCGGCAGGTCCGCGCCATCCGCCAGTTGTTCGACCTCTCTGCGGACAACGAAAACAACATCGAGATCCCGAAAAACGCGCGATTGACTGACGTCCTCACGGCGCTTCACTGCTGGCAAGCGGGCTTCGCGCTCCGCGATATCGCGAGCGCCATCTACAGCGAAGAGATCGTGACGCGCGACTGGGCTCCCGAAGGAGGTTACCTTATCGAGCGCGTCCGGCGCTCGATCCGGCGCGGACGAGCCTTGATGGAGGGAGGTTACCGCTCGCTTCTCGAATAGTTCGAGAAGAGAGCGGACTCTAATCCGCGACAGGCCTGAAAGGCGAGAAGAGTTCTCGGGCCGGCCATGTCGCGGAGATTTCCCATGAGCAGCAAGTTCTTGACGCCCGCCGTGATGCTTCCGGCGGCTACAAGGTCGATCCGTCCCGCGGCTCGCGCGTCGGCCGCGTTTCGTCCGAATGGTTCTCGCGTCCCGATGACGAGCGGTTTCTCTCGCTCACCGATCTCTATGCGTCGGTGAAGCGGCGCGCCGAGCGCAGCCGGACGCGGACCGTCGAAAGCGCGGCGATCCGCGTCGAGGCCTCGCGCGACGACGCCGAGCGCCTGACGCTGCGGCTCCCTGAGAATGACGAGACCGTCGCGCCGACGCATTGGTCGTTTCGGCCAACTCGCGAGCCTCGTCGGCGCGCCGGCGTCGTATCTTCGCCAGCTTCCGGCGCCGCTCGCGGCGATCAATCTGCAATATGGGCTCACCGTCGCATCGCGCCGAGCAGGTGAAGACGCTCGAAACGCGAAGACGGACGCACGGAGCTCCGCGCTATCACCGGCCCCGATTACGGCCGCATCTATGACCATGAGCTCGTCGCCGCCGTGCAGAAGATCGCCGGCGACGGCGTCGGCGACACGCGCTGGAAAGTGCCGGGCGTCCTCGACTGGTCGAGCGGCGTCTACAATCCGAACGTCGATGTCAGCCGCGAGACGACGACACTCTATGCGAGCGACCGCGACGTCTTCCTGTTCCTCGTCGATGATCTGAACCCGATCGAGGCGGGCAAGCTTGCCCGACGGATCGCCCGATTTGTTCTTCCGCGGGTTTTATTGCTGGAACTCCGAGGTCGGCGCGAAGACGCTGGGCCTTGCTTCGTTCTATCTCCGCGCCGTCTGCCAGAACCGCAATCTCTGGGGCGTCGAGGATTTCCAGGAGATCGTCATCCGCCACAGCAAATATGCGTCGGACCGCTTCGCGCGAGAAGCCGCGCCCGCGCTGACGCGCTTCGTCCGTACACTGTTTGATTTGACCCAATGGAAGCCAAGGTCGCCTACGCGACCTCACTCGGCGGAAATCCTAAATCAATCGCAACAGCCCACGGCATAGCAATCGACACCGTGCGCACACACCTCAAGCGGATTTACGTCAAGACCGATGTAACCGACAAAACCGCCCTCGCCGCACGTGTAAACGCATTGATCCGCCAATCAATGCGAACTGACGACCCAAACCGACAACTGGACGCCGTGATGTTGCCGAAAACGTGCTGGCGTCGGCACGCTCAGCGCAGCGATGGGCCTCGAAGGCCACGGCATGAATGGTACGGGCGAGCGAAGCGAGCCCATGTATGGGCTCGTGCTCGGCGCCTGGGGCGCCGTGCAGGCCACCTGCGCCGGCGTGGCCATCGCGCTCGGGGGCGCGCTGCGCGACATCGTTTCGCACGCTGCGGCCCAGGGCTGGCTCGGCGAGGCGCTGCAATCGCCCGCCACCGGCTACGCCGCCGTCTATCACCTCGAACTCGCGTTGTTGTTCGCAACGCTGATCGCGCTCGGCCCGCTGGTGCGGCGTGCATCGGCAGCGCCGCGCACGGCGCTGCCTTCTTCCCAACGATTCGGCCTGGCCGAATTCCCCACTGCCTGAGGAGACGCTATCGGCACCGGAGCCATCACCTCGTACTTCGACATCGCGCAGCTCGTGCTGTACATGTTCTGGATCTTCTTCTTCGGGCTGATCTACTACCTGATCCGCGAGAACCATCGCGAGGGCTACCCGATGGATCACGCCGACAGCGACAACACGCCGATCGAAGGCTGGCCGCGCGCACCCGAGCCCAAGACCTACCTGCTCGAAGACGGGCGCGAGATCAGCATCCCGCGCGAGGACGCCGGCAACCCGCCGTTGAACGCGCAGCCGGCCTACAAGACATCGAGCGCGCCGCTCGAGCCCACGGGCGACCCGATGCGCGCCGGCGTCGGCCCCGGCTCGTGGTCGACGCTGCGGCCCGACGAGGTCGATCTCGACCATCACGGCGAACCGAAGATCGTGCCGCTGTCGATGGCGCCGGAGTGCGGCGTCAGCACGCGCGACACCGACCCGCGCGGCTTGCCGCTGCTCGATGCGCAGGGCAACGTCGCCGGCACCATCCGCGACCTCTGGCTCGATCGCGGCGAGATGCAGTTCCGCTATCTCGAAGCCGAGATCGGGGCGGGCGGCAGCATGCGCCGCGTGCTGGTGCCGATGACCTTTGCCAGCGTCGGCCCGAGCGGCGTCGCGGTGCATGCGCTGTACGCCGACCAGTTCGCAGGCGTGCCGGCCACACGCGCCACCGACCGCGTGACCCTGCTCGAAGAAGAGCGCATCACCGCCTACTACGGCGCCGGAATGCTGTATGCGGACCCGAGCCGCGCCGAGCCGATCGTCTAGGAGCACGCCATGTCCAGCAAGCCCTACGTCGCGCGCGAGTACGAGTTCGACGCGCAGTACGGATTGCCCGAGGCCTTGCCCGCGGGCGAACGCATCCTGTGGCAGGGTGCGCCCGATGGGTCAGCGCTGGCACGGCGCGTCTTTCATGTCAACAAGGTCGCGACCTACTTCGCGCTGCTGCTCGCCTGGCGCGTCGCCAGCGTGCTCGCCGACGGTGGCGCTGCGATCGACGCGTTGGCTTCGCTGACCTGGCTGCTGCCCCTGTTCGCCCTCGCGCTCGGCCTGCTCGCGCTGCTCGCGCGCTGGACGGCCAACACCAGCGTCTACACCTTGACCGACCAGCGCATCGTCATGCGTATCGGCATCGTGCTGACGGTGGCCTACAACCTGCCGCTCACGCGCATCGAAAGCGCCGACCTGCACGCCGACAGTGGCGGCTGCGCCGACATCGCGCTCAACCTCGAACGCGACACGCGCATCGCCTGGCTGCAACTGTGGCCGCACGCGCGGCCTTGGCGCGTGGCACGGCCGCAGCCGATGCTGCGCGCGCTGCGCGATGCCAAGGCGGTGTCGGCGCTGCTGGCGCAGGCGTGGAGCCAAGCCAACGGCGTGGCGGCGACGCCCGCTGTGGCGACGCCGGCTGCTGCCACGATCCGCCCGGCATGGATGGCTCACGCCGGCTGAGGGACCGAGAGACCATGTCTTCGACCGACTTGCCGCAACGCCCGCCACGCGACGACGTGTTCCCGCGCTTTGCGCTGTGGCTGGGTGCGGGCACGATCGCGCTGACGCTGATCGGCGTCGGCGTGTATCGCTTGTCGCCGTCGGCCCATGCTGCGGCCGGGTACGCGCAGCCCGTGTCGCAGCGCGCACTGCATTTCAAGGACCTGCCCGACGGCGGCGTCGCCATCATCGATGCCACGAGCGGCAAGACGCTCGACAGCGCGCACGGCGAGCAGGGCTTCCTGCGCGGCACGCTGCGCGCGATGGCGCGCGAGCGCAAGCAGCGCGGCCTCGGCAGCGAAGCGCCGCTGCAACTCATCGCCCGCGCCGACGGCCGCCTGACGCTGGCCGATGAAACCACCGGCGCGCGCATCGACCTCGAATCGTTCGGCCCGACCAACGCCGCGGTGTTCGCGCGTTGGCTGCCGCAAGGAGCAAGACCATGACAGCACAAGCCATCGAAACCCGTGACGACGTGATGCGCGCCGCGAAAAGCGAAACGCTGATCAGCCCGCGCTTCTACACCACCGACTTCGCGGCGATGAACCGTCTCGACATGAACCCGGTGCGCAAGGAATGGGACGCGATGCTCGCCGAGTACGAAGGCGACAACAACCACGACCACTTCCAGCGCGACGCCTCGTTCAAGGACGAGATCCACGAGATGACGCCGGAGCTGCGCCAGGAGTTCCTCGACTTCCTGGTGAGCTCGATCACCAGCGAGTACAGCGGCTGCGTGCTCTACAACGAGATCCGCAAGAACGTCGACAACCCGGACATCAAGCAGCTGATGACCTACCTGACGCGCGACGAATCGCGTCATGCCAACTTCATCAACGCGAGCTTGCGCGACTACGGCCTGGGCGTCGATCTCGCCAACCTCAAGGCGACGAAGAAGTACACCTTCTTCAAGCCCAAGTACATCTTCTACGCGACCTACCTGAGCGAGAAGATCGGCTACGCGCGCTACATCACGATCTACCGGCAGTTGGAGCGCCACCCCGACAAACGCTTCCATCCGATCTTCAAGTGGTTCGAGCGCTGGTGCAACGACGAATTCCGTCACGGCGAATCGTTCGCGCTGATGATGCGCGCGCAGCCGCACCTGCTCTCGGGCGCGAACCTGCTGTGGGTGCGCTTCTTCCTGCTCGCCGTCTACGCCACGATGTTCGTGCGCGACCACACGCGGCCGATGCTGCACGTGGCGATGGGGATCGACCCCGACGAGTACGACTACAAGGTCTTCGACATCACCACGGAGATCAGCAAGCAGGTCTTTCCGATCTCGCTGCAGACCAACGACGAGTGCTTCCGCGCCGGCTTGCGCCGCCTGCTCGAAGCCAGCGACGGCATCACGCGGGCCAAGGCGCAGGGCGGCGTGGTCGGTCTGGTCAAGCGCGCCGGATGGGCGGCTGTGGGGCTGGCTACCTTCGTCAAGCTCTACCTGCATCCGGTGCAGCGCCATGACCTCCCGCAGCAGATGCGCGTAGCGCCGGCGTGGTGAGATGACTCACGCATCACGTTCTTGCCCCCTCTCCCGCCTGCGGGAGAGGGCAGGGGTGAGGGTCTCGCCCTCGGAACCACCCTCAGCCCAACCCTCTCCCGCACGCGAAGGGCCAAAGCCTTCGGCCTTCGCGTGCAGAGGGGGTCCGAACAAGTGCTGAGCATGGACTACGCCCTGCCACCGCTCTTCGCCATCGCCGTGTGGTGGCTCGGTACGGGCATCGTCATGTTGCTCGACAACCTGCCGCGCAACACCTACCGCCTGAGCCTCGTCATCTCGACCGTCCTCGCCTGCGGCGCGCTGGTGTGCATCGCCAAGAGCGCGCACAACACCACGTCGGCGGGGGCCTACGCCGCCTTCACCTGTGCGGTGCTGGTCTGGGGCTGGCACGAGTTGGCGTTTCTCACCGGCTGGCTCACCGGGCCGCGCAAGCGCGAGTGCAGCGCGCCGCTGCACGGGCCGACGCGCTTTCACGAAGCGGTGCAGGCGATCCTCTGGCACGAGCTCGCGATCATCTCGATGGGCGTGGGCATCGCCGCGCTGACCTGGCGCGGCGCCAACCAGATCGCGACCTGGACCTTCGCGCTGCTGTGGGTGATGCGCCTGTCGGCCAAGTTCAATCTTTTCCTGGGCGTTCGCAACCGCGGCGAGGAGTTCCTGCCGCCGCACCTGCTTTACCTGAGCAGCTATTTCAGACGGCGCTCGATGAACGCGCTGCTGCCGCTGTCGGTGATCGCCGGCGGCGTGGTCGCGGCGCTGATGATCGCCGCGGCCATCGATGCCGGTGGCGCAGCGCGCACCGGCCTGCTGCTCGTGACATCGCTGCTGGTGCTGGCGCTGATCGAGCACCTCATGCTGGTCGCGCCGCTGCCGCCGACGCTGCTTTGGCGCTGGGCGCTGCGCTCCGCGCCAACATCGCCATGAAACCCGACAGCGCCGATCTGCTGCTGGCGCGCGAGGGTGCACCGACTGCCGTCGTCATCGGGGCCGGCTTCGGCGGCCTGGCTGCGGCGGTGCGGCTGGCGTGCAAAGGCTGGCGCGTGCAGATCGTCGAAAAGCTCGACGCACCGGGCGGCCGTGCCAGCGTGCACCGCGAGGCCGGCTTCACCTTCGACATGGGGCCGACCATCGTCACCGTGCCGCATCTGTTCGAGGAGCTGTGGGCACTCGCCGGCCGGCGCTTCGCCGACGACGTGACCTTGCAGCCGCTCGACCCGTTCTACCGCATCCGTTTTGATGACGGCACGCACTTCGACTACAACGGCGACCCGGCGCACATGCGTGCCGAGGTCGCACGCTTTTCGCCGGCGGATGTGGCCGGCTACGAGCGCTTCATGGCCGAGGCCGAGCGTTGCTACCGCATCGGCTTCGAAGAGCTCGGCGCCGTCGCGTTCGATTCGGTGCGCGACCTCGTCGCCGCCGTGCCGGCGCTGATCAAGATGCGCTCGTGGCGCACGATGCGCACGCTCGTGCATCAGCACTTTCGCGACCCGAAGCTGCGCATCGTCTTCTCCTTTCATCCACTGTTGATCGGCGGCAACCCGGCGGCAGTGACGAGCACCTACAGCCTGATCAACATGCTGGAGCGCCGCTTCGGCGTGCACTGGGCCGTCGGCGGCACCGGCTCGCTGGTGACGGGCCTGGTCAAGCTGACCGGCCAGCTCGGCGTGCGCCTGCGCTGCAACGCGCCGGTCGAGCGCATCGTGGTCGAGGGCGGGCGCGCGCGCGGCGTGGCGCTCGAAGGGGGCGAACGCATCGACGCCGACATCGTCGTCAGCAACGCCGACACAGCCTGGACCTACCGCCATCTCATCGCGCCCGAGCACCGCCGCGTCTGGAGCGACCGCAAACTGGCTCGCGCGCGCTACTCGATGAGCCTGTTCGTCTGGTATTTCGGCACCAACCGCCGTTGGGACGACGTGCCGCACCACACGATGGTGCTCGGCCCGCGCTACGACGCGCTGCTGCACGACATTTTCCGCAAGCACCATCTGGCCGAAGACTTCAGCCTGTACCTGCACCGGCCGAGCGCGAGCGATGCGTCGATGGCGCCTCCCGGCTGCGATACCTTCTACGCGCTGTCGCCGGTGCCGCACCTGGACAGCGGCACCGACTGGCGCTCGCACGCCGAGCGCTATCGGCACGCGATCGAGCAGCGGCTCGAATCGACCCTGCTGCCCGGGCTGGGCAAGCACGTGACGGTCTCGCGCCTGATGACGCCGCTCGATTTCCAGGACCGCCTGCTGTCGTACAAGGGCGCCGCCTTCGGCCTGGAGCCGCTGCTGCTGCAAAGCGCCTGGTTCCGGCCGCACAACCGCAGCGAAGACGTGCCGGGCTTGTTCATGGTGGGTGCGGGCACGCACCCCGGCGCCGGGATACCCGGCGTGCTGATGTCGGCGAAGGCATTGGAGACGGTGCTGCCGCCGCTCGAAGCGTTTGCGAGGACATGACATGAAGCCCAAGCTCAGCGCGTTCGCTGCCCCCCAAGGGGTGCGTCAGCACCTTGGGGCGGCCAGGCGCTGCTGACATGAACGCCCTCGAACTCCAGGCCTGCCGCACGCTGATGCGTGGCGGCTCGAAGTCGTTCTACCTGTCGTCGCTGGCCTTGCCGCAGCGCGTGCGTGCGCCGGCGTCGGCGCTGTACGCGTTCTGCCGCGTCGCCGACGACGCGATCGACACCAGCGCCGAACCGGCGGTCGCACTGGCCGATCTGCACGCGCGTCTGGATGCCGTCTATGCCGACGCGCCGCGCGCCGAAGTCGCCGACCGGGCGCTCGCGGCCGTGGTGCGCGAAGCGCAGCTGCCGCGCGTGCTGCTCGACGCGCTGCTCGAAGGCTTCGCGTGGGATGCGCAGGGCCGGACCTACGAAACGATCGGGGACTTGCACGCTTACGCCGCGCGCGTGGCGGGCACCGTCGGCGCGATGATGGCGCTGGTGATGGAGACGCGCGATGCGCAATCGCTGGCGCGCGCCTGCGAGCTCGGCGTGGCGATGCAGCTCACCAACATCGCGCGTGATGTCGGCGAAGACGCGCGCAACGGGCGGCTCTACCTGCCGCGCGCGTGGCTGCGTGAAGCAGGGCTCGATGCCGACGCCTGGCTCGCAGCACCACGCTTCGACGCGCGCCTGTCATCGGTGATCGCACGCCTGCTGGCCGAAGCCGAACGCCTGTACGCGCGCGCCGAATGCGGCGTCATCGGCCTGCCGCGCAGACTGCCGGCCGGCGATCCACGCGGCGCGTCTTGTCTATGCCGAGATCGGCCATGCGCTCGAAGCCGCCGGGCTGGATTCGGTGCAGCGTCGCACCGTCGTGCCGACGGGCCGCAAGCTCGCGCTGCTGTTGCGCGGCTGCGGCGCGCTGCTCAAGGCGCCGGGGCATCCGATCGCTGCCGGCGCCGCGAGCGCGCCGCTGCCCGCCGTGCGCTTCCTGGTCGATGCCGCGGCCACAGGGCCGTTGCCGGACCGCACGTTCTATCAGCGCACGCTGCGCATGCTCGATCTGTTCGAGCGGCAGGGTCAGCGCCTGCGCGGCGTGACATGACCCACCCGCGGAGCGCCTTCGAGCGTCCGGCATGAACCACCTGCCGCTGATCGTCATCGAGATCGTGCTCGTCTTTGGTGGTGCGCTGGCGTTCGCGTGGTGGCAGTTCCGCGACCTGGCGCGCGAGCGCAAGAAGCGCGAGCAGGCCAAGCGGCAGAAGGAGGCCGGTGGTGAAGCGTGATCCGCTGCCGCCGCTCGTGGCAGCCGAAGCGCAGGCGCCGCATCGCGCGCTGTGTACCGATTGCGGCATCTCGCGCACAGCGCAGCCGCAGCGCTGCGCCCACGCCTGCCAGTTCATCCAGCCCGACTACCCCGCGGCCGAAGCGCGCGTGCACGGCCGCGCGCGCGACGCCTCGCGCCCTGACGAACTGCACTTCGGCCCGATGCGGCGCATGCTGCGCGCATCGCTGAAAGCGCCGCTCGAAGGCGCGCAGTGGAGCGGCATCGCCTCGCGCATCGGCCAGCGCCTGCTGGAGAGCGGCGCGGTCGACGCGGTGCTGGCGATGGGCAGCGACCCGCAAGACCGCTGGCGCCCGATGCCGATGCTCGTCACGCGCGCGCAGGACATGGCACAGGTGCGCGGCATGAAGATGGGCTACGCGCCGCTGCTGGCACTGCTCGAGCCGGCGCGCGCGCAGGGCTTCAAGCGCCTGGCCGTCATCGGCATTCCGTGTCAGGTGTACGCGCTGCGCCAGCTCGAAGCCGAGTTCGGTTTCGAGCGCCTGTACGTCATCGGCACGCCGTGCTCCGACAACACCAGCACCGAAAACTTCCACGCCTTCCTCGGCTTGTTGAGTGAGCAGCCCGAGACCATCACCTACTGCGAGTTCCGCGCCGACTATCACGTCGAGCTGCGCTTTGCCGACGGCCGCGTGCGCGAGATCCCCTTCCTGCAATTGCCGCTGTCGAAGCTGCCGGGCGACTTCTTCCCGCTGACATGCCGCACCTGCGTCGACTACACCAACGTGCTGGCCGACATCACCGTCGGCTACATGGGCGGTAGTGGGCAGCAGTGGCTGATCGTGCGCAACGCGCGCGGCGAAGAGCTGGTCGCGCTGCTCGGCGAAGAGTTGCAGACCAGCGAGCTCGCCAGCGCGGGCCGACGCCACGGCGCGGTCAAGGGTTTTCTCGCCAACACGCGCCGCGCCGCCGGCGGCCTGCCGCTGCGGCGCATGCCGTCGTGGCTGCGGCCTCTCGTCGGCTGGCTGATGCCGCGCATCGGCCCGCGCGGCCTCGAGTTCGCGCGGGCACGCGTCGAGATGAAGGCGATCGAGACCGTGCTGCACCTGGCGCGCGAAGCGCCACGCAAGATGCGGCACATGGTGCCGGCGCATGTGTGGGCGCTGGTGGCACCCTATGGGCTCGGACGCGAGTCGCAACCCGGCAACAGAAAGGACCCACCATGAGCCCACGCATCGTTCACGCCGCGCGGCGCATGGCGCTGGCCGTCAACATCGCCCTGACGCTGGCAGCCGCCTGGTCCTGCTTCGTCTTCGGCACACGCGCCGGTGGGCCGCTGATGGGCACGGTGGCGGCGCTCAACGGCGCGGTGATGTGCTCGGTGCTGCTCGGCGCGATCGCCGAGCGGCTGCTGCCCACGCACTGAACACAGCATGTCGCGCGCGGCTGCCGCCTGCGCGACGTGGCGACGCGCCTCGCGCGTATCGCACTAACGAATGTTCTTGCGCACCTTGCTCTTGTTGTAACGAGCAAACTGGCGCACGAGCCAGAAGACGAAGACGATCGCCCAGATGATGAAAATAATGGTGTAGACCTTCACGACGCGCTCCACTGGTGCCGAGGCTGGTTGTTGAGGGTGTGTGCCGGATCGCTGCGCAGCAGCGCAGCCATCGCCGCCACGGTGGCACACAGAAGCACGATTTCGATGGCGTAGATGGCAGCATAGCCGGCTGCCGGTGTGGCCCACGCTTCGCCGAAGACGCCGCTCATGGCCAAGGCATGCACCGCGTCGCGGCCCATGCCGCCGAGTGCCACGCCGACGCCGGCGGCCGTGGCCTGCACCGCGCCCCAGACGCCGAGGGCGAGGCCGGCTTGTTCTTTCGGCGCGCGGTTCATCGTCAGCGTCAGCGTGCCGTGGCCGAACAGGCCGGCGCCGAGGCCGATGAAGAACACGCCGCTCGCGAACAACAGCACCGCACCGAGGCTCGAGGCGGCGATCACGGCGGCGAACGCTGGAACGCCCACGGCCGCGCCGATCAGCGCCACGTGCGCTGGATCAGCGTGCCACCGGAAACTCCCGGCAGGATCACCACCACGCGACAGCACCGCCGACGCGATCGAAAACCCCGCGAGCCCACCGGCCGCGAGCGCGGCGGTGAGCCATGTCGTTGCACCGACGCCCATGCCGAGCACCTGGCCGCCATAGGGTTCGAGCAGCACGTCCTGCATGCCGAAGGCGAGCGTGCCGAGCGCGATCGCCATCAGGCGCGGGCGTGTGCCGTCGCTTTGCACATGGGCGCGCCAGGCGGCTCCGAACTCCGGCCGTGGCGCTGCGGCTGCCTGCGCACCGCGCTGCGGCCGTCGCGCTTCCTGCTTCCAAAGCGCGATCGTGTTCAGCGCCATCGTCGCCAGCGCCGCGGCCTGCAGCACCTGCACCAGGCGCGCCGGCGTGAATTCGCGCAGCATCGCGCCGAAGACGAAGGCGCTGACCATCGTGCCGGCCAGCAGCATCACGTACATCAGGCCGACGACGCGCGGCCGCGCATCTTCGGGTGCGAGATCAGTCGCCAACGCCAGGCCTGCGGTCTGCGTGGTGTGCAGCCCCGCGCCGACGAGCAAGAAACAGAACCCTGCGCCGACCTGGCCGATCCACGCCGGCCATTGATTCGACTCGCCACCGCCCGAGAGCACGAGCAGCGCAAACGGCATCACCGCAAAACCGCCGAACTGGATCAGCGTGCCCATCCAGATGAAGGGCACGCGCCGCCAACCGAGCGCGCTCTTGTGAGAGTCGCTGCGAAAACCGATCAGCGCGCGCAGCGGTGCATACAGCACAGGCAGCGACACCATGACCGCCACCAGTGCGGCCGGCACGCCGAGCTCGACGATCATGACGCGATTGAGCGTGCCCACGAGCAGCACCAGCGCCATGCCCACCGACACCTGAAACAGCGACAGGCGCAACAGGCGCGACAAGGGCAACTCGGCCGACGCTGCATCGGCAAACGGCAGGAAGCGCGGGCCGAGCTGCGCCCAGCGCGCGATCAGGCCGCGGGAAAGAGTGTTCACGGCATGCCTTGAAGAGCAGGGCGCAGCACGCTCACGCGCGGGTCACAAAGCCTGAGCCTTCCGATCCGCGCGCCAACGCGCCGGCGCCGCCTCGAAGTGCCCTATTTGCTTTGCGGCGCCGCCGCGACGACCGTGGCCGGTGGCGCCGCCGCGACGCTCGGTGGCGCCTCGACAGCAGCGGCCTTGCCGGTGCCGCCGACGTAGTAGTTCTTCAACCAGGGCGCCGTGTTCAACAGCGTCAGGTGCACGGCGAACGAGCTGATCGCCACCGCGCTGAGAAACAGCGGGATGCCCACTGAGGGCTTCACCACGCACCAAAGTTTTCCGTAGATCATGGCGAGTGCTCCTTCCTACTTCAGCCAAGGCGAGTAGATGTAGGCGAACAGGTGCGCCAGAACGGCAATGAAGCCGAAGATCTGCGTGCCCTGGATCAAGTGGCGATGGATCTCTTCCGACTCTGCTTCGGTCAATCCGGTGGGCCACACCTTGTTGGGATCCGACTTGTAGTCCGACATGGACCCTCCTCGTTGGAGAAGACGCGTGCAGTCTGCTCACGCGGCTGATGACGCCGGTACCGCCCGGTGCCGGCTCTGTGTAATCTGAGCCGTACACACATATATGTCAAGCAGAAGTTACGCTTGGTGGGCTGGCTGTGCGGCCAGACGACGAAGCGCAGCCGCGCGCAGCACGGTTGAACGATGTGATTGCCTGCGAGCGCGCGCGGCCGCGAGCCGCGTTGCCTCGGCCAGCGCCCGCAGGCAGCGCCTGACCTGATCAGGGTGCCTTCGCGCCGAGATCGAACTTCTCGATGCGGTAGCGCAGCGTGTCGCGCGAGATGCCGAGCGCGCGCGCAGCGCGGCTGACGTTCCACGCATTGCTTTCGAGCGCCTGGAGCAGCGCGCGCCGCTCCACCTCGGGCAGCGTTTCCTCGTTCGTCGCCGGCGGCGCGACAGCCGAGCCGCTGCCGGCGCTGCTGCTGCCCAGCCGCGACAGCGCCAGGTGTCCGGCATCGATCGTCCTGCCGGGGTGCAGCAGCACGGCCTGCTCCAGCACGTTGCGCAGTTCGCGCACATTGCCGGGCCAGCGGTGATGCACCAGCGCCTCGGCAGCGTCGTCGGACAGCGTCGGTGTGGTCGTGCCGTAGCGCTGCGCATGGTGCTGCAGGAAGTGCTGCGCGAGCAGCAGGATGTCGGTGCCGCGTTCGCGCAGCGGCGGCAAGTGCAGCTGCACCACGCGCAGCCGGAAGTACAGGTCGGCGCGAAAGCGCTTGTCCTCGACCTGCGCTTCGAGCGGGCGGTGCGTTGCGGCGACGATGCGCACGTTGACCTTCTGCTCGCGCACGCTGCCGATGCGGCGGACCGTCTTTTCTTCGAGCAGCTTGAGCAGCTTGGCCTGCAGCGCCGGGTCCATGTCGCCGATCTCGTCGAGGAACAGCGTGCCGCCTTCTGCCGTCTCCACCAGGCCGAGCTTGCGCTCGCGCGCATCGGTGAAGGCGCCGCGCTCGTGGCCGAACAACTCGGACTCGAGCAGGTGCGTCGGCAGCGCGGCGCAGTTGAGCTCGACGAAGGGCTTGTCGCGGCGCGCTCCGTTGAAGTGCAGGGCGCGCGCCACCACCTCCTTGCCGCTGCCGGTTTCGCCCAGCACCAGCACCGGCGGCGGGTCGCCGTCGCGCATCTGCGCTTCGGCGCGCAGCAGTTGCTGCAGCTTGTGCTTGAGCGCGCGCATCGGCGGCGATTCGCCGAGCAGGCCGCCGGCCGACGTGGCCTCGGCGTCGCGCTTCTGGTAGTAGGCCAGGGTGCTCTCGCGGCGCGTGTCGCCGAAGGCTTTCTCGAGCACCAGGCGCAGCTTGCTCAGTGCCACCGGCTTGCTGATGAAGTCGAACGCGCCGGCCTTCATCGCCTGCACCGCGAGCTCGACGTTGCCATGCCCGGTGATCATCACCACGCGCGTGGCCGCATCGAGCGCGCGGATGCGCGTCAGTGCCTGCAGGCCGTCGAGGCCCGGCAGGTTGAAGTCGAGCACCACCGCGTCGGGCTTGAACTCCTCCATCAGCGCCAGCCCGGCCTCGGCCGACTCGGCCACCCGCGCCTCGTAGCCCCCGCGCTCCAGGTACACCGCGATGTTCTTGGCCAGGATGGCCTCGTCTTCGATCACCAGAATCGCTTGCGTCACGCTCGTCCTCTTCTCGGGCAACCGATTCTGTGCGGCGCCGGCGTGACCGGCAAGGCGGGGCCTATCCGCATGGCAATCGGGGCATATGCCCCAACCGGCCCCCGACCCCCAACCGGTGTCGTCGAAAAACCCAGCGCTATCAATGACTTGCGACCGAGCCTGGGATGGCACGCGGGTTGCACCTGGGTTGGTCATGCAGACATCCACCAGAACCGACGACGCGCGACTCGTCGATCCAGTGCCGGCGCGCAGCGGTGCCGAAGACGCGGCGTTGATCGCACGCTGCCGCAACGGCGACAAGACCGCGTGGCCGGCGCTCGTCAGGCGTCATCAGCGTCTGGTCTACGCGATCGTGATGCGCCTGGGCCTGGACGAGCACGGCGCGGCCGATGTCTTTCAGACCGTCTTCACGCGGCTGATCCAGCACCTGCCGCGCATCGTCGATCCCGAGCGCCTGCAGGGCTGGATCGCGGTCACTGCCAAGCGCGAAGCCTTGCTGCACCTCAGGCGCGGCCGACGCACCGTGTCGATGTCGCGCGACGATGACGATGGCGACGCGCCCGGCTGGGACTTCGCGGACAGCGCCGCGCTGCCGGGCGAGGCGCTCGAAGAGCTGGAGCAACTCGACCGCCTGCGCCATGCGCTCGACCGGCTCGACGAACGCAGCCGCACGCTGCTGCTGCTGCTGTTCCGTGCCGACGACGAGAAGATTTCCTACGACGAGGTGGCGCGGCAGATGGGCATGTCGATCGGCAGCATCGGCCCGACGCGGGCGCGCTGCCTGGAGAAACTGCGCAGGTTCATGGTCTGAAGTCACGTTGAGCCCAGGTCCAGGAGACAACATGTATTTCTTTAACCGATCGTTGCTCTATGGCGCACACACATTCGAGCGCGTGCGCCATGAAGCCCGACGATCAACTGACCGACCAGGACCTTGCTTGCCTGGTGCCCCGAGCCGCGGCCATGCCTGACGCCCCCGACGACCTGATTCGCGCCGCCGATAACCTGGCGACCCGCGCCGGCGACGTGGCCCGCGCCGCAACCCGCCTGCTGGCCGCCGCGCTGCGCTTCGACAGCTGGGCCGGCGCGCCGCTGGCTTTCGGCATGCGGGGCTTGCCGGCCGAGACGCGCCACCTGCTGTTCAGCACGATGGGTCGCGACATCGACCTGCGCATCACGCCGGCCGATCAGCACTTCGCGCTCGCCGGGCAGATCCTCGGCCCGGACGAGACCGGGCGTGTCGAACTGACGCCGCAGGGCGCGCCGACGCAGGCGCCGCCGCGCACGGCACCGATCGACGAGCTCGGCGAGTTCCGCATCGACGGCGTGCCGACCGGCGCCTACCGGCTGACGCTGCGCATGGGCGGCGACGAGATCGTGCTGCCGCCAATCCAGGTGGGTGGGCGCCACGGCTGAGGCGCGGGCGATGACCGAACCCGCCGCACGTTCGGCGGCCGATGTCGCGCGCCTGCTCGTCGATGGCGACGAGCCGCAATGGTCGACCCTTGCCGGCCAGAACGTGCCGGCTGTCGCCTGGGCGCTGAAGCACCTGTGCTACGCCGCCTGGAGCAGCGAGCCGCCGCGTGCGGCCCGGGCCGCCGACGTGCTGCACGCGCTGACGCAACGTGCCGGCGCCGACCTTCCATTGCCCTTGCGCACCGAAGTCCTGGCGCTGGCGGATTGGACGGCCGGCATCGCCTGCGTCACCCGCGGCCGTCTGGCCGACGCCGTGCTCGCCTTGGATCGAGCGCACGACGCCTTTGCCCGTCTGAACCGCGACGACCACGCTGCGGCCACGCAGGTGCCGCGCATCATGGCCCTGTCGATGCTCGGCCGCTACGAAGAAGCGATCGGCTGTGCTGAAAGCGCCCATCGCGCGTTCGTGGCCCTGGGCGACCGCCGCGCCGCGGCCAAGGTCAGCGTCAACCTGGGCGGGCTGCACGTGGCGCGCGGCGACTATGCCAAGGGTGTGCGCTACTCGCGCGAGGCTTCCGTCCTGTTCGCCCGCGCCGGCGACCACGAGCCCTCGGTGCGGGCCGACATCAACCTGGCACATGCGCTGACGTCGCTGGGCGACTTCGACGAAGCCCTGCGCGTATTCGCGCGCGCCGACATGCGCGCCGCGGCGCATGCCTTCCCGGTACTGCAGGCGCTGGTCGAAGAAGCGGTGGCCTTCCTGCGCTTGGCGCGCGGCGAGTACGGCGAGGCGCTTGCCGGGTTCGAGGGCGCACGCCGGCGCTTCGAGCAACTCGACATGGCAACCGAGGCGGCCGTGGCCGAGCGCGAACTCGCCGACACCTATCTGGAGCTGCGGCTGCTGCCCGAAGCGCTGGCGCTGCTCGAAAAATCGCTGGCGCGTTTTCGCCAACTCGACCTCGCCGACGAGCAGGCCTGGACGCTGGCGCAGCGCGGCCGCACGCAAGCGCTGCTGGGCAAGGCCGAAGCGGCAGAGTCGTTCGTACAGGCGGCGAGCCTGTTCGCAGCGCAGGGCAACGGCTCCGGTGAGTCCTCGGTGCTGCTGGCGCGTGCCGAGCTGGCGCTGGCCGCCGGCGATGCCGGCGCCGCGCTGCAACTCGCGACGCAGGCGGCCCGCGGCTTTGCCGCCGTGGGGCAGATCGACGCGCAACTGCGCTGCGATGTCGTACGCGCGCACGCGTTGCTGCGCGCCGGCAGCGTCGAGCAGGCACGTGCGCTGTTCGCCGGCACCGAGCAACAGGCGCAGGGGCTCAACCTGCTGTCGGTGCAGGTGCGTTGCCTCACCGGCCACGGCCTGGCGGCGCAGGACAGCGGCGACCTGGCGGCCGCGCACGCCGCGTTCACTGCCGCAGTGGCGCTGTTCGAGGAACAGCGCCGCACGCTGCCCGACGCGGCGATCCGCAGCGCGTTTCTCACCGACCACCTGCGGCCCTACCAGGAACTTCTGCGGCTGGCGATCGATGCGCACGCGCGTGAGGCCGGCAATTCGAAATCGGGCGAGGGCACCGCCGAGGCCGCGGCCGAAGTGCTGCGCCGCCTCGACCGCTGCCGGGCCCGCGCCTTGAGCGAGCGTGTCGCGCAGGGCAGCGGCAACGTCGATTCGGCGTCGACCGCGCCCTTGCGTGCACGCCTGAACTGGTTGTACCGCGACGTCGAGCGCCGCCACGCCGAGGGCGAAGCGGCCGGCCCGCTGGTCGACGAACTGCGCGAGGTCGAGCAAGCGCTGCTCGAACAGTCGCGGCGCGAGCGCGTGGCGGCGACGGCGCCGGCGTTTGCCGATATGTCTGCGACCGCGACCGCGACCGCGACCGCGACGCGACGCTGACGCCGACGATTTCGACCCCGCCGAGCTGGTGCGCCACCTCGGCGCCGGCGACGCGCTGGTCGAGTACGGCGTGCAGGATGACGAGCTCTTCGCCTGCATCGTCGATCGCGACGGCGTCGCGCTGCACCGCCACTTGGCGCGCTGGAGCGAGGTGCTGGATGCATTGCGTTCGGCGCGCTTCCAGATCGAGACGCTGCGCCACGGCGCGGCACCGGTGGCGCAGCACCTCGCGCCATTGACCGAGCGCGCGCGCATCCGCCTGCGCAAGTTGCACGCGCTGGTGTGGCAGCCGCTCGTGGCCGCGCTGGCGCAGCGCCAGCGCGTGCTGGTGGTGCCGCATGCGCAACTGGGTGCGCTGCCGTTCGCTGCACTCGAGGATGGCAGGACATGCGTGGCCGAGCGCCACGAGCTCGCGATCGCGCCGAGCGCGCGCCTGGCGCTGCGCGGCCTGCTGCGCCAGCCCCTGCCGCCGGCGCGCGCGCTGGTGCTCGGCGAGTCCACGCGCCTGGCGCACGCGGCGCAGGAAGCACGCGCGGTGGCCGACCTCTTTTCGGCGTGCCAGCCGCACATCGGCAAGGCGGCGACGATCGCGCGCCTGCGCGAAGGTTGCGCCGATGCCGACGTCATCCACCTCGCCTGCCACGCGCAATTCCGCAGCGACAACCCGACGTTCTCGGCGCTGCACTTGCACGACGGCATCCTCACCGTCGATCTGGTCGAAACGCTCGGCCTGGCGCCGGCCACCGTGGTGTTGAGCGGATGCGAGACCGGCCTGGCTGAAGCCGGCAGCGGCGACGAGATGGTGGGCCTGGTGCGCGCCTTCCTGATCGCCGGTGCCTCGCGCGTGGTGGCCAGCCTGTGGCCGGTGGACGACGCCGTCACCGCCAGTTTCATGGCGCAGTTCTACGGCGCGCTGCGCAGCGGACTCCTGCCGGCTGCTGCGCTCGGCCACGCCCAGCAGGCGTTGCGGCGGCAGCATCCGCACCCCCTGTATTGGGCGGCCTTCACGCTGTACGGAGGTTGGTAGCCGATCGACACGGATGCGATGTATCAGCGGCTGGCCTGCCGCCTCTCGCTTATCGCCCACAAGAACCACTGGTGTCGCCATGAACCCCGTTGCTCGACGTCCAAGCACTTTCAGAAACTGGTGTGCCCTGCTGCTGACGGCCGCGATCAGCGCGGCCATGCCTGCAGCCGCCAAATCCGCTGACCCCAAGGTCGCTGGCGAAGTGCTGGTGCGCCTGCGCAGCACGAACGACCTGCAACCCTTGCTGCTCAAGTACTCGCTCAGCCTGCGCGCCCAGTTCGGCGCGAGGCCGATCTACCGCCTGTCGGTGGTCGGCGCCGCGTCGGCGGATGCCGTGATCGATGCGCTGGTGCTCGATCCCACGGTGCTGAATGCCGAGCCCAACGCCATCCACAACACGCCCGAAGCACGGCGCAACATCGCCTGGGTGATCGGCACCCCGACCGCTTACGCCGCGCAATGGGCGCCGGAGGCGATGCGCCTGCCGCAGGCGCATGCGCTGTCGCAGGGTGCGGGCGTGCGCGTGGCCGTGCTCGACACCGGCGTCGACGCAACGCACCCGGCGCTGGCCGGCAAGCTCGTTGCGGGCTACGACTTCGTCGATGGCGACCTCGACCCGAGCGAGGTCGCCGGCAGTCTCTCGTTCGGACACGGCACGCATGTCACCGGCCTGGTCGCGCTGGCCGCGCCGGCCGCCACGATCATGCCGCTGCGCGTGCTCGACACGCAGGGCGTCGGCAACGCCTGGGTGCTGGCCGAAGCCATGCTGCATGCGGTCGATCCCGATCGCAACCCGGCCAGCGACGACGGCGCGCAGGTCATCAACATGAGCCTGGGCAGCGTCAGCCGCACCCGTCTGTTCGACGATGTCATGCAGCTCGTCGCCTGCACCATTCCCGCGCCGACGGACCCGGCCAACACCTTCACCGACCCGTCCTACAACCTTGACCGCAAGCGCTGCGATGCCTTCGGCGGCGCCGTCGTGGTGGCCGCGGCCGGCAACGATGGCAGCGAAGACATCCGCCAGTACCCGGCAGCCGAAGGTGCCTACGGCCTGCTGCCGGTGACGGCGAGCAATGCGCGGCGTCGCCTGGCGCCGTTCGCCAACTTCGGCGGGTGGGTCAACCTGGCCGCGCCGGGGGACAGCATCACCAGCACCATGCCCGGCGGCGGCTTCGCCACCTGGAGCGGCACCTCGATGGCCGCGCCCCTGGCCGCCGGTGCCGCGGCGCTGCTGAAAGCGAGCGAACCGGGGCTCTCCGCCAAGGCCATCGTGCGCCGGCTCGAACGCATCAGCGCGCCGCTGTGCGACACCGACGACCAGCGCCACATCGACGCCGAAGCGGCGCTGCGCAACGCGAGGCCGGCCAGGCAGCGCTGCCCCTGAGGGCCGCAGCGCAGCAACGTATCAGCGCGTCGCTGCGCCTCGAGCCCGCACTTTGAAGCGCATCCTCTACTACTGCCAGAGCCTCGTCGGCATCGGCCACCTGACGAGCAGCCTGCGCATCATCGACGAGTTGCTCGCGCATGCCGAGGTCGATCTGATCCAGGGCGGCCTGGACGTCCACCGCGTGCTCGAACACCCGCGCTTTCGCCGTCTGAAACTGCCGACGCTGCTGCACGACGGCGCCAGCGGCGGCTTCGTCGATCCCGACGAGCAGCGCGATACGGACGATGTCTGGCCCGAACGCGCGCGCGCGATCGAGGGCTTTGTGCGCTGGCCCTACGACGCCATCGTCGTCGAGTTCTGGCCCTTCGGCCGGCGCCGCTTCAAGAGCGAGATCAAGGGTCTGTTCGCCGCCGTGCGCGAGCACTGCGGGCCGGTGCCGATCTTCACGTCGGTGCGCGAGGTGCTGGTGCCGCGCCCGATCGACAAGGAGCGGCGCATGGTCGAATCGGTGAAGAAGCACATCCACACCGTGTTCGTGCGCGGCGACCCGAACGTCGTGCGCTTCGACGACACCTTCTCGCTGGCGCACGAGATCGCCGATCGGCTCTGCCACACCGGCTACATCGCGCCGCCGCTGCCCGCCGAGCGGCCGCAGCGCACGCGGCAGATCCTCGTCAGCCAGGGCGGCGGCAACGTCGGCCGCGAATTGCTCGATGCGGCGATCGGCGTCGCCGCGCTGATGCCCGACTTCGACTTCCTGCTCGCCACCGGCTCGCGCACCAGTGCGGCCGAGCTCGAAGCGCTGCGTGCCAGCGTGCGCAGCCGCAACGTCGAGATCGCGCCCTTCCTGCCCGACTTCCCGCAGCGCCTGGCGGCCAGCGCGCTGTCGATCAGCATGGGCGGCGACAACACCCTGCTCGACGTCATCAGCGCGCGCACGCCGGCGTTGGCCTACCCGTACCAGGCCAACCCCGAGCAGGGCATCCGCATCGCCAAATTCGCAGAGAAGGGATTTGTGCATGCGCTCGGCGCCGACGACCTCGCGCCCGAGCGCTTGAAGCGCCGCATCGAACACGCGCTGGCCGCGCCGTATCCATCGCAGCCGATTGCCGTCAACGGCGCGCGCGTCACCAGCGACCGCATCCTGGCTGCATTGACTCCCTCTCCCGCTTAGCGGGAGAGGGTTGGGGTGAGGGGGTGGGCTCATGACCAACCCGGTCGCCATCGAGAACGCACGCCCGGGCACGAGCGATTGGCTGCTCGAGCGCCCGGCCAGGGCGCGCGAGATCGAAGGTTATGCGTCGGCCACCAGCGTCGCACGCGGCAGCACGATCGCGCTGTACGTCAGCACGCGCGCGCCGCGCTTCACGCTCGAAGTCTTTCGCATCGGCTGGTACCAGGGCCTGGGCGCGCGGCGGGTCTGCGGCCCGCTGTCGGTCGTGGGCAGCGTGCAGATCGAGCCCGAGATGGATGCGGACACCGGCCTGGTCGATTGCGCCTGGGTCGATCCGTTCGAGTTGACGACCGGTGACGACTGGACCAGCGGCGTCCATCTCGCGCGCCTGACTGCGAGCGACAGCGGCGCGCAGAGCTACATCGTGTTCGTCGTGCGCGACGACGAGCGTGCGGCCGGCTTGCTGTTCCAGTCGAGCGTGACCACCTGGCAGGCTTACAACGCCTGGGGCGGCAAGTCGCTCTACCACTGGGGCAGCAGCGGCCGTCAGCGCGCGGCCAAGGTCTCGTTCAACCGGCCGTACGCTGCCAACGCAGGCAACCCGGCCGCTGCGTTCGGCATGGGCGCCGGCGAGTTCGTCGCCAACCTGCAGCCGCACCCCGACGACTACGGCCCGAGCAACGCCGGCTGGGAGTGCAACCTGCTGCGCTGGCTCGAGCGCGAAGGCCATGACGTGTCGTACTGCACCAACCTCGACACGCACGCGCGGCCCGAGCTGCTGCTGCGCCACAAGGCGTTCCTCTCGGTCGGGCACGACGAGTACTGGTCGCTCGAGATGCGGCGCAACGTCGAAGCGGCGCGCGACGCCGGCGTGCATCTGGGTTTCTTCTCGGCCAACAACGCCTACTGGCAAGTGCGCTTCGAGCCGAGTCCGGTCTCGGGCAGCGCCGACCGCATCATGGTCTGCCACAAGAAGGCCAAGCGCGATCCGTTGTTCGCGAGCGATCGCTCGCGCGTCACCGACAAGTGGCGCAGCGCCGAAGTGAGTCAACCCGAAGAACAGTTGATCGGCGTCATGTATGCGGGCGATCCGGTCGATGCCGACATCGTCATCGCCGACGCCTCGCACTGGCTGTTCGACGGCACCGGGCTCGACAACGGTGCGCGCCTGCGTGGCCTGCTGGGCTACGAGGTCGATGCGGTGCAGGGACACGGGCCCGCGGGCGTGAAAATTGTCGCCGCGTCGCCGTGGACGGCGCTGAACGATCCGCGCAAGAGCGGCGTCGCGCACATGACGCTCTACACCGCGCCCAGCGGGGCCCTGGTATTCGCCGCCGGCTCGATCCAATGGGCCTGGGGCCTGGACGATTTCAACGTGCCGGCGCTGCGCTCGTCGCGCCTCGACGCCGCGGCGCAGCGGATGACGCGCAACCTGCTGGCGCGCTTCCTCAGGTGATGAAGCCCGGCTCGCAGCGGCCGGTCTTGTTGCCGCTCAAGGTGTAGGTGGCCGTCACGGCCGCGGTCGCGCCAAGTTCCAGCCGATAGAGGTACTTGTTGCGCGGCCGCAGCTCATGCCAACGCTCGCGCGGCCAGCGCAGCAGCGTGCCGAGCAGCACCCGGTTGGTCGCACTGTGGCCGACGATGAGCACGCGTTGGCCCTCGTGCCGGCGCAGGATCGCCTGCAGCGCCGCGCCGACGCGCAGCGCGAACGCATCGAAGCGCTCGCCGCCCGGGATGCACGCGCCCCAGGGATCGGCCTTCCACTGCGCCCACAGCGCCTGCGCCTCGAGGTCGCGCTCGTCGCGAAAGCGGCCCTGCACGATGCCGGCATGGAGCTCGTTCAGCGCCACCAGCGGCTGCACCGGCAAGCCGCTCGCCACCGCGGCGGGCGCCGCAGTGGCGACCGTGCGCTGCAGCGCGCTGCTGTAGATCGCATCGAGCGCTTCGCCTCGCAGGCACAGCGCCAGCCCCTGGCTCTGCTCGTGGCCGGTCGCCGACAGGCCCGGATCGAGCTGCCCGGTGACGCGGCCCTGGTTGTTCCACTCGCTCTGGCCGTGGCGTGCGAGGTAGAGCGTGGTCATTGCACCGAAGACAGCGCTTGCACCGCGGGCGCGCCGAGGTCGCGGCCGACGAGAGCACGCGCGTACAGGTAGTTGTTGCGCGCGGCATCGCTCAGTGCATCGAGCTCGACGCAGCCGTCGGCATCGCATGGAAAGCTGTAGCCGCGGCCCGGGTCGAACATCGAGCGAAAGCGCAGTTCGTACGCGGCGTGCGTGCGGGTGGTTGAAGAGGCGTTCATCGCAGGCCCCCTTTCAGGTTCTGCAGGTTGCAGTGGATGTGAGCAAAGAGGGCCGAAGCGCTCGCGAGATACATCGGGAGCAGGACGAAAAAAGGCCGGCTCTCGGCCGGCCTTCCCGGGCGTGTGCGGCTCAGTCTTCGAGCTCGATCTGATCCCACACCGCCGTGCCGCTGCTGCGGTCGGCGCGCGCCTTGACCAGCGTGCCCGGCGTGGCCGCGGCGAAGAAGGCGCTGCGGCCGATCGAGGCGTCTGCCAGGTTCTTGAACTCGTTGTCGGCAATCGTCGTCGTGTCCACCGTCACGCCGAGGATGGTCAGGCTGCTCGTGCCGCTGACGCTGCCGACCGGCCCTTGCAGGATCAGGCGCGAGTCGCCGCCGGCATCGCGCAGTTCGAGTTCGAGCGCGAGGATGACGTTGTTGGCGCCGGGCCGTGCCTTGATGCGCACGTGGTTCGGTGCGGCCAATTGCGCCAGCGAACCGACGTTGTCGAGCTCGGTCAGCGCATTGACCTGCACCGTGATGCCGGGCAGGCCGGCCAGCGTGAGCGTGCCGGCGGCCGCGTTGACGCTGGCCACGTCGGCTTCGAAGCGCAGGTTGTCGCGGAACGAGATCTTGACGGCGTTCAGCACGCCGTTGCTGATCGGGCCCTCGGCTTCGAGCTTCGAGCCGACGAGGATGTCGGCCGCGACGCCGCCTTCGAACACCGTGCCGGCGCCGAAGGCCACGCTCTGCGAGCCGATGACGAAGCTGTTCGCGCCGACGCTGGCGACGAAGCCTTCGACCTCGGCCTTGGCGATGTTGCTGACCACCGCGCCGCCGCGTTCGACCTTGCTCGCCGTCAGCGTGCCGCACACAGGGTTTGCGGCGCAACTGCTGCCCTTGGCATCGATCAGCAGGCCGGTCCACGAGCCGGCCGGCATGTCGTTGGTCGTCGCGCCGCTGTAGCTCACGGTGAGCGCGCCGACGACGAAGGTCTGCGCGGCGGTGTCGTGGCTGCGGACGAAACCCTTGACCGCGAACGGCGGTGTTGCCAGCGTCGTCTTGCGTTCGATGTAGCCGGCCGTCACCACGCCGTCGGACGAGGGCAAGCCGTGCACTTCGACATAGTCGTTGACGCCGGGCGTGCCGTTGGCCACGCGCGTCTGGTTGTCGATCAGCACCGTCTGGCCCATGACGACGAGACGGTTGGCATCGAGCACCTGCTCGACGCGGCCCTTGACGGCGTCGTCGACGGTGATCGTCGCCGCCTGCTGGTTGTCGATCGAGCCGTCGACGCGCACCACCATGCCCACGCGCAGATCGTTCTGCGAGACGTTGTTGTCGTCGAGCTTGATGGTGCTGTTGCTGGTGCTGAACTCGATGCCGTTGACGAAGACGCTGCCGAAGCCGGTGATCGTGCCGAAGGCCATGCCGGTGCCATCGACGCCGCCGCCTCCGCCGGTGCCGTCGATGCCGCCACCTCCGCCGCCTCCGCCGCAGGCGGCCAGGGCCCATGCGAGCAGCGCGCACGGCAGCCGGCGTTTCAGGGTCAATCGGTTCATGGCGTCAGTCCTTCTTCTTTGTCGGGGGGCGCGGCACGCGCTCCTCGAAGTAGTGGATGCCCATGCCCAGTCGCACGAGCGGCTCGTTTGTTTTCGGCTCAACCTCGGCGGCGGCGGATCGGGCCGCCAGCCAACGGTCGAGCTTCACCAGCAGTGCCATCGCTTGCGTCGCGCTGACCTTACGGAACTCGTCTATGAGGCCGGGCGGCATGTCGTGATACATCACGCGCCGCTGAAAACGCGGGTCGGTGTCGCCGTGCTCGATGTTGTGGGCGATGGTGCGAAGCAGGTCGGGCACGTCGCTGCCGAGGTGCTCGATCTTGTCGGCGGCGACTTGTGGAACGAACGCTCGCTGCACCAGTTGCAGCCGGCCGTCGGCCAGGCGCGTCACGGCACCCACGCGCAGCAGCTCGTCGAGCACCGCCCGCACCGGCATGTCGCCGCTGTGGCGGCGCACCAGCGCAGCGAATCCGGACGCGGCGTCGCCGGGGTCGAGCACGCGCGGCCCGCCCCGCTCGTCGAGGAAGTCGGTATCGCGCGTCCATGCGGACAGCACGCGCACGGCGCGGTTCTCGTGCATGGGATCGAGAGAGCGCGGCGCGCTGGCATCGGCCTTGGCCTGGGCGTCGGCCAGCAAGCGCTGCACCTCCTTGCGCGTCAGTCCGGACAGGATGGATACGCGCGAGATCGAGGGCTTCTTGCCGGGAATGGTGAACTCGCGCAACGCCACGTCCGCATAGACGCGCTTGGCGATGCTCTCGAACGCGGTGTACGACAGGCCGTGACGCAGCAGCACGCGAAACAGCACCGCGAGCAGGCGCTCGACGGCGCGAGCGAGCGCAGCGGGCAGGGCCGATGAGCTGTCCATCGTCGGCCTCAGCGCTGGCTGTCGGCAAAGCCGTTGGCCGACTCCGACGCCAGGCCGTGCTTGTCGATGCGGTAGCGCAGCGTGTCGCGCGAGATGCCGAGCGCGCGCGCCGCACGGCTGACGTTCCAGCCGTTGCTCTGCAAGGCGCGCAGCAAGGCCTGGCGTTCGATCTCGGGCAGCGATGCGCTCGGCAGCGGCGTCGCTGCTGCAGCAGCGGCGCTCATGCGCGGCGTCATGGACATCAGGCCGAGTTGCGCCGTGTCGATCGCGCCGCCGCCGTTCAACAGCACGGCCTGTTCGAGCGTGTTGCGCAACTCGCGTACGTTGCCCGGCCATGGGTGAGCGAGCAGGGCGGCTTCGGCCCGTGCCGTCAGCGTCGGCGCGGCTTTGCCGTAGCGCGCGGCGTGCTGCGCGATGAAGTGCCGCGCCAACAGCAGGATGTCGGCGCCACGCTCGCGCAGTGCCGGTACCTGCAACTGCACCACGCACAGCCGGTAGTACAGGTCGGCGCGAAAGCCCCCGTCCTGCACCAGCGCTTCGAGCGGCCGGTGCGTGGCCGCGATCACGCGCACCGAGACGCGCTGCTCGCGCACGCTGCCCAGGCGGCGCACGGTCTTTTCTTCGAGCAGCTTGAGCAGCTTCGATTGCAGCGCGATGTCCATGTCGCCGATCTCGTCGAGGAACAGCGTGCCGCCTTCGGCCGCCTCGACCAGGCCGAGCTTGCGTTCGCGCGCGTCGGTGAAGGCGCCGCGCTCGTGGCCGAAGAGTTCGGATTCGAGCAGCGTCGCCGGCAGCGCCGCGCAGTTGAGTTCGACGAAGGGTTTGTCGCGGCGCGGTCCGCCGTCGTGCAGCGCGCGCGCCACCACTTCCTTGCCGGCGCCGGTTTCGCCCAGTATCAGCACCGCCGGCGCGTCGGCGTCGCGCAGCTGCGCTTCGGCGTTGAGCAGTTGCGTCATCGTGCGGCGCAGCGAGCTCATCGGCGCGGACTCGCCGATCAGCCCGTACTGCTCCATGCTTTGCGCGTCGCGCTGGCGGTAGTAGTGAAGGGCGCTGTCGCTGCGGGCCTGGCTGATGGCCTGTTCGAGCCGCAGCTTCAACTGGCCCAGGCTCACCGGCTTGGTGAGGAAGTCGAAGCTGCCGGCGCGCATCGCCTGGACCGCGAGCTCGATGTTGCCGTGGCCGGTGAGCATGACCACGCGTGCCTGCGCATCGATCGCGCGCAGGGCTTGCAGCGCTTGCAGGCCGTCGAGGTCGGGCAGGTGGTAGTCGAGGACCACCACGTCCGGCTGCATCGACTCGAACAGCGCCAGCCCTTCCTGCGCCGTCGCCGCGAGCTGCGCGTCGAAGCCGGCGCGCTGCAGGTAGTTCAGCATGTTGCGGCCGAGCACTTCCTCGTCTTCGATGATGAGGACGCCAGCACTCATGTGAGCCCCTCGCCCGGCGAGTACGCCGGGCGATCCCCCGAGGGGATGCGGGCCGGCTTGGGAGCGGCCCGGCGCTCGGCCCATGTGAGCCCCTCGCCCAGCGAGTACGCTGGTCGATCCCCGTGGACCTGAAGGGTCCACTTCGTGCGCCCCGGGGATGCGGGCCGGCTTGGGAGTGGCCCGGCGCTCGGCCCATGTGAGCCCCTCGCCCGGCGAGTACGCTGGTCGATCCCCGTGGACCTGAAGGGTCCACTTCGTGGCCCCGGGGATGCGGGCCGGCTTGTGAGCGGCCCGGCGTTCGGCCCGTGTCATGCTGCCGCCAGGTGCAGGCGCACGGTGGTGCCGCGCCCCGGCGCGCTGTCGATCTCGAGCCTGCCGCCGGCGCGCTCGACCACGCGCTTGGCCATCGCCAGGCCGACGCCGAGACCGCGCGCCTTGGTGGTGTAGAACGGCCGGCCGACGCGCGCCAGCTGCTCGGCGCTCATGCCGGCGCCGCTGTCGTGCACTTCGATCCAGACGCCGCCGCGGCCGCGCGTGCCATCGGAGCGCGCGCGCACGTCGATGCGGCCACCGAGCGCGCCGAGCGCTTCGACGGCGTTGGACAGCAACGTGCGCAGCACCTGGGCCAGCAGCATCGGATCGCCGCGCACCGCAGGCAGATCGCCCGGCACCTGGTTGTGCGCCTCGATCTTGCGCCGCTCGAACTCGACTCCCAGATCGTCGAGGCAGCGCTTGACCAGCGGCGCCAGCAGCACCGGCGCGGCCGCTTCGTCGAGCGGCTGGGTGTAGGCCAGCAGTTCGCGCACCCAGGCCTCGAGCCGGTCGGACTGGGCGACGATGTCGTTTGCCGCGTCGCGCGAGGGTTCGTGCGGGCCGTCCTGCATCAGTTCGGCCGAGCTGCGGATCGACGCCAGCGGGTTGCGGATGCCATGCGCGACCGCGCCGCTCATCTCGCCAAGCGCGGCCAGCGTCGCCTGATCGACGAGCTGGCGCTGCTGCGCGCGGATCGTCAGGTCGGCGCGCCGCACCAGGCCGAACAGCGCCATGTACAACAACGCGCCGCCGATCACCGCGCCGAGCGCGATGTACGTCCGCAACTGTTCGAGCGCGAGCGACAGCGCCTGTGGCCGTTTGTAGAACTCGATCGCGCCGAGCACGGCGCTGCCGGCCGACTCGCGCACCGGCACGTAGATCTCGACGAACATGTCGTTGCGGCCGGGCAGCGATTGGTGCTCTGCCTTGCCTTCGCCTTCGTGCTCATGTTCCTCGCGCTCGGCGACGACCTCGCCGGCCAGCGCCCGCTCGAGCTCGGGGTTGCGGTCGAAGCGGCGGCCGATCATCGACGGGTCGCTCGACCAGATCAGCTTCTGTTCGCGGTCGTAGAGGTTGGTGCGCAGGACGTCGGGGATGCGCGTGAGGTGCTCGAACGACTCCGGCGCCTGGCCCGCGCGGCGCGACGACGGGTCGGCCGTGAAGCGCACCAGCGGCGTCTCGATCATCAGCAGGCTGTTGACGAACTCCTGCGTCAGCGAGGCCTCCTGCGCCAGCATGCGCGCGCTCAGGAAGTTGTTCAGCAGCAGGCCGATCACGGTGGCCAGGGCCGCGATCGAGGCCAGCGCGGTGATGGCGAACCAGCGGCTCAGATTGAAGCGGCGCGGCGCCGGCAGTGCCTGCCCGGAGCCGATGGGGCTGGGTGGTGTCGTCATGGCAAGGGGTCGTCCTGCGGGAGCGTCGATTCTAGGGCCAGTCGGCAATATTTGGGAAAAATAGCCCAAGACATTCTGGGCCATCTCCCCCAATCGGCCCCAACCCCCAATTGATGCAGTTTGTTTTTATTCATACAAATCAACGAGTTATATCGAATATGACAGTGGCATGTCGATTGCAAACTGAGAGGCCACGCTTCTCATCACGCAAAAGGCAAGCCCCGTGAAAAGAGTCCTCATCTATTCGCACGATACCTTCGGCCTCGGCAACATCCGCCGCATGCTGGAGGTGGCGCGCCACCTCGTGCAGACCTCGCCCGAGGTTTCGGTGCTGGTGCTCACCGGCTCGCCGGCGCTGCATGCGATGCGCATCCCGGCGCGCATCGACTACGTCAAGCTGCCCTGCCTGATGCGCGACACCAGCGGCCGCTACAGCGCGCGCTCGCTGCCGATGGACCTGCAGCAGACAGTGCGGCTGCGCGCCAACCTGATCAAGAGCGCGATCGCCGATTTCCAGCCCGACGTGGTGCTGGTCGACAAGAAGCCGTTCGGCGTCGAAGACGAACTCGTTGGGGCCTTCGAAGCGCTGCCGCGCTCGCTGCACCGGCCGCGCCTGGTGCTGCTGCTGCGCGACATCCTCGACAGCGCCGAAGCGACGCGCCGCGTCTGGCAGAAGAACGGCTGCTTCGAAGCGATCGAGGCCTACTACGACGAGGTCCTCGTCGTCGGCAGCCCGGACATCTTCGACCTCAAGCGCGAGTACGGCTTCCCTCCCTTCGCCGCAGCGAAAGTCAACTACTGCGGCTACATCGCGCGCGAGCCGGGCCGGCAGTCGCGCGCTGCGGTGCGCCGCCAACTCGGTGTCGGCGAACATGAACCCCTGGTGCTGGTCACTCCCGGTGGCGGCGAAGACGGCTATCGCCTGATCGCCCGCTGCCTCGAAGGTCTGCGCGTATTGCCGCTCGCCAAGCGTCCCCGCGTTCACATCGTCTGCGGGCCCGAAATGGCGGACGCCCCGCGAGCGGCAATCGTGCAGGCCAGCGCCGACCTGCCCAACGTCAGCCTTCAGGACTTCTGCGACGACATGATGTCGCTCATCAACGCCGCCGACGTGGCGCTGACGATGGGCGGCTACAACACGGTCTGCGAGCTGCTCACCAGCGGCAAGCGCGCCGTCATCGTTCCGCGCACCGAACCCGGCCACGAGCAGCTGCTGCGCGCCCAGCGCATGGCCGCGCACGGCCTGCTGCGCATGCTGCACCCGGACGACGCCACGCCCGAGGCGCTGATGCGCCTGCTCGGCGAGCAGCTCGAAGCGCACGCACGCGGCGACGCGCTGCCGCGCCTGAAGTCGATGCACGGCCTGGAGCGCGTCTCGCAGGCGCTGCGCGCGCTGATGGGGCTGCCGCCCGTGCCCGCGCCGGCGGTGGCGGCTGCGGATGTTCTGCGTCACCTGTCGCAGGCGCCGACGCGCCACCACGCGACCGAGCCGCGCATGGCCTCGGCGTTGTGAGCGGGTGCGCACGATGAATTCCGCACTCGGCTTTCTCGTCAACACCTGGCCCAAGCTGTCGGAGACCTTCATCCTCGAAGAGGTGCTCGGCCTCGAGCGCCAGGGCGTCGAGCTGCGCCTGTACGCGCTCGGCGAGCCGAAGGACGAGATCACGCACGGCGCCGTCTCGCGAGTTCGCTCTGTGCTGGCGCGCGTGCCGGCGGCCGCACGCGCGCGCGAGCTGCTGGCGCGCCACGCCCGCGTCGCGCTGGCCGCGCCGCTGCGCTACGCGCAGACGCTGCTCGAAGCGAGCGTGCGCGGCGCGGCCGGCTGGCAGGATTTCCTGCGCGCCGGCTGGTTGGCCGCGCAATTGAAGCAAGACGGCGTGGCCCATCTGCATGCGCACTTCATCTCGCGCAGTGCCGACATCGCGCAGCTTGCGTCGCGCCTGGCCGGCATCCCGTTCTCGATCTCGGCGCATGCCAAGGACATCTACACGTCGCCGTCGGCCGACCTGCGCCGCAAGTTGAACGCGGCGCAGTTCACCGTCACCTGCACCGAAGCCAATCGCAGCGTGCTGGCCGAGATCGCGCCCGAAGCCGAAGTGCGCCTGATGTATCACGGCATCGACCGCGGCATCTTCCATCCATCGCGCCGCATCGTTGCCGATGCCGGTGAGCCGCCGCTGATCCTGGCCGTCGGCCGCCTGCGCGCCAAGAAAGGACTGGACACCTTGATCGATGCCTGCCGCCTGCTGCACGAACGCGGACAACGCGTGCGCTGCGAGATCGTCGGCTACGGCGAAGAGCACGACGCGCTGGCGCACCGGATCGAGAACGCCGGCCTCGGTCGTCATGTGCGCCTGGTCGGCAAACTGGCGCGCGAGCAGGTGCTCGAACGCTATGCGCGTGCGTCGGTGTTCGTGCAGCCCTCGCGCATCGCCGCCGACGGCGACCGCGACGGCATCCCCAACGTGCTGCTCGAAGCGATGGCGATGGGCCTGCCGGTGGTGGCCACGCGCGTCTCGGGCATTCCGGAGGTGGTGCGCGACGGCCGCAACGGCCTGCTGGTCGAGGCCGACGCGCCGCTGGCGCTGGCCGAGGCGATCGAACAGGTCCTGCTGCATCCGCGCCAGGCTGCGGCGCTCGGCAGCGCCGCGCTGCACACCGTTGCCGAAGGCTTCGACAACGACAACAACCTGCGCGTGCTGACGCGCCTGCTGGAACCATCCCATGTCTGCGCGCAATGCGCGACGGCGCATTGATGAACAAGATCGCCTACGTCATGAACGGCTTTCCGCGCCTGTCGGAAACCTTCATCGCTCACGAAATCCACCAGCTCGAACGCTTGGGACTGCCGCTGCGGCTGTACTCGGTGAAGCAGGAGCGCGAACCGGTGGTGCATCCTGTGGTCGGTGCGATCCGTGCGCCGCTGGTCTACCTGCCCGATGCGTCGTCGCTGTCGGGCACGACCCTGCTGCCCTGGCTGCGCGCCAACCTGCCGACGTTTGCGAGCGCGCATGCGGCGCTGCTGCGGCGGCGTCCGTTGGCTTGGCTGCACACGCTCGGCAGCGCGCTGGCGCTGGCGTGGAAACACCGCCCCGCGCCGCTGGCGCTGCGCAAGGTCTTCATCAAGGAGTTCCTGCAGGCCGGCTGGATCGCCGACGCCGCGCTGCGTGAAGGCGATGTCGCGCACCTGCACGGCCACTTCTGCCACGGCGTGGCGACGATCACGTGGTTCGCCAGCCGGCTGTCGGGCCTGCCGTTCTCGTTCACCGCGCATGCCAAGGACATCTACCAGGCCGAGCTGAATCCAGGCCGCCTGCTCGAACGCAAGATGGGCGCGGCGCGCTTCGTCGCCACCTGCACGTGCGCCAATGCGCAAGTGCTGCGCGCGCGCCATCCGCGGCCCGATGACGTGCACGCGATCTACCACGGCCTCGACACGCAATGGTTCTCGCCGCGGCCGGCCGCGCCTTCAACGCACGCGAGGCAGCGGCGCTTTCCTCGCAACCACCGCTGCTGCTGGCCGTCGGCCGGCTGGTCGAGAAGAAGGGCTTCGATCAGCTGATCCAGGCTTGCGCGCTGCTGAAGCGGCGCGGCGCCGACTTCCGCTGCGTCATCGTCGGCGAAGACGGCAGCGCCGGGACAGCGCTGCGCGCGCAGATCGAAACGCTCCGTCTCACCGGCTGCGTGCAACTGCACGGTGCCGTCACGCAAGACCGCCTGCGCGAGATCTACCGCGGCGCCAGAGCCTTCGTGCTGCCGTGCCGCGTCATGGAAGACGGTGACCGCGACGGTTTTCCCAACGTGCTCGCCGAAGCGATGGCCATGGGCGTGCCGGTGGTCTCGACGCCGATCTCCGGAATCCCGGAGATGATCGACGACGGCGTGCACGGCCTGTTGGTCGAGGGCGGCGCTGCATCGCTGGCCGATGCGATCGAACGCCTGCTCGGTGACGCCGACCTGCACGGGCGCCTGGCGCAGGCCGCGCGCGCGCGCATCTGCGAGCGCTTCGACTCGCGGCGCACGACGATCGCGTTGCGCGATCTGCTCAAGGCGCAACTCGAGCCCTCGCCGCCGGCGCTGCGCGAGGTTGCGGCGTGAGCGCTCAGGCCCGCTCCGAAGCGCTCGCACCGGAGCACCGACGGCGCGAAGCTTGCCCGATGAGTCCACTGCGCGCGCCTTGGCGCGACATGAGCGATGCAGCGCTGCTTGCGCACTTTCGCGGTGAGCGTGGCATCCGCTTCGAGCCGGTGATCGACGCCGATGAGATCAGACCCGAGCGCCTGGCCGGCATCATGGCCGGCCGCTTCGAGTTCAGCGGCGAGACGCATGCGCTGCCCGATCCGATCGACTGGCTGACGAACCCGAGCCGTGATGTCGAGTGGCACATCCTGCTGCACAAGTTCTACTACGCCGTCGGCCTGGCGCAAGCCTGGCAGCGCGATGGCGACAGGCGCGCGGTGCAGCGCTGGGCGCAGTTGATCGACGGCTGGATGGCGAGCACGCCGGTCGGCTTCATCGCCGCCGACGTCACCGGCCGGCGCGTGCAGAACTGGATCTACAGCCTGGACGCGATCTTGTTCGATGCGCAGCGCGCCGCGCCGATCGACGGCGCCTTCCTGCGCCGCCTGCTGCACTCGATCGGTGAGCAGGTCGAGTTCCTGTGCGCCAACCTCACCCCCAAGCGCAACCACCGCACGCTGGAGTTGCTGGCCATCTTCCTGGCCGGCGTCGTCTTTCCGGAGTTCGAGCGCGCCGAGGACTGGCGCGAACTGGCACTGCGCGAGACGCTGGTCAACGTGCGCGCCGACCTGCTGCCCGACGGCGTGCACTGCGAGCTCTCCACCGACTACCACCACCTGGCCGTGCGCAACTGGCTGCAGGTGCGGCGCCTGGCGGCCGACAACGGCTACGGCGTGCCGCGCGAGTTCGACCGCGCGCTCGAAGCCGCGCTCGAATTCAGCCTGCATGTGCACCAGCCGAGCGGCAGCATGCCGAGCCTGTCGGACGGCGACGTGCGCGGCTTCCTGCCGCTGCTGGCAAAAGGCGCGGTGCTGTTCGACCGCGGCGATATGCAGTACGTCGCCAGCGGCCGCCGCGAAGGCACGCCGCCGCGCGAGCGCGTGGCGCATTTCCCGAGCAGCGGCTACCACGTGCTGCGCAGCGATTGGCACAGCAGCGACGCGCAGCACCTGGTCTTCGACTGCGGCCCGCTCGGCGAAGGCAACCACGGCCATTTCGATGCGCTGTCGTTCGAGCTCGCCGCCTTCGGCCGCGCGCTGATCGTCGACCCCGGCCGCTACACCTACAGCGAAACGCTCGACGATGAAGGCAAGAACTGGCGCGTGCACTTCCGCAGCACGGCTGCGCACAACACGGTCGGCGTCGATGGCCTGAACCAGACGCGCTACGTCCCCAAGCCGATCAAGGAAGCATCGCGCCATGCACAGGGCTCGGTGCGGCACAAGATCAGCGGGCCGGCGCCCGAGACCTCGCTGCTCGAAGCGGTCAGCGGCCAGAGGCTCGATCTGCTGCACGGCCGCTGCGCCAGCCACGAGTACGACGCGCTGCACGAGCGTTGCATCGTCTTCGTCGATCGCAGCTACTGGATCGTCAGCGATTGGTTGCGCGCTGCGAGCGAGCACGACTACGTGCTCAACTTCCAGCTCGGTGCGCACGCCCAAGGCGGCACGCGCCTGCACGGCGAAGAGCGCTTCACACTGCTGCACAGCCCCGGCTTGTTGATCGCGCAGCCCCAGCGCGCGGGTCAGCGGGTGGCCGTCGAAGCAAGCTGGGTCTCCGCGAGCTACGGCCACAAGGAATCTGCACCGGCGCTGCGCAGCCGCTTGCGTGCGCGCGATGCCGAATTCGACACCGTGCTGTTGCCGCATGGCGAAGGCGCGTCGGCCCTGCGCGTTGCCGATGTCGTGGTGCGCGGTGCCAGCGGTGCGACGGCGCGTGCGCTGCGCATTCACACCGCGGCGTTCAGCGACGGCTGGTTCCACGGCCGCGGTGCGCATGAGAGCGCCGGCTGGTCCATCGGCGACTGGCGGTTCAACGGCCGCTGGCTGCACTGGCGCTGCGCGCCCGACGGCAGCCTGCTGCGGGCCATCTCGCACGCCGGCGCCACGCTGCACACGCCCGCGGGCGCGTGCGCGCTGGAGTCGGCGTGAACCAGCCGCTGCCCCAGGACGCGGCGCTGCCGCAACTGTCGTTGGCACTCGACGCTGCGGTGATGGCCGAAGTCTTCGCCGATGTCTTGCGTCCGCACGGCATGCACGTGCAGGCGTGCAGCGTCGAGCGCGTGAAATACCGCCCGGGCCGCAACGCCACGCTGGCCTACCGCCTGCAAATTCATGATGCGCGCGATGCGCAACAGCGCCCGCTGCAGCAGGTGGTGGCCGCGCGCCTGTGCAGCGGGCAGGGCGCCAAGCGCGCCGCGCAGGCCAACGCCGGCAAGCTCGCTGCATCGTCGGCAGGCCCGGCGCTGCGCTGGCTGCCCACGCTCGACATGGTCACCTGGTGGTGGCCCAACGATGCCAAGCTGCGCGCGCCGCAGGTGCTGGCCAGCGAACAGTGCTTGCGCGAACAGGCGCTGCCGGCGTTGCTGCCCGTGCTCGGGGTGCCGGCGGGCGCCGAGGTCGGTGTCGATTTCGACGTTGTGCAGTACGTGCCCGAACAGCGCCTGTGCGCACGCGTCGATCTGCGTTGGCACCAGGCCGGCGCGACGCAGCAGCGCCGCGTCTATGCCAAGGCCAGCCGCGAACCCGACGGCGCCACTGCGCACGATCGCCTGGCGCAGTTGCAGTCTTCGGCGGCGTGGCGCGAGGGCCGCTTGTGCACGCCGCGTGCACTGCTCTGGCACGCCCCGAGCGAACTGCACTGGCAGGAGAGCCTGCCCGGCGAGCCGCTGCTCGACGCCGGCGCGCAAGCCCTGGCTGATTGCGCCGCGTCGCTCGGTGCGCAGCTTGCCGCGCTGCACGCCACGCCGGTGCACGGGCTGCCGGAGATGACAGGCGACAGCCTGCGCGAGCGCCTGGCCGATGTGGTGGCGCAACTCGGCCCGGTGCTCGGCATCGAAGCGGTGCAGCGAGCTGCGCTCGCCATCGCCGACGGCTGGCAGGCGCTCGACGGTGCAGCGCCTGCGACGCTGCACGGCGACTTCCATGCGCGCAACGTCCTCGTCGAGCGCAACGCCGGATCGATGCGGGCGTGCCTGATCGACCTCGATGGCCTGCGCCGCGGACCGGCGCTGCTCGAACTCGGCGCCTGGATCGGCGACCGCATGTACCTCGCGCTGCTCGAAGGTGCCGACGCGCGGCGCGACGAGGCCGCGTGGTGCGCGCTCATCGAGGCCTACGTCGGCGCCGGCGGTGCACGACCCGATGCACGGGCGCTGCGCTGGGCCACGGCCTGGAGCCTGCTCACGCAACGCGCCTGGCGCTGCGTCGTCAATCTGAAGCCCGGCCGTTTTGCGCTGGCGCCGCGCCTGGTGGCGCTGGCCGGCGAGCTGATCGGCGCACAAGAGGAGCAGACATGCTGATGCCGGAAAATGGTCCACCCCCGGAGCGGCCCGTGGCCGCTCCCCCTCGAGGGGGCAACACCAGCGGCCCGGCAAAGCCGGATCCGCGGTGTTTGCTTGGCAAGACCAGCGTGGCACGCATGGCGGCAAACGAGCAGACCGCCGACGCGCAGCGCATCACAGAAGTCTGCCTCGACCCCGAAGCCCTGCGCGCGCATCTGCAGCCCGTGATCGCGCCGCACGGCGCGCTCGGCGCCGTGCGCATCACCAAGGCGCACCGCAGCGCGTCGCTGCAGCGCGATCCGAACCCGCTGAAGTTCTGCTTCGAAGCCGATGTGCACGGCGCACCAGCGCAGCGCTTCTACGGCAAGGTCTATCGCGGCGGCGCGAGCGGGCTTGCTGCGCCGGGCAGCGGTGCACTGCACGTGCCGGCGCTCGACTTGCTGCTGTGGCGCTGGCCGTCCGATCCCGGCCTGCCGCAGCTCGCGTCACTGCTCGATCCCGCCGTGACGCAACCGTTCTGGGGCGCGCCCGCCGCCGACGTGCAGGTGCCGCGCCACGAACCCGAGCGCCGCGCGACGCTGCGCTACACGCATGCCGATGGCCGCGTGGTCTTCGGCAAGACGTTCTGCGACACGCGCGCCCTGGCGATCTATCGACGCTTCGCCTGGGTGTGGGAGCGCTCGCAGCAGCACGCCGACGCGCCGTTGGTGGCGCGCCCGCTGATGTGCAGCGTCGATGGCCGCACGCTGTGGCAGGAAGCCGCCCAGGGCACGCCGCTGCGGCCCCTGCTCGGCGCCACGCCGAGCGGCGAGTGGATCATGGCGCTGGCGCGCGCGATTGCCACGGTGCACGAGGCGCCGCTCGATCTGGCTGGCCCGACGCCGCGCGACCGTGAGCACTGGCTGGCCGAAGTGCGCCGCCGCCGCAACAAGATCGCCCGTGCGCTGCCCGAGCTGACCAAGCTCGCCGACGCTACCGCCACGGCGATCGAGCACGCCGCCGCCCACCTGCCGGCGCACGCGCCGACGCTGATCCACGGCGACTTTCATCCCGATCAGGTCTGGTTCGACGGCGAGCGCATCGTGCTTTTCGACTTCGACGAGTTCGCCCTTGGTGACCCGATGGAGGACCTCGCGGAGTTCGTCGTCAAGCTGCCGGCCGGCGCCAGCAGCAGCATGCTCATCGCGCTGTGGCTCGGCGCCTATGCGCAAGTCGCGCCGCAGCACTTCTGCCGCCGGCGCCTGGCCTGGCACATGGCGGTGCAGCAGTTGCTGCAGGCCAGCCGCGCCTTCATCTTCCAGGTCGACGACTGGCGCGCCGAAGTGCAGCGCCGGCTCGAACGAGCGCACACCCTGGCGACGCGCGTCGACAGCGAGGTGCCGGCATGACACCGCGGCTGCGCGGCCTGATCCGCGAGTGCCTGGCCGAGCAGCGCGTCGCGCTGACGCTCGCTGCCGTCGCGCTGGCCGGCGTCGTGCTCTGCGACCTGCTCGTGCCCTGGCCGCTGAAGGTGATCTTCGACCACATCCTGCTGGCCAAGCCGCTGCCGCCGATGCTCGCGCCGCTGCAGCCGCTGCTCGACCTCGGCACCTGGCCGTCGCTGGTGGCGTGCGCGGTGTCGATCGCGGTGATCGCGCTGGCCTCTGGAGCGCTGTCGTACCTGCAGCTCTACACCAGCGCGCGCATCGGCCACCGCATCACCTGGCGGCTGCGCGGCGAACTCTTCGCGCACCTGCAGCGCCTGTCGCTGGCGCACCACCGCGCCGGCCGCGTCGGCGAACTGATCACCAAGGTGGCCGGCGACACCAACCTGCTGCGCGACATGTTCGCCGACTGGCTGCTGACCTTCGGCCGCCATGTCGTCACGCTGGTGGCGATGCTGGCGGTGATGTTCGTGCTGAACTGGCATCTCGCGCTCGTCGTCACCGCGACGCTGCCGCCGCTGCTGGTCGTCATCATGTTCCTCAACCGCCGCGTCAAGGATGCGGCGCGCGAGCAGCGCAAGAACGAAGGCCGCATGGCCTCGCGCCTGAACGAGGTGCTGAGCCAGATCGCGCTGGTGCAGGCCTTCGGCCGCCACGAGGAAGAAGAAGAGCGCTTTCGCAGCGAGATCGCCGCCAACTACGAGAGCGGCATGAGCAGCGCGCGCACCAGCGGCGCCATCGTCAAGGCGATCGCCGTGATCAGCGCCATCGGCACCGCCATCACCGTGCTGCTGGGCGTGCGCGAGGTGCTGGCCGGGCGCCTGACGCCCGGCGAGCTGCTGGTCTTCATCGCCTATGTGGACGCGCTGTACAAGCCGGTGCGCGATCTCGGCAAGCTCGCCGGCAAGTTCTCGCGCGCCTCGGTCAGCGCCGAGCGCGTGGCGCAGATCCTCGACACCCGACCCGATGCCGACGACGAGCCCGGCGCGATCGAGCTCGCGCACACCATCGGCGAAATCACGTTCGAGAACGTCAGCTTCGGCTACGGCGCCGGCAAGCCGGTGCTCGACAAGGTCAACCTGCGCATCGCCGCCGGCGAGCGCGTGGCGCTGGTCGGCCCGTCGGGCGCCGGCAAGTCGACGTTGATGAACCTGCTGCTGCGCCTGGCCGAGCCGAGCGCCGGCCGCATCCTGATCGACGGCATCGACATCCGCCGCTACACGCGCGCCAGCCTGCGCCGCGCGATGGGCGTGGTGCCGCAGGAGCCGATGCTGTTCGCGGTGTCGGTGCGCGAGAACATCGCCTACGGCCGGCCCGAGGCGCCGATGGAGCAGCATCGAGGCCGCGGCGCGCAACGCGCGCGCGCACGAGTTCATCGTCGATCTGCCCGAGGGCTACGACACCGAACTCGGCGAACGCGCGGCCACGCTGTCGGGCGGCCAGCGCCAGCGCCTGTGCCTGGCGCGCGCGCTGGTCAAGGAGCCGGCCATCCTGCTGATGGACGAACCCACGGCCGCGGTCGATCCGCGCTCGGCCCAGCTGATCCACGAAGCGGTGGCGCGCGTGCACCAGGGCCGCACGCTGATCGTCATCACGCACGACCAGGCGGTCGCTCGGCGGCTACGACCGCGTGATCACGCTCGATCGCGGGCGCGTCACGTCCTCCATCGCCGGCGCGCAGCCGCCGTCCTCAAGATCGTGGAGCCGCGCCATGCGTGAAGTGAGACCACCCCCGGAGCGGCTGTGCCGCTCCCCCTCGAGGGGGCACCGCCAGCGGCCTGGCAGAGCCAGTTCCGCGGCGGTTGCTTGGAGAGGCGTCGCGCCCCTTTCGTCGGCGGCAGCGCGAAGCAACGTGGAGCACCACCATGCGTGAAACGCTGCTCTTCTACTGCCAGCACTCGCTCGGCATCGGCCACCTGACGCGCAGCTTCGCGCTGGCGCGTGCGCTGCGCGAACGCTTTCGCGTCGTCTTCCTCAACGGCGGGCGGCTGCCCGACGGCATCAGCGTGCCCGACGGTGTCGAGTGCATCGACCTGCCGCCGCTGGGCATGGACGACGGCCACACCGTCGTCAGCCGCGACGCGGCTTCGACGTGCGTGGCCGCGCGCGCCGAGCGGCGGCGCTTGATCGACCAAGCGGTGGCGGCCACGAAGCCGGCGCGTGCTGCTGGTCGAGCTGTTCCCCTTCGGCCGCAAGAAGTTCGCCGACGAAATCCTGCCGATGATCCGCGCGGCGCGGGGGCAGGGCGCGCGCGTGGCCTGCAGCCTGCGCGACATCCTGGTCGATGCGCGGCCCGACCAGCAGCACCACGACGACCGCGCGCGCTGGCTGGCCGACCGCTACTTCGACGCCGTGATCGTGCATGCCGATGCGGCGTTCGCGAAGCTGCAGGACAGCTTCCGGCCGAGCGCGGCCGATGCGCACGCCGGTGTGGCACAGCGGCTTCGTCGTGCCGCAGCGCGCGGCGATGTCGAACATGCCGCGCGGCGAACACCTGCTGGTGTCGGCCGGCGGCGGCATCGTCGGCGACGCGCTGTTCCGCGCCGCGCTCGACGCGCATCGCATCACGCGGCGGCCGATGCGCATCGTCGCCGGGCCGTTCCTGCCCGAGCCGCAGTGGCAGGCGCTGCAAGCACTTGCCGCGCCGCTGCCCGGCGTGACGCTGCTGCGCCACGTCAGCGACCTGGCGGCCGAGATGCGCGCCGCGCGCGCGTCGATCAGCCAGTGCGGCTACAACACCGCGCTCGATCTCGTGGTCTCCGAAGTGCCGGCGCTCGTCGTGCCCTACGGCACCGTCACCGAGAACGAGCAGCGCCATCGCGCGCAACGCCTGGCCGCGCTGGGCGCGGTGCTGTGCTTCGACGAAAACACGGCGCTCGAGCGGCGAGTCGCTGGCCGACGGCATCGAGCACCTGCTGCACTTCTCGCCGCAGCCTGCTGCGCTGGCGCTCGACGGCGCCGAGCGCAGCGCCGAGCTGCTGGCGCAATTGATGGCGCGCCAGGCGAAGAAGGAGCTCGCATTGGACGAAACCTGCGCGCTTGCGCGCTGCGGTATGAGCGCTTCGGAACGGCCGAGCGCGCTCATGCACGACCTGATGCTGCCGCTGCTCGACGCGCTGCCGGCGCGCGTCGATGTCTTCATCCGCGACGACGACGCCGGCTGGAACGACGCGCAGCTGCTGGCGCTGCTCGATGTGACGCAGCGCCGCGGCGTGCCGATCGACCTGGCCGCGATCCCGCACGCCATGAGCCCCGGCCTGGCGCGCGAGCTGTGCAAGCGCATCGATGCAGCGCCCGCGCTGCTCGGCGTGCACCAGCACGGCTGCACGCATCTCAACCACGAAACCGAAGGCCGCAAGTGCGAGTTCGGCGTCTCGCGCGACGCAGCGGCACAGCGTGCGGATCTTCAACGCGGCCAGGATCTGCTGCGCGAGCATTTCGGCGAGCGCCTGCTGCCGGTCTTCACGCCGCCGTGGAACCGCTGCACGGAGGTCACGCCGCCGCTGCTCGCCGAGCTCGGCTTTGCCGCGCTGTCGCGCGACCGCGGCGCCAAGCCGGCGCAGCACGCGCTGCAGGAGATCGCCGTCGATATCGACTGGAGCAAGCACCTGCGCGACGGCGGTGCAGCGTCCGTGGCCGCAGCCCTGGGCAGCGCGCTGCGCGAGCGTGCCGCCGATGGCCAGGCGCTCGGCCTGATGCTGCACCACGCCGTGATGACGCCCGAGGAGCTGGCGTTGCTCGATGGCCTGCTGGCCGCGACGGCCGCCACCCGCGCGTGCGCTGGCGCGCGATGCGCGAGCTGCTCGCCCCAACGACAAACACAACCCGAAGGCCCGCCGCATGCACTACTTCCGCCTGACCCCGACGCTGCTGGCCGTGATGGCGCTGGCCTGCCCCGCGCAGACCACCACGCCGAGCCCGACTTCGCGCGACGAACGCCGCCCCGATCAGCCGTTGACTGTCGATCTGTTCGGCAAGCCGGTGCAGCTCGGCGGCAGTTGGGAATACACCGACGAACGCCGCACCAACTTCGACCTCGACAGCACGAGCGCGCGCGACCGCCGCGTGCGCGGGCACGAGATCAAGCTCGAGGCCTTGATGCGCCTGGATCCGAACACCGAGGCCTTCGCCCAGATCAAGGGCTTGCACGACACGCGACGCACGCAGGGCGACGGCAGGCAGACCAGCCGCGCGCTCGAACGCGGCCAGATCTGGCTGAAGCGCGATCGCCTGGGCGGCACGCCGTGGTCGCTGCAGGTCGGCCGCGTGGCCCTGGAGCGAGCGTCGCAGCTGGTGGTGGGACGACGATCTCGACGCCATGCGCGCGCGCTACGACGGCGGCGCCTGGCAGCTCGACACCGGCTTGGCGCGTGAAGTGGCGAAGAAGTCGTCGGCCGAGCGCGGCATCGCGCCGGAGTCGCGCGGCATCACGCGCTGGTTCGGCCAAGCCACCTGGCCGTGGGCGCAGCGCCATGCGCTCGATGCGTTCTGGCTGCTGCACAGCGACGGCTCGTCGCGCCCGCGCCGTTGGCAGCGTGTTCGCCAACGAAGACGCCACCGACCCGAGCGACCTGCGCGCGCGCTGGGTCGGCCTGCGTGCCAGCGGCGAGTGGCGTGTCGAAAACGGCCCGCGCCTGGCGTACTGGGCCGACACGTCCTGGCTTTCGGGCCGCGAGCGCCTGACCGCTTTCGACGAGCAAGTCGACGGCACGTTCAATGCCGCCGCGACGACGAGCCGGCGCCTGAGCGGCAACGCCTTCGACATCGGCGCCACCGGCAGCCTGGCGCTGCCGCTGCGGCCGTCGCTCACCGTCGGCTATGCGCGTGGGTCGAGCGGTTATCGCCAGACCGGCCTGCACGAAAACAAGGCGCGCTTTGCCGGCGTCAAGCGCTGGCAGCGCTATGGCGAGCTGTTGCAGCCCGAACTGTCGAACCTGTCGGTGGCCACCGTCGGCACCGGCGTGCGCGTGCTCGACAACTCTTCGATCGAGCTGGTCGCGCACCGCTACCGCCAGGTGCGCGCGGCCGATTCGCTGCGCAACGCGCGCCTGTCCGCCGATCCGCAAGGCAACAGCCGCGCCGTCGGCCGCGAGCTCAACCTGCTGCTGGCGGTGCGCGAAAGCAAGCGCGTCGAGTTCCTTCTCAAGGCCTCGCGCTTCAAGCCCGGCGCTGCGTTCGCACCCGGGGAACGCGACTCGGCGCGCGCCCTCGAGTTCGTCGTCACGGTCAATTTCTGAACACTGCCATGAAGCTCGCCGGCATCGCGTGCGCGGCGTGCAGGGCGGCTCGGTGAGCCGGCTGCATGTCGTGCTGTTGGCCAAGGACCGGCATGCGGACGAAGCGTTCTTGCGCCGCTTTGTCGCCCTCGGCGCCGTGCGCGGCCACGAGCTGCAGTGGCACGACAAGCCGACCTTCCTGGCCGCCGATCTGGCGCGCGTGGACCTGGTCTGCCTGAAGAGCCATGTCGATGACCGTGAGGTGTGGCACCGGATCGAAACGCAGGGCGTGCGTGCGGTCAACGGGCGTGCCGCGAGCCTGGCCTGCGGCGACCGCTCGCGCCTGGACGCGCTGCTGCGTGCCGGCGGCGTGCGCATGCCGCGCAGCGCCGCCACGGCGGCCGAGGTCGGCCAATTGAATCTGCCGATCGTGCGCAAGCCCAAGGCGGCGTCGGCGCCGCGTGACGTGCAGGTGTTGCGCCAGCCGCCCGAGCAGATCGACTGCGAGCGCTGGTTCTATCAAGAAATGACGGCCGGCGACGGCGTCGTCTGCAAGGTCTACTGCATCGCCGGGCAGACCTTCCTGGTCGAGGAGCGTGACACCGATCCGGCCGTGCCCGATGCGACGCCTGGGCACCGAAAGGCCATCGCAATGGAGCCGCCGCTGGCCGAGGTCGCGCACCAGGTCGGCCGTCTCACGGGGCTCGAGGTCTACGGCCTGGACTTCGTCGGGCCGCCCGGCGACAGGCTGCTGATCAACGTCAATCCCTTCCCCAGCTTTCGCTGCCTGCCGCAGGCGGCGGATGCGTTGTGGGGCCACCTGGAAGAGATCGGCCTCATGGGCCGTAAGGTTGTTCGATGAGCACGATCACGTTTCGGCGCGCCGCTTTCGCAGCGCTCGCCTTTGCTCTTGGCCTGTGCTTCGTCGGCGCCGCACAGTCGCAGGCCCAGCCACCCGCCGCGGTCCAGCCCGGCAAGCGGTTCCAGCATGTGCTGATCGTCGTCCTGGAGAACGAAGCGTACGAGGCAGCCTTGCAGAACGACTACTTGAAGCAACTGGCCGCGCGGGGATCGTCGTTCGCCCACTACGAGACCTTGTTCAAACCGTCGCAGCCGAACTATCTGGCGATGGTGGCGGGGCAGAACTTCGGCGTCGTCGACAACGGGGTCGCCGACGTCGCGGGAGCCAGCATCGCCGACCTGCTGGAGCGCAAGGGGCTGAGCTGGAAACAGTACGCGCAGGGCTTTCCCGGCGACTGTTTCCGCGGCGGTGTGCGCGGCGACTACGTGAGGAAGCACGTGCCCTTCATCAGCTTCAGGTCCGTTCAGGACGACCCGAGGCGCTGCGCCAACGTGGTCGACGCCGGCGCGTTCGATGCGAAGCGTCTGCCGCACTACGCCTTCTACTCGCCCGACAACAGGAACAACGGCCATGACACCAACGTCGATTTCGCGGCCCGCTGGTTGCAGCGCTTCCTCGATCCGCTGTTGAACGATCCGCAGGTCATGAAGGACACCTTGATCGTCGTCACCTTCGATGAGTCGGACTCGAAGAAGCGCAGCGAGGTCTACACCGTGTTGCTGGGCGACGCCGTCAGGCAGGGCTACGTGTCGCAGCAGCCCGTCAGCCACTACAACCTGCTGCGCACGATCGAGGACAACTTCGGCTTGGGCACGCTGGAGCAGGCCGATGCCAAAGCGGCGCCGATCGGCGACGTCTGGAGCCGATGATGAGCCCGGTGGTCGTTGACATGACGCCGGCGTGTCGGGAGGCGAGCCAGGACGCCGAACCCGAAATACCGCGGGGCGTGTTCGCCGCCTTCACCGATGCGCAGCGTGCGCGCGAGTTGCTGCAAGGCTGCAGCGACCTGCTGTTCGGCCAGCCGGTCACGATCGACACCTGCTCGGTCATCGACAGCCTGTACAAGACCTACGCCAATCCCGCCTCCTGGCCCAAGTCGACGCTGTCGGTGTGCTGGCGGCTCCACCTGGTGGGCGGTGCCGAGAGCGCGATCTTCTACGCCAAGGTCTTCCTGGCCGGCCGCAGTCATGCGGCGTGGCTGGCCTTGGACAAGCCCATCGTCGATGCTCAGGCGCTGCCGGCGGTGATGCACCTGCCCGCGCTGGACATGATCGTGTGGCGCTTTCCTCACGATCCGTCGATCCGCCACCTGCCCGATGCCGTGCTGCCGCATCGCGTCCGGCAGCGCCTGCCGCTGGGCGCACTGATGCCGCCTGGCGTCAACGTCGAACAGGTGCAGCTCAGCATCGAGGCGGTGCAGTACCAGCCGGAGAAGTGCTGCACCACGCGCTATCGGGTGCATCGGCACGACGATCGAGCGCCGGGTGCACAAGCGCCGCTCGTGATCTACGGCAAGACCTACAGCGACGACCGCGGCGGCCAGGTGCACGCGCGGCAGATGCACTACTGGCGCGCGGCGGCCTTCGCGATCTGTCAACCGCTGGGCTACGACGACGCGATCAAGACGGTCTGGTCGCTCGGCATCGAAGGTGTGCCGCTGGCCGGCGTGATCGCGCCCGACAACCACCAGCGCTTGCTCGGCCAGGTGGGCCGCTGCCTGGCTGCCGTGCACGCCAGCGATCTGCAGCAGATCGGCGCCATGAAAGAAGTCGCGCTGGCCGAGCTGCTGGAAGATTGCATCAAGAAGATCGGCAAGCTCGGCCGCGCCTGCCCGCCCTGCGCCGCGCCGCTGGCGCAGCTGATCGCGCCGGTGCAGCAGCTGGGCGTGCAGGTGGCGCAGAGCGCGAGCGTGCGTCACGCCCTGCATGGCGACTTTCACATCGGCCAGATGCTGCTCTGCGGCGACGAGGTGTACGTCTTCGACTTCGACTCGTTCACGGCCGGCGACCCGGAGAAGGACCTGGCGGAGTTCATCGTCGCGCTGCTGTTCCAAGCCTACGAACCGGCGTTCGCCCGGCAACTGGCCCTGGCCCTGATGGACGCCTATGGCGCCCAGGCGCGCTGGAAGATTCGCATCGATCACCTGCGCTGGTACGCGTTGGTGGAGTTCGTTACCCGATGCTGGCGCTTCTATCGCCAGCAACAGACCGGCTGGGACGGCGCGCTGCAACGCGGCGTGGCACACCTGGGCGAGCTCGAAGCGCTGATCGTGGCCCTGGCTGCGGTCATCGACGGGGCGGCTTGCGCGGCCACCATGCCGACGCCGCCATGAGCTTCTTCACTGACTACGCCGGCGAGTTGGCGCTGCTCGCCGCCGAGCCCGATCCGCTGCCGGCGCTGCTGTCGCGTCACGGTCCGGGGCCCTGGCGCCGCACTTACGCGCGCTGTCATCCGCAGCAGCCGTCGTACTGCAGCTTCCTCTACGAATCCAGCGAAGGCGTGCTGCCGCTGCGCGTGTCGCTGTTTCGCGATGCCGACGCCGCGCCGCGCGGCGAAGCGCTGGCCGGGCTCGGCGTGGCGCGCGTCTCGCTGCCGACCGAGGACGAGGCGCTGGACACGCTGCACACCGCGCTGGCGCGGTACCCGGGCGCCGCCATCGTGCGCTACCGGCCGGAGCATCGGTGCACGTTTCGCGCTGCGCACCCACAGGGGCGCGCGCAGTACGTCAAGGTCTTCCCGAGCGGACTCACGCCGCGCATGCACGAGGCGACGCAGCTGCTGTGGCAGCGCCGCGCCGAACTCGGCTTTGCCGTCGCCGAGCCGCTCGAGTTCGACGGCGAGCTGCGTTTCGCGGCGCAAGCGGCGCTGCCGGGCACACCGCTGCTGAAAGAGCTGCTCGGTTCGCGTGGCCTCGAAGTCGCAGCGGCGCTGGGGCGGGCCGCAGCAACGCTGCCGCAAAGCTCGATGACGGGTGCAGGGCTCGAAGCGATCTACGACCCGCTCGCCAACACCGAGTACCAGGCCGGCCTGATCGCAGCGCTGCTGCCCGAGTACGCCGATCGGGTGTGGGCGCTGGTGTCGCGGCTGCGCAGCCAGGAGGCGGCCTGCGCGCCCGCACGCCGCCTGGCGATCCACGGTGCCTTGCATCCGGCGCAGTGGTTGCGCCTGGACGACGGTGGCCTCGGCCTGGTGGACTTCGATGGCCTGGGCCTCGGCGATCCGGAATTCGACGTGGCCACTTTCGTCACCGAGCTGCGCTACAGCAAAGCCGCGACACCGATGGTTGCGCTCTGCGACGCATTCACGAGCGCTTACGCCGAGCGCGTGCCGCTCGATGCGCGGCGTGTTGCCCTGTATGTCGTGCACAAGGAGACGGCCAAGCTGCTGCGCCTGGCGCGTGCGCCACGCCCGGACGCGCCAGGGCGATTCTTGCTCGCGCTGCAGCGGCTCGAACAGGCTGAGCCGCGATGACGGCTGCCAAGTCCATGTATCTGAACACGCTCTGAGTGCTCTAGCAGGCGTTACCAGCCAACAGGACCGTCCGCATGAAACTCACCGTCGTCGGCACCGGCTATGTCGGTCTCGTCACCGGCGCCTGCTTCGCCGAAATGGGCAACGACGTGCTGTGCATCGATGTCGATGCCGCCAAGATCGAGCGCCTGGCGCGCGGCGAGCTGCCGATCTTCGAGCCGGGCCTGAAGGAGATCGTGCTGCGCAACGTCGCCGAAGGGCGGCTGCACTTCTCCACCGACGTCAAGGAAGGCGTGCGCTTCGGCACGATGCAGTTCATCGCCGTCGGCACGCCGCCGGACGAAGACGGCTCGGCCGACATGCAGCATGTGCTGGCCGCCGCGCGCTCGATCGGCGAGCACATGAGCGACTACAAGCTCGTCATCGACAAGAGCACGGTGCCGGTGGGCACGGCCGACGCGGTGCGCGAGAGCATCGCCGCCACGCTGCACGCGCGCGGCATGAGCAAGGCGCCGTTCTCGGTGGTCTCGAACCCCGAGTTCCTGAAGGAAGGCGCGGCGGTCGAAGACTTCATGCGGCCGGACCGCATCGTCGTCGGCGTCGACGACGAGCGCGCGGCGCTGCTGATGCGCGCGTTGTACGCGCCGTTCCAGCGCCAGCGCGACAAGCTGGTGCTGATGGACGTGCGCTCGGCCGAGCTCACCAAGTACGCCGCCAACGCGATGCTCGCCACGCGCATCAGCTTCATGAACGAGATGGCGCTGCTGGCCGAAAAGCTCGGCGCCGACATCGAGCAGGTGCGCCGCGGCATCGGCAGCGATCCGCGCATCGGCGCGCAGTTTCTCTACGCCGGCTGCGGCTACGGCGGCTCGTGCTTTCCGAAGGACGTGAAGGCGCTGCTGGCCAGCGCCGCCGGCGTCGGCGAGCCGCTGCACGTGCTGGCTGCGGTGGAGCGCGCCAACGAGCGCCAGAAGCAGGTGCTGGTCGATCGCGTCGTCGAGCGCTTCGGCGAGCGACCTGCGCGGGCAGGCGCTTCGCGCTCTGGGGCCTGGCCTTCAAGCCCGACACCGACGACCTGCGCGAGGCGCCGAGCCGCGTCATCGTGCGTGCGCTGGCGGCGCGCGGCGCGCGCATCTGCGCCCACGACCCCGAGGCGATGGACGCGGCGCGCGAGTCGCTGGCCGACGTCGGCGGCATCGAGTTCGCGGCCTCGCCGATGGCCGCGCTCGAAGGCGCCGACGCGCTGCTGATCGTCACCGAATGGAAGGCCTACCGCTGCCCCGACTTCGAGCGCGTGCGCGCTGCGCTGCGCGAGCCGGTGGTGATCGACGGCCGCAACCTGTTCGAGCCGGCGCTGATGCGCGAGGCCGGCATCGAGTACCACCCGATCGGCCGCGGCGCTGCACCGCGCGAGGCGGGCACGCCGTTGGCGCTCGCAGCGTGAGCGCTCAGGGCTGCTCCGAAGCGCTCGCAGCGCAGCTGCCAACGGCGCGGAGGTTCGTCATGAGCAGAGTCCTCGTCACCGGTGCGGCCGGCTTCATCGGCATGCACGTCTGCCGTGCGCTGCTGGCGCGCGGCGACGAGGTGCTCGGCATCGACAACCTCAATGACTACTACGACCCGGCGCTGAAGCATGCGCGCCTGGCGCAGCTGCAGGGCGAGGCAGGCTTTGCGTTCGAGCGCCTCGACATCGCCGACGCCGCGGCCATGGCAGGCGCTGTTCGAAGCGCGGCGGCTTCACGCGCGTGCGTGCATCTGGCCGCGCAGGCCGGCGTGCGCTATTCGGTGACGCATCCGCATGCCTATGCGCAGGCCAACCTGGTCGGCTTTCTCAACATGCTCGAAGGCTGCCGCGCGCGCGCGCATCGAGCACCTGGTCTATGCCAGCAGCTCCAGCGTCTATGGCGGCAACACCAAGCTGCCGTTTGCCGAAGACGACGCGGTGGATCACCCGGTGAGCCTGTACGCCGCGACCAAAAAGGCCAACGAGCTGATGGCGCACAGCTACAGCCATCTGTACGGCCTGCCGTGCACGGGCCTGCGCTTCTTCACCGTCTACGGCCCGTGGGGCCGGCCGGACATGGCGTACTGGAGCTTCACCAAGGCGATCCTCGCCGGCGAGCCGATCGCGGTCTTCAACCACGGCCACATGCGGCGCGACTTCACCTACATCGACGACATCGTCGCCGGCGTGCTCGCGGTGCTCGACCAGCCGCCGGCGCGTGCCGGCAACGCCGCGCCGCAGCGCGTGCTCAACATCGGCGGCAATGCACCGGTGGCCTTGATGGATTTCATCGCCGAGCTGCAGGCCGCGATCGGCCTGTCGGCGCGGCTCGAGATGAAGCCGATGCAAGCCGGCGACGTCGCCGACACCTGCGCCGATGTGACGCGGCTGAACCTGCTGCTGGGGCAGCCGCACCGGTTCACGCCGCTCGACGAGGGGCTGGCGCGATTCGTCGGCTGGTACCGCCGGCATCACGGCCACGTCCTCGCGTTCGACCGCGCTGCCTGAGGTTCGCGGCTCGATGCCCGACGCTTGCTCATAGCCGAGGCCACGCGCCGCGCCCGACGGGCGCGTCTTCCGTCTTCCGCTACGCTGTGGGCTTCGTCTTCCCGACAAGGCAACACGATGCGGATCACCGGCGACCAGCCGCTGGAGCGGCACAGGCCGATCGCGACGCACGCGAGAAGCGTCTCGGCGGGAGTGCGTTGAGATGAACACGCTCGGCCTGGACCTGGGCACGTCTGAACTGAAGGCGCTGGTGATGGGAACCGACGGCGCGGTGCTGGCCACGGCGCATGCGCCGCTGCAATGGCGTCAGCCGCAGCTCGGCTGGGCCGAACAGGATGCGCACGATTGGTGGCAGGCCGCGCTGGCCGCGTGCGCACAACTGAAGCAGTCGGCGCCCGACGCCTTGGCCGCCGTGCGCGCGATCGGCCTGTCGGGCCAGATGCATGGCGCCACGCTGCTCGATGCGCACGACCAGGTCCTGCGCCCGTGCATGTTGTGGAACGACACGCGCAGCGCCGCGCAATGCGAAGCGCTGACGCGCGATGTGCCGCGCTTGCACGAGATCGCCGGCAATCTTGCGATGCCCGGCTTCACCGCGCCCAAGGTCGCTTGGGTGCGCGAGCACGAGCCCGAAGTGTTCGCGCGCGTGGACTGCGTGCTGTTGCCCAAGGATTGGCTGCGCTTCAAGCTCACCGGCCGCAAGGTCTCGGAGATGTCCGACGCGGCCGGCACGCTCTGGCTCGATGTCGCCCAGCGCGACTGGTCCGATGCGCTGCTTGCGGCGACCGGTTTGACGCGTGCGCACATGCCGGCACTGGTCGAAGGCCCGCAGATCAGCGGCGCGCTCACCGCCGACGCGGCGCGCGAACTCGGCTTGATGACTGGCATCCCCGTCGTCGGCGGCGCCGGCGACAACGCGGCAAGTGCCGTCGGCATCGGCGCGGTGGAGGCGGGTGACAGCTTCGTCTCGCTCGGCACCAGCGGCGTGCTGTTCTCGGTGACCGACAAGCACCGCCCCAACGTCGATGAAGCGGTGCATGCGTTCTGCCATGCGCTGCCGGGCGTGTGGCACCAGATGGCGGTGATGCTGTCGGCAGCGAGCGCGCTGACGTGGGTGACGCGCGCCACCGGTCATGTCAACGAAGGCGATCTGCTCGCCAAAGCCGGTGCGTTCAGCGCTGCCGAGCGCACCGCCGTGCCGCTGTTCCTGCCCTATCTCTCCGGCGAGCGCACGCCGCACAACGACGCCACGGCCAGCGGCGTTTTTCTCGGCCTGCGCAATGTGCACGAAGCGCCGCACCTCGCGTGGAGCGTGATCGAAGGTGTGAGCTTCGGCCTGCGCGACGGGCTCGATGCCATGCGCCGCGCCGGCAGCGTCGTGGGCGAAGTGCAGCTCGTCGGCGGTGGCTCGCGCAGCACCTTGTGGGCGCAGCTGCTGGCCGACGTGTTGCAGGTGCGCGTGCTGATCGGGCAAGCCAGCAGCGTCGGCGCTGCGCTCGGCGCGGCGCGGCTGGCGGCGTTGTCGCAGGGCGAGCTCAGCGCGGCGCGCATCGCGGCCGTCTGCCGCGCGCCGGAGACGCTGCACCGCTTCGAGCCTCAGGCATCGGCCGCACTCGAGAAGCGTCTGGCCACCTTCCGATCCGCGTACCGGGCGCTGCGCCCGGTGTTCTCCTCTTCCTCCACAGGTTCAGCACCATGAGCGACTACTTCCAAGACATCGCCCCGATCCGCTACGAGGGCCCGCAATCGAGCAACCCGCTCGCCTACCGCTGGTACGACGCGAATCGCGTCGTGCTCGGCAAGCCGATGAAGGATCATCTGCGCATGGCGGTGTGCTACTGGCACAACTTCGCCTGGAACGGCTTTGATCCCTTCGGCTACGACGGCACGCTGCAACGCCCGTGGCAGAAACTCGGCGCGACCGATCCCATGGCGGGCGCGCGCATGAAGGCCGACGCCGCGTTCTCGTTCATGAGCAAGCTCGGCCTGCCGTACTACTGCTTCCACGACCGCGACATCGCGCCCGAAGGCGCGACGCCGCGCGAGAGCGTCGACAACCTCAAAGCGATGGTCGAGGTGCTCGGCCGCAAGCAGGCCGACACCGGCATCAAGCTGCTGTGGGGCACGGCCAATGCCTTCAGCCACCGCCGCTTCATGAGCGGCGCGGCCACCAACCCCGACCCCGAAATCTTCGCACTCGCGGCGCTGCAGGTGCGCGAAGCGATGAATGCGACCCAGGCGCTGGGCGGCATCAACTACGTGCTGTGGGGCGGGCGCGAGGGCTACGAGACCCTGCTCAACACCGACATGCGGCACGAAGGCCAGCAGTTCGGCCGCTTCCTGCAGATGGTGGTCGAGTACAAGCACAAGATCGGCCTGCCCGGCTTCGTGCTGATCGAACCGAAGCCGCGCGAGCCGAGCAAGCACCAGTACGACTACGACGTCGCCACCGTCTTCGGCATGCTGCAGCAGTGGGGCCTGGACAAGGAAGTCAAGGTCAACATCGAAGCCAACCACGCCACGCTCGCCGGCCACAGCTTCGAGCACGAGATCGCGCTGGCCAACGCGCTCGGCATCTTCGGCTCGATCGACATGAACCGCGGCGACATGCAGTGCGGCTGGGACACCGACCAGTTCCCGAACAACATCGCCGACACGGCGCTGGCGATGTACACCATCCTGCAGGGCGGCGGGCTCACGCACGGCGGGCTGAACTTCGATGCCAAGGCGCGGCGCCAGTCGCTCGACCCGGTGGACATGTTCCATGCGCACATCGGCGGCGCCGATGTCTGCGCGCGCGCGCTGCTGATCGCCGAGCAGATGATTCTCGACGGCGGCATGGCGAAGTTCGTCGCCGAGCGTTATGCCGGCTGGCAGGTGCCGTGGGCGCGCGAGGTGTTGGGTGGCAAGGGCACGCTCGCTGCCGTGGCCGACCATGCCTTGAATCGCAACGTCGATCAGCTGCCGGTTTCGGGCCGCCAGGAATATCTCGAGAACTGGTGCAACCGCTTCGTCTGACGCTAGCGTGGCTGGCGCGGCCCACGCGGGTCGTCCAGCGGGCGATGATGGTCGGGCCAGATCATCTTCACCACCTCGCTGTGTTGCGCATACGCATAGCAACTGTCGATGGCGACCGGTACGCCGTTGGCATTCACCGTGCGCCGACGTTCCAGGTTCAGGCCGCGGATGCCCTGCAAGGCGGTGGAAGCCAGCGGCAGCAGCATCTCCATCAGGTGCGTGCAACTGGTCGAACCGCGCAGCCGCTCCTTGACCTTCTGCGTCCAGCCCGACGCGAGCCGCTCGCCCACCATCAGCGACAACGTGGCCTCCGCTTCCTTGCAGATGGCGTACGGCGTGACGTCGGACGATGCGCTGATCTCGCGCACGACGTACGTGCCGTCCACCGTCATGCGGACGCGCAGGTCGTGCAGCGCGGTCCCGGCGGGCCAGGGTTCGGGCCGGCCGCTGCGCTTGAAGTCGAAGGGCTTTCGGTCCACGAGATGCGCTTCGGCGTCGAACAGGCCGTCATCGCGCTCGTAGGTCTTCATGTCGATCACGCGGTGGTGGATCTCGCGCCGCTTGGCCGGCACATTCGTGGGCATGGTTCGATCCTCGGGTGTCGCGGCAGATGCCGCCGCAGCCGAACAATACTGCCCGCGCACTTGCGCGATGGCTCACGAGCCTGTCGCGGCCAAGCTCGCGCCGCATGTCGATGCGTTGCTGCTGGTCTTGAAGGCCGACGCGCAGCACGACCACTTTCTTCAGGCGGAGCAAGGTCTGTCAAGATGACTCCCTCCCAGCCATCGTTGAATCCCCGGTTGCGAACTGCGCGGCCGACATGTTCGGCACCGTGGCTTCATCGCCGCTCGCCATGATCTACGACGCCCCATGACCCCTCTGCACGATCCTGCCGCCACGCCGCTGCCCGGCGCCAAGACCGATGTCAAGACGACCACCTGCTACATGTGCGCCTGCCGCTGCGGCATCCGCGTGCACCTGCGCGACGGCCAGGTGCGCTACATCGAGGGCAACCCCGAGCACCCGCTGAACAAGGGCATCCTCTGCGCCAAGGGCAGCGCCGGGATCATGAAGCAGTACTCGCCCGCGCGCCTCACGCAGCCGCTGATCAGGAAGCCCGGCACCGAGCGCGGCAGCGGCCAGTTCGAGCCGATCTCTTGGGACGACGCCTTCAAGCTGCTGACCGAGCGCCTGTCGCGCATCCGCGCTGCCGATCCGAAGCGCTTTGCGCTCTTCACCGGGCGCGACCAGATGCAGGCCCTCACCGGTTTGTTCGCACGCCAGTTCGGCACGCCCAACTACGCCGCGCACGGCGGCTTCTGCTCGGTGAACATGGCCGCCGGGATGATCTACACGATCGGTGGCAGCTTCTGGGAGTTCGGCGGGCCCGATCTCGAACGCGCCAAGCTGTTCGTGATGATCGGCACGGCTGAAGACCATCACAGCAACCCGATGAAGATGGCGCTGTCCAAGTTCAAGAGGAACGGCGGGCGCTTCGTCGCCATCAACCCGATCCGCAGCGGCTACGCCGCGATCGCCGACGAGTGGATTCCCATCCGCCCCGGCACCGACGGTGCGCTCTTCATGGCGATCATCCGCGAGCTGATCGCGCTCGGCCTGTACGACCGCGAGTTCGTGGCGCGCTACACCAACGGCGGCCAGCTCGTGAACCAGAACGAGACGAGCGACGACTTCGGCATGATGCTGCGCAAGCCCGATGGCGATCTGGTCAACCCGCTGCGCCACCACAACTTCTGGTGGTGGGATCGTCATTCGCAGCGCGCAGTCGCCGACCATGCCGACGGCGCGGACCCTGCGCTCTTCGGTTCATACACCTTGCCCGACGGCACGCCCGCCAAGCCGGCGTTCCAGCTGCTCGAAGAGCGCGTGCGCTCGTGCACGCCGGAGTGGGCCTCGAACATCACCGGCATTCCGGCCGCGACCATCCGCCGTCTCGCGCACGAGATGGGCGTGACCGCGCGCGACCAGACCATCGAGCTGCCGATCGCGTGGACCGATTGGTGGGGCAAGGAACACAAGAGCGTCAAGGGCAATCCGGTGGCGTTTCATGCGATGCGCGGCCTGGCGGCGCACAGCAACGGCTTTCAGTCGATCCGCGCGCTGGCGATTCTGATGAGCCTGCTCGGCACGATCGACCGGCCCGGCGGCTTTCGCCACAAGGCGCCGTACCCGCGGGCGGTGCCGCCGAATGCGCGTCCGCCGAAGGGGCCGAAATCGATCAAGCCGAACACGCCGCTGGATGCGCCGCCGCTCGGCTGGATCGAAACGCCGGCCGATCTGTGCGTCGACGATCGCGGCGAAGCCGTGCGCATCGACAAGGGCTTCTCATGGGAGTACCCGTTCTCGGCGCACGGGTTGATGCACAACGTCATCACCAATGCCTGGCGTGCCGACCCGTATCCGATCGACACGCTGATGCTGTTCATGGCCAACATGGCCTGGAACTCGACGATGAACACCGGCGAAGTGCGCAAGATGCTGGTCGACAAGTTGAGCGGCGGCGCGAGCAAGGGCAGCTACAAGATTCCCTTCATCGTCGTCGCCGACACCTTCCAGTCGGAGATGACGGCGTTTGCCGATCTGATCCTGCCCGACACCACGTATCTCGAACGGCACGATGCGATGTCGCTGCTGGATCGGCCGATCAGCGAGTTCGACGGCCCCTGCGATTCGGTGCGCGTGCCGGTGCTGCCGCCGCTGGCGCAGTGCAGGCCGTTCCAGGAAGTGCTGGTCGAACTCGCCTCGCGCCTGAAGCTGCCGGCCTTCACCACCGCCCAGGGCGAGCGCAAGTACAAGGACTATCCGGACTTCGTCGTGCGCTACGAAACCGCGCCGGGCTCGGGCATCGGCTTCCTCTCGGGCTGGCGCGGCAAGAACGGCGACACGCCGTTGCGCGGCGAGCCCAACCCGAAGCAGTGGGAGCAGTACGCGGCCAACAACTGCGTGCATCATTACAAGATGCCGCTCGAGTTCCAGTACATGCGCAATTGGAATCGCGGCTACCTGCACTGGGCGCGCGATGTCGGCCTGCGTCGTGATGTCGATCCGATCACGATCCATCTCTATTCCGAGTTCATGCAGCGCTTTCGCCTCGCCGCGCAGGGCAGGGGAGAGGGCCGCAAGCCGCCGCAGCGCCTGCGCGAGCGCGTTGCCACCTACTTCGATCCGCTGCCCTTCTGGTATGCGCCGCTCGAAGTGCAGGCCACAGACACCGCGGCGTTTCCCCTCGCCGCGGTGACGCAGCGGCCGATGGCGATGTACCACTCGTGGGACTCGCAGAACGCCTGGCTGCGCCAGATCCATGCGCACAACGAGTTGTTCGTCAATCCGACGACGGCGCGCGCGCAGCAGATCGAAGACGGCGACTGGATCTGGGTCGAATCGCAATGGGGCAAGGTGCGCTGCATCTGCCGCCACAGCCAGGCCGTCGAGCCCGGCACGGTGTGGACCTGGAACGCCATCGGCAAGGCCAAGGGCGCCTGGGCCTTGAGCGACAACGCCAACGAATCGGAGAAAGGTTTTCTCTTGAACCACCTGATCAGCGAAGAGCTGCAGAACGCCGACGGCACTCGCATGTCGAACTCCGACCCGATCACCGGCCAGGCCGGCTGGTACGACGTGCGCGTGCGCATCCGCCGTGCGGAAGACGACGAGCCGGCGCAGACCTGGCCGCAATTCGACACGGTGCCGCGCCTGCCGGGCACGACAGCGACCGCGCCGTTCTGGCGCGCGTGGTTCGCGGGCAAGGTGGAATAGCCGTGACACAGCTCGTGAATCAGGAGAGCAAGCTGTGACACAGCTCGTGAATCAGGAGAGCAAGCTGTGACACAGCTCGTGAATCAGGAGAGCAAGCCGTGACACAGCTCGTGAATCAGGAGAGCAAGCCGTGACACAGCTTGCGTTGGTCATCGACCTCAACGTCTGCGTCGGCTGCCACGCCTGCGTCACCAGCTGCAAGCAGTGGAACACCTCGGGCGCGGCCGGACCGCTGGTCGATCAGCACGCGTACGCGGCCGACCCGACCGGCACCTTCTTCAACCGCGTGCTGAGCTTCGAAGTCGGCGAGTATCCGAACACGCAGACGGTGCACTTCCCGAAAAGCTGCCTGCACTGCGAAGACCCGCCGTGCGTGCCGGTGTGTCCGACGGGCGCTTCCTACAAGCGCGCCGAAGATGGCATCGTGCTGGTCGACTACGACAAGTGCATCGGCTGCAAGTACTGCGCCTGGGCCTGCCCCTACGGCGTGCGCGAGCTGGACGAGAAGCGCCAGGTCATGACCAAGTGCACGCTGTGCGTCGATCGCATCACCGACAAGGCACTGCCCGAGGCCGAACGCAAGCCGGCCTGCGTGATGGCATGCCCGACGAATGCGCGCCTGTTCGGCGACGTGCACGACCCCGACAGCGAGGTCTCGCGCGCGATCGCCGAGCGCGGCGGCTACCCGCTGATGCCCGAGCTCGGCACGCAACCGGCCAACCACTATCTGCCGCGCCGCAAGACCGAAGCGCAGACCGATCCGGCGCAGCTCGTGCGCGAAGACAACCCGCTGCGTATCGAGGGCCGCGAACCCGATCGCCCGCCGCTGTCGGGCGACTGGGAACACTGATGTTCCCGAACTACGGCCGCCCCCCCGCGACGTAGCGTTCCTCGAACTCCTTGCGGGAGCGGATGTGGTGGTTGGCGCAATGCACCATCTGCGCGGCCGTCGGGTTCTCGTTGCAGAACGCCGGGCGCTGGTACCAGCGCTCCCACGCCCGTTCCTTGCGCCGCGTGGCGTCGAACGTGGCCTGCTCGGCGGCGGCGCGGGCGCGCTGTTTCATCTCGGCTTCGAGCGCGACCATCTGCTGGCGGTCGACTTCTTCTTCGCTGCGCGGTGCGCTTGCGGCAGCAAGGGCGCCGACTGCGGGCGCTGCCGCGGCTTGCGGCGCTGACGCCGGCGCTGCGGCAGCGGCCGGCGGTATCGACAACGCGGCCTGCGCCGGCGGCGCCGCCGCAGCCTCGCCGACGCGGCGCAGGGCCTCGGCACGCGTGTTCGCATCGTGCCACTGCTCGACGCCATAGACCACGAGCGCCAGCGCCACGCAGCTCAGCGCGATCGCCACTGCCAGCACCAGCGCGCGCACCTGGGCCGGTGCCAGGGGCGTGCGGCGGGGCGGGTCGCGGGTCCAGTCGCTGTCGCTGAAGTTCATCGTGGCACGGATTGTGACGCGTCCAGAAGTGACGACATAGCGCGCCGCGCGGTTGCGATTGCAAACAATCGAAGGACTCGCTCGCAAGTCCTGCCGCAATCTGTCGGCGCGCCATTCGAAGCATTGGCAACAGGACGCAAGCCCACCGCGACGTGCCAACAAGTGCCGCGGCTTTCGTCCACCCGCGCCCGCAAGATGCGCCGCAACACACGCCCGTGCGCACCTGCGCAGGCGGCGCACGCAATCAGTCACCGCACATCCACAACGTCGCCATGCCACTGACCCGCACCACCGCTCGCAATTCGGCACGCACGTCGGTGCGCGCGCTGTGGGAACGAACCAAGTCGGCGCTGAGCGCGCCGGTGCCGCTGCATGCAGACGACAACGCGCAAGGGTTCTGGCTGACGCGCGACGAGGTGGCGATGGGCACCGCCATCCGCGTCGAGCTGTGGTGCGAGGACGCGGTGCGCGGCAACGCCGCGATCGACGACGTGATGGCCGAGATGCAGCGCATCGACCGCACGATGAGCCCGCACAAGCCCGACTCGGAGCTGTCGCTCATCAACCGCGATGCGGGCCGCGAAGCGGTGGGGCTGTCCAACGAGATGTTCCTGCTGCTGGTGCAGGCGCAGCGCTTCTCGCAGCTCTCGCACGGCGCCTTCGACATCACCTTCGCCAGTGTCGGCAACCTCTACGACTATCGCGAGGGCGTCGCGCCGAGCGCGCAGGCGCTGGCCGCGGGCCGCGCCGCCATCGGCTGGAAGCAACTCGAGCTCGACGCGCGCACGCGCAGCGTGAAGTTCGCACGCCCGGGCATGCGCATCGACCTCGGCGGCTTCGCCAAGGGCCATGCGGTGGACAACGCCGCGGCGATCCTTGCGCGCCACGGCATCCATCACGCGCATGTAGCCGCGGGCGGCGACAGCCGCGTCATCGGCGACAAGCGCGGCCGGCCCTGGACCATCGGCGTGCGCGACCCGCGCCAGGCCGAAGGCCTGATCGCGCTGCTGCCGCTGGAAGACAGCGCCATCTCGACCTCGGGCGACTACGAGCGCTTCTTCGAGAAGGACGGCGTGCGCCATCACCACATCGTCGATCCCGCCACCGGCGCGTCGCCGGCCTCGGTGCGCAGCGTCACGGTACTGGCGGCAGACGGGCTGACCTGCGAAGCCCTGAGCAAGACGGTGTTCGTGCTCGGCGCCAGGCGTGGCATGGAAATGATCGAGTCGCTGGAGGGTGTGGACGCGATCGTCGTCGACGCCGCCGGTGCACTGCACTTTTCGAGCGGAATGACGGCGGGTGGCACGCCCGCACGGCATTGACACAGACAACGTGCACAGGGGGTTCAACATGAAGACGCAAACGACGAGAGCGACGAAGGCCAGACCTTGGCATGCGTTCGCGGCCTGCGCACTGGCCACGGCGGCGATGGCGCTCATCAGCGCCTGCGGCAGCGGCAGCGCGAGCAGCACCGATACGGTGGCCGTCAACGGCAACGTCGCCATCGCCTATGCGATGCGGCGCAGCACGATCATGATGAACCCCACCGACGGCGCGCCCTCCGCAGCCGGCGGCGACCTGATGGTGCGCGAGAAGTCCTCGCCGTCGGCGCGCGAGTTCAACATCACCGCGGCCATCACGCAGGGCACGGGCAACGTCTCCGACCCCGAGGTCAGCTACGACGGCAAGAAGATCGTCTTCGCGCTGACCTGCCCGACCACCAACACCGCGCAAATCAACGGCGCGGCGGCGTGTACCGGGCGCTGGAACATCTGGGAATACGACATGAGCGCGGGCCTGGACAAGGGCACGCTGCGCCGCATCACCGAGTCGACCACCAGCGACGACGTCGACCCGGCCTTCCTGCCGGCCGGCCGCGGCTACGTCTTCAGCTCGAACCGGCAGACGCAGACCAAGTCGGTGATCAACGGCCAGGAAGTGTTCGCGATCGACGAGTACGAGCGCGAGCGCGTGCTCAACCTGCACACGATGAACGCCGACGGCGACGCCATCACGCAGATCTCGGTCAACCAGAGCCACGACCGCAATCCGGTGGTGCGCGCCAACGGCGACATCATGTTCGCGCGCTGGGAGCACGTCGGCCCGCGCAACCGCTTCGCCATCTTCAAGGCCAAGCCCGACGGCACCGACATGTTCGTGCTCTACGGCGCGCACAGCCCGGGCAACAGCTTCCTGCACCCGCGCGAAATGGATCCGAGCGGCCGCTTCAAGGGCCAGGTGGCGTCGTCGCTGATGTCGCTGTCGGGCACGCGCGAGGGCGGCGCGCTGATGCTGGTCGACGTCGAGAACTTCAGCGAGAACAACACGCCGGCCAACGGCCGCGTCACCGCGCTCGCCGGCCAGAGCCACCTCACCGATCGCGAGATTCCGGCCGAGCGCGGCCTGTCGCTGGTGGGCCGCGCCACCACGCCGTACCCGCTGTGGGACGGGACCGACCGCATCCTCGTCTCGTTTCGCACCTGCGAGGTGACGAAGGACGGCGTCGTCATTCCGTGCGCGCGACTCACGGCCGCCGAGGTCGAGCGCCTGAACAGCGAGCGCACGATGGAAGAGGAAGCCGCCGATGGCATCCAGGACAACGTGCCGCCGATCTACTCGGTCTACATGTACGACCCGCGTGCGCAGACCTGGTTGATCGTGGCCGCGCCGCCGTCGGGCTTCATGTACACCGACCCGGTGGCGATCCAGTCGCGCGCCGAACCGGCGGTGGCCTCGGGCACCACGGTCGACCCGACGCTGGCGGCCGCCAACAAGGCGGTGATCGAAGTGCGCAGCATCTACGATACCGACGGCCTGAACCGCATGGGCGAAGCCGTGCTCGCCGCCGTGGACCTGCCTGCGAATTGCGTGCGCGGCATCGCGCAGACCACGCCCACGCATGCCGACGACACGCGCACGTCCGTCGCCGACATCGCCAAGATCAAGGACCCGGCCGACCCGGCCTACCACTGCGCACCGGCGCGCTTCGTGCGCGCGACGCGCGCGGTGGCGCCGCAGGAAGGCATGAGCGGCATGCGCGAAGCCATCGGCGAGACCGACTTCGAGCCGCAGCAGATCCTGGGCTATGCGGCGGTCGAACCCGACGGCTCGTTCAAGCTCGAGGTGCCGGCCGACACGCCGCTGGCGCTGTCGATCATCGACACCAAGGGCCGCGCGCTGCAATCGCACCTGAACTGGATTCAGGTGCGCCCGGGCGAGCGCCGCACCTGCGACGGCTGCCACAGCCCGCGCCGCGGCGCCTCGATCAACGACGCGACGATGACCAACACGCTGCCGGCCGCGCTGCTGCCGGCCATGAGCGGCGCACACCGCAGCGGCGAGACCATGGCCGCGCTGCGCACGCGCATCGATACGGGCGCGCTGCAGTTGCTCAACGACATGATGTTCAGCGATGTCTGGGCCGACACCTCGCGCTCGGGCGTGACGGCGCGTGCGCCGATCACGATCACCTACGCCGGCTTGCCCGCGGGCACCGCGCCTGCCAACGGCACCATCAACTACCCGGACCATGTGCAGCCGATCTGGGAGCGCAACTGCGTCAGCTGCCACGCCGCCGGCAATGCACGTCTGGACCTGAGCGCCACGATCTCCGGCACCGGCCGTCTGACCTCGTACCAGGAACTGCTGCTGGGCGACCCGGTGATCGGCGCCAACGGCCAGCCGGTGACGCGCCTTCGCGATGGCGTGCGCGAGATCGTGCGCGGGCCTGCGCTCGTGGAGACGATGGCCAGTGGCGCCGACGGCCTGACGCGATCGAGCCGTCTGGGCGAGATCCTCTACGGCGAGCAGCTCAAGGCCAGTGCCGCGGCGCGCACCGCGTTCCCGGCGCCGACTGTCGATCACGCGACGCTGCTGACCGATGCCGAGCGCCGCGTCGTCACCGAGTGGATGGATCTCGGCGGCCAGTACTTCAACAACGTGATGGCGAGCAACAGCCCGGCGCGCTCGGCTGCGGCGCTGTCGCGCACGACCTTCGACAGCACGGTGCATCCGGTGTTGAGAAGCCAATGCGCGACCTGTCACCAGCCCGCGGGCTCATCGGGTGCAGCGAGCAGCGGAGCGAGCTTTGCCAACAACCGCTTCGTGCTCACCGGAAGCCCGATGGGTGACTACAACGTCACGCTGTCGATGATCTCCGACACCTGCAACCTGAACAGCAACGCGCTGATCGTGCGACCCTCGACTTCACCTCATCCGAATGGGGCCGCGGCCGGCAGCACACCGTTGCCGGCGGGAAGCGCGGGGTACACCGCGATCGCCAACTGGATCACTTCGGGATGCGCTCGATAACTTCACTGCTGGATCAGGCTCGGCATCTGCCATTCGCAGCTGCTGCACTCGCCGCCGCGTTGGCAGTGGCGGCGTGCGGCGGCGGCAATCCGCCGGACGTGGTCAACACGCCGGGCGGTGGCGGGCAGAACCTGTCGTTCGTCTACTTCCAGAAGTGCGTCAATCCGGTGCTCGTCGCGCAGCTCGCGCTGCCCGCCGGCGGCACCGGCAGTTGCGCCGCTTCGGGTTGCCACGACAACGCCAACGGCACCGGCGGCGCCTTCCGCATGCAGGGCAGTGCGACGATCGTCGATCTCGCAACGGTATCGCCCGACGCGGTGCGCCTCACCGAGATGTACCGCAACTTCTTTTCGGCGCAGGGCTCGTCGGTGGTCGGCGCGCCCACCAGCAGCAAGATGCTCAGCAAGCCGCTGGTGCAAGGCGTGCTGCACGGCGGCGGCCAGATCTTCGCCGACGCCAACACGCCCGAAGCACGCCTGCTCGCGTACTGGATCGGCCGGCCGATGCCGCAGGGCCAGGACGAATTCAGCAACGCCTCGGCCTCGATGTTCACTCCCGCAGATCCCGCAACCGGCACATGCAACACGCAATAAAAAATGCCGGCGCCTCGCTCTCTCAAGCAAACGTGGCTCTGCCACTTTGCTTGGCTCCCCTCGGGGGGCGGGCCGGGCTTGCCCGGACCTGGGGGCTCACAAGCCTTCTAACGGCGCTGGTCTTTATCTTCATCGTTGGGTTTGCGGCGATGCCTGCTCATGCGCAGGCGTCCTCGCCTGCACCTTCTGCTTCGCAGGTCGTCAGCGAGCGCCTGAAGGTCACCGACCCCTTCCTCGAGATGCGCACCGGCCCGGGCCGAGGCTTCCCGGTGCATCACGTCGCCGAGCGCCACGAGTTCGTCGTCATCGAACTGCGCCACACCGATTGGTACAAGGTGCGCACCGCCACCGACACCGCCAGCGAGAAGGTCGGCTGGGTGCACCGCCGCCAGCTCGAGACGACGCTGACCGACGCGGGCCTGTCCAAAAGCTTTCGCGACACCGCGCTCGACGACTACCTGACGCGGCGCGTGCAGATCGGCGCCGGCTTCGGCCGCTTCCGCTCGGAGCCGATGCAAAAGCTGTGGGGCAGTTATCGCCTGAGTGATGCACTCACGTTCGAGGGCACCGTCGCGCAAGTGCAGGGCGTGTTCTCCGGCACCGACCTGTGGCACGGCAACCTGCTGGCCGAGCCGTGGAGCGACCAGCGCCTGTCGCCGTTTCTCGGCATTGGCGTCGGGCGCTTTCGAAACTTCCCGAACCAGTCGCTGGTGGGCGCGACCGACACCGACGCGAACCTCGCCAACGCCACCGTCGGTGTGCGCTGGTACATGAGCGAGCGCTTCGTGCTGCGCGCGGACTACACGCTCTACACCGCCTTCGTTTCCGACCAGCGCGCGCAGGAGTTCCGCGCGGTCACGGCCGGCATCTCGTTCTTCTTCTACTGAAGACCAACAACCATGAAAACGACGCTCTCGCTCCTCCTCGCCATCAGTTCTGCATCCGTCTTCGCGCAAGCGCAGACACAGCGCCCGGCCAACGAACAGGTGGTCGTGCCGCAGGTCGAGCGCCGCGACGTCAAGCTGCCGCGCTTCCCGTCGAAGGACATCGAGGTCGGCGCTTTCGTCGGCGTCTATTCGACCGAGAACTTCGGCGCTTCGGGCGTCTATGGCCTGCGCCTGGGCTACCACATCACCGAAGACTTCTTCGTGCAGGCCAACCTGGCGCAGACCAAGGTCAGCGACCAGAACTTCCGCCAGTTGCTGCCGGGCGGCGGCATCTTCCCGCAGCCCGAAGAGAAGCTCACTTACTACAACGTCACGGCCGGCTGGAACGTGCTGCCGGGCGAAGTCTTCATCGGCAGCAACCGCGCCAAGGCGACGTCGCTGTACCTGCTGGCCGGCATCGGCAGCACCAAGCTGGCCGAGCGCCGCAACTCGACGCTGAACTTCGGCATGGGCTTTCGCGCGCTGCTGGCCGACCGCGCCGCAGTGCATGTCGAGCTGCGCGACCACGTCTTCAGTACCGACCTGCTGGGCCCGCGCCAGAGCACGCACAACCTGGAACTGACCGCCGGCTTTTCCTGGTTCTTCTGAACATCACGAGGGGGAGAACAACGTGTTTGACCGTCGTCACCTGCTGACCCTGGCGATGCTCGCTGCGGCCGGCGCCGCGAATGCCAAGGCCGCGCCCAACGCGCCGGCGCCCGACTTCACGCTGCGCCAGCTCGACGGAGCGAACCTGCGCCTCGGTGAACAGCGCGGCCGCGTCGTGATGGTGAACTTCTGGGCGACGTGGTGCGGGCCTTGCCGCGTCGAACTGCCGCACCTGGCGCGCCTGCACGACAAGTACCGCAGCTCGGGCTTCGTGCTGCTGGGCGTGAACATCGACGAAGACGCGAATGCCGCCAAGGCGCTGGCTTCCAAGCTCGGCTTGAAGTTCCCGGTGCTGTTCGACTCGAAGAAGGAAGTCGTCGCCGCGTACGACCTGAACGCGATGCCCGCCACCGTGCTGATCGACCGCGACGGCCGCGTGCGCCACCTGCACCGCGGCTACAAGGATGGCGTCGAGGCGCTGTACGAGCAGCAGCTGCGCGCGCTGTTGAAGGAATGACGAGATGAAGCGCTCTCACGTCACCGCGATCGTCGTGCTGATGTCGGCCCTCGGCGGCGGCTGCGCCGCGCCGCAACCCTGGGTCAAGCCGCACGAACGCGAAAAGCTCGCCGATCCGATCATGCAATGGCAGGGCGACCTGCTGGCATCGAAGAACAGCCAGCATGTGCGCGACATCCGCGAAGGCGCGCGCGGCGCCAACGGCGTGCAGGGAGGCGGCTGTGGCTGCAAGTAGACGCTGCTGATCGGCGCGTCGGACTCGCGCGCTGTCGGCGTCTGCTGCGGTGGCGTGTTTGCCGCGCACGGCGCCAAGGCCGCGCCGCTGCCGCCCGATCGTGGCGAAGCGATGTACCACCGCTACCAGGGCGGCGGCATGACGGCCCACGGCCCTGCGCTGCTGGTGCGCAAGACGCTCGCCGACAAGGTCTCGCTCACCGGCCAGCTCTATGTCGATGCGGTCAGCAACGCCTCGGTCGACGTCGTCACCACCGCGAGCCCCTACAGGGAGCGCCGCACGGAGTACGGTTTCGGCCTCGAGTACGCGGTGCGCGATGCGAATCTCAGCGTCGGCCTGACGCGAAGCAACGAGCCCGACTACATCGCCGACGCGTTCTCGGTGGACGTGTCGCAGGAAACCTTCGGCGGCATGACCACGGTCAACCTCGGCTTCACGCGCGCGGCCGACAAGGTCGGCCAGGCCACGCTCGGCTTCTTCGACCAGGCCAAGCACTGGCAGTACCGCGTCGGCGTGACGCAGATCCTGACGCCGCGCTGGCTGGCCAGCGCCAACATCGAAGCGATTGCCGACAGCGGCTACCTCGGCAACCCGTACCGCGCAGCGCGCGTCTTCGGCGCCGCGGTGCCGGAGAACCTGCCGCGCACGCGCAGCTCGCGTGCCTTGAACCTGCGCGCCATCGGCGATCTCGGTTCACCCGACTCTCCACGTTCCGCGGTGCGCGGCTCCTACCGCTACTTCTGGGACAACTGGGACATCAAGGCACACACCCTCGAAGCCGGCTACAGCCGTTACGTCGGCGAGTCTTTCCTGCTCGACGGCTTCGTGCGCCACTACCGCCAGAGCGCGGCCTCGTTCTACAGCGACGACGCGCAGGCACTCAACACTTACGTCACCCGCAACCGCCAGCTCGGCACCTACGACGGCAACACGCTCGGCGGCAAGGTGACCTACTCGTGGAAGAAGGTGCCGGGCCAGTACGAGATCAAGTTCAACGGCGGCCTCGAGCTGCTGCGCTACCAGTACCGCGACTACACCGACCTGCGCACCGGTGGCGCCTACAGCCTCACCGCGACCAACCTGCAGCTCTACGTCACGGCGAACTACTGAAGAGAAAGACAAGACCATGATCAAGACCCTCCTCTGCCTGCTGATCGCCGTCGCCGGTGCGGCCTTCGCGCTGACCGTCGAAGCGCAGGACAAGAAGCCTGCGCCCGCGGTCAACGCGGCGAGCCTGGACAACCGCGTGCAGGACCTGAAGACCGACGTTATCAGGCTGAACCGCGACCTGCTGGTGCTCGAAGAGGAACTGCTGTTTCCGGCGAGCACGCAGGTGGCGCTGTTCGTTTCGATGGACGTGGGCAAGCTCTTCGAGCTCGACTCGGTGCAGATCAAGCTCGACGACAAGGAAGTCACCAATTACCTGTACACACCGCTCGAAGTGCAGGCCCTGCACCGCGGCGGTGTGCAGCGCGCCTTCGTCGGCAACCTGAGGAGCGGCACGCACGAAATCGTCGCCGCCTTCACCGGCAAGGGCCCGCACGACCGCGACTACAAGCGCGCCACCACGATCAAGTTCGACAAGGGCAGCGACGCCAAGTACATCGAGCTGCGCATCAAGGATTCGGGCGGCAAGCTGCAGCCCGAGTTCGACGTAAGGTCTGGTGAGTTCGACGTGCGCTCGCGTTTTGCCCTCGCGCTGATCTGCGCTGCGCTCGGCGGCTGTCTCGTCGCGGGCCGCCGAGCCTGCGCCGGCACCGATGCGCCCGGTCGCCGCGCCGCACTACGGCGACACGCTGTTCCACTTCTACCAGGACAAGTACTTCAGTGCGGTGACCTCGCTGATGGTGTCGCAGCACTTCACCCGCCTGGCGCCGCACGATGACGACAGCGAGATCCTGCGCGGTGGCCTGCTGCTGAGCTACGGCATGCACCGCGAAGCTGGCCAGATCTTTGCGCAACTGATCGAGCGCGGCGCGGCGCCCTCGGTGCGCGATCGCGCCTGGTACTACCTCGCGAAGATTCGCTGGCAGCGCGGGCTGCACCAGGAAGCCGAAGAAGCGATTGCCAAGATCGAAGGCAAGCTGCCCGAGGGCCTCGAGGAAGATCGCGGCCTGCTGCATGCCAACCTGCTGATGGCGCGCAACGATTTCGCCGGTGCGGCCGAGCGCCTGCGCGCCATGACGACGCCGGCCGATCCGAAGAAGCCTTCGCCGGCCGGTGCCTTCGCGCGCTTCAACCTCGGCGTCGCGCTCGTCAAGAGCGGCGACGTTCCCGGCGGCAGCGCGCTGCTCGACGAGGTCGGCCGCATGCCGGGCGCGAACGAAGAACAGCGCGCGCTGCGCGACCGCGCCAATGTCGCGCTCGGCTTTGCCGCGCTGCAGGACGGCCGCGGCGACGATGCGCGCAATGTGTTGCAGCGCGTGCGCCTGCAAAGCCTCCAGGCCAACAAGGCGCTGCTCGGCTTCGGTTGGGCGGCGGCGAATGCGAAGGAACACGACAAGGCGCTGGTGCCGTGGACCGAGCTGGCCGGCCGCAGCGTCAGCGACGCGGCGGTGCTCGAAGCCAAGATCGCGCTGCCGTATGCCTATGCCGAGCTCGGCGCCTTCGGTCAGTCGCTGGCCGGCTATCAGGAGGCGGTGTCGCAGTTCGACGCCGAGCAGGGGGCGCTGAAGGTATCGATCGATGTCATTCGCAGCGGCAAGTTGATCGCCGGCCTCGAACGCCAGGAACCCGGGCACCGAGATGGGCTGGTTCTGGAACCTGACGCAGCTGCCCGAGATGCCGCATGCCGGCCACCTGACGCAGGTGCTGGCGCAGCACGAGTTCCAGGAGTCGTTCAAGAACTACCGCGACCTGGTGTTCCTCGGCACGAATCTCGCGCAGTGGCGCGACAGCCTTGGCGCCTTTCGCGACATGCTGGCCGAGCGCCGCAAGGCCTACGAGACGCGCTTGCCGACGACCCGGAGCGGGGGGAAGGACACGAGCGCCGATCTCGTCGCCGCGCAGAAGAACCGCGCCACGCTCGCGGCGGAGCTGGAACGCGTCGAGAACGGCGCCGACGTGATCGCCTTCGCCGACGAGCGGCAGGACGCGTTGCTGCAGCGCCTGGCCGATCTGCAGGCGGCGATCGCCGCCAACCCGAAGGATGTGGAGATCGCGCAGCTCGCCGACAAGGCACGCCTGTTGTCGGGCGTGCTCGGCTGGGAGCTGTCGAGCCAGTGGCCCGATCGCCTGTGGCGGGCGCAGAAGGCGCTGCGCGACGCCGACCGCGGCATCGAAGAAGCGCAGACGCGCGAACAACGCCTGGCGCGCGCGCAGCGCGAGGAGCCGCTGCGATTTGCAGCCTTTGCCAAACACATCGATGCCCTCGAAGCACGCATCAACGCGCTGATCCCGCGCGTCGCCTCGCTGACGAACGAACAACAGCAGCATGTGCAGGGCATCGCCGTGGCTGAACTGACGCTGGCGCAGGAGCGCCTGGCGCAGTACCAGACGCAGGCCCGTTTCGCCCTGGCCCAGCTCTACGACCGGGCGAGCCTGGCGACGAATGCCGCGCCGTCAACAAAGGAGAGCGGTGATGCGACTCGCCGTTAGCCTGCGTCAACGACAGGCCGCTCCCGAGCTGACGCGACCCGCCCGGGGGCGGACGCGGTACGCCGCGGCCTGGGGGCTCTGTCTCTTGTTGCCGCCGCTGCACTTGCGGCCTGCGCGAGCAACCAGCCGCCAGCCGGTGACGATGCGCCGACGCTCGCAACGCTGAACTCGCGCCAGATCAGCGTCGACAAAGACCGCAAGATCAGCGCTGACGAGAACGTCGCGATCGCGGCCTACCGGAAGTTCCTCGACAGCGCGCCGAACCCGGCGCTCGCGCCGCAACGCGCCGAAGCGATGCGCCGCCTCGGCGATCTCGAGATGGACGCGGCCGACAACCGCAGCGCCAGCAGCAGCAGCGGCGCCGCGCCCGACTACAAGCAGGCCGTGGCGCGCTATCAGGAGTTTCTCAAGGCGCACCCGAACGACCCGGGCAACGACCGGGTGCTCTACCAGCTCGCGCGCGCGCAGGAGCAGAGCGGTGATCTCGAGACCGCGTTGAAGACGCTCGATCGCCTGGTGTCGACCTACCCGAACACCGCCTATCGCGAAGAGTCGCAGTTCCGCCGCGGCGAGTTGCTGTTCACGCTGAAGACTTATCCGGCGGCCGAGCAGGCCTACAACGCGGTGCTGGCGCAGAACTCGGGCACTGCCTACAAGGATCGTGCGCTCTACATGCAAGGCTGGTCGCGCTTCAAGCAGGCCAGGCTCGAAGAGGGGCTGCAGTCGTTCTTCGGCGTGCTCGACGTCAAGCTGGCGAATCAGGGCGACGCGCCGCTGGAAGAGCTGAAGAGCCTGTCGCGCGGCGACCGCGAGCTGGTCGAAGACACCTTCCGCGTGATGAGCCTGTCGCTCGCCAACCTGCAGGGCGCCGAGTCGATCGCGGCCCACACCGGCAGCGACGCGCGCAAGGGCTACGAGTTCCGCGTCTACCAGCAGCTCGGCGAGCTCTACATCAAGCAGGAGCGCGTCAAGGACGCGGCCGACACCTTCGGCGCCTTCGTGCGCAAGAACCCGATGCATGCGCAGGCGCCGGTGCTGGCGGCGCGCGTGATCGACATCTACGAAGGCGGTGGATTCGCCAACCTCGCGCTCGACGCGAAGAAGGAATACGTCGGTCGCTACGGTGTGAGCAGCGAATTCCGCAAGGCCAACCCCGAAGGTTGGGCCAAGGCGCAGCCTCTGGTGAAGACGCGCCTCTCCGAGCTTGCCCGCCATTACCACGCCAGCGCGCAGAAGACCAAGGCCAGCAGCGACTACCAGGAAGCGATCCGCTGGTACCGCGACATCATCACCGGCTTCCCGGGCGAGCCCGACACGGCGAAGAACCACTTCCTGCTCGGCGAATTGCTGTTCGAGGATGCGAAGTTCGCCGAAGCAGCGGTCGAGTACGAGAAGACGGCCTACGGTTATCCGAAGCACGACAAGAGCGCCGATGCCGGCTATGCCGCGCTGCTCGCGCATGCCGAACAGGACAAGCGCGCCGCCGCGGCCGACAAGCCGAAGCTGCAGATGGCGGGCGTGAAGAGCGCGCTGCGCTTTGCCGATGCCAACGGCGGCGATCCGCGCGTCGCGCCGGTGCTGACCAACGCCGCCGATCGCCTCTATGCGCTGAAGGACATCGAGCAGGCGCAGAGCGTGGCCGAGCGCGTGCTCGCGCTCGATCCTCCCGCCACGGCCGATCAGAAGCGCGTTGCGACGACCGTGCTCGCGCACACGGCCTTCGAGAGCGGTGCCTTCGATCGTGCCGAGAAGCGCTATGGCGAGTTGATCGCATTGACTCCTGCCAGCGACAAGTCGCGCGCCGAGTTGGTCGAGCGCCAGGCCGCATCGATCTACAAGCAGGGCGAAGCGGCGAGCAAGTCCGGGAAGGCGGCCGACGCGGTGGGCCACTTCAGTCGCGTCGCTGCGGTCGCGCCGGGCTCGGCGATTCACGCCAGCGCGCAGTACGACGCGGCGGCGGCGTTGATCGGCCTGAAGGATTGGGACGCGGCGGCCAAGACGCTCGAAGATTTTCGCCAGCGCTTCCCGAAGCATGCGCTGGTCGACGACGCCTCGAGCAAGCTCGCGGTGGCGTATCTCGAGCGCGGCCGCTGGAGCGAAGCGGCGGGCGAGTTCGAGCGTGTGGCGGCAACGGGCAAAGACCCGAAGTTGGCGCAGGAAGCGCTGTGGCAGGCGGCCGAACTGCACGCCAAGGGCAACAACCGCGCGGCATCCGCCAGGGCTTACGAGCGCTACCTGAAGCAGTACCCCGAGCCGTTCGAGCGCGCGATGGAAACACGCCACCGCCTGGCCTCGATCGCCAAGGCCGACGGCAACGCCAAGCGCGAGTTCGAGTTGCAGCGCGAGATCTTCACGGCCGACCAGCGCGGCGGTGCGGCGCGCACCGAGCGCAGCAAGTACCTCGGCGCGATGGCGGCACTCGCGCTGGCGCAGCCGGCGGTCGACGAGTACAAGAAGGTCGCGTTGGTCGAGCCCTTGCAGAAGAGCCTGAAGACGAAGAAGGCGAAGTTCGAGGAAGCCCTGCGCGGCTATGCGACGGCGGCCGAATACGGCGTGGCCGATGTCTCCACGGCGGCCACCTTCCACACCGCGGCGCTGTACCAGGATTTCGGCAAGGCGATGCTGAGTTCGCAGCGGCCGAAGGGGCTGAAGAAGCTCGAGCTCGAACAGTACAACGTGCTGCTCGAGGAGCAAGCCTTCCCGTTCGAGGAAAAGGCGATCGCGCTGCACGAGGTCAACGCCAGGCGCACCGCCAAGGGCGTGTACGACGAGTGGGTGCAGAAGAGCTTCGGCGCGCTGCGCACGCTCAAACCCGGTCGCTATGCGCGCGTCGAGCGCACGGAAGGGGTGATCAATGAAATTCGTTGAGTCTCTGTTGAGCCTGTCGATGCTGGGTGTGCTCGGCGCTTGCGCCACCGCGCCGGCTGTTGTCCAGAAGCCCGTCGAAGTGGTGCAGCAGGCGGTCAGCACAGCCGCGACCGCTGTCGCCGCTGCCGTGCCGGTGGTGACCGAAACGCCGGTGCCCGCCGAAGCGCAACGCGCCTTCGACGCCGCACGTGCCCACCTGCGCGCCGGCCGCGCCGCAGACGCCGAGCGCGGCTTTCGCGATGTCATTGCCAAGCATCCCGAGCTCGGCGGCGCGCATGCCAACCTCGGCCTGATCCTGCGCAACGCCGGCAAGCACGACGAATCGATCGCTGCGCTCGAACAGGCGGTGAAGGTCAGCGCGAAGCAGCCGCTGTTCCACAACCAGCTCGCCATCAGCTACCGCCACAAGGGCGAGTTCCAGAAGGCGCGCAACGCCTATGAGCAGGCGATCGCGCTCGACGAGAACTACGCCGACGCGCACCTCAACCTCGGCGTGCTGCTCGACCTGTACCTGGCCGATGCGCCGCTGGCGCTGGCGCACTACGAGCGCTATGTCGCGCTCGCGCCCAACGGCGATCCGGCGGTGGGCAAGTGGGTGGCCGACCTGCGCAACCGCAAGCCGGTGAGCGTGGCGCAAGCCGCGAAGAAGGAGTGATCTTCATGAAGCAACTCGTTGCGCTCGCGACGCTGCTCGTCGCATCGACCGCGTTCGCACAAGACCGCGCCGACATCGATCGCACCCAGATCATCGGCAATCGCGAGTTACCAAAGGTTCTGTACATCGTGCCGTGGAAAAAGCCCTTGCCCGGCGCGCTGGCTGGACGACCATTGGCATCCGTGCTCGACGAGGCGCTCGCGCCGGTCGATCGAGACGTGTTTGCCCGCCAGGTGAACTACCACGGACAGATCAAAGCGCCGGCCACAACGCCAACGCCAACCAAGTAAATCAGGGACTGCAATGAACCTCTTCGACTTCGCCATCAAGTTCTTCCAGGACTCGGGCCTCGCGATCTATCCCAGCATCCTGATCGCCGCGATCGGCATGGCGATTGCGATCGAGCGCTTCGTCTTCCTCGCCAAAGCGCGCTCGCAGAACCGCGCGCTGTGGGACAAGATCGCCCCGCAGCTGCAAAGCGGCAAGCTGAAGGAAGTGCAGCAGATGGCAGCGTCGAGCGACGCGGCCGTCGGCAAGATCGTTGCCAACGGCCTGAACCGCATGCAGAGCCCCGGCCGCCGTGAAGACATCGACGCGGCGATGGAGGAGGGCATGATGGAGATCGTGCCGCGCCTGGAGAAGCGCACGCACTACATCGCCACCTTCGCTTCCGTCATCACGCTGGTGGGGCTGCTGGGCACCATCATCGGCCTGATCAAGGGCTTCACCGCGGTGGCGCAGGTGAATCCGGCGGAGAAGGCCGAGCTGCTGTCGGCGTCGATCTCGATCGCGATGAACAACACCGCGTTCGCACTCGCCATCGCCATTCCGTTCCTGCTGATCCACTCCTTCCTGCAAGCGCGCACGAGCGAGATCGTCGACGGCCTCGAAGCCGCGAAGATCAGCTTCCTGAACGTGACGCAGCGCCTCAAGGCTGAATCCGGCGCCGCTCGCTAAAAGCCAGTCCCTCATCACAAGGACTCGCCATGCGCTCACGCCGCATTCGCAAACACACGGCCGAGCTGGACGTCACCGCGTTCATCAACCTGATCGTCGTGCTGGTGCCGTTCCTGCTCTCGACGGCGGTGTTCACGCGCCTGTCGGTCATCGAGCTGTCGCTGCCGGCGCAGAGCTCGGGCGTCGAGCAGTTGAAAGTCGATGAGCTGAAGCTCGAAGTCGTGATCCGCCCCGATGCACTCGAAGTCGGTGACAAGATCGGCGGCCTGATTGCGCGCATCCCGAACCAGAACAAGGCCTACGACACGGCCGCACTCGCATCGGTCGTCGAGCAGTTGAAGACGCGCTTTCCGAAGCAGGGCAACGCGACCGTGCTGGCGCAGCCCGACACCTCGTACGAGGTGCTCGTCAACGTCATGGACGCGGTGCGCGAGAAGCCGGCGCCGAAGGTCGGCAAGGGCTCGGCCACGCCCATGTTCCCCGACATCTCGATCGGCGATGCGCCGCTGGTGAAGAAGACATGAGCAAGTTGACGCCGCTTCAGAAGCGCGCCGAGCGCAAGTCGCGCAACAAGATGTCGATGGACATGAACCTGGTGTCGCTGATCGACATCTTCACGATCCTGCTGTTCTTCCTGCTGTCGTCAGCAACGGGCGTCGAGATCCTGACCTCGACCAAGGCGGTGAAGCTGCCCGAGTCGAGCGCCGACAAGACGCCGCGCGAGACGGTGATCATCGTCGTCGCCGGCCAGGACATCCTGGTCGATGGCCGCAAGATCACCACCGTCAACGAAGCGCTGGCCACAGCCGGCGACGAGATCGCGCCGCTGAAGGCCGAGCTGGCGCTGCATGCGAGCAAGAAGGTCGTGCGCGAGGAGAACAAGGCTCAGGGCCGCGCCGTGACGATCATGGGCGACCGCGACATCCCGTATGCGCTGCTGCGCAAGGTGATGGCGACGGCGGCGCGCGCCGACTTCAGCGATGTGTCGTTCGCGGTGACGAAGAAGGATGCGAAGGCATGAGCGCCGCCGCATTGAGTTTCCGCGTCCCGTACTTCGCGTGGGCGTATTCGCCCGAAGACGAACAGCGCTATCGCCGCTATCTGCGCAACATCATGACGGTGACGGTGCTGGCGTGCCTGGCCTTCATCTTCATGCCGCGGCCGAAGGAAGTGCGCGTGGCGCAGGAAGCGCCGCCGCGCCTGGCCAAGCTGCTGCTCGAACGCGAAGTGCTGCCGGTGCCAAAGCCGGCGGCGCCGCCGCCGATCGCGAAGAAGGAAGAGCAGCGCGTCGCGCAACTCAAGGAAACCGAGAAGACCGCGACGCCGGAACCGAAGCGCCCCGAGCCGCGCCAGGAAGCGGCCAAGGGCGCGAAGGTGCCCGAGGCGCGCAATCCCATCGAAGGCAAGCCGCCGGGTGAAGTCGATGCCGCGCGCAAGCGCGTTGCCGGCATCGGCCTGCTCGCGTCGAGCAAGGACTTGAACGAACTGCGCGGCGCGCCCGTGGCGGTGCAGTTGCAGACCGATATCAAGCAGGGCCCGGGTGTGGGCACCGGTGTCGGTGTCGGCGTGGGTGCCGGCAACGAAGCGGGTGTGCCGATCCGCAGCATGATCACATCGAATGCTCAGGGGGGCAGCGGCGGTATCAACACCGCCGCCTACAGCCGCAATACCGGAGGCGGTGGCCTCGCGGGCCGCGCGACCACGCTCGTAGAAGGCGCGGCGGGCGGTGGCGGTGGTGGTGGGCCCGGCGGCGGTGGTGGCGGCGGCAAGGGCAACGGCACAGGGCTTGGCAGCGGCGACGGCGCACGCGGCGGCTCGATCGCCAAGGGCGGCAGCGGCAAGGCCTCGCGCTCGCTCGAAGACATCAAGATCGTGTTGGAGCGCAGCAAGGGGTCGCTGTACTCGATCTACAACCGCGCGCTGCGCGAAGACGCGGCGCTGCAGGGCAAGGTCGTCGTCGAACTCAAGATCGCGCCGAGCGGCGAAGTGGTCGGCGCGCGCGTCATCTCGAGCGAGCTGAAGACCCCCGACCTCGAAGCCAAGATCCTGGCGCGCATCCGCACGCTGGACTTCGGTGCGAAGGACGTGGCCGAGATGGTGACGACCTGGCCATTGGATTTCTTGCCGGCATAGCGCTGCGACAATGGCGGCATGCCCGCCTGGATCCCCTACGCCCAGCTCATCTTGCTGGGCGTCGTCGTTCTGGTGCTGCTCTGGATCGCGCTGCGGCGCAACGGCAGCGACGATCTCGAACGCAACCTGCGCACCGACGTGCAGGACAGCGCACGTGCGACGCGCCAGGAGCTGACGGCCACGCTCGCCACCTTTCAGCAGACGCTGCTGACGCAAAGCAGCGACGTCGCGCGCACACAGAACGAGCAGATCGATTCGTTTCGCACCCAGCTCGCTGCGATGCAGCAGCGCATTTCCGACGACACGCGCGCCGCGCGCGAAGCGCAGGACGCGGCGCTGCATCGCTTCGGCGTGGCGCAGGCCGAGCAGTTGCGCGCGTTGACCGAGGCCAACGACAAGCGCCTCGCGGCGATCCAGGCCGACAACGCCGTGAAGCTCGATCAGATGCGCGCCACGGTCGATGAAAAGCTCTCGGCCACCTTGGAGCAGCGCCTGGGCGAGAGCTTCAAGCAGGTGGCCGAACGCCTGGAGCAGGTGCACAAGGGCCTGGGCGAGATGCAGGGGCTGGCGCGCGATGTCGGCTCGCTCCAGCGCGTGCTGTCCAACGTCAAGACACGCGGCAATTTCGGCGAGGTGCAACTCGCGGCCTTGCTGGCCGACGTGTTCACGCCCGAGCAGTACGGCAAGAACGTCGCCACCGTGCCGGGCAGCAACGAGCGCGTCGAGTTCGCGATCCGCCTGCCGGGGCGTGAGGACGCGAGCGCGCCGGTGTGGTTGCCGATCGATGCCAAGTTTCCGCGCGAGGACTACGAGCGCCTGCTCGATGCCCAGGAGCGTGCCGACAAGGAAGGCGTCGACGTTTCATCGCGCGCGATCGAGCAGCGCTTGAAGCTGGAAGCACGCGCCATCCGCGACAAGTACATCGCCGCGCCGCACACCACCGACTTCGGCATCTTGTTCGTGCCGACGGAAGGGCTGTACGCCGAGGCGCTGCGCCGGCCGGGCTTGGTCGAAGCGTTGCAGCGTGAAAACAAGGTGGTGCTGGCGGGGCCGACGACGCTGCTCGCCATCCTCAACAGCCTGCAGATGGGCTTTCGCACGCTCGCGCTCGAGCGCCGCAGCGCCGAGGTCTGGCAGGTGCTGGGCGCGGTGAAGACCGAGTTCGGCAAGTTCGGCGACGTGCTCGCCAAGACGAAGAAGAAGATCGAGGAGGCGCACTCGACGATCGACGCCGCCGAGGTGCGCACGCGCGCGATGCGGCGCTCGCTGCGCGATGTCGAGGCGCTGCCGGCGAGCGCGGCGCAAGGCTTGCTCGGGCTCGATCAGCCGGGTGACGAAGAGCGCAGCGACGGATGAGCGGCGCTGAACTTCCGCCACTCGACTCGCGCCGCCCCTTCGTCTTCGTCGTCGTCGCGCTGGTCGGCCTGCACGCCTGCATGGCGGCGACGCGTGTGGCTGCGAGCCTGGCGCTGCTGCAGCAAGGCCAGCCCGAGTGGACGGTGGGTGCGCTGCTCACCTTGTACGGCGTGGCGCCGATCGCGCTCTCGCTGCTCGCGGGGCGCATGGCCGATCGCCACGGCTTCCACCTTCCGGTCGCCTGGTCGATCGGCGCGGCGCTGCTCGGCGCGGCACTTCCTGCGATCACCCAACACATCGCCGCGCTCGCGGCCTCGGGCCTGCTGACGGGTGGTGCGGTGTCGTTCGCGGCCGTGGCGATTCAGCGCGAGGCCGGGCTTCTGGCGCGCAGCCCGGCCGAGTTGAAGCGTGTGTTCAGCTGGGTCGCGCTCGGGCCGGCGCTGTCGAACACTTTCGCGCCGGTGGCCGCGGGCTTGCTGATCGATCACGCCGGCTTTCGCGCCGCCTTCGTCTTCGGCGTGCTGCTGCCGCTGGTGGCGGCGTGGGCGGCGTGGCAGGTGCCGCGCGCGGCGTCGTTGCCGGGCGACGGCACTGCTGCGCCGACGTTTCGCAGCGCCTTCGGCTTGCTGCGTTTGCCGCACCTGCGCAACCTGCTGCTCGTCAACGTGGCGATGGCCGCGGCCTGGGATGCGCACACCTTCACCGTGCCGGTGGTCGGCCATGCGCGCGAGCTGAGCGCGTCGGCCATCGGCCTGGTGCTGGCGTCGTTCGCGGTGGCGTCGACGGCGGTGCGCCTCGCGATCTCGTCGTTCGCGGCGCGCATCGACGAGCAGCGTGCTTTGCGCGCAGCGATCACGCTGGCGACGCTGGTGTTGATCGCTTATGCGTGGCTGCCGGGCGCGCCGGGCATGATGGCGGGGTCTGCGTTGCTCGGTCTGGCGCTGGGTTCGGTGCAACCGATGGTGCTGTCGATGCTGCACCAGGGCGCGCCCGCCGGCCACAGCGGTCAGGCGCTGGCCTTGCGCATGCTGTTCACGAACGCGGCGACGATCTCGATGCCGATCGGCTTCGGCCTGCTCGCCGCGGCGACGACGAGCGCGGCGCCGATGTGGCTGATGGCCGCGCTGCTGCTGGCCGCGCGCGTGCCGGTCAACCGGCTCGCGCGAACGACAGCGTCAGAAGCGAACGCCGACCGGGTTTGAGCTCGGGTCCACCGGCGCCGGCGTCGTTGCCGGCGCCGTCACGGGCGGCGGAGGCGCTGCGGCGGCCGGCTTGCGCGCCACCAGCGGCTCGGCCGCGGCGGCCTTGTAATTCGGCGGCAGTTGCGAGGTGCGCGCGTAGCCGGCAACGTCGAGCGTTTCTTCCCACGTCCCCGGGTTGAAGCCGCGCAGCACCTGGCCGCCGATCTTCACCACCGGCGCTTCCTGGCCGCCGACGAGCTTTTCCCACGCTTCCTTGTCTTCTTCGCTGCTGGCGATGCGCTCGGAAAACGGGATGCCGCGGCGCGTCAGGAGCGCGCGGCCCAGGTCGCAGGGCTCGCACTTCGATGCGGTGAAGAGCGTGACCGGAAACTTGACCATCACCTGGCGCAGCGCGAACGGCAGCGAGGTGTCGGTGCTGGCGCTGCTGCCGTCCTTGCTGACCGCGGTGGCGCGGCCTTCAGTGGCGGGCGGCGGGCGGTCGGTGTAGGTGACCTTGCCGTCGGGGCCGACGACCTTGAACAGCGCGTGCGCAGGCCCTGCCGATCAAGGCAAGCATCGCCGCGGCAGCGAGCAGCGAGCAACGGGGCAGGAGGCTTTTCATGATTGCGCAATCTACCCTGCGCCGCTTCCGCACTCAAGCCATTCCTTGATGCCGCAGCAAGGCATCGATACGTGGTTCACGACCGCGGAAGGCGATGAAGTTTTCCATCGCCCCGCGGCTGCCGCCGGCTTCGAGAATTTCTTCACGAAGTCGGCGCCCGGTGGCAACCGACAGCGCACCGGCCTCCTCGAACGCGCTCCAGGCGTCGGCGCTCAACACTTCGGCCCACTTGTAGCTGTAGTAGCCCGCGGCATAGCCGCCGCCGAAGATGTGCGAGAAGGCGTGCGCGAAGCGGTTGAAGGGCGGTGGCTTGAGCACCGCGACCTGCTCGCGCACTTCGTCGAGCACCTGCTGCACACGATCCTTGGCGCCGGCTTCGCTGTGCAGGCGCATGTCGAACAGGCCGAACTCGATCTGGCGCAGCGTCCCCAGGCCGCTCTGGAAGTTCTTGGCCGCGACCATCTTGTCGAAGAGTTCGCGCGGCAGCGTTGCGCCGCCGTCGGCATGCGCGGTCAGGCGCTGCAGCACATCCCACTCCCAGCAGAAGTTCTCCATGAACTGGCTCGGCAGCTCGATCGCGTCCCACTCCACGCCTTGCAGGCCGGAGACGCCGAGGTCTTCGATGCGCGTCAGCAGCAGGTGCAGGCCGTGGCCGAACTCGTGGAACAGGGTGATGACGTCATCGTGGGTCAGCGTCGAAGGCTGGTTGCCGACCGGCGGGGCGTAGTTGCATTGCAGCGTCGCCACCGGCGTCTGCACACCTCCTTCGGGCCGCGCCCAGCGGTCGCGCGCATCGCCCATCCACGCGCCCGGCCGCTTGCCGGGGCGCGCATAGGCGTCGAGGTAGAACTGCGACAGCAGCTTGCCGTCGCGCTCGACGCGATAAAAGCGCACCGTTTCGTGCCACACCGGTGCGCTGTCGGGTTTGATCTGCACTTCGAACAGGGTCTGCACGATCTCGAACAGGCCGGCCAGCACTTTGGGCTCGGTGAAGTAGCGCTTGACCTCGAGATCGCTGAAGGCATAGCGCGCTTCCTTCAGCTTCTCGCTGGCGAACGGAATGTCCCAGGATTGCAGCGGCGCGAGGTCGAGTTCCTTGGCGGCGAAATCACTCAGCTCAGCGAAGTCACGCTCGCCGAATGGCTTGGCGCGTTGCGCCAGGTCATGCAGGAAGGTATTGACCTCGGCCGGGCTGCGCGCCATCTTCGCCACCAGCGAGAACGTCGGCATAGGTCGGGTGGCCGAGGAGCGCGGCTTCTTCCTGGCGCAGCGCGATCAGCTCGCGCATCAGCGGGCCGTTGTCGCGCTCGCCCGGGCCGAGCTCGCTGGCGCGGGTGACATAGGCCTGATACAGCGTGGCGCGCAGCTCGCGATTCAGCGCGTACTGCATCACCGGCTGGTAGACCGGCTGGTGCAGGGTCAGCTTGTGGCCTGGTTTGCCTTCGGCCTGCGCCGCGTTGCGCGTGGCTTCGAGCACGTCGGCAGGCACGCCGTCGAGATCGGCCGCGCTCGCGTAGTGCACGAAGCTGTCGGTGGCGTCGAGCACGTGCTCGGAAAACTTCTGCGACAGCTCGGCCGTGCGCTCCTGGATCTGCGCGAAGCGCTCCTTCGCCGCGCCCTGCAACTCAGCGCCCGACAGCAGGAAGTCGCGCAGCGCGTTCGACAACGCCTTCCTGCGCGGCGCCGTGAGCCGCGCCGCAGCCGGGCTCGATGCGATCGCCTTGTACTTGGCGTACAGGCGCTCGTCGGCGCCGAGCTTGGTGTGGAAGGCGGTGACCTTGGGCAGGTTGTCGTTGAAGGCGGCGCGCAGCTCGGGTGTGTCGGCCACGCTGTTGAGGTGCGAGACCACGCCCCAGGCGCGGCCCAGGCGCTCGGTGGCGACGTCGAGCACGGCGCTGATGGCGTCGTAGTCGGCGGCAACGTCTGCGCCGACGGCACGTTCGAGCGCGGCGCCGGCCTGCGCCAGCACGGCGTCGATCGCCGGCGTCACATGCTCGGGACGGATGGTGGCGAAGTCGGGCAGGGTGTCGAAGTTCAAGAGGGGATTGGTCATGACTGCTCGCTAAGTACGTGTGTTTCCAAGCGAACGCCGCGGATCCGGCTCTGCCGGTCCGCTGGCGTTGCCCCCTTGAGGGGGAGCGCCGAAGGCGCTCCGGGGGGGGGACTGTTTTGCAGCCTGGAGGGTGTTCATCAACAGCATCGCGATTGTCATCGGGCCGACGCCGCCCGGCACGGGCGTGATCCAACTCGCAACCTCGCGCACCGAGTCGAATTCGACATCACCGGCGAGTTTGCCGTCGGCTTTGCGGTTGATGCCCACGTCGATGACGATGGCGCCGGGCTTGACCATGTCGGCCTTCACGGTCGCGATGCGTCCGACGGCGGCGACGATGATGTCTGCGCCGCGCGTGTGCGCCGCCAGATCGGGCGTCGCGCTGTGGCAGATGGTGACGGTGGCATGCGCCTGCAGGAGCAGCAGCGCCATCGGCTTGCCGACAGTGTTGCTGCGGCCGATCACCACCGCATGTTGGCCGCGCAGCGCCACACCGGTCGATTCGATCAGCTTCATGCAGCCCAGCGGCGTGGCCGGGCGCAGGCCGGGCAGGCCGGTCATCAGCTGGCCGGCGCTCGTGGTCGAGAAGCCATCGACATCCTTGGCCGGCGCGATCGCTTCGATCACGGCGTGCGGGTCGAGGTGCTTGGGCAGCGGCATCTGCACCAGGATGCCGTGGATGGCGGCGTCGGCATTGAGCGCGGCGATGCGTGCGAGCAGTTGCACCTGCGACATCTGCGCGTCGTAGCGTTCGAGCACGGAGTGGAAGCCCGCTTCCTCGCAGGCCCTGACCTTGTTGCGCACATAGACCGCGCTGGCCGGGTCGTCGCCGACGAGGATCACGGCCAGGCCCGGGCGCAGGCCGAGGGCCTTGGCCATCTCTGCGGCCTCAGACCGGATCCGCCGAGCGATGGCTGCGCCGTCGATGAGTTGAGCAGTCAACGAAACCTCCAAAACGAACAAGGCCGCAAAGAGCGGCCTTACCGAGTGAACGCTGTGGATCCGGCTTTGCCGGACCGATCTATGCCTTGGCCGTTTGCGCGCCGAGCGCGATCTTCAGCAGATCGGCCACGGTGTTGGCATTCAACTTCTCCATGATGTTGGCGCGGTGCGCCTCCACCGTCTTGATGCTGATGCCCAGGTCGTCGGCGATCTGCTTGTTCAGGCGCCCGGCGACGATGCGCTCCAGCACCTGCGCCTCTCTCGTCGTCAGACGGGAAAGCAATGCATCCCTGCTGGCCTGCTCCTGGTGATTCGCAAACGAGTTGCGCGCCTGGTCGAGCATCTTCTCGACCAGGCCGAGCAGCTCGTCTTCCTTGAAGGGCTTCTCGATGAAATCCATCGCGCCCTTCTTCATCGTGGAGACTGCCATCGGCACGTCGCCGTGGCCGGTGATGAAGACGATCGGCAGCGGGCTCTTGCGCTCCATCAGCCGGTCCTGCAGTTCGAGGCCGCTCATGCCGTCCATGCGGATGTCCACCAGCAGGCACGCCACCTCGCGTGAATCGAAGCGCGAGAGAAACGACTCGGCCGAGTCGAAGCATTTGACGCGGTAGTCCTTGCCCTCGAGCAGCCACTGCAGCGAATCGCGCACGGCCTCGTCGTCATCGACGACATAGACGGTGCCCTTCTTGGGGATCAGGCTCATGGTGATGACCGCCCCTCGTCCGCGGAGTACCGCGGCCGATCCCCCAAGGGGATGCGGGCCGGCTTGGGAGCGGCCCGGCGCTCGGCCCGCGGAAAGAAGGATGGCATCGAGTTCATGTCGAGGAGTCGGTAGCCAGCGGCAGGGATGCTGGTTGGGTGGAAGGACCGCCGTTGTCGCTGCGTGCCAGGCTCGATTCAACCGGTAACGTGAAGGCAAAACGACAGCCGACGACAGTGTCCAAATTGTAGAGGTTCTGCGCCTTCATCCGCCCTCGGTGCGACTCGACGATCGAGCGGCACAGCGCCAGGCCGATGCCCAGGCCTTCGGCCTTGGTCGAGTAGAACGCCTCGTACAGACGCGCCAATACGTCTTCGCGCACGCCCGGTCCGTGGTCGGTAACGCTGAACTCGATGACGCCCCCTTCATCAGGGGTGTGGCGCGGCACGACGCGCAATTCGATCTGGCGGCGCTGCGGCGGCAGCTGTGCCGAGTCGATCGCCTCGGACGCGTTCTTCAGCAGGTTCATGATGACCTGCTGGATCAGGATCGGGTCGCACGACAGCGGCGGCAGGCGCTGCGCGACGTAGGTCGAGAGCGCGACGTTGCGGCGCCGCAGCTCGATGCCGGCGAGCTCCAGCGCTTCATCGACGAGCGCGCGCACCGAAGCCATCTGGCGCTGCGGCTCGCTGCGTTTCACGAAGCTGCGCACGCGCGCGATGATCTGCCCCGCGCGCTCGGCCTGGCGCGAGGTCTTGTGCAGGGCTTCGATCAGATCGTCCTTGTCGATGGTGTCGGCGCGTACGCGGCTGACGATGCCGTTGCAGTAGTTGGTGATCGCGGCCAGCGGCTGGTTGAGTTCGTGCGCCACGGAAGACGCCATCTCGCCCATCGTCACCAGCCGGCTCGTCACCTGCGCGCGCTCGGCCTGGCGCGAGGCCTGTTCCTCGATGCGGCGGCGCTGCGTGATGTCGGTGGCGATCAGCATCTGCGCCAGGCGACCGTCGGTCCACTGCAGGTAGCGCGAGCGCACGTCGAACCACTTTTTCTGCGCGTCGACATAGACCTCGCGCGGCTCGCCGCCGAGCGCGGTGAGCTGCTCGGCCGGCAGGCTGTCGATGCTGGCGCCGGGCGCAGGGGTCACGGTCATGAAGGGCAGCGCCTGGATCTGACCGGCGAGCTGGCTGTGCCCTTTCGGGTCGGCGCCGAACCACAGGCGGTAGCTGCGATTGGCGAACAGCAATTCGCCCTGCTGCACCGACATCACCGACACCGCGGCATCGAGCCCCTCGAGCACCGTGGTGAAGCGCTCGTGCGAGGCCGAGAGCTGATCGCGGATGCGCTTGGCCTCGGTGATGTTGGTCATCGACGTCATCCAGCCGGTCTGCTGGCCGCGCGAATCGACCAGCGGCGAGACGTACATGCGTGCATCGAACACGCCGCCGTCCTTGCGCATGACCTTGACTTCGATGCCGCCGGCCGGGCTGCGGCCTTGCATCTCCTGCGTCAGCAGGCGCGAGTTCTCGTCGACGCGGTCCGGCGGCCAGTAGGGGAAGGGCGGCAGACGGCCCACCAGTTCGTCCTCGGAGAAGCCGGTCATCGCGCAGAACGCCGGGTTGATGTAGGTGATGCGGCCGTCGTTGTCGAGCGCGCGCATGCCCGTCAGCATCGAGTTCTCCATCGCGCGGCGAAAGTTCGTCTCCTGCACCAGCGCGTTCTGGATCTGGCTGCGTCGGCGCACATGGCGCCAAGTGCCCCACAGCATCCACAGCGTCAGCGCCGACAGCGCCACCACCATCCAGAACAGCGCGTTGCCGACCAGGCCGACGGAGGTGCGCCAGCCCATGCCGCGCAGCAACAGGCCGTTGGCCGCGGGCGCGAGCGGCAGATCGAACGTGATCGTCGGCCGGTTGCCGGCCTGGCCGGGCATCTGCAAGACGCTGCCGGCGACTTCCTTGCCGTCGGCGTCGACCACGGCCACGGTGTGCCGCTGCGTCACTTCCGGCGGCACCATCTGGCGCAGCATCGGCTCGACGGCGTACTCGGCGATCAGCGCGCCGGCAAAACGCGACTGTTCGAGCAGCGGCACGTGCAGCTGGAAGGCGGGTGCGCCGCTGGCGCTGCGAAACGCTGCCGAATAGACGGGGCCGCGCAGGTTGCGCGTGCTGATGAAGGCGCGCTCCGCGGCGCTGGCCACGCCGGAGGCGGGCAACTCGGGCGCGATCGCGCCGCCGCTGGGGTTGACCTCGGGGTGGAACAGCGTCGAGGCATGGCTGGCGCGCAGCTGGCGCTGCTCGCCGATCCAGGAGACATGCGTGATCGACGGCCGCTCGCGTGCCAGGTCGGCGGCCGCAGCGGCGAAGCTCTTCGGCCCGAGGGTGCCGTCGCCGATGTCGCGCGCCAGACGCATCAGCTGCTCCTGGTCGTCGGTCAGGAACAGGCGGATCTGCTGCTGCGCGATCTCGGTGTCGCGCTGCACCGCATCGGCCTCGCGCTCGATCTCCTCGTTGCGCAGCGTCCAGAACGCCGCGATGATGGCCGCGAGGAACAACAACACCGACACCAGGGGACCGATCGTCGCAAAGCGGTCCTGGCGCATCGGCGACTGGCGCCGCCACCAGCGGCCGATCAGTCGCTGAGCGCGTGGCACCGCTACAGCCGGTGCTGTGGAGGCCACCGCAGGACCGGTGATTTCGCTTTGCAAGGGCATCGGCGCGATTATCGAGGGCGGTCGTTCGTACCGAAGCATCAAGAATTTCATATTAAGAAACGACAAACCGCAATTTGGAAAATCTGCGGATCGATGCGACACTTCGCTCCGCACGGCAACCCCCACCCCAAGACCGATCAGGAGACACGAATGGCCGCTCTTCCCGACGCATTGCCCGGCAACGCCGACGCGCGCGACACCGACCACCAGGAGACCCGCGAATGGCTCGACGCGCTCGGCGCGGTGATCGAGGCCGAAGGCAAGGACCGCGCGCACTTCCTGCTCGATGCGCTGCTCGAAGAAGCGCGCCAGCACGGTGTCGATCGGCCGTTCTCGGCCAACACCGGCTACGTCAACACGATCGAGCCGCCCGACGAGGCCAAGAGCCCGGGCAACCTCGAGCTCGAAGGGCGCCTGCGCGCCTACATGCGCTGGAACGCGATGGCGATGGTGGTCAAGGCCAATCGCCTCGACCCCGCCGACGGTGGTGATCTCGGCGGCCACATCAGCAGCTTCGCATCGCTGGCGCACATGTTTGCCGCCGGCTTCAACCACTTCTGGCATGCCGACGACGGCGATCACGGCGGCGACCTGCTCTACATCCAGGGCCACAGCGCGCCCGGCGTCTACGCGCGAGCCTTCATGGAAGGGCGCATCAGCGAAGAGCAGATGCTGATGTTCCGCCAGGAAGTCGGCGGCAAGGGCTTGAGCAGCTACCCGCATCCGAAGCTGATGCCCGAGTTCTGGCAGTTCCCCACCGTCAGCATGGGCCTGGGCCCGCTGATGGCGATCTACCAGGCGCGCTTCCTCAAGTACCTGCACGCGCGCGGCATCGCCGACACGGCGCGGCGCAAGGTCTGGGTCTTCTGCGGCGACGGCGAGATGGACGAGCCCGAGTCACTCGGCGCGATCGGCCTGGCCGCGCGCGAGAAGCTCGACAACCTCGTCTTCGTCATCAACTGCAACCTGCAGCGCCTCGATGGTCCGGTGCGCGGCAACGGCAAGATCATTCAGGAGTTGGAAGGCGACTTCCGAGGCGCCGGCTGGAACGTGATCAAGCTGGTCTGGGGCAGCAACTGGGATCCGCTGCTCGCCAAGGACAAGGACGGCGCGCTGCGCAAGGTCATGATGGAGACGCTCGACGGCGACTATCAGGCCTTCAAGGCCAACGACGGCGCCTTCGTGCGCAAGAACTTCTTCGGCCGCGACCCGCGCACGCTCGAGATGGTGGCCAAGATGAGCGACGACGACATCTGGGCGCTGCGCCGCGGCGGCCACGATGCGGCCAAGGTCTACGCCGCCTTCCATGCGGCCAACGAGAAAAAGAATCAGCCGACCGTGCTGCTGGTCAAGACCGTCAAGGGCTGGGGCATGGGCGGCGCCGGCGAAGGCAAGAACACCGCGCACCAGACCAAGAAGCTGACCGACGACGACATCCGCTACATCCGCGACCGCTTCAACATCCCGATCCCCGACGCCGACCTGCCGAAGATCCCGTTCTACAAACCGGCCGACGACACGCCCGAGATGAAGTATCTGCACGAACGGCGCAAGGCGCTCGGCGGCTACCTGCCCAAACGCCGACCCAAGGCCGAAGAGGCCTTCGCCGTGCCGCCGCTGGACACCTTCAAGGCGGTGCTCGATGCGACTGCCGAGGGCCGCGAGATCAGCACCACGCAAGCCTTCGTGCGCTTCCTGACGCAACTGCTGCGCGACAAGGCGCTCGGTCCGCGCACCGTGCCGATCCTCGTTGACGAGGCGCGCACCTTCGGCATGGAGGGCCTGTTCCGCCAGATCGGCATCTACAACCCGGAAGGCCAGAAGTACACGCCGGTCGATAAAGACCAGGTCATGTACTACAAGGAGATGGTCAACGGCCAGATCCTGCAGGAAGGCATCAACGAAGCCGGCGGCATGGCGAGTTGGGTCGCGGCGGCGACCTCGTACTCGACCAACAACCGCGTGATGATCCCGTTCTACATCTACTACTCGATGTTCGGCTTCCAGCGCATCGGCGACATGGCCTGGGCCGCCGGCGACATGCAGGCGCGGGGCTTTCTGCTCGGCGGCACGAGCGGCCGCACGACGCTTGAACGGCGAAGGCCTGCAGCACGAAGACGGACACAGCCACATCCTCGCCGGCACGATCCCCAACTGCATCTCCTACGACCCGACGTTTGCGCACGAGGTCGGCGTGATCCTTCATCACGGCTTGAAGCGCATGGTCGAGAAGCAGGACAACGTCTACTTCTACATCACGCTGCTCAACGAGAACTACCCGATGCCGGGCCTGAAGGCAGGCACCGAAGAGCAGATCCTCAAGGGCATGTACCTGCTGCAGGAGGGCGCCAAGAAGACGCCGCGCGTCAACCTGCTGGGCAGCGGCACGATCCTGCGCGAAGTCGATGGCGGCCAAGGAACTGCTCGAGAAGGAATGGGGCGTGGCCGCCAACGTCTGGAGCTGCCCGAGCTTCAACGAGCTGGCGCGCGACGGCCAGGACTGCGAGCGCTGGAACCTGCTGCACCCCGCGGCCGAGCCGCGATCCCCTTCGTCACGCAGCAGCTGGAAAAGCATCACGGCCCGGTGATCGCGTCCACCGACTACATGAAGAACTACGCCGAGCAGATCCGCGCCTTCATCCCGAAGGGCCGTGCGTTCAAGGTGCTGGGCACCGACGGCTTCGGCCGCAGCGATTTCCGCAGCGAGTTGCGCAAGCACTTCGAGATCAACCGCCACTACGTCGTGGTGGCGGCGCTGAAGGCGCTGGCCGACGAAGGCTCGCTGCCCTTCACCAAGGTGGCCGAAGCGATCGCCAAGTACGGCATCGCGGCCGACAAGATCAACCCGCTGTACGCATAACGAACAACCAACACGGAGACAGACATGGCGTTGGTCGAAGTCAAGGTGCCCGATATCGGCGATTTCAAGGACGTGGCGATCATCGAATTGCTCGTCAAGCCCGGCGACACGATCGCCGCCGAGCAGTCGCTGATCACGGTGGAGAGCGACAAGGCGTCGATGGAGATTCCGTCGTCGCATGCCGGCGTGGTGAAGGAGATGAAGGTCAAGGTCGGCGACAAGGTGGGCGAAGGCTCGCTGGTGCTGATGCTCGAAGCGGCGGGCGCGGCTGCGCCGGCTGCGGCAGCGGCGCCACGGCCCGCGCCGGCTGCTGCTGCGCCGATCGCTGCGGCACCGGCACCGGCACCGGCTGCAAGCGCAGGCCCTGTCACGTCGTCGTGCCCGACATCGGCGACTTCAAGGACGTGGCGGTGATCGAGGTCTTCATCAAGCCCGGCGACACCATCAAGGTCGAGCAGAGCCTGATCACGGTCGAGAGCGACAAGGCCTCGATGGAGATTCCGTCGTCGCACGCCGGCGTGGTCAAGGAAGTGCTGATCAAGGTCGGCGACAAGGTCAATCAGGGCACGGCATTGCTGCTGTTGGACAGCGCTGCCGGTGCGCCGGCGAGTGCGGCGCCTGCGGCCGCGGCAGCGCCCGCGGCTGCCCAGGCGCAGCGCCTGGGCAGCCGCGGGCGCTGCCGCACGGCGGCCGCGCCGCGCTCGCCGGCGCCCGGCAGCGCTGTCCAACAGCAGCGATGCCGTCCCTGATTGACCTTGTCGCCGATCTTGACCTTCATCTCCTTGACCACGCCGGCGTGCGACGACGGAATCTCCATCGAGGCCTTGTCGCTCTCGACCGTGATGAGGCTCTGCTCGGCCTTGATGGTGTCGCCGGGCTTGACAAGAACTCGATCACCGCCACTTCCTTGAAGTCGCCGATGTCGGGCACCGACGAGCGTGACGGGCCTGCGCTTTGCAGCCGGTGCCGGTGCCGGTCGCAGCGATCGGCGCAGCAGCAGCCGGCGCGGGGGGCGTGGCGCCGCTGGGGCAGCCGGCGCAGCCGAGCCCAGCCGCTGCAAGCATCAGCACCAGCGAGCCTTGGCCACTTTGTCGCCCAGCTTGACCTTGAGCTCCTTGACCACGCCAGCGTGCGACGATGGAATCTCCATCGACGCCTTGTCGATTTCGACGGTGATGAGCGACTGCTCGGCCTTGACGTGTCACCGGGTTTGACCAGCAGCTCGATCACCGCCACTTCCTCGAAGTCGCCGATGTCCGGCACCTTGATTTCGATCAAGGACATTCGTGTCTCCGTCTTGCTTTTCCTTCAGGCGAACAGCGGGTTGATCTTGTCGGTCTTGATGCCGTATTTGGCGATCGCCTCGGCCACCTTGGCCACCGGCAGGGCGCCCTCTTCGCTCAGCGCCTTGAGAGCCGCCACCACGATGTAGTGGCGGTTGATCTCGAAGTGCTCGCGCAGCTTGAACCGGAAGTCGCTGCGGCCAAAGCCGTCGGTGCCCAGCACCTTGTAGGTGCGGCCCTTCGGGATGAAGGAGCGGATCTGTTCGGTGTAGGCCTTCATGTAGTCGGTCGAGGCCACCACCGGGCCGGCATGTTTTTCCAGTTGCTGCGCCACGAAGGGCACGCGCGGCTCTGTCGGCGGGTGCAGCAGGTTCCAGCGCTCGCAGTCCTGGCCTTCGCGCGCCAGCTCGTTGAAGCTCGGGCAGCTCCAGACGTCGGCGGCCACGCCCCAGTCTTTTTCCAGCAGGGCCTGCGCGGCGATCGCCTCGCGCAGGATGGTGCCGCTGCCCAGGAGTTGCACGCGCGGCAGGCTTCTCGGCGCCTTCCTTGCAGCAGGTACATGCCCTTGATGATCTGCTCTTCGGTGCCGGGCTTCAGGCCCGGCATGGGGTAGTTCTCGTTGAGCAGCGTGATGTAGAAGTAGACGTTGTCCTGCTTCTCGACCATGCGCTTCAAGCCATGGTGCAGGATCACGCCACCTCGTGCGCGAACGTCGGGTCGTAGCTGATGCAGTTGGGGATCGTGCCGGCGAGGATGTGGCTGTGGCCGTCTTCGTGCTGCAGGCCTTCGCCGTTGAGCGTGGTGCGGCCGCGCGTGCCGCCGAGCAGGAAGCCGCGCGCCTGCATGTCGCCGGCGGCCCAGGCCATGTCGCCGATGCGCTGGAAGCCGAACATCGAGTAGTAGATGTAGAACGGGATCATGACGCGGTTGTTGGTCGAGTACGACGTCGCCGCCGCGATCCAGCTCGCCATGCCGCCGGCTTCGTTGATGCCTTCCTGCAGGATCTGGCCGTGCCTTGTCTTCCTTGTAGTACATCACCTGGTCCTTATCGACCGGCGTGTACTTCTGGCCCTCCGGGTTGTACATGCCGATCTGGCGGAACAGGCCTTCCATGCCGAAGGTGCGCGCTTCGTCAACGAGGATCGGCACGACGCGCGGGCCGAGCGCCTTGTCGCGCAGCAGTTGCGTCAGGAAGCGCACGAAGGCTTGCGTGGTGCTGATCTCGCGGCCCTCGGCGGTCGGCGTCGAGCACCGCCTTGAAGGTGTCCAGCGGCGGCACGGTGAAGCTCTCGTCGGCCTTGCGCGGCGCTTCGGCAGGTAGCCGCCGAGCGCCTTGCGGCGCTCGTGCAGGTACTTCATCTCCGGCGTGTCGTCGGCCGGCTTGTAGAACGGGATCTTCGCCAGCTCGCTGTCGGGGATCGGAATGTTGAAGCGGTCGCGGAAGTTGCGGATGTCGTCGTCGGTGAGCTTCTTGGTCTGGTGCGCGGTGTTCTTGCCTTCGCCGGCCTCGCCCATGCCCCAGCCCTTGACGGTCTTGACCAGCAGCACGGTCGGCTGGCCCTTGTGCGTTGGCGCGCGTGGAAGGCGGCGTAGACCTTGCCGGCATCGTGGCCGCCGCGGCGCAGCGCCCAGATGTCGTCGTCGCTCATCTTGGCCACCATCTCCAGCGTGCGCGGGTCGCGGCCGAAGAAGTGCTTGCGCACGAAGGCGCCGTCGTTGGCCTTGAAGGCCTGGTAGTCGCCGTCCAGCGTCTCCATCATGATCTTGCGCAGCGCGCCGTCCTTGTCGCGCGCCAGCAGCGGATCCCAGTTGCTGCCCCAGATCAGCTTGATCACGTTCCAGCCCGCGCCGCGGAAGTCGCCTTCGAGCTCCTGGATGATCTTGCCGTTGCCGCGCACCGGGCCGTCCAGGCGCTGCAGGTTGCAGTTGATGACGAAGACGAGGTTGTCGAGCTTCTCGCGCGCGGCCAGGCCGATGGCGCCGAGCGACTCGGGCTCGTCCATCTCGCCGTCGCCGCAGAAGACCCAGACCTTGCGCTGCGCCGTGTCGGCGATGCCGCGCGCGTGCAGGTACTTGAGGAAGCGCGCCTGGTAGATCGCCATCAGCGGGCCCGGCCCATGTGAGCCGTGGGGAACTGCCAGAACTCGGCATCAGCTTCGGATGCGGGTAGCTGGAGAGACCCTTGCCGCCGACTTCCTGGCGGAAGTTGAGCATCTGCTCTTCGCTGATGCGCCCTTCCATGTAGGCGCGCGCGTAGATGCCGGGCGCGCTGTGGCCCTGGATGTAGAGCAGGTCGCCGCCGTGGTCCGCCGCTGCGTCGGCGTGCCAGAAGTGGTTGAAGCCGGCGGCGAACATGTGCGCCAGCGATGCGAAGCTGCTGATGTGGCCGCCGAGGTCGCCGCCGTCGGCGGGGTCAGGCGGTTGGCCTTGACCACCATCGCCATCGCGTTCCAGCGCATGTAGGCGCGCAGGCGCTCTTCGAGCTCGAGGTTGCCCGGGCTGCTTGCGCCTCGTCAGGAGGCTCGATCGCGTTGGCGTAGCCGGCGTCGGCCGAGAACAGCGCCAATCGACACGTGCTGGCGCGCTTCTCCGAGCAGCGCATCGAGCGGGGAGTAGGCGCGGTCCTTGCCTTCGGCCTCGATCACCGCGCCGAGCGCGCGTCGACCCTCGCTGGTGGTCGGTGTCGCGCGCGTCGGGGGAGCCGGGCAATGCGTCGGGAAGAGCGGCCGTTCGTTGTCTCCTGATCGGTCTTGGGGTGGGGGGTTGCCGTGCGGAGCGAAGTGTCGCATCGATGCGCAGATTTTCCAAATTGGGGTTTTATCATTTTCTTAATATGAAATTCTTCATGTTCGGGTCAAAAGCACAACCCTCGATAATCGCGCCGATGCCCTTGCAAAGCGAAATCACCGGTCTTGCGGTGGCCTCCGCTGCGCCGGCTGTAGCGGTGCCACGCGCTCAGCGACTGATCGGCCGCTGGGAGTTGCCGATCGCCAGGACCGCTTTGCGACGATCGGTCCCCTGCGTGTCGGTGTTGCTGTTCCTCGCGGCCGTGAGGCAAGCGTTCTGCCGAACATGCGCCAGACGAGGAGATCGAGCGCGAGGCCGATGCGGTGCAGCGCGACACCGAGATCGCGCAGCAGCAGATCCGCCTGTTCCTGACCGACGACCAGGAAGGGCAAGCTGATGCGTCTGGCGCGCGACATCCGGCGACGGCACCCTCGGGCCGAAGAGCTTCCGCCGCTGCGGCCGCCGACCTGGCGCGCGAGCGGCTTTCGATCACGGCCGTCTCCTCGATCAGCAAGCAGCGCCAGCTGCGCGCCAGTGATCCCTCGACGCTGTTCCACCCCGAGAGCAAACCCCAGCGGCGGCGCGATCGCGCCCGAGTTGCCGGCATCACTGCAGCGCCCGCGGAGCCCGCCGCAGCCTGCCTCACTGTGGCCGCGTTTTGGCAGCGCAGCGGCCAGCCGCCCCCTGCGCACGTGCCAGTTGCTCGAACAGTCACGTTTTGCCAGCGCGCTGCATCGCCGAATACGCCGTCCGAGCCGATGCTGCGCCAGGGATGGTGCCGCCGGAAGTGACGCGGCTGCACACCGTGGCCGTAATTGCGACACCAACGGCAAGGAAGTTGCCGCAGCGTCTTGCAGATGCCCGGCCAGGCCGGCAACCGGGCAACGATCACGTTCGATCTCCCGCTCGCGGCCGGGGCCGGCTGCCTGTTGCTGCGCGGCCGTGGGCTGGCGCACCTCCGTCGGCCTAGGTCGGCGACGCGCTGTTCTCGATGGTGGTGGCGCGTTCGCACTGACGCTGTGGATGCTGTGGGCACTTGGCGGCATGTG
>CAVTXG010000014.1:0-122264 GCA_963738605.1 uncultured beta proteobacterium
CGCCGCCGTCTTGCGACGCCTCCTCGTCGAGCAGATGGTCGCCGACGCGTAGGAGAGGCGCGATGCAAGCCGTGGTACGGGAAAATCCTATGGGGCAGAAGCGGTTTTGGGCGCATCGTGCGCTGCGGTTCAAAACCGCTTTTGGGTCCTCACGCAATGTCTGCCCTGCGCGTCCTGGCCGAGCAACTCGGGATCTCCATCTCAACGGCCTCCCGTGCACTCAATGGATACAGGGATGTGAGCGCAAGCACACGAGCGCGCGTTCAAGCTGCCGCCGACGCCCTCGGCTACCGCCCACACCCGCTGGCGCATCGCCTGGCCACCGGTCGCACCGGCGCGGTCGCGCTGGTGGCGTCGATGCGCGCGGGCCACGTGCTCGACTCGACCTTCGAGGCGCTGCTGGCCGGCGTCGACGAGGTGCTCTCGGCGCAGGGGCTGTACACGCTGGCCACGCCGATGCCGTCGGACGAGCCACGCGAGATCGCGGCCTTCGACCGGCTGCTGGATGGCCGCCTGGTCGATGCGGTGATCGTGGCGCGCGCGCGCATCGAAGACCCGCGCGTCAATCGCTTGATCGAGCGCAGCTTGCCCTTCATCACCTACGGCCGCACCGCGCGCGCCGACACGCATGCGTGGGTGGACACCGACAATGAAGAGGCGTTTCGCGTCGCCGTCGATCGCCTGGCTTCGATGGGTCACCGCCGTGTGGACTTCATCAACGGCCCCGAGCCCTACACCTTTGCGCGGCTGCGCGAGCGCGGCTGGCGACGCGCTCTCGAGCAGCACAACCTGCAGGGCCGCATGCTCAGCGTCGAGTTGAGCTGCGCGGCAGGTGATGCCGCCGCTGCCGCGCTGCTCGCCGAGCGCAGCGACACCAGCGCGCTGCTGTGCGCCACCGACGCGATCGCGCTCGGCGCGATGCACGCCTGCAAACGCGCCGGCCGCGCGGTGGGCCGGCCCGGCGGCGTGGCCGTGATCGGCTACGGCAACACCGAAGTCGGCCGCTTCGTCGATCCGCCGCTGACGACGATGGACTTCAGCATCCAGGACAACGGCCGCCACCTTGGCGAGTTGTTGCTCCAGTTGATGGGCGGCGCCGAGCCCGCCACGCTGCACCGGCTCGAGCCGGTGCGATTGATTGCCCGTGCATCCGACCTCGATGTCATTCAATAAAGGAGACAGACCATGACGACCCTTCGCCTTGTCGCCCTCGCCGCGTTGCTGGCCACGAGCACGCTCGCCGCCACGGCGCAGACCACCATCGTCTCGACGCAGCTTCGGCCGATCGAAGAGGCCGAGAAGATGCGCAACGTCATCCTGAAGGGCGCGCCCGACGCGGTGAACTTCGTGCCCGAAGATCCGAACACCTACCTCACACGCATGAAGGCCGAGCTCGCCGCCGCGCAAGGCAAGGTGCACGTGACGATGGCGCTCGACGGTGAACTCGGCCCGGTCAACTCGCTCGGCGGCCTGCAGGACTTGGACGACATCGCCACCAAGCTGGGCGCAAGCCGCCAGTTCTCTGCCGCTGCGCTTTCGCTCGGCAAACTGGGGAGCGACAAGCAGCGCTTCATTCCGCTGATGACCAACACCTTCCAGATGGTGGCCAACAAGCAGGCGCTGAAGCATCTGCCCGCGGGTGCCGACATCAATGCGCTGACCTACCCGCAGTTGAAGGCCTGGGCCAAGTCGATGAAGGAAGCCACCGGCGAAGCCAAGCTCGGCTTCCCCGCCGGCCCGCGCGGCCTGATGCACCGCTTCTTCCAGGGCTCGCTCTACCCGAGCTACACGGGCGGCGTGGTGCGCACCTATGCCAACGCCGACGCGGCCGCGATGTGGGCCGACTTCAAGGACCTGTGGCAGTACGTGAATCCGCGCTCCACCGCGTATGGCTTCATGGAAGAGCCGCTGAAGACCGGCGAGGTGTGGGTCGCGTTCGACCACACCGCGCGCCTGCTGCCCGCGCTCACCGAGAAGGCCGCCGACTTCGTCACCTTCCCGGCGCCGGCGGGCGCCAAGGGGCGCGGCTTCATGCCGGTGATCGTCGGCATCGCGATTCCGAAGAACACGCCGGATCGCGCCGCGGCCGAGCGCGCGATCGATCACCTGACGAAACCGGCGACGCAGGCGCTGATGCTGCGCGAAGTCGGCTTCTTCCCTGTCGTGAAGGCCGATCTGGCGGCGCTGTCACCCGGCGTGCAGCTCGCTGCCGACGGCATGAACAAGGTCTTCGGCGCGAAAGACGGCAAGGCTTCGCTTCTGCCCTCGGGCCTGGGCGCGAAGAACGGCGAGTTCAACAAGGTCTTCATCGACACCTTCTCGCGCATCGTGCTGCGCAACGAAGACATCAAGACCGTGCTCGCCGAGCAAGGCAAGGCGATGGACCAGCTGATGAAGGACGCCGCCGCGCCGTGCTGGGCGCCCGACACAGGCTCGGGCAGCGCCCCCTGCCCCGTCGCGCAGTAAGACAGCAGTCCGACCGGTCGCTTGTCGCCATCGCCGCGCGCATCGCGGCGATGGGTGGAGCCGTGCATGAACAACAACCCGCGTCTGCCCTACCTGCTGATCGCGCCCTCGGTGGCGTTCCTGGCCCTGCTGTTCCTGTGGCCGCTCGCAGAGACCGTGCTGATGGCCTTCGTCACGAGCGACGGCGCCGCCACCACCGAGCACCTGCGCAAGATGGCGGGCGATCTGAACTTCGGCCTGGCGCTGCGCAACACGTTGATCCTGGTGGCGATCGTCGTGCCGCTGCAGATCTGCATCGCGCTCGGCCTGGCGATGATGCTGCAGAACATCGAGCGCGGGCGCATGACGCACCTGTACATCTGGACGATTCCGCTCGGCATCTCGGACCTCGCCGCCGGCATCGTCTGGCTCGCCATCCTCACCGATCGCGGCTATCTCAACTCGGTGCTGCAGATGCTCGGCGTGCTCGACGGACCGACGACCTGGCTCACCATCCGCTCGCCGATTGCCCTCTTCATCTGCGTCATCGTCGCCGAGATCTGGCGCGCCACCGCGATCGTGTTGGTGATCCTCGTCGCCGGCGTGCAGCTGATCCCGAAGGAGTACAACGAAGCCGCGGAAGTCTTCGGCGCCGGGCGCTGGCAGCGCTTCTTCAAGGTGACGCTGCCGCTGTTGAAGCCCTCGCTGCAATCGGCGCTGATCCTGCGCACGGTGTTGGCGTTCGAGGTGTTCGCGGTCGTCTACGCGCTCGCCGGACGTGACCTGCCGGTGCTGGTGGGCGAGGCCTACAACTGGCAGACGCAGTACCAGAACACCAACGTCGCGTCGGCCTACGCGCTCTTCATCCTGATCGTCTCGATCGCCGCGACGGTGATCTACCTGTGGGCGCTGCGCGTGCGCAAGGAAACCTTGGCGTGAAGAACAACAACGGCAAGTTCCTCAGCGCGATGGCGATCGTCATCAGCGTGTGCTGGGTGATCCCGGTGCTGATCATCGGCGTGTCGGCGTTGAGCCCGCGCGAACTGGTCAGCGCCTGGCCCAAGCAGTTGATCCCCGCCGATTTCAGCCTCGACACGATGAAGTTCTTCTTCAACGTGACGGGCGTGTGGAAGGCCACGCTCAACAGCCTGGCCGTGGCCGCGATGACGATGTGCTTCGCGCTGCTGCTCGGCGCGCCCGCCGGCTACGCGTTGGCGCGCTTCGACTTCAGGGGCCAGAACGTCTACCGCGTGATGATCATCATGACGCGCGCGTTTCCGCTCGCCATCCTGGCGCTGCCTCTGGTGACGCGCTTCATCGCCATTGGCCTGTACGACACGCTGCTCGGCGTGGCGCTGGTGCACACGGCGCTGGCGCTGCCGTTTGCGATCCTCGTCTCGTCGAGCCTGTTCATGGGCATTCCACGTGAATTGGAAGAAGCCGGCTGGACGCTCGGCTGCTCGCGCCTCACGGCGTTTCTCAAGATCGTGATGCCGCTGGCATTGCCCGGGCTCGCCGCGGCGATGATCTTCTCGTTCGTGATCTCGTGGAACGAGGTCTTCGCGGCCTCGGTGCTGACGCTGAACAACCGCACGCTGACGGCCTTCCTTTTCGCCAGCCTCGAAGAAAGCCCGCTGCACTTCCGCTTTGCCGGCGGCTTCTTCCTCGTCGTGCCGTCGCTGATCTTCATCTTCATCGTGCGCAAGTATCTCTTTGCCATGTGGGGCATCGCGAACCGATAACCGAAAGACACACAACATGTCCGTCATCAAGATCGACAAGGTGCGCAAGGAATTCAAGGGCCATCAGGCGCTGAAGGCCGTGTCGCTCGACATCGAGGACCGCGAGTTCTGCGTGCTGCTGGGCCCGTCTGGCTGCGGCAAGACGACGCTCTTGCGCATCATCGCGGGCCTGGAGACAGAGACCAGCGGCGACGTCATCATCGGCGGCAAGCGAGTCAACGGCCTGGCTCCGCGCGAACGCAAGATCGCGATGGTGTTCCAGAACTACGCCGTGTTCCCGCACATGACGATCGGCGAGAACATCGGCTTCGGGTTGCGCATGAAGAAGGCCGATGCGGCGACGATCGAGCGCCAGGTCAAGCGCAGCGCCGAGCTGATGCACATCGAGCACCTGCTCGAACGTTATGCTGGGCAACTCTCCGGCGGCCAGCGCCAGCGCGTCGCGGTGGCGCGAGCGCTCGCGGTGCAGCCCGACGTGCTGTTGATGGACGAGCCGCTGAGCAATCTGGATGCGTTGCTGCGCCTGGAGATGCGCAGTGAATTGAAGGCACTGCTGCGCGATCTGAAAACGACCACGATCTACGTCACGCACGACCAGACCGAAGCGATGAGCCTGGGCGACCGCATCGCGGTGATGCACGGCGGCGAGATCGTGCAGTACGCGCCGCCGCCGGAGGTCTATCGCCAGCCGGCCACCGAGTTCGTCGGCGGCTTCATCGGCAACCCGCCGATGAACTTCGTCAAGGCGGCCGATGCGCAGCGTGCGCTCGGTGTCAGCGCGCCGTCGGGCGCGACCACACTCGGCATCCGGCCTGAAGATCTGGACCTCGCCAGGGAAGGTCTGAGCTTCGACGCCAAGGTGGTGGAGATGCTCGGCGCCAGCCAGCAGGTGACGACGCGCGTCGGCGACGAGCTGCTGCGCGTCAGCCTCGGCATCGACCCACCCGTTCGCGCCGGCGAGCGCCTGACGGTGCGCGCGCGCGCCGGTTGCGCGCGTTGGTACGACGCGCAAGGAAAGTTGTTGAAAGCAGCATGACTCCGAAACGCCAAGACCAATTGACGCGCGAGGCGCAAGCCACGCTGCGTGCCAACGACCGCGGCGGCTACACCGTGCCGACCGCGGGGCTCTATCCGTTTCAGTGGGGCTGGGACGCAGCCGTCACCGCGCTCGGCTGGATCACCTTCGACGAGCCGCGCGCGTGGCAAGAATTCCGCTGGCTGTTGAAAGGGCAGTGGAACGACGGACCGCAGGACGGCTTCATCCCGCACATCGTCTTCCATCAGAAGAGCGACAGTTACTTCCCCGGCCCCGACGAGTGGGGCACACCGAAGACCTCTCCGCCGACGAGCAGCATCAGCCAGCCGCCGCTGCACGCGACGATGCTGCGCTGGATGTGGCAGCGCGCACAGGACAAGACGCTCGCCGTGGCCGCGCTGCACGAAGTGCTGCCGGCCATGGCGCGGCATCACGCCTGGTGGTACCGCACGCGCGATCCGCACAACACCGGTCTCGTCATGACGATCCACCCTTGGGAGACCGGTCGCGACAACTCGCCGTCGTGGGACGCAGCGTTGGCGCGCGTGCCGCGCACGACGCGCGCCTACCAGCGCAAGGACCTCGACCATGTGGCGGGAGGACAGCGCCCGACGCACGACTTCTACGACCGCGTCGTGCGCCTGATGGACTTCAACCGCGAGTGCAACTTCGACCCCGACGTGATCGCGCGCGAGTGTCCGTTTCGCGTCGTCGATGCCGCCATCGTCTTCATCCTGCACCGCGCAACGAAAGACCTGCTGGCGCTGGCCGATGAGCTGCACATCGCCCTGCCCGACCGCGCCGGGCTGCAAGCCGCGCTGGCCCGCACCGAGGCCGCTGCTTCACGGCTGTGGAGCGCCGCGCTCGGTCTGTACGCCAACTTCGATCTCGTCGGCGGCACGCTCATCGAGCAGCCCGTCAGCGGCGGCTTCCTGTCGTGGTACGCCGGCGTCGACAACGGCGCCCAAGCCGCGACGCTATCGGCGTGGCTCGACGAAGCGACCTATGGCGTGCCCTCCACGCGAGTCGGCGCCGCGGGCTTCGAAGCACAGCGCTACTGGCGCGGCCCGACCTGGCAGCACATGAACCTGATGTTCGAGGCAGGCTTGCGCGAATGCGGGGAGGCGGCTCTGGCCGCTCGCGTGCAGGCGAGCTCGTTCGCGCTGTTCGACCAGTCGGGCTTTCACGAGTACTACGACCCGCTCACCGGCGCCGGCCTCGGCGGAACGACCTTCTCGTGGACGGCGGCAACCTGGCTGACCATGCAGACCTGATCCCGCTTCGCTACGATGGCGGCCTGTTCTTTCGAGAGGCCGCCATGAAAGCCGACAGCATCCTCGCCACCATCGGCGACACGCCGCACATCCGCATCAACCGCCTGTTCGGCAAGCAGGAGGTGTGGATCAAGTCCGAGCGCAGCAATCCCGGCGGCTCGATCAAGGACCGCATCGCGCTGTCGATGGTCGAAGCGGCCGAGCGCTCGGGTGCGCTCAAGCCCGGCGGCACGATCATCGAGCCGACTTCGGGCAACACCGGCATCGGCTTGGGTGTGGTCGCGGCCGTCAAGGGCTACAAGCTCGTGCTCGTCATGCCCGACAGCATGAGCATCGAGCGCCGCCGCCTGATGCTGGCCTACGGCGCCACGTTCGAGCTGACCCCGCGCGAGAAGGGCATGAAGGGCTCGATCGCGCGCGCGCAGGAGCTCGTCGCATCGACGCCCGGCGCCTGGATGCCGCAGCAGTTCGAGAACGAAGCCAACATCGAAGTGCACGTGCGCACCACAGCGGAAGAAATCGCGCGCGACTTTGCCGAAGGCATCGACGCGCTGATCACCGGCGTGGGCACCGGCGGCCACATCACCGGCTGCGCGATGGTCTTGAAGAAAAAGTGGCCGAAGCTCAAGGTCTTCGCCGTCGAGCCTTCCGCCAGCCCGGTGATCAGCGGCGGCCAGCCGTCGCCGCACCCGATTCAAGGCATCGGCGCCGGCTTCATCCCGAAGAACCTGCACACCGCGCTGCTCGACGGCGTGATCCAGGTCGAGGCCGAAGAAGCGCGCGAGATGGCGCGGCGCTGCGCGCGCGAAGAAGGCATGCTGGTGGGCATCTCCAGCGGCGCGACGCTGGCGGCGATCGCGAAGAAGCTGCCCGAGCTCGGCACGGCAGCGCGCGTGCTCGGCTTCAACTACGACACTGGCGAGCGCTACCTGTCGATCGAAGGTTTCCTGCCGGCGTGATGGAAGGAAGCCGGCCAAAGGCCGGCTCGTGGTTCATCCTGGAGCCCCCTCCCGGAGGGGGCTCGGGGGAGCGGTGCTTTCGCGCGAAGCGCTGAGTCTCGCCGCTACCGCGGCGAGCTCAGCGCATTGCTCACCAGCCGCGACGTGATGTCCACGATCTGGATCATGCGGTCGTACTTCATGCGCATCGGCCCGATCACCCCGAGCGTGCCGACCACCTGGCCGTCCACCTCGTAGGGCGCCGACACGACCGACAGCTCTTCCACCGGCACCACGCCCGACTCGCCGCCGATGAAGATGCGCACGCCTTCGGCGCGTGAGGACACATCGAGCAGGCGCATCAGCTGCGTCTTCTGCTCGAACAAATCGAACATGCGGCGCAGCGAGCCCATGTCGTGCTTGAAGTCCTGCACCGCGAGCAGGTTGCGCTCGCCGCTGACGACCACCGGCTCGCTCTGCTCCTCGGCCTGCCCGCCCATTTGCACCGCCGCCTGCATCAAAGTGGCGATCTCGCCGCGCAGCGACTCCACTTCCTGCTTCAGGCGCTCGCGCACCGCGTCGAGCGTCAGGCCGGCGTAGTGCGCGTTGACGAAGTTGGTGGCCTCGATCAGTTCGGTGCTGCTGTGGTCGTGCGCGGTGACGATGACGCGGTTCTGCACATCGCCGTCGGGCGAGACCAGGATGACGAGCACGCGGCGCTCGCCCAGGCGCAGGAACTCGATGTGGCGAAACACCGTGGGCTTCTTCGGCGCGGTGATCACGCCGACGAAGTTCGACAGTTGCGACAGCACCTGCGCCGCATGCGCGATCACGCGCTGCGGCTGGTCGGGCTGCAGCTGTTCGCGCGCGACGTTCACATCCATGTCGAAGGGCCGCGCCGTCAGCATGGTGTCGACGAAGACGCGGTAGCCGCGCGCGGTGGGGATGCGCCCGGCGCTGGTGTGCGGGCTGGCGATCAGGCCGAGCTCTTCGAGATCGGCCATGACATTGCGGATGGTCGCCGGCGACAGCTCCAGCGCCGAGGCGCGCGACAAGGTGCGCGAGCCCACCGGCGTGCCCTCGGCGATGTAGATCTCGACCAGGGTTTTCAGCAGGGACTTTGCACGGTCATCCATCGAAGTGGAATCTAACTCGGAACCAAGACGCGCGCCTTTCCAAGCGGACACCTCGGATCCAGCTTTACCGGGCCGGCGGCGCCGCCCCCTTGAGGGGGAGCGGCGCAGCCGCTGCGGGGGTGAGCCATGTCCGGCTCTATCATCCCCGCATGCCTGCACCCCAACGTTTCGCCCATGCCGCCATCGTCGGCAAACCGCAGGCGCAGGGCGCGCGTGAGCTGATCGAGGAAGTCGCGCGCTTCCTCTCGCAGCAGGGCCTCGCGGTCTGTCTCGAAGCCGCCACCGCGCAGGCCACGGCGATCAGCGGCTACGACGTGCACGCCACTGCCGAGATCGGGCGTCATTGCGATCTGGCGGTGGTGGTGGGCGGCGACGGCACGATGCTCGGCATCGCGCGCGAGCTGGCGCGCCATGACGTGCCGCTGATCGGCATCAACCAGGGGCGCCTGGGTTTCATCACCGACATTCCGGTCGATCGTTTTCGCGACGCGCTCGGGCCGATGGTGCGCGGCGAGTACGAGGAAGAGCACCGCGCGATGCTCGACGCCGGCGTCTGGCGCGACGGCGCCTGCATCATGAGCGGCGTGGCGCTGAACGACGTGGTCGTCAGCCGCGGCGCTACCGCAGGCATGGTCGAGTTGCGCGTGGACATCGGCGACGAGTTCGTCGCCAACCTGCGCGCCGACGGTTTGATCGTGGCCTCGCCCACCGGCTCGACGGCGTATGCGCTGTCGGCCGGCGGGCCGATCCTGCATCCGCGCATCGGCGGCTGGCTGCTGGTGCCCAACGCCTCGCACACATTGAGCAATCGCCCGATCGTGCTGCCCGACGACGGCGAGGTGCGCATCACCATCATCTCGGGCCGCGACGCCTCGGCCAACTTCGACATGCAAAGCCTCGCCCATCTGCTGCACGGCGACCAGGTGCGCATGACACGCTCGGCGCACAAGGTTCGGTTCCTGCATCCGAAGGGCTGGAGCTATTACGCGACCTTGCGTAGAAAGCTGCGCTGGTACGAGGGGGTGGTGTGACGCGCCCCCAAGCTCACGTTCGTTCGCGGCCCCCCGCGGGGGCGCAGGCCTGCCTTGGGGCGGCCCGGCGGGAGGCCTGATGCTGCGCCGACTGTCGCTGCGCGACTTCGTCATCGTCACCGAGCTCGAGGTCGAGTTCGGCGCGGGCTTCTCGGTGCTGACGGGTGAAACCGGCGCCGGCAAGTCGATCCTGATCGATGCGCTGCAGTTGGCGCTCGGTTCGCGCGGCGAGGCGCTCGTCGTGCGCGAGGGCGCGGCGCGCACCGAGATCGCGGCCGAGTTCGACACGCCGGCGGCGCTCGGCGCGTGGCTCGACGATGCCGGCTTCGAGTCGAACGAGACGCTGCTGCTGCGGCGCACGATCGACGCGCAGGGCAAGAGCCGCGCGTGGATCAACGGCAGCCCGGCCACCGTCGCGCAGCTGCGCGAGGCCGCGGATGCCCTGGTGGACATTCACGGCCAGCATGCGTGGCAAAGCCTGACGCGGCCTGCCGCCGTGCGCGCGCTGCTCGACGGGCAAGCCGGCATCGATCTCGCGCCCTTGGCTGCGCTGTGGTCGCAGTGGCGCGCAGCCACCGCAGCGCTCGAACGCGCGCGCTCGCAGAGCGCCGAGATCGAACGCGAGCGCGAACGGCTGGCGTGGCAGGTCGGCGAGGTCGATCGCCTCGCGCCCGGCGACGCTGAATGGGACGAGCTCAATGCCGAGCACCAGCGCCTGGCGCATGCCAAGGAGCTGATCGATGCCGCGCGCGGCGCGCTCGATGCGGTGAGCGAGGCCGACAGCAACGCCGCTGCGCTCGCGCTGAAAGCTGCCGATGCGTTGAGCGAAGCCGCGCGCATCGACGCACGGCTCGCGCCGATCGCCGAAGTGCTGCAGGGCGCGCTGGCGCAGCTGACCGACGCCGCGCATTCGCTGTCGGGCTACCTGCAGCATGCCGATGTCGATCCCGATCGGCTGGCCGAGCTCGATGCGCGCTTGTCGGCGTGGATCGGACTGGCGCGGCGTTTTCGTCGGCCGCCGGAAGAACTTGCTGCCCTGCTGGCGCAATGGCGCGACGCACTGGCGCAGCTCGATGCCGCCACCGACAGCGCTGCGCTCGAACGCGCCGCCGGGCAAGCCGAGCGCGCGTGGCGCGCCGAAGCGCAACGCGTCAGCAAGGCGCGCGCGGCGGCCGCGCCGAATCTCGGCGACGCGGTGACGCAGGCGATGCAGCAGCTCGGCATGGCCGGCGGACGCTTCGAGGTCGCGTTGATCGCGCAAGACGAGCCGCAGTCCTTCGGCCTGGAGAGCGTGGAGTTGCGCGTCGCCGGCCACGCCGGCAGCACGCCGCGCGCGCTGGCCAAGGTGGCTTCGGGCGGCGAGTTGTCGCGGCTGGCGCTGGCGATCGCCGTGACCACCGCGCGCGGCGACGAAGGCGCAGCCACGCTGATTTTCGACGAGATCGATGCCGGCATCGGCGGCGCGGTCGCCGACACCGTGGGGCGGCTGATGAAGCAGCTCGGCCAGGCGTCCAGCGGGCGGCAAGTGCTCGCAGTGACGCATCTCGCGCAAGTCGCGGCCTGCGGCGACCACCATTTCGTCGTCAGCAAGCAGCTGCAAGGCAAACAGGCCGCCAGCGAAGTGCACGCGGTGACGGGCGAAGCGCGCGTGGCCGAAATCGCGCGCATGCTCGGCGGCGAGCGCCTGGCCACGAGCGTGGCGCACGCGCAGCAACTGCTCGGCTCGGCGGCGCAGGCCACGCCTGCGAAGGCAACGCGACCCAGGGAAAGGCGCGGCGCGAAGTGAATGCAGTGACGACCCCCTCGGCAGCGCTCGACCTGGTGCTGATCACCGGCATCTCCGGTTCCGGTAAATCGGTGGCGCTGCATGCGCTCGAGGACGCCGGCTGGTTTTGCGTCGACAACCTGCCGCCCGAACTGCTGCGCGACTTCATCGCTGTCGAGCGCCGGCGCGAGGGCGGCTCGCGCAAGGTGGCTGTCGCCGTCGATGTGCGCAGCGCCGGCTCGCTGCCGCACCTGCTGCCGCTGATCGAAGGCCTGCGTGGCGAAGGCGTCGCGGTGCGGCCGTACTTCCTCGATGCCGGCACGGATGCGCTGCTGCGGCGCTTCTCGGAGACGCGCCGGCCTCATCCGCTTTCTGCCGATCCGGCGGCAGGCGCCTCGCCGCGTGCGCTGATCGACGCGATCGAGCTCGAACGCCAACTGCTCGCGGGCCTGCGCGACCTCTCCACCGTGATCGACACCAGCCAGCTGCGGCCGGTGCAACTGTCGCGCTGGTTGCGCGACGCTGTCGGCGCCAAGGGCGCGGCGCTGACGCTCGTGTTCGAGTCCTTCGCCTTCAAGCACGGCGTGCCGCTCGATGCCGATTTCGTCTTCGACCTGCGCGTGCTGCCCAACCCGCACTACATCCGCGAGCTGCGTCCGCTGAACGGCCGCGATGCGCCGGTGGCGGCCTACCTGCAAGCGCAGCCGGAGGTCGGCGAGATGCTGGCGCAGATCGAGGCCTTCGTCGGCCGCTGGCTCGACGCCTTCAACGACGGCCAGCGCGCTTACCTCACGGTGGCGCTGGGCTGCACCGGCGGGCAGCACCGCTCGGTGTATGCGGCCGAACAATTCGCACAACGCTTCGCCGCACGCGCGCCGACGCTGGTGCGGCATCGCGAGCAGGATGGAACATGACGACGCGCAGTCCTGGCAGCGTGAAGCGCGAATCGGTGTCGCTGTTCCCGTTGAAGAGCGTTCTCTTCCCCGGCTCGGTGCTGCAGTTGAAGGTGTTCGAGGCGCGCTACCTCGATCTGGTCTCGCAGTGCCTGCGTGACGACCTGCCCTTCGGCGTGGTGGCACTGGGCGCGGGGCCGGAGGCCGGACGCGGCGATGTGCACTTCGAGTCGCACGGCGTGCTGGCGCGCATCGAGCAGGTGGATGCCGAGGGCGCGAATCTGCTGCGGCTGCGCTGCGTCGGCGGCGATCGCTTCTCGATCGTCGGCAGCGCCACGCGCGAAGGCAACGGCCTGTGGTCGGCGCAGATCGAGCGCATCGCGCCCGACGAGACCGTCAGCCCCGACCCGATGCTGTTTGCGACCGTGCACGCGCTGCAGCAGGTGATCGCCTCGATGATCGAAAAAGGCGACGTGCCCTTCGCCGAGCCCTACCGCCTCGACGATGCCGGCTGGGTGGCCAACCGCTGGTCCGAGATCCTGCCGATCCCGCTGACCGCCAAGCAGAAGCTGATGACGCTGCCCGACCCGCAGGCGCGCCTGCGCATCGTGCACGAGTACCTGAAGGGCAAGGGCGTGGTTCATTGACCACCCCCGGAGCGGCTTCGCCGCTCCCCCTCAAGGGGGCCGAGGCCCGCGGCTCCGAGCCGACCTGCGTCGGCTCGGACGGGCTGAGGAAGGGTCGCGTCTCGCGGCCCTGCGGCCTGCAAGGCCCGCTGGCGGACCGGCAAAGCCGGATCCGCGGCGGCCGCTGGGCTCTCTGCACCGAGCGCTGCCGTTGAAATGAGCTTGCGCACCGGTGCCGGCAGGCCCAGCGCAAGGGCCTGTTCGCGCGTGAGCCAGCGGCCCGCGCCGAGCGCGGCTTCGATCTGCCCGCGACGTTCGGCGGACACTCGCCGCGGCAACTCGTGCCGCCACGGTTCGAGTCGCCAATCGAAGTGCGTCAGTGCGTGCGCGATCGGCGTCAGCGCTTCGCTGCGGCCGGGCCAATCGGCCGCGAGCGCGCGCAACGCATCGATCGAATCGAACAGCGGCAGCGTCCACAGCCCGGCCCAGACGCCGCTCGGCGCGCGCTGCGTCAACCAGATGCGTTGCTGCGCATCGGTCAGCCACAGCAGCGCATTGCTGCGCGCACCGCGCTTCAGCTTCTTCGTCTTCACCGGATAGTGCTCAGGCCGGCCCTGCGCGCGCGCCACGCAGCTCGCCGCCAGCGGGCAGGCTGCGCAACGCGGCGCACGCGCGCTGCAGAGCGTGGCGCCGATGTCCATCAGCCCCTGCGTGTAGGGCTCGATGCCGCGCTCCGGCAGCAGCGCCTGCGCCTGCTGCCACAACGCGCGCTCGTTGGCGGCGACGGCGAGATCGGCATCGAAGCCGATGGCGCGCGTCAGCACACGCTTGACGTTGCCGTCGAGGATCGCGGCGCGTTCGCCGAAGGCGAATGCGGCGATGGCCGCGGCCGTCGAGCGGCCGATGCCGGGCAACTCGGCCAGCACTGCGGCCGAGCGCGGAAACGCGCCGGCGTGTTCGCTCATCACCACCTGCGCGCAACGGTGCAGGTTGCGCGCGCGGCTGTAGTAGCCCAGGCCGCTCCACAGCGCGAGCACGTCGTCGAGCGTTGCCGCGGCGAGCGCGGCCACGTCGGGGAAGCGCTGCAGAAAGCGCAGGTAGTAGTCGAGCACCGTCGCCACCTGCGTCTGCTGCAGCATCACTTCCGACAACCAGATGCGGTAGGCATCGCGCGTGCCCTGCCACGGCAGATCGTGGCGGCCGTGACGGCGCTGCCACGCGATGACCCGGCCGGCGAACGTGAGCCTGCTCAAGACCGCGCGCCGAGCGCGCGCCAGACGTCGAAGCAGGCGCCGATGTCGTGATAGTCCACCTTGCCGGCGGGGCTCTTCTCGCGCGTCAGGTTGAAATTGTCGGCGCTGAGGACGCGAAACCACGCGCCCTGATCGTGATCGACGAAGTGCTGCCAGCAGTAGCGCCACATCGCGTCGTAGGCGTCCCAGTAGCGCGGCTCGCCTGTGCGCCGCGCCAGCAGCGCCGCCGCGGCCATCGTCTCGGCCTGCACCCAGTGGTACTTCGCGCCGTCGCAGATGCTGCCGTCGGGCGCGAAGCCGTAGTGCATGCCGCCGTGCTCGCGGTCCCACGCCACCGCCCAGGCGCGGTCGAACAACGCGCGTGCGCGCGGCAGGTGCCAGGGCTGCGGCGCGTGCGCATCGAGCTGGCACAGCAGCTTGGCCCACTCGGTGAAGTGCCCCGGTTGGCAGCCCCAGGGGCGGAAGATGTTGCTGCGATCGTCGCGGTTGTAGTCCCAGTCGGGCGTCCAGTCGGCGCGGTAGTGCTCCCAGACGTCGCCGCCGTTGGGCTCGGCCAGACGCACGGTGATGCCGTGCGCGAGCTGCTCTGCACGCTCGATGAAGCGCGGCTCCTGCGTCGCTTCGAACGCCGCGATCAGCGCCTCGCAGGCATGCATGTTCGCGTTCTGTCCGCGGTAGGGCGCGAGCACGCCGTCGGCCGTGGCTTCGTCGGCGTACAGGACGGCGCGCGCATCGAAGAACTGGCGCTCGGCGATGTCGAAGGTTTCGTGCAGCAGCGCTGCAGCACCCTCGATGCCGATGCGCGCGGCGCGCGCCGCGGCCAGCATGACGAAGGCCAGGCCGTACATGTGGCGCGTGCGGTCCTGCGGTTCGGCGCGGCCGCCGTGCCAGCGCAGCGTCCAGCAATAGGCCTGGCGCGTGCGATCGAAGAAGGCATCGCGCACGAAGCGCAGAGCGTGTTCGGCGTGCCGGCGGTGCAGCGCATTGCCGCCGAGCTCGAAGCAGATCGCGTTGGTGACGACGAAGCGCGTCGCGCTCACCAGATGGCGGCTCGTGCGGTCGTGCACCGTGCCGTCGTCGAGGAAATAATGGAACATGCCGCCGCTCGCATCGATCGAGCGGCTGTCGTAGAACGACATGACCCACAGGGCGTGCTCGCGCAGGAAATCGCGCGAGCGGAAGTCGGGAAGCGTAGTCATTGAGGCCCCTTGGCGCTGCGCGCCGTCCCCCGAGGGGAGCGAGCGCCTTGGGAACGGCCCGGCGGCGCTCATCGTTCGGCCGAATTGTCGGCCAAACCGCGGCGATGAACGCTCAGCCGGCGGCGCGCAGAACGGTGGGCACGGTGCCGGCGGCTTCGCGCGCTTCACCGGCTTCGCGCAGCGCCGCGGCCTGGCGGCGCACGTTGGCCCAGAGCTGCGTCAGGCGCTGCTCCTGGCCCTCGAGGTCGGCGATGCGCGCATCGAGGTCGCCGGCCGCCGTCTGGATGCGCTCCAGGCTTTCGCGGCGGCGCTTGAAGGCACGGCGGCGGTCGCGCAGTTGCGAATCGATCTGGTTGGACGCCGACTTGTTCCAGAGCTCGATCTCGCCGCTGGCGTTTTCGAACACCATGTTGAGCTTGGACAGCAGCATGCGCCGGAACTGCTCCATGAAGCGAGGCTCGGCCAGGCGCAGCGCGTTGGACAGGCCCAGGTACTGCACGTAGCTGCTTTCGATCAGGTCGATCTCGCGGTCGGTGCGCTCCAGCCCGGGCAGGCGCTGTGTGGTCAGCGCGAAGCCGTACTCGCTGTTCAACTGGCGAAAGCTCGCCTGCAGCATCTCGTGGATTTCCGTGCTGCGCGCACGCGCGCGCGTGATGCGCATGCGCAGGCGCATGCACAAGGCGATGAAGGCTTTCTTCGCACCGAGCTTGAACAAGGTGGCCGCCGCTTCGTCCTGCATCTGCGCGACTTCGTCGCGCAGCGCGTCGGCCGCCAGCGCGCTCAGTTGCTCGCGCAGCACGCGCGAGTGCACCGCGCGCAGGGCCACCAGCTTGTCGGTGCAGCGCTCGAACTCGCGCGCTTCGGCATCGACGCGCTCGATCATGTGCGCGACCTTGCCGCTGTTCTTGCCGCGCAGGCCGCGCAGCTCGAGCATCTGCTCCGCGATCTGGCGGCGCTGGTCGCCCAGGCTGCGCTGTGCCTGCTGCTCGATGGCTTGTGCGGTCTCGGTGACGAGCTGCTGGATGACTTCGCGCCGGCGCGGCAGCAGCTGCGTGCCGAGCGCGTCTTCGAGCGCGGGCAGGCGGCTGGCGACGAGCGCGGCGTCGTCGCCGGCGATGCGCGCCGTCAAGGCCTGGCGCGCCGACAGCGGGAAGACGCGCGCCGGATCGATCTCGAGCGTCGCCGCGGTGCTCTTGAGCTGGCTCTCGATCTGCGCCTGCACGGCTTCATGCGACAACAGCGGATCGGCCAGCGTGTCGATCTTGTTGAGCACGACGTAGCGCGCCATCGACTGGCCGCCGAGGTGATCGCGCCAGACGGCGAGGTCGGACTTGGTGACGCCGGTGTCGGCGCCGCAGATGAAGATCACGCCGTGCGCTGCGGGCAGCAGCGACAGCGTCAACTCGGGCTCGGCGCCGATGGCGTTCAGCCCCGGCGTGTCGAGCACCACCAGGCCGCGCTTCAACAGCGGGTGCGGGTAGTTGATCGCGGCGTGGCGCCACGCCGGCACTTCGACCTGGCCGTCGGCGCCGCGCGGCGGATTGTCTTCGGGGTTGTCGTCGCGCCAGAAGCCGAGCGCGCGCGCGGCCTCGACGCTGACATGCCTGGTGCGCGTCACGGCGGCCAGCGCCTGCGCCAGTTGTTCGGGCGAGGCCGGATCGAGCGGCACGCGCGTCCACACCGCCGGCTTGGCGCGCAGCTCGGCCAGCGACAAGGGTTCGAGCCGCGTGTCGATGGGCAACAGCGCCAGCACCGGCGGCAGCGTGGCTTCGTAGCCGAGCTCGACCGGGCACATCGTCGTGCGTCCGGGCGTGGCCGGCAGCACGCGCCGGCCGGTGTCGGCGAAGAAGATGGCGTTGATCAGCTCGGACTTGCCGCGGGAAAACTCGGCGACGAAGGCCACGCACAGGCGGTCGCTGTCCAGGCGCTCGCGCAATGCGGCGATGTGACGCTCGCTGACGGCGTCTTCGAGTTCGTGCTCCTGCAGGAAGCGCGCGAGGTCGCCGGCGTGCCGGTCGAGGGTGCGCCGCCACGACGCCAGCGCGTCGAGCTGGCCGGCCAAACTGGGTTCGAAGCGAGTGCTGCTGCTCATGGCTTTGCAAGGGTTCGCTCGATGCTATCGCCCAGCCTCGCCACCCATCCACACGCGAAACAACTCCTGACGAGGACCCGTGACGGGCTGTGCAATTTTTGACAGTTTCAGCAACAAGGGCTCGACAAGCTCGAACAGATGTGGCTTTGCCACTCTGCTTGCTCCCCGCGAGAGGCGGGCCGGGCTCGCTCGGCGCTTGGGGCGCCTATCTTTTCTGGCATTGGGCGCAGAAGAAGGTGGAGCGCTGGCCTTGCACCGTGCGCCGCACCGCCGCACCGCAGCGCAGACACGGCTGGCCTTCACGGCCATACACGCGCGCCTGCATCTGGTAGGCGCCGTCCATGCCGTGGGCATCGCGAAAGTCGCGCAGCGTCGAGCCGCCGAGTTCCAGCGCCTGGCCGAGCGTTGCGCGCACGCTGCCCAGCAGCCGCTCGGCGCGCGGGCGGCTGATGCGATTGGCGCGCAGGCGCGGATCGATGCCGGCGTCGAACAGCGCTTCGCACGCGTAGATGTTGCCGGCGCCGACGACGACCGTGCCGCCCAACAGCACCGTCTTGATCGGCCCCGCCCGGCGCTGCAGCGCGGCGTGAAACGTCTGCGGCGACAGCGCCGGATCGAAGGGCTCGGCGCCGAGTTTGGCCAGCAGGGTGGAAGCCGGCGCGGCGTCCAGCGCGGGCGAGAACACCACGGCGCCGAAGCGCCGCGGGTCCGTCAGGCGCAGCGTGCCGTGGCTGGTGACGAGGTCGAAGTGGTCGTGCTTGGCGGGTGGGGGTGCGTCATCGCGAAAGGCCAGCGATCCCGACATGCCCAGGTGCAGCAACAAACCGCCGGCGGGTTTGCCGTCGCGCGCCAGAGGCAACCAGATGTACTTGCCGCGGCGCTGCGCCGACCCGACGCTGCAGTCCAGCAGCGAGCGCGGCGCGCACCCCAGCGGCCAGCGCAGCGGCGCGCCCAGGCGCACCGCGCGCACGGTCGCGCGCTCGATGCGGTCGGCGAAGCTGCGTCGAGTGACTTCGACTTCTGGCAATTCCGGCATGACTAAATCCTACCCAGCGCCGCGGTGCTTCGAGCGCACACGCGCTCGGCTGCCTAGAATGGATCAATGAAATCCCGCATGCTCCATGCGCTGGCGGCGGCTCTGCTTGCCGCCGGCGGGGCGGTCGCCCAGACCTCGCCCAATTCAACGCTGGACGCGCCATTGTTCTACCAGTTGCTGCTGGGCGAACTCGACCTGCGCAACGGCGACGCCGCAGCGGCCAGTGCCAAGTTCCTCGACGTGGCACGGCGTACGCGCGACGAGGCGCTGTTCCGGCGCGCGGTCGAGGCAGCATTGCAAGGCCGCTCCGGCGACTCGGCACTGGCGGCCGCACGCGCCTGGCGCCAGGCGCTGCCGGAGTCGCTCGACGCGCTGCGCTTCGAGTTCCAGATCCTGGCGATTCTCAATCGCGGCAACGAACTGGCCGAGCCGATCCGCCTGTTGCTGGCGCGCACGCCCGATGCCGAGCGCAACGCGGCGATCGCCGCTTTGCCGCGCATGACGCAGCGCATTGCCGACAAGAAGGCGCTGGCGACGCAGATCGACGAGGCGCTGGCACCGTACCTCGAAGCACCGGCCACGCGCGCTGCGGCGCGGGTGTCCAGCGCCCGGCTTTGGGAGCAGAGCGGCGACTCCGCGCGCGCACTGGCGCTGGCCGAACGTGCCCGTGCCGACGATCCGCAGGCCGCCGGCCCGGCGCTGCTGGCGCTGGAGCTGATGGCGAAGTCGCCGCCCGCCGAGCAGATCGTCACCGCCTACCTCGCCCAGCCCAAGGCCGAAGCCAATGTGCGGCTGGGTTATGTGCGCGCATTGAGCGCGACGCAAAGACTGGTCGAGGCCGAAGCGCAGATGCGCATGCTGACCGTCGAGCAGCCGGCGCAGGCCGGCTACTGGCTTTCGCTCGGCGCGCTGCAGCTCGAACTGCGCCAGCCCAAGGACGCCGAAGGTTCGCTTCAGCGCTACCTGACGCTCGGCGCCACTGCCAAGCCCGAGCCGGCAGCCAATGCCGACGACGACGAAGACCCGGACACCTTCGCCGAAGGCGGTCGCACGCAAGCCTGGCTGATGCTGGCGCAGGCCGCCGAGATGCGCGGCGACGGCAAGGCCGCCACCGGCTGGCTCGACAAGATCGACGACCCGCAACGTGCGCTCGAAGTGCAGACGCGCCGCGCCACGCTGATGGCCAAGCAGGGCAAGCTGCGCGAGGCGCGCGCGCTGGTGCAGCAGGTGCCCGAGCGCAAGCCCGAGGACGCGCGCGCCAAGCTCGTGGCCGAAAGCCAGGTGCTGCGCGACGTGAAGCGCTGGCCCGAGGCGCATGCGGTGCTGGTCAGCGCCAACGAGCGCTTTCCGAGCGACATCGACCTGCTCTACGAGCAGGCCATGATCGCCGAGAAGATGAACCGGGTCGACGAGATGGAGCGCGTGTTGAAGCGCGTGATCGACTTGAAGCCGGATCACCACCACGCCTACAACGCGCTCGGCTACTCGCTGGCCGAGCGCAACCAGCGCCTGCCCGAGGCGCGCGACCTGATCGCCAAGGCGGTCGAGCTCGCGCCGAACGATCCCTTCATCGCCGACAGCCTGGGCTGGGTCGAGTTCCGCCTCGGCAATCACGCGCCCGCGCTGCTGCACCTGAAGCGCGCCTATGCCGCGCGGCCCGACACCGAGATCGCCGCGCACCTGGGCGAGGTGCTTTGGGTCACCGGCGCGCGCGACGAGGCGCGTCGCGTCTGGCGCGAAGGCAAGGCACGCGACGCCGACAACGAGGTGCTGCGCGAGACGCTGACGCGGTTGCAAGTCAAGCTGTGAGGCGAGGCCGCCCGGCCGCTCCGAAAGCCGAGCTTCGTCCCTCTCGGAGGGACCGCGCGCAGCGCGACGGTGCGCCAGTCACGCGTCGCGGCGCGCTGGTCGCGCTGGCGGCGCTCGGTGGCTGCGCAACGCCGAGGCCGCAGGAGCCGCCGCCCGACATCGCAGGCCGTCTCGCGGTGCGGGTCGAGGCCACCGCGACCACGCCGGCTCGCAACTTCAGCGCCGACTTCGATCTGCGCGGCAGCGCCGATCGCGGCACGCTGCGGCTCAGCGGCCCGCTCGGCGCCACCGTCGCCGAGGTGCGCTGGCAGCCCGGCCACGCCGAGGTCAGCAACGGCCGGGGCGCCCGCGCCTACGACACCCTCGATGCGATGACGCAGGATGTCTTCGGCGAAGCACTGCCGTTTGCGGCACTGACCGACTGGCTGCGCGGCCGGCCCTGGCCCGGCGCGCCCAGCGTCAAGCGCGATGACGGCTTCGAGCAGCTCGGCTGGCGCGTCGGCCTGGCGGGCTTCGGCGAAGGGCTGCTGGTGGCCTCGCGTGAGCGTGCGCCGGCGGTGAGCGTGCGGGCGCGGCTGGAGCGGCCGGTGTGATCTCGATCTACGACGTATCCGCGCCCGCCAAGATCAACTGGTTCCTGCACATCGTCGGCCGGCGCGCCGACGGCTATCACCTGCTGCAATCCGTGTTCGTGCTGATCGACTGGGCCGACACGCTGCACTTCGAGCGCCGCGGCGACGGCGCGCTGCATCGCCACGACTTGAGCGCCGCCCTGCCCGCCGACGACCTGACCTTGAAGGCCGCACGCCTGCTTCAAACGGAAAGCCGCAGCGCCTTCGGCGCCGACATCCACATCGACAAGCGCGTGCCCTGGGCGGCGGGCCTGGGCGGCGGCAGCTCGGACGCCGCGACGACGCTGCTCGCGCTCAACCGCCTTTGGCAACTGAACTGGCCGCGCGAACGGCTGCTGGCGCTGGCGGCGAGGATCGGCGCCGACGTGCCCTTTTTCGTCGGCGGGCGCAACGCCTTCGTCGAAGGCATCGGCGAGCGCCTCGCGCCGATCGACGTGCCGCGCCAGTGGCTGGCCATCGTCAAGCCCGCCGCGGGCCTGTCCACCGCGGACGTTTTTGGCCATCCCGCCTTGGTCCGCGATACCCCCTCTGCTACACTCGCCGGCTTTCTCGCAGACGCATCGCAATCCGGGTTCTGGGACAGTAGCTGGGGTCGCAACGACCTCCAATTGCCGGCCGAGGACCGCTGCCCCGAGGTGGCCCAGGCCGCCGAGTGGCTGCAAAGGCAGTTCGGCAACAGCCGGATGACCGGATCGGGGAGCGCGGTGTTTGCGCGAAACGGCACGGGCGATCAGCCCCTGGCGATATGGCCGCAGGAAGAGTTTCTTCCGGCGGGCTGGGCGGGTCGGATGTGCCGCAGTCTGGCGCAGCATCCCTTGCGGGACTGGGCCGACTGAAACGGTTTCGAGGGCGACGGTGCGAGCCGCTGTCCTGTGTAGGGGAGTCGCCAAGTTGGTCAAGGCATCGGATTTTGATTCCGACATGCGAGGGTTCGAGTCCTTCCTCCCCTGCCAAATCCTCCACTGACGACGAACGCCGTGCTCTTCAACACCGTCCTCTTCACCGGCAACGCCAACCGCGCCCTGGCGCAGGAAATGGCATCGAGCCTGGGCGTCGAGCTCGGCAAGGCCAAGGTCGGCCGCTTTTCGGACGGCGAAGTCGATGTCGAGATCTACCAGAACGTACGCGCGCGCGACATCTTCGTGGTGCAGCCCACCTGCGCGCCGACCAACGAAAACCTGATGGAGCTGCTGATCATGGTCGATGCGTTGAAGCGCGCCAGCGCGCGCCGCATCACTGCCGTGATCCCGTACTTCGGCTACGCAAGGCAGGACCGGCGCTCGCGCAGCACACGCGTGCCGATCAGCGCCAAGGTGGTGGCCAACCTGCTGGAGACCGTGGGCGTCGAGCGCGTGCTGACGATGGACCTGCATGCCGACCAGATCCAGGGCTTCTTCGACATCCCGGTGGACAACATCTACGCCAGCCCGGTGCTGCTGGCCGACGTGAAGAGCAAGAACTACAAGGACCTGGTCGTGATCTCGCCCGACGTCGGCGGCGTGGTGCGAGCGCGCGCGCTGGCCAAGCAACTGGGCTGCGACCTGGCGATCATCGACAAGCGCCGCGCCGCCGCCAACGTCTCCGAGGTGATGCACGTCATCGGCGAAATCGAGGGCCGCAACTGCGTGATCATGGACGACATGATCGACACCGCCGGCACCCTGGTCAAAGCTGCCGAGGTGCTGAAGGAGCGCGGTGCCAATCACGTCTATGCCTACTGCACGCACGCGGTGTTCTCGGGCCCGGCGATCGAGCGCATCTCGCAATCACAGCTCGACGAGGTGGTGATCACCAACACGATTGCGCTCAACGACGCGGCCAAGGCCACGAAGAAGATCCGCCAGCTGAGCGTCGCCTTCCTGTTCGCCGAAACCATCCGGCGCATCACCGACGGTGAGTCGGTGACGAGCTTGTTCGCGGAACAGAACAATAATTTTTAGCAACGGGGCGAGCCTGGTCGCGGGCCCCCCACACACCACCAAGGAGTGAAACCATGAAGTTCGTAGCCTACGAACGCACCCAGCAGGGGACCGGAGCGAGCCGCCGCCTGCGCAAGACCGACAAGGTGCCCGGTATCGTCTACGGCGGCGGTGAGCCCAAGCTCATCGAGCTGGATCACAACGCGCTGTACTTCGCATTGAAGAAGGAAGCCTTCCACGCTTCGCTGCTCGAGATGGAACTCGGCGGCAAGGTGCAGAAGGTGCTGCTGCGCGATTTCCAGATGCACCCGTGGAAGCAGAACGTGCTGCACATCGACTTCCAGCGCGTCGATGAGACCACGCGCGTGCACAAGAAGGTGCCGCTGCACTTTGCCGGCGAAGAGAACTCGCCGGCGGTCAAGACCGACAAGTGCATCGTCAGCCACATCGCCACCAACGTCGAAGTCGAGTGCCTGGCCTCGAAGCTGCCCGAGTTCATCTCGATCGACCTGTCGGGCCTGGTCAAGAACCAGAGCCTGAAGGCCAGCGAGCTGAAGCTGCCGGAGGGCATCAAGTGGGTGCGCCACGGCAAGATCGATCCGGTGATCGTGGCCGTGACGGTGCCGAAGGAAGAAGTCGAAGAGGTCGCGCCCGCCGCTACGGTGGTGGCCGCGGCAGCACCGGTCAAGAAGAAGAAGGACGAGAGGCAGAACAAGAAGTGAGCTGACGGCTCACCGCTTGCAGCCCCCCGGAGGCCCCGCCGATGCGGGGCCTTGTGTCGAAAGGCCCCCGCCAAGGCGAGGGCCTTTTCACTTCTACTTTCTATGATGCGTGCCCATGACGATCAAACTGCTGGTGGGCCTGGGCAACCCGGGCGCCGAATACGAAGCCACGCGCCATAACGCCGGCTTCTGGTGGCTCGAAGCGGTGGCAAGCAGACTGCGCGCCTCGCTCGTGCCCGAGCGCAGCTACCACGGCCTGGTCGCGCGCATCAACCGCGCAAGCTCGGCCGGCAGCGAGCCGCTGTGGCTGCTCGAGCCGATGACCTTCATGAATCTCTCGGGCAAGTCGGTCGCGGCGCTGGCGCGCTTCTTCAAGATCGCGCCGGCCGAAATCCTCATCGCGCACGACGAGCTCGATCTGCAGCCCGGCCAGGCCAAGTTGAAGCTCGGCGGCAGCGCCGCCGGCCACAACGGGCTGAAAGACATCCACGAACAACTCGGTACGCAGGATTTCTGGCGCCTGCGCCTGGGCATCGGTCACCCTGGCGTGAAGACCGAGGTGCCGAACTACGTGCTGAAGAAGCCCTCGCCCGAACACCGCACCGAAATCGTCAAGGCGATCGAGCGCTCGCTCGAATCCCTCGAACTGGTGTTGGCGGGCGACATGACGCGCGCGATGATGAGGGTGCACGCGGACAAGCCGCCGCGCCCCAAGCCGCCGCGGCCTGACGCCGTGCAGGAGGAGAAGGCCCCATGAAGACGATGAAGGTCTGCATTGCAGCCGCGCTGTTCGTGCTCGCGCTGCCGCCGGCGCTGGCGCAGAACAAGAAGGTCTATCGCTGCGAGGACGCGGCCGGCCGCGTCACCTACTCGGACGAAGCCTGCAAGGGCGGCGCCGAACTGAATAACGCGGACGAGCGCAGCGCCGAGCAGCGTGCCGCCGCAGCGAACGTGGCCAAGCGCGAAGAAGCGCTGGCCGACAAGCTGGCGCGCGAGCGCCGCGCTGCGGAGAAGTCGGCGAAGCCCGGCGGCGCCGCGCACATCACACACTCGGCAGCCGAAGAGGCAGCCAAGGCCAAGCCCGGCAACAAGAAGGCCGCGGCGAAGAAGAAGACGGTGCCGGCCGAGAAAACTCAGACCTGATCGCTTGCTGCGGCCGTCAGACGCCGGTACTTGGCCCAGAGCGAGTCCTTCGATTCGATGTGCTCGGGGTTGACCGGGATGCAGGCCACCGGGCACACCTGGACGCACTGCGGCTCGTCGAAATGGCCGACGCATTCGGTGCAGCGGGCGGGGTCGATGACGTAGAACTCGGCGCCCATCGAGATCGCCTGGTTCGGGCACTCGGGCTCGCAGACATCGCAGTTGATGCACTCGTCGGTGATCATCAACGCCATGACGGTCACTCTTGCGGGGCTTGCGCCACGCGCTCCTTGAGTTTGTCGAGCACCAACGGTGCCACGAACTTGGAAACATCGCCGCCCAAGGTGGCAATCTCGCGCACGAAGGTGCCGCTGACGAACTGGTACTGGTCCGAGGGCGTGAGGAACAGCGTCTCGACATCGGGCATCAGCTGCCGGTTCATGCCGGCCATCTGGAACTCGTACTCGAAGTCGCTGACGGCGCGCAGGCCGCGCACGACGACGCGGCCGCCGTTCTCCAGCACGAAGTCCGACAGCAGCCCGCGAAACGCCATCACTTCGACGTTGCCATAGGGCCGCGCCAGTTCGTTCGCAATGTCCAGCCGCTCGGCGATGGTGAACATCGTGCGCTTGTGATGCCCCGCCGCCACGGCGACGATCAGGCGCTCGAACAGACGGCTGGAACGCGCCATCAGGTCCTGATGGCCGAGCGTCATCGGGTCGAAGGTGCCCGGATAGACGGCGGTGAGGCGGGTGGCGGAGGTCATGGCCCGGAGTCTATGCGGCGCCACAGATGCGCGTGCACCGCGCCGGCATGCAGGTGCCGATGCACCTGGCAGCCCGTGGGTGGCTCCAGCGCGCGATCGGACTCGACATACAACCAGCCGCCGGGCGACAGCAGCCTGAGCGCGGCGTCGGTGGCCGCGCCGTGCAGGCCGGCATCGAACGGCGGATCGAGCATCACCAGATCGAAACGGCCGTGCGCGGCGCTGGCCATCCACGACAGCGCATCGCCGGCGTGCACCTGCAGGGCATCGGCTTGCAGCCGGTCCTTCGACGCCGCGAGGCTTCGCGCCAACGCCGCATCGCGCTCCAGCAGCACCACTTCGCCGGCGCCGCGCGACGCCGCCTCGAAACCGAGCGCGCCGCTGCCGGCGAAGGCGTCGAGCACGCGCCAGCCGGTCAGGTCTTGCCCCAGCCAGTTGAAGAGCGTTTCGCGCACGCGGTCGGGCGTGGGGCGCAGTCCGGGGCGGTCGAGTACCGGCAGCTTGGACTTCTTCCACTGGCCGCCGATGAGGCGGACTTCGTTAGCGTGCGCCCCTCGCCCGATGGGACCATCGGCCGATCCCGCGAGGGGATGAGCCGCTTGCTTGGGGCGGCCCGGCGCAGCGCGGTTCACAGCCGCACCGCGATGCCGCGCGCAGCCATCAGCGCCTTCGCTTCGCCGACCGTGTGCTGGCCGTAGTGAAAGATGCTCGCAGCCAGCACCGCATCGGCGCCGCCGATGGTGATGCCGTCGGCGAGGTGCTCGAGCGTGCCGACGCCGCCCGAAGCGATCACCGGCACATCCACCGCATCGCTCACCGCGCGTGTGAGTTCGAGATCGAAGCCGATCTTGGTGCCGTCGCGGTCCATGCTGGTCAGCAGAATTTCGCCGGCGCCGAGCGCGGTGACGCGCCGTGCCCACGCAACCGCATCGAGGCCCGTGTCCTTGCGCCCGCCGTGCGTGTAGACGTGCCAACCCCCTTCGGGCTGCTTCTTCGCATCGATCGCGACGACGATGCACTGCGCGCCGTACTTGTCGCTGGCCGCGCGCACGACGTCGGGGTCGGCCACCGCCGCCGAATTGAAGCTGACCTTGTCGGCGCCGGCATTGAGCAGGCGACGCACGTCGGCGACGGTGCGCACGCCGCCGCCGACGGTCAGCGGGATGAAGACCTGCGAGGCCACCGCTTCGATGATCGGCAGGATGAGGTCGCGGCCGTCGCTGGTGGCCGTGATGTCGAGGAAGGTGAGCTCATCGGCGCCTTGCTCGTTGTAGCGTGCGGCGATCGCAACAGGATCACCGGCGTCGCGCAACTCGACGAAGTTGACGCCCTTGACGACGCGGCCGCCGGTGACGTTGAGGCAGGGGATGATTCTTTTAGCGAGCACTATGCGGCTTCGCCGTTGAGTTCGTCGGCGCGCCTCTGTGCAGCCGTGAAATCCAGCGCACCGTTGTAGATCGCGCGCCCGCAGATCACGCCCTCGACGCCTTCGCTCTCGATCGTGCAGAGCTTCTCGATGTCAGGCAGTCCCGACAAACCGCCCGACGCGATCACCGGCATCGTCACCGCCCGCGCCAAGCGCACGGTGGCGTCGATGTTGATGCCGGTCAGCATGCCATCGCGGCCGATGTCGGTGTAGATCACGCCTTCGACACCATAGTCTTCGAACTTCTTGGCCAGGTCCGCCACCTCGTGGCCGGTGAGCTTGCTCCAGCCGTCCGTGGCGACCTTGCCGTTCTTCGCGTCGAGGCCGACGATGATGTGGCCGCCGAAGGCCGTGCACGCGTCTCTCACGAAACCGGGGTTCTTGACCGCGGCGGTGCCGATCACGACGTAGCTGATGCCGTCGTCGAGGTAGCGCTCGATGGTGTCGAGATCGCGGATGCCGCCGCCCAGTTGCACCGGAATCGCGCCACCCACTTCGCGCAGGATCGCCTTGACCGCGGCCTCGTTGACCGGCTTGCCGGCGAACGCGCCGTTCAGGTCGACGAGGTGCAGGCGACGCGCGCCGGCGTCGAGCCAGCGCCGCGCCATCGCCGCCGGGTTCTCGCCGAAGGTGGTGGAGGCATTCATGTCGCCTTGTTCGAGGCGCACGCACTTGCCGTCCTTGAGGTCGATGGCCGGTATCAGCAGCATGGTGTTGGGGACAAGGAAGTGGCGCTAGGGCTTCCAGTGGAGGAAGTTGCGATACAGCATCAGACCGTGGGCAGCGCTCTTCTCGGGGTGGAACTGGGTGGCAAAAATGTTATCGCGCGCCAGCGCCGATGTGAAGCGCGCGCCGTACTCGGTGAACCCCGCGCTGTGACGCTCGTCGGCAGGATCGGCATAGAAGCTGTGCACGAAGTAGAACCAGGCGTCGTCGGGCACGCCTTGCCAGAGCGGATGGGGCCGCGCCTGGCGCACGCGGTTCCAGCCCATCTGCGGCACCTTGTAGCGGCTGCCGTCGGGCTGCGTCTGCCCTTCGAGCCGGAAGCGCCGGACCTGCCCGCCGATCACGCCCAGCCCCGGCGTGTCCTGCTCCTCGCTGTGGTCGAGCAGCATCTGCATGCCGACGCACACGCCCATCACCGGCTTGGTGCGCAGGGCGTCGAGCACGGCGTCCTTCAGGCCCGAGTCGGCCAGCTCGCGCATGCAGTCGCGCATCGCGCCCTGGCCGGGCAGGACGATGCGCTCGGCGCGCCGCGCTTCGTCCGCGTCGGCCGTGACGATCACCTTCACGTCGTCGGCCGCAAGCGCCGCATGCGCCACGGCCTGCGACACCGAGCGCAGATTGCCCATGCCGTAGTCGATGACGGCGACGGTTCGGGTCATGGTTCGATCCGCGCTCAGGCCGCACAGGTGACGGGCAGCAGGCCGCTCAACTTGCTGTCGCCGTACGTGCGGAGCACCTCGGCAATCACCACCTGGTACCCGGCAAGCCACTGCTCCTGCTTCGACTTGGCCTCCTGGTGCTGGGGGTGCTTCATCAGCAACTGCAGCGCCTCGAGAGACTCCCAGTAGTAGACGTTCGAGACCAGGCCGGTTGAAGTGTTCTCCCACGACTCTTCGCCGAGGAAGCCGGGCGTGGACCTGGCCGCTTCGGCGATGGCTTGATCGAGACGATGAAATTCGTCGTCGAACTGCTGCTTGGCGAAGATGAAGGTGGATGAGAACATGGCTGTGCGTTGCAGGGCTATGCCGGCCGGCGTGCCAGCGCCAGGTACGCGCCCAAGGCGACCATCGTGACACCCGAGACGCGCGTCAGCAGGCGAGCGCGCGCGGCACGGGCCGTGCTCGATTGCAGCAGGCGGTCGGCCGCGAAGACGGCAATCACGTCCACCAGCGTGTTGAGCGCCACGCAGATGCTGCCGAGCAGCACCAGCTGGGGAACCATGGGCTGCGTGGGCGCGACGAACTGAGGCAGGAAGGCCAGGAAGAACAGCGCCGTCTTGACGTTCAGCGCTTCGACGGCGACGCCCTCGAACAGCGCGCGGCGCGCGCCCTGCGACGCCACCGTTTCAACCTTCAGCGCTGCATCCTTGCGCAGCAGAAGGCGAATGCCGAGGTAGATCAGGTAAGCCGCGCCGACATACTTGACGAGATTGAAGGCCGTGGCCGACTGCGCGACGACGAGCGACAACCCGAGCGCCGCCGCCAGCACATGCAGCATGCCGCCGATGCCCGTGCCGAAACACGAGGCCAGACCTTCCGAGCGCCCCCCCGCGACGGTGCGGGCCACCACGTACGCGATGCCCGGACCGGGGGTAACGGCAAGGACGACGGCGGCGATGAAAAAAGCCAACGGAGGACCTTCGCTCACAGTGAGCCTTTCGTCGACGGAATCACCCCCGCACTGCGCGCATCGATCGCAAGCGCCATGCGCAGCGCGCGGCCGAAGGCCTTGAACACCGTCTCGCACTGGTGGTGCGCGTTGTCACCGTGCAGGTTGTCGATGTGCAGAGTGACACCGGCGTGGTTCGAGAAGCCCTGGAAGAACTCATAGGCGAGCTGCGTGTCGAAGCCGCCGACCATGCCGGACTTGAACGGCACGCGCATGTGCAGGCCCGGGCGGCCGGAGAAATCGACCACGACGCGCGACAGCGCTTCGTCCAGCGGCACATAGGCATGGCCGTAGCGCGTCAGCCCGGCCTTGTCGCCGACGGCCTTGGCGACGGCCTGGCCGAGCGTGATGCCGGTGTCTTCGACCGTGTGGTGACCGTCGATGTGCAGATCGCCGGCCGCTTCGATCTGCAGGTCGATCAGGCCGTGGCGCGCCACCTGGTCGAGCATGTGGTCGAAGAAGCCGATGCCGGTGGCGAGCTTCGCGACACCCGTGCCGTCGAGGTTGACCTTGACGCGAATCTGCGTTTCCTTGGTATTGCGTTGAACTTCGGCGATGCGTGCATCCACTAGAGCGACTCCTTCAACGCTTGAATCATCAGGGTGTTTTCTTCCGGCGTACCGACGGTCAGACGCAGGCAGTTCGCCAGCAGCGGATGCAAGCCGGCGATGTGCTTGACGAGCACGCGGCGCTGCTTCATGCCTTCGAAGGCGCGCTTCGAGTCGGGCACGCGCACGAGGATCATGTTGGCTTCGCTCGGGAACACCGTGAGGCCGGTCATCGCACGCAGCTCGCCCATCAGCCGCTCGCGCTGCTGGCGCAGCAGCGCCGCCTGTTCGGCGAAGACCTCGGCATGCTCCAGCGCGAACAGCGTCGCCGCCGCGTTCAACGCGCTGATGTTGTAGGGCGGGCTGACCTTGTCGATCTGCTCGATCAGCGCCGCTGCGCCGGCGAGGTAGCCCATGCGCACACCCGCGAGGCCGAACTTCGACAGCGTGCGCAGCACCAGCACATGCTCGTGCGTCGCCAGCTTCGGCATCCAGGTGCGCGACGAGAACGGTTGGTAGGCCTCGTCGAAGACCACGAGGCCATCCTGCGCGCCGATGGCCACGACGATCTTCTCGACGACGGCCTCGTCGAACAGGTTGCCGGTCGGGTTGTTGGGGTAGGCGATGTAGGTCAGGGCTGGCCGGTGTTGCTCGATGGCCGCGAGCATGGCTGTCTCGTCGAGTTCGAACTGCGCCGTCAATGGCACGCCGACGAACTTCAGGCCGCGCAATCGCGCCGACATCTCGTACATCACGAAACCCGGCAGCGGCGCCAGCACGGTCGCGCCGGGCACATCACAAGCCACCGAGAGCAGATCGATCAACTCGTCCGAGCCGTTGCCGACGATCACCTTGCAGCCCGCGGGCACTTCGAAGTGCTGCGCCAGCGCCGCGGCCACTTCGCCCTTGTTGATCGGGTAGCGGTTGAGCGCCACTTGCGCGAGACGCTCGCCGAGCGCGTGCCTCAAGGCCCGCGGCAACGGAAACGGGTTCTCCATCGCGTCGAGCTTGACCATGCCGGCGCTCGGCTGGATTGCGTAGCCGGCGCTGGAGGTCACGTCCTGGCGGATCGTGCGCGCAACGCGTTGAGCCATGTCCATCATTCGTTCCCACGCAGCGCAAGCCGCATTTCCAGTTCGCCATCCTCGTCGGTGGTGCCGGTGTAGGCGAAGCCGAGCTGCTCGTAGAACGGGCCGGCTGCGTTGTCCGGCACATGCGACAGGCGCAGGCTCGCGACGCCGAGCCGGCGCGCTTCCTCGATCGCCCAGCGCATCGCCGCCGCGCCATGCCCGCGTCGCTGGTGCTGGGCATCGACCATCAGGCGCCAGATCCACAGCGCATCCTCGGGCTCGGCGGTGTCGCGCCGCGCGTCGTACAGCAGCAAGAAGCCGACCGGCGCGCTGGCGGCCCACAGCCCGAACGGCCGGCCGGCAGGCGCGTAGGCCGCCTGTGCGAGCGACACCGCGTTGGAAGCGACGAACTTCTCCTGCTCCGGCAGCACCTTCAACTTGATGAGCGGGATCACGTCGTCGCTCCTCACCGGGCGGACATCGAGGGCTTCGACAGGCTCAGCCCGGACGGAGGAGTCGCCCAGACGCATCTCGGCCGCCCTGGCGTGCGCTTGAAGCCCCTCGCCATGTGCCAACACCGACGCGATCCGGCCGAGCGTCTGCGCGCCCGTCGCACTGACCTCGATCAGGCTCGAACGCTTGACGAAGTCGTACACGCCCAGCGGCGACGAGAAGCGCGCCGTGCCCGCGGTGGGCAGCACATGGTTCGGCCCGGCGCAGTAGTCGCCCAGGCTTTCGCTGGTGAAGCGGCCGAGGAAGATCGCACCGGCGTGCTTCAACAAAGGCTCCCAGCGATGAGGATCGGCGCTGCTGATCTCGATGTGCTCGGGCGCGATGCGGTTGCTGATCGCGCACGCTTGTTCCATCGAGCGCGTGCGGATCAGCGCGCCGCGGCCTTGCAGCGAAGCGCGGATGATCTTCTCGCGCGGCAGCGTCGGCAGCAGTTTCGCGATCGATGCACTCACCGCGTCGAGGAACGCCGCGTCGGGGCACAGCAGGATGCTCTGCGCCAGCTCGTCGTGCTCGGCCTGCGAGAACAGATCCATCGCCACCCAGTCGGGCGGCGTCGTGCCGTCGGCGAGCACGAGGATTTCGCTCGGGCCGGCGATCATGTCGATGCCGACGTGACCGAAGACCTGCTTCTTGGCGCTGGCGACGTAGGCGTTGCCTGGGCCGGTGATCTTGTCGACGCGCGGGATCGTCGCGGTACCGAAGGCGAGCGCGGCCACCGCCTGCGCGCCACCGATCGTGAACAGGCGATGCACGCCGGCGATGTGCGCTGCGGCGAGCACGAGCGGATTCTTCTGTCCTTGCGGCGTGGGCACCACCGCGATGACTTCGCCCACGCCCGCCACGCGCGCCGGCACGATGTTCATCAGCACCGACGACGGATACGCCGCCTTGCCGCCGGGCACGTAGACACCGACGCGGTCGAGCGGCGTCACCTTCTGGCCGAGCAGCGTGCCGTCGGCGTCGCGGTAGGCGAAGCCGCGGCAGGCAGCGTCGAGCTGGCGCTCGTGGTAGGCGCGCACGCGCTCGGCGGCGGCTTCGAGCGCGCTGCGTTGTTCGGCAGTGATCGCGTGCAGAGCCGCTTCGAGTTCGTGCGCCGGCAGTTCGAGCGCGGCGACGCTCGTCGCCTTCACGCCGTCGAAGCGCGCGGTGTGGTCCAGCACCGCCGCATCGCCGCGCGCACGCACGTCAGCGATGATCGACGCCACCGTCGCATCGACTGAGGCATCGGCGTCGGCCGACCACTGCAGCGCACGCAGTTGCGCGTCGAAGTCGGCGCTCGTCGCGTCGAGCCTGCGCATCACCCCTGCACCGCCTTCTCGACCGCTTGTTCGAGGGCCTCGATCAGCGGCCGGATCGCCTCGCGCTTCAACTTCAGCGCAGCCTGGTTCACCACCAGCCGCGACGAGATGTCGGCGATCTTCTCCACCTCCACCAGGCCGTTGGCCTTCAGGGTGCCGCCCGTCGAGACGATGTCGACGATCGCATCGGCCAGCCCCGTCAGCGGTGCCAGCTCCATCGAGCCGTAGAGCTGGATCAGATCGACGTGCACGCCCTTGTCGGCGAAGAACTGGCGGGCGGTGGCGGTGTACTTGGTCGCCACGCGGATGCGCGAGCCTTGCCTGACCGCACTGGCGTAGTCGAAGTCCGAACGCACCGCCACACTCAGCCGAGCGCGCGCGATGCGCAGATCGAGCGGGCGGTACAGGCCGTCGCCCTCGGTCTCCATCAGCACGTCGGACCCCGCCACGCCGAGGTCGGCGCCGCCGTATTGCACATAGGTCGGCACGTCGCTGGCGCGCACCAGCACGACGCGCAGGTCGGCGCGGTTGGTCGAAAGGATCAGCTTGCGCGAGGTCTCGGGGTCGTCGGTGACGCTGACACCGGCGCGCGCGAGCAGCGGCAGCGTCTCCTCGAAGATGCGGCCCTTTGACAGTGCAAAGGTGAGCATCACGATACCCGTTCGATATCCGCGCCCACTGCGCGCAACTTCGCTTCCATCCGGTCGTAGCCGCGATCGAGGTGGTAGATGCGGTCGACCAGCGTCTGCCCTTCGGCGACGAGCCCGGCAATCACCAGCGATGCCGATGCGCGCAGGTCCGTGGCCATCACGGTCGCGCCCGACAGTTGCGGCACGCCGTGCACGATCGCCGTGTGGCCATCGACTTCGATCTTTGCGCCCAGGCGCACCAGCTCGTTCACATGCATGAAGCGGTTCTCGAAGATCGTCTCGCTGATGCGCGCACTGCCTTCGGCGATGCAGTTCACCGTCATCAGCTGCGCCTGCATGTCGGTCGGATAGGCCGGGTACTCGCTGGTGCGAAAGCTCACCGCGCTCGGCCGCCGGTCCATGCGGATGCGCATCGTGTCGGCCGCCTCGTCGATCACCGCGCCGGCTTCGCGCAGCTTGTCGATCACCGCGTCGAGATGGTCGGCGCAGGTGTGGCGCAGCGTCACGTCGCCGCCGGCCGCCGTCACCGCGCAGAGAAAAGTGCCGGTCTCGATGCGGTCCGGGATGATGCGGTGCGGCTGCTTCGGCGCGTGCAGCGTGCTCACGCCCTGCACATGGATGCGGCTGGTGCCGTGGCCTTCGATCTTCGCGCCCATCGCGATCAGCAGCTCGGCCAGGTCGCTCACCTCGGGCTCCTGCGCCGCGTTCTCGAGCAGCGTCTCGCCCTCGGCCAGGGCCGCGGCCATCAGCAGGTTCTCGGTGCCGGTGACGGTCACCATGTCGGTGGTGATGCGAGCGCCCTTCAAGCGCTTTGCCTTGGCGACGATGTCGCCGTGCTCGACCGCGATCTGCGCGCCCATCGCCTGCAGGCCCTTGATGTGCTGATCCACCGGCCGCGAGCCGATGGCGCAGCCGCCGGGCAGCGAGACCTTGGCCTGGCCGTGGCGCGCCAGCAGCGGGCCGAGCACGAGGATCGATGCGCGCATCGTCTTCACCAGCTCATACGGCGCTTCGAGTTGCGTGAGATGCGAAGCGTCGAGGGTCATGCGCGTGCCGTCGCCCTCGCGCTCCACCGCCACACCCATGTGACGCAGCAACTTGCTCATCGTCGCCACGTCCTGCAAGCGCGGCACGTTGGCGAGCACGAGCGGCTCGGCCACGAGCAACGCGGCGCAGAGTTCAGGCAGCGCGGCATTTTTCGCGCCGGCGATCTCGATCTCGCCTTGAAGGCGCTTGCCGCCGCGGATGAGGAGCTTGTCCATGATCGTCTCGGGTTGAGGACGACGCGGGCCGCGAAGCGATCAGGTGGACACCGTCTGCGCTGCACGCGCCGCCACCACGCCCCGACGCACGCGCCGTGGGCGGTTCAGTGGTGGTGGTGTTGCGCCGAGGAGGCTTTCCACTCGGCGGGGGTGAGCGTCTTCATCGACAGCGCGTGGATTTGCTCGCGCATTCTATCGCCGAGCGCCGCATAGACGCGCTGATGGCGCTGCACGCGGCTCTTGCCGTCGAAATCGGCGGCGACGATGGTGGCGAAGAAGTGCCGGCCGTCGCCTTCGACCTCGAGATGCTCGCAGGCGATGCCCGCGGCAATGAAATCCTTCACTTCGGAGGCGGTGGGGTCGGCCATGGCGGTTGAATTCTAGGTCCGTGCGGCTACATTGCTTCGCGAAGGGGGAACCTCGTCATGAACACCACCGCCATCGTCACCCTGGTCGTCCTCGTCGTGCTCGGCCTGTGGATGCTCGCCGCGTACAACCGCCTGGTGCGGCATCGCAACGACATCGGCAACGCCTTTGCCCAGATCGACGTGCAGCTGAAGCGCCGCTACGACCTGATTCCGAACCTGGTCAACGTCGCCAAGAAGTATGTGCAGCACGAGCGCGACACGCTCGAAGCCGTGATCGTCGCGCGCAACGGCGCCAAGAGCGCGCGCGACGCGGCCGCGGCCCGCCCGGCCGATGGCGCGCGCATCGCAGCGCTGGCCGGCGCCGAGGGCACGCTCGCGGGCCTGATGGGCAAGCTCAACGTCGTCGTCGAGGCCTATCCCGAGCTCAAGGCCGACGCCACGCTGCGCGAGTTGAGCGAAGAACTGAACCACACCGAGAACCGCATCGCCTTCTCGCGCCAGGCCTTCAACGACGCCGTGCTCGAGTACAACAACGCGGCGCAGCAGGCGCCGACGAACGTCGTCGCCGGGCTGTTCTCCTTTCGGCCGGCGGCGATGATGGAATCCACCAGCACCGACGCCGAGCGTGCGGCGCCGCGGGTGAAGCTGGCATAGCAACCCGTTCGGGCTGAGCTGGTCGATGCCCTTCGACCAGCTCAGGGCGAACGGTCAGCAATTCACCATGCGCTTTCGCCAGCACCAGCAAGCCGCCCAGCAGCAGACGCGGCAGCTCGTGCTGCTGTTCGTGCTCGTCGTCATCGCGCTCGTCGTCGCCGTCAACGCGGTGCTGGCGCTGGTGTACTGGGTCTCGGTGCCCTTCGTGTGGACCACACACAGCCTGCCCGACTGGTTCATCGAAACCAATACCGCGCTCGTGCTGCTGTTCGTGCTCGGCGGCTGCTGGGTGGAGTCCACGCGCGTGCGCGACAAGGGCGGCCCGCACGTCGCCGAGCTTGCCGGCGCGCGCCCGGCGCGGCCCAGCGGCAACGACGAGCTCTCGCGGCGCGAGCGGCGCTTCGTCAACGTCGTGCAGGAGATGGCCATCGCCAGCGGCCAGCGCCCACCGCCCCAGGCCTGGGTGATGCCGCGCGACGATGCGATCAATGCGTTGGCGGCGGGCTGGCGCGAGGACGATGCGGTCGTGGCCGTGACGCGCGGCGCGCTCGAACGCCTCTCGCGCGCCGAGTTGCAGGGCGTGGTCGCGCACGAGTTCAGCCACCTGGTGCATGGCGACACGCGGCTGAACATGCGCCTTGTCGGCCTGGTGTGGGGCCTGCAGATGATCTGGGGCCTGGGCACCAGCCTGTGGAGCACGGACGAGCGCGGACGCCGCGGCGCCGGTGCGCTCGTCGGCCTGGCGCTGATGGGCGTGGGCGCGCTCGGCTGGCTCGCCGGACGCCTGCTGCAGGCAGCGGTCAGCCGCCAGCGCGAGTTCCTCGCCGACGCGTCGGCCGTCAAGTTCGCGCGTCATGTCGAGGGCCTGGGCGGCGCGCTGCGCAAGATCGCGGATCAGCAGGTGCAGGGCATCAAGGGCCTGGCGACCGCGCATGCGGCGAGCTTGTCGCACCTGCTGCTGTCGGACCAGACGCTCGCCGGCCGCGGCTGGCGGCAATGGCTGGCGACGCACCCGACGCTGATGGAGCGCCTGACACGCCTGTACGGCCGATCGTTCGCGGCCGATGAAGTGCTGCTCGCCGCCGATCGCGTGGCGCTCGAAGCCGAGATCGAGCCGATGCCGCGTGCGAGCCTCGTCGGCGGCAGCGCGGTCCTGGCGCCCGCGGCGAAGGTGTCGTCGCCGATGCCATTGCATGGCACGCATGACACGGCCGAGGCGACGCGTCACGACGCGATGCAACGCCCGGAACACTTCGACGCCGCAGAGCGCGAGCGCGATGCGCTGCGCCGCATCGAGCAGTGGTACGGCCTGGGCGAGTGGCAGGCCGCCATGCTCGCGCTGGCGATCGATCCGCGCGCGAGCGACGCCGCGGCACGTTGGCGCAGTTATGCAGCAGCCACGGCCGACCTGCATGTCGCCACCGCGGTGCGCGAGGAAGTCGAGGCGCTGCGCGCGAACGCGCGGCTCGACGTGATGGGCAAGCTGCTCGACCGCGCGCGCCAGTCGCCGCCGCTGCAACGCCAGCGCCTGCTGCGCGAGTGGAAGCAGCGCCGGCGCCATCCGGCGTTGGCGGGCTTCGACTCAGCGGCCGATCAGTGGCGCGCCATCGTCATCCGCCACGCCTTTGCGCCGCCATCGAAAACCGCGCAACCGCGCGGCTCGCTCGCCACGGCCGGCGACACCGTGCGCGCCGCGACACGTTGCATGTCACGTGTGCTCGCTGGCGATGCCGCAGCGCAGACACGCTGGCACGACGCGGCGATCGCCGCACTCGAAGCGATGGGCCTGCCGCCGCGACGCAGCCCGGGCGGCGGCCTGGCGCCGCTCACGCTGCGCGCCGACCAGCGAGAACTACACGCCGCGCTGCGCGTGCGGCGGCTGGCGGCGATGCAACGGCCGTTGCTGATGCGGGCGTGGATGGATGCATGCGGCGCTTCGTCGCCGACAGCGGGATCGCACGACGCGCTGCGGTTCGCTGCTGCGGTGCTCGATCTGCCGGTGTTGACGCCGCTGGCTGAGCCTGTGTGATCTGCGCGTGCCGGACGGCCAAGTCGGTGTCGGCTGTCGGCCAGGAGCGTCAAGCCTCGTTCGCGAGCAGCTGCGCCATGCGGGCACGGACGTCATCAACAGGCTCCACGCGATGTGCTTCGGACAGCAGCGCTCGTGCTCCTTGCGGCCATTGAGCGCACCCCCAGGCGCCAAGGACCTTCAGCGCCATGTTGCGGTTGCGGATGACCGGGCTTCTCAGTCCCGCTTCGACCAGCGGCCAGCCCTTTCCGGGAAACTCGCCGAGATCCTGCAAGATGAAGTCGAGCGCCGAATGTTGCCGATACTCGGCACCGAACCCCGACTCGTCAGCAGCCCCGGTCGCGATTGAACGCAGTTCGATCTGCTCGAGAGCCAACTCGACAACGCGGTCAACTCGTGCAGGATCGCGAGTTCGCATCAAGTCGTACCACTGTTCGTCTCGGCCTTCGCGTTGGCGCTGAAAGCGCTTTTCCCAGATGTCCAGGCCCATGCGTTCCGCCACGGTGGCGCCCGTCCAGAAGATCAAGCGATCATCCGAATCCAATGACGCGAGAGCCAAGCCATGCCAGTGCGGTGCGGCGAGGATCGAGGCAGCCTCGCCTGATACCCGGCGTCTGAAATCCACGGTCCATCCCATGGCTGTCAACGGCTCCCAGCCTCTTTCGGTGTCGGCTGCAAACTGCGCGATGTTGGCAACGGCCAGATAGGCCCCCAGAGGCGGCAACTCTCGCTTGGAGGTATGCGCCAAGTAGAGCGAAACCACGCTCGCGCCGTCAACGTAGCCGCTGATGTCCTCGGCTGGCCCGCCAGCCAGCAAGGCTCGAATCAGGTCTCCTGCTCCGTCCAGCAACGCGGCATCCACCGAGTCTGCCTCCAGCGCCTGCAAGAGCCCACCACCTACCGCGCACGCGTAGGCGAGGTACTCGTACATGACAGAGTTCTTGTAGCCCTCTCTCAGCATCCAAGCCTTGAGGTCTGATCGGCTCGTCTTGGCCAATCGCTCGACGATGTGGATGCGCCCCCACCCATCCACGCGACGGGCCAACGTCCACAGTGCGTCTTCAGCCTCGGGCACCGGCAGCGTGTTGGTCAACGCCACGGTCGCGTACAGCGTGAACTCGTCGTGCATGCCAAGTCGCATGAGCATCTCGGTGTCGCCAGGTGGACTGATCAGTCCCAGCAATGCGATCCCCATCTTTACCGGCGCACGGTCCGGGCTCTCGCGTGTCAACCACTGCGCAAGAGCGTGAAGGCGGTCTACCTGGATAGCCTTCGAATGACGCACGGCCTGGAGCAGTGGATCGACCGAGTGAATCACTTGCTCGTTGTTCACCAAATCGTAGAAGTCCTTGACGTGCTCGGGCGAACGGGTGTTCACGGCGGCCTCGATCATGCGAAGGGCCTTGTCCGCTGACATGTCGTCAGAGCCTTCGGTGTGGTGGCCGAACACGCCGTCCATTGCGCCGGCTGCCCATCGCAACTGGTTCCCGGTGCGACTGAGCAACAAGTCTTCGTCGGGCAACGTCGAAGCGGCTTCCGGCAATCGCCCGTCTTGGTCCAGCGGGAAACTCGCCAAGTAGCCGAAAAGGCTGGGCCGGTCATCTGCCCAGGGTGCCGGGAAGCCGTTGACCATGGTCGGTGTTGGCGTTGGCATGGAACGCCCGAGCAGGCGTTTGAACCACTGCATCGCTTACTCACTCGACCGGCAGCCGGCCATGACCGCCCTCAGTCGGGTCTGGAACATCGGGAACCGCGCGGCACCCTCCCCACCTCACCCCAACTCGCTCTGCTTGTCGATCACCTTCGACACCAGCCCATACTCGATCGCCTCGCTCGCGCTCATCCAGTGATCGCGGTCGATGTCGACCATCACGCGCTCCAGCTTCTGGCCGCACTCCTTGGCGATCACGCGCGCGATGCGTTCGCGCATCTTGATGATCTCCTGCGCCTGGATCGCGATGTCCGAAGCGCGGCCGCCGGCGCCGCCCGAGGGCTGGTGGATCATGAAGCGCGTGTTCGGCAGGCACACGCGCCGCTCTTTCGGCGCGGCCAGGAAGATGTGCGTGCCGGCGCTCGCCACCCAGCCGCTGCCGATGGTGGTGACCGGTGCGCCGACGAAACGGATCATGTCGTGGATGGCGTCGCCGGATTCGACGTGGCCGCCGGGCGACGAGATCAGCATGCGGATCGGTGCGCTCGATTCCTGCGCCAGCAGGATCAGGCGCTCGCAGGTGCGGCGCGCGCTGTCGTCGTCGATCTCGCCGAAGAGCAGCACGAAGCGCGACTTGAAGGCGAGTTGTTCGGAGAGCGCGCCGCCGGCAGCGGGCTTGGCGTTCTTGTCGTCGTCCTTGTCGGCGAGGCGGTGAGTGATCGGCATGAGAGAGCTCCTTCGGTTGCTCACGATTGTGAACCAGCGCGATGCACGTCGTGCGTGACGCTGCTGCGCTCGCCCCCGGGCGGCGCCAGCCAATCCGGATGCGCGAGAGTGCGCTTGATGTCCGCGAGGCCGCTGGCCCAATGGTCGCGCATCGACAGCGCGCTGAACTCGTAGTCCTTGTGGTGGCTGTCCCAGGCCTTCTCTTCGTAGATGAGGTGCACGACGTTGAATTTCTTGTCCGACGCCAGCGCCTGCGCCTGCGCGCACCAGGCGTCGCCCTTGCGCTGCGCGGCGGGCACGCGCGCCAGCACTTCGCGCAACACGCGCCGCAGGTGGCGCTCGCGCTCGAGCTGCTGCGTCACCGCGCGCGTGCGGCTGGAGTAGCGGATGTCCTTGGCGCGCTCTTCCACATCGAGCAGGTTCTTCGGCAGCGGGCCGCGCGCGCTCCACAGGTCGACCTGAAAGGCCAGCGTGTCGCGCCGCGGCTCTTCGTCGAGCACGGCCGACAGCGGCGTGTTGGACACGAGGCCGCCGTCCCAGTAGTGCTCGCCGTCGATCGGCACCGAGCCGAAGCCCGGCGGCAGCGCACCCGAGGCCATGATGTGCTCGGGCGCGATGCGATGGGCCCATCGTCCTCGTCGGCTGTCGAACAACTCGAAGTTGCCGCTGGCGACGTTGACTGCCGACAGCGTCAGCCGCATCGCGCGTTCATCGTGGTTGATGCGATCGAAGTTGATCAGGCGTTCGAGCGTGGCCCTCAGCGGCGCGGTGTCGTAGTGGCCGAGCACGTCGGGTGCAGCCTGCGTCAGCAGCGCAGGCGATGGAACACGCGGCACGAAGAAACCGCGCTGGCCTTCGAGCACAGCACGCGAGGCCTCGAACCAGCCGAGCGCCGTGCGCGCCATCTCGCCGCCGAACTGCGCGGCCTGGGCGAACAGCGGCGCGGTCGGCGGCAGCAGCGGCGGTGCGGTCACCGTCTCCCAGAACTCGCGCAGACGCTCGATGCGCTGCTCGCGCGCATTGCCGGCGATCAGCGCGGCGTTGACGGCGCCGATCGAAATGCCCGCGGCCCAATCGGGCTCGATGCCGGCTTCGTGCAAGCCTTCGAACACGCCCGCCTGATACGCGCCGAGCGCGCCGCCGCCTTGCAGCACGAGCGCGATCGATTCGTAGGGCAGAGCAGATTTCATGACCTGATCTTGTAGCCGATCGCGAGCAGCCGCAGGCAGATCGCCGAGACGACGACGAAACTCGTGCCCACCACCGCCAGCGACAACCACGGCGAGACATCGCTCGCGCCGAAGAAGCCGCGCCGGAAGCCGTCGATCATGTAGAAGAAGGGATTCAGGTGCGACAGCCCTTGCCAGAACGGCGGCAGCGAGTGCACCGAATAGAACACGCCGGACAGGAAGGTCATCGGCATGATGATGAAGTTCTGGAACGCGGCCATCTGGTCGAACTTCTCGGCCCACAAGCCGGCGATCAGGCCCAGCGCACCGAGCATGCCGGCGCCGAGCGCAGCGAAGATCAAGATCCACCACGGCTCGGCGAAGTGCGGCGGCGCGAACCACAGGGTGACGACGAACACGCCCGTGCCCACCATCAGCCCGCGCACGATGCTCGCGCCGACATAGGCCGCGAACCACGCCCAGTGCGACAGGGGAGTGACCAGCAGGAACACCAGGTTGCCGGTGATCTTGCTCTGCACCAGCGAGCTGCTGCTGTTGGCAAAGGCGTTCTGCAGCACGCTCATCATCACGAGGCCGGGGATCAGGAAGCTGGTGTAGCCCACGCCCTTGAAGACCTCGACATGCTCTTCGAGCACGTGGCCGAAGATCAGCAGGTAGAGCACGGCGGTGAGCACCGGCGCGGCCACGGTCTGGAAGCTCACCTTCCAGAAGCGCAGGACTTCCTTGTTGAAGAGGGTGCGCGCGCCGGCGAGGTTCATGGGTCACCCTGCGGGCTAAGGTGTCGAAGCCGTGCCACAGCACCGTTCGGAGATTGGGCCTTCACGACACCGCCTCCTTCGAGCCACCCTGCATGATCTCGAGGAACACATCCTCGAGGTCGGCGCGGCCGATCTCGAGGTCTTCGACGCGCACTTTCGATTCGCGCAAGCGCACGAGCAGCGACTCCACCTCATGCGCATCGTGCGCGCGCACCTGCGCGATGCGGCCCGTCACACGCGCGTGCGCGGCAACGTCGGCCGGCAGCGCATCGTCGGTCTTGAAGCGCAGCATCTGGTGCGCGGTGTTGGCGAGCAGGGCCGAGGTCTTGTCGAGGGCGACGACGCGACCCTGCTTCAACATCGCGATGCGCCCGCACAGCGCTTCGGCTTCTTCGAGGTAGTGCGTCGTCAGCAGCACGGTGTGGCCCTGCTTGTTCAAGCGCGCGATGAAGCCCCACAGCGTCTGCCGCAGCTCAACGTCCACCCCCGCGGTCGGCTCGTCGAGCACGATCACCGGCGGCTTGTGCACCAAGGCTTGAGCCACCAGCACGCGCCGCTTCATGCCGCCCGAGAGCTGGCGCATGTTGGCGCCGGCCTTGTCGGCCAGGCCCAGGCCGGCGAGCAGCTCGTCGATCCAGGCGCCGTTGTCGTGGATGCCGAAGTAGCCGCTCTGGATGCGCAGGCATTCGCGCACGTTGAAGAACGGGTCGAAGACCAGCTCCTGCGGCACGATGCCGAGCGATTTGCGCGCCGCGGCGTAATCGGCCACCACGTCGTGGCCCATCACCGTGACGTGGCCGCGCGTCGCGCGCGTCAGCCCGGCGAGGATCGAGATCAGCGTCGTCTTGCCAGCGCCGTTGGGGCCGAGCAGGCCGAAGAATTCGCCAGCTTCGATGGCGAAGGACACGCCGTCCAACGCACGCACTTCGCCGCGCGCGCCGGCATAGGTCTTGGCGACCTGATCGAAGACGACCGCGGGCATCAGCGCCCGCGCGGCCGCCCGAAGGGCGCTGACGCCCCCTCGGGGGGCAGTGAACGAAGTGAGCTGGGGGGCCTCATGAGGTCGGCGATTGTAGGCAGCACCTACCATCGCGGCCGATGAGCGCCGACACCACCTGCCCCAACCTCTCATTGCGTGCCATCGCGCTGACCGCACTGGCGATGCTCGCCTTTGCCGCCAATTCGTTGTTGACGCGCCTGGCGCTGCAGCACGCGAGCATCGACGCGGCCAGCTTCGGCAGCGTGCGCCTGGCTTCGGGCGCGCTGGTGTTGTGGGCGGTGCTGCGCTGGCGCGATCGTGGCGCACGCACCGGCTTGCGTGGCGACTGGATCGCCGCGTCGATGCTGTGGCTGTACGTCGCCGGCTTTTCCTTCGCCTATCTGACACTCGCCGCCGGCACCGGCGCGCTCATCCTGTTCGGCTGCGTGCAGTTGACGATGCTGGCAGTGGGCTGGGCGCGCGGCGAACGCTTCAGCGTCGTCGCATGGAGCGGGTTCGCGATGGCGGTGGCCGGCCTCGTCGCGCTGCTGCTGCCGGGCCTGACGGCACCACCGCTGGCCGGCGCGCTGCTGATGGCCACGGCCGGCATCGCCTGGGGCGTGTATTCGCTGCGTGGCCGCAACGCCGGCGAGCCGGTGGCTGCGACTGCGGGCAACTTCATCCGTGCCACGCCGCTCGCGCTGGCGCTGAGCCTCGCGCTCGCCGGCTCGTCGCACGTCAGTGCGCAGGGCGTGGCGCTGGCCGTGGCTTCGGGCGCGATCACATCGGGGCTGGGCTACGTCGTCTGGTACGCGGCGCTGCCGCATCTCACCGCGCTGCGCGCAGCCACGGTGCAACTTTCGGTGCCGCCGCTGGCCGCGCTCGGCGGCGTGCTGCTGCTGGGCGAGACGTTGACGCCGCGCCTTGCGCTGGCTTCGCTGGCGATCCTCGGCGGTGTGGCGCTGGTGCTGGCGAGCCGCGCGCGCCGCCAGGGGCGTTGATGCCTTATCGTCGCGCCCAGCTTCACCTCGTCGCCGACGCCATGCGCAGCCGCTTCATCGCATTGGTTCTTGCTTTCGCCTGCGTCCTCGCGCCGCCGTCCCGGGCGCAAGCCGTGATCGCGGAGGCAGCGCGCGAGACGCCGTATCCCGGCGTCGTCAAGCTGCAGGTCGATGCCACCGATCTCGACCGCCGCATCCTGCGCGTGCGCCAGACGCTGCCGGTGGCACCGGGCCCTCTCAAGCTCTACCAGCCGCGCTGGATCCCGGGCCATCACGCGCCCACCGGCGACGCGACGCTGCTCGCCGGGCTCGTCGTGCAGGCCAACGGGCAGCGCCTGGCGTGGCGACGCGACGGCCTCGACACCCACGCCTTCCTGCTCGACGTGCCGCGCGGGGTGCGCGCGCTCGACCTCGAGTTCCAGCACCTGTCGGCGGTGGGCGAGAGCAGCGGCCGCGTCGTGATGACGCGCGAGATGATGAACCTGCAGTGGCACAACCTGTTGCTCTACCCCGCCGGGCATGTGGCGCGTGGCATCACCTTCCAGGCCAGCCTGACGCTGCCCGAAGGTTGGTCCTGGGGCGGGGCGCTGCGCGCCGAGCGGAGCGACGCGGCGACCGTGCACTTCAAGCCGGTGTCGCTGGAGACGCTGGTGGATTCGCCGCTGTTCGCCGGCTTGCACCACAAGCGCGTCGAGCTCGACGCCGCCGGCGCCGCGCGGCCGGTTGTTTTGCACCTGTTCGCCGACAGCGCCTCGCAACTCGAAGCCAGCGACGCCCAGCTCGACGCGCACCGCCGCCTGGTGCAGCAGTGCGACCGGCTGTTCGCCTCGCGCCACTTCGCGCAGTACGACTTCCTGCTGGCGCTGACCGAGCGCATGGGCGGCATCGGCCTGGAGCACCACGAGAGCAGCGAGAACGCGGTCAAGCCCACCTACTTCAAGGACTGGGACAAGTCGGTGCGCAGTCGCGAGCTGCTGCCGCACGAGTACGCGCATTCGTGGAACGGCAAGTTCCGGCGCCCGCGCGATCTGTGGACACCGCACTTCAACGTCTCGATGCGCAACTCGCTGCTCTGGCTGTACGAGGGGCAGACCGAGTTCTGGGGCAAGGTGCTGGCCGCGCGCAGCGGCCTGGTCAGCGAAGCGCTGGCGCGCGACGAACTCGCCAGCCTGGCAGCGCTGTTTTCGACACGTCCCGGTCGCGCCTGGCGCAACCTGCAGGACACCACGAACGACGCGCCGATGAGCAACCTGCGCTGGTCGCGCGACTGGAGCAGCTGGCAGCGCAACCGCGGCGACTACTACGGCGAAGCGCTGCTGATCTGGCTCGACGCCGACATGCTGATCCGCGAGTCCAGCAACGGCACGCGCTCGCTCGACGACTTCGCGCGCGCCTTCTTCGGCATGCGCGACGGCGAGCTCGGGCCGCTGGCCTACACCTTCGACGACGTGGTCGCCGCGCTCAACGCGGTGCATCCCCACGACTGGGCACGCTTCCTGCGCGAGCGACTCGACGCCCACGAGCGCGCACCGCTCGACGGCCTGGCGCGCGCCGGCTGGCGCCTCGGCTTCACCGACAAGCCGAGCAGCAACCTCGAAGCCGACGAGGCCGACGGCAAGTACAGCGACTTCTACTACTCGCTCGGCTTCCTGGTCGGCCAGGACGGCAAGCTCTCGGGCGTGCTGTGGGAAGGGCCGGCCTACAAGGCCGGGCTCGCGCCGGGCCTGACGCTGGTGGCCGTGAACCTGCGCGCCTACAAGGCCGAGCTGCTGAAGGACGCGATCCGCGCCAACCGCGACGGCAAGGCGCCGATCGACTTGCTGCTGCGCGACGGTGATCGCTTCTTCAACGTGCACCTGGACTACCGCGATGGCCTGCGCTATCCAGCGCTCGAACGCATCGAGGGCCAGCCCGACCGGCTGGCGGCGATGCTGGCGGCGCGGTAGATTCGGCCGCAACACCATGTCGCAACCCGCCAAGAAGCCGCCGCGCCGCACCGCCGAGCGCATCCTCGACGTCACGCTGGAGCTGTTCAACCGCTTCGGCGAACCCAACGTCAGCACCACGGTGATCTCGGCCGAACTCAAGATCAGCCCGGGCAATCTCTACTACCACTACCCGGCCAAGGACGAGCTGATCAACAAGCTGTTCGCGCGCTACGAGAGGGCGCTCGACGAGGTGCTGCAGGCCGCGGGCAACGTGCGCAACGTCGAGGATGCTTGGCTGTTCTTCCACCTGTTGTTCGAGACGATCTGGGCCTACCGCTTCCTGTATCGCGACCTGAACGACCTGCTGTCCAAGAACCGCAAGCTGGAGACGCAGTTCCAGCAGATCTTGAAGGCCAAGGGCCGCGCGGTGCAGTCGGTGCTGGGCGGGCTTGCCCGCGGCAGCGCCGTCAAGATCGACGCGCGCGAAGCCGAGCCGGTGGCGACCGCGATGGTGGTGGTGCTGACGTACTGGCTGTCCTTCGAGTACGTGCGCGATCCGCGCAAGGCGCTCGAACCCGAAACCGCCGGCCCGGCGCTGGCGCGCGGCGCGTATCACGTGCTGAGCCTGCTGATGCCCTACATCGACGATGCATCGCGCAACCACCTGCATGCGCTCGTCGCGCCTTATCGACACTGAACACCAACAAGGAGACACACGACATGGCCAAGTGGACTGCCTTTCCCTACGATCTGTTCGAACTCGACGCCGCTGCGGTGAAGAAGCAATGGGCGCGGCTGCATGCCGGCGATGCCGAGCCCTTGCCGAAGGACGCCAAGGTGATCGACGCCTGGGCGCTGTTTCACCGCGGTGAATTTCAGAAGGCCTTCGACGCGGGCATGAAGTTGGGCGGAGCCGGCATCACCGTGGCCAACAAGGCGCAGGCCATCCACGCCAACTACCTCGAGAAAAGCGAGAAGACCAAGCTCGCGATGTTCCAGGAGATCGCGGCGCGCGCCGAGGCGCAGCAGCGTGAAGAGCCGAAGAACGCCAATGCGTTCTACTGGCAGGCTTACGCGCTCGGCCGCTACAGCCAGGGCATCAGCGTGGCCAAGGCGCTGGCACAGGGTCTGGGCAGCAAGGTCAAGGGCGCATTCGAGACCACCCTCAAGCTCGCGCCCAAACATGCCGACGCGCACATCGGCCTGGGCAGCTTCCACGCCGAGGTGATCGACAAGGTCGGCGGCCTGCTCGGCAAGACGCAAGGCGCCGACAAGGCCACCGGGTTGAAGCTGTTCCAGCAGGCGCTCAAGCTCAATCCGCCGAGCGCGATCGCGATGATCGAATACGCCAACGGCCTGGTCATGCTCGAAGGCGACAAGAAGATGAAGGAGGCCGAGAAGCTCTACGCCGACGCGGCCGCGTGCGAGCCGGCCGATGCGATGGAGATGCTGGATGTGGAGATGGCGAAGGAAGAGCTCGAAGACTGATCTGGCTAAGATGTTTCAACCTATCCGCTGACAAGGAGTCCGTTCATCATGGCCACCAGCAAAGCCGCCTTCGACAAGGCCGTCGCCGACAGCAAGAACCTGCCCGAGAAGCCCGACAACGCCACGCTGCTGCAGATCTACGCGCTGTACAAGCAGGCCACGGTGGGTGAAGTCGACGGCAAGCGCCCCGGCTTCACCGACATGGTCGGCCGCGCCAAATGGGACGCGTGGAATGCGATCAAGGGCAAGGGCAAGGACGAGGCAATGGGCGAGTACGTCGACCTGATAGAGTCGTTGAAGTAGCGCGTGCGCGCCTTCATGCAGCACCTCGACCGCGAGCGCGTGCTTGTACTTGCGTTGTGGCCGATCTGCGCGGCATCGTATGCGTTCCGGCGTGACGGGCGGGTACATGCAACGACGCGGCGCAGAAGAAGGCACGATCGAACTGGCCGACTGGTTCTGCTGCACCGGCCTGGATGAAGCCAGCGAGTGCAGCTGCCGCACTTGCAGGCAGAGTGCCAACCTTCAGCTCCGCATGCAGCGGTACAGCACCTTCGTGCCGCGGCGCATGACGATATGGCTGCCTGACTGGCGCGCCTTCTCGAAACCAAGCTTCTGCAACGCCTTCACCGCCTCGGCGCCTGAGACGCGGGGCAACTTAGGCATGCGCTGGCTCGACCGTAAAGACGGTTACCAGCGGGTGGCCCTTCGCAGCAAAATGAAACTCCTCGATGTACAGCGCCGTTGCCTCCCGAAGATTTGCAATGGCCTCTTCCACCGTTTCTCCCTGCGAGACGGTTCCCGTTTCAGGATTCAGTGCCACAAACCCACCTTCTTCAGCGGGCGTAGGCACGGCAGTGAGTTGCATACGATGCCTCCAAGTGTGCATTGTCGCTCAGTGCGCCTCGCGCGCAGTCACAGCCCACTTAGACACGCAAGGCACGGATTCGCTTTCCGTGCGCCCGCAGCCTACTTCTTCCCCGCCTTCTTCGCAGCCGGCTTCGCGCTCTTGGCCAGCAGCGCGTCCAGGTTCTTCTTGATCTCGTTCTCGATCGTCTTGGCGAAGGCGCCGAGCAGGAAGCCGAGCTTGGCGTTCAAGTCGAAGTGGTCGGCGGCGACGATCAGCGTGCCGGCCACGCCCAGGCGCTTGAACTCCACCGTGTCGCTGAACTCGCCTTCGAGAATGGTGCACTCCATGTCGAAGTCGCGCTCAACGTCTTCGGCCCAGTGCAGCGCGACCTTGCGCGCCTTGGCCAGGCCGAGCTGGTGTTCGCGGTGGATCTTGATGTCGGGCATGGCCTTGTTTCCTCAACACTCTCTCATGACGGCCCCAGTGTGGCGTGGCGCTCGGCCTTGGGCAATGCGGCCAAACGCGCGACCGCGGCGTAGAAGCGCGCGAAGTCGCGGCCCTCGCGTTCGTACAGCTGCTCGAACTGCGGCACGAGTTCGTTGTATGCCGCCAGCACGCCGAAGTTGGCGTTGTTGGCGCGCTCGAACCAGGCGTCGTAGCCGGCGAAACCGCTCCAGCGCCCGGTCTTGAGCCGCGCGTACTCGGCGCGCAGTTCGCGCATCACGTCGGCCTTGGCAATGCGCTTGTCGGCGTCGCTGGCTGCACCGTCGTAGACGGCCTTCAAACGGTCGCGGTAGCGCGTGGTCAGCGCGCGGAAGTCCTCTCGTCGCGCGTCCTGCGCCGCGGTCTGCTTGCGCGCCTCGTCGCCCGCGTGTTGCGCCAGCCAGCGCGCCACGCCGATGCGCTCGACGGCGGTGGCGAACGATTCATTGAACATCGTGTCGCCTTCGGCATAGACCACCTGGTGCGCGAGTTCGTGGAAGACCAGGCGCGCCAGTTCGCCTTCGCTCCAGCCGATGAAGGTGTTGAGCAGCGGATCGCCGCCGAGCCATTCGAGCTTGCCGAGCGTCGAGTACGCGGGCACGCCGTAGACGTTGACTTCGAGGCCGCGCGCGCGCAGCGCCGCCCCTTCGGCCTGCGCCGCGGCTTGCTCGTAGTAGCCGCGGTAGCCGACGCAGCCAACGACCGGGAAGCACCAGGTCTCGAGCTTCAACGAGAGCTCGGGTGCGGCGGTGACGTTCCAGACCGCAGCGTTGCGGCCGAGATCGCTGTAGCGGCGGTAGCTGCGGTTGTCGGGCAGCTTCAATTCGGCCACGGCGAAGTCGCGGATGCGTTGCGCCAGTGCCAGTCGCTGGCGCAGCGTCTCGGGCGTGGCGGCATCGGCGGCGACTTCATCGATCGCCTTGGCGCGCGCGATCAGATCGAGGTGGCCGCCGACCGATTGCGCGTAGTAGCCGAGCGTCGAGCAGCCGACGGTGAGGCACGCCGCGCCGACGAGCGCCACCAGTCCCGCCAAGCCGATGCCCGCCACCTTCAGCCAGCTCACGCTTTCTCGACCTGCACCAGGCAGTCGTAGAAGGTCGGCGCGCGGCCGATGTCGGTCAGGCGCTGGCTGGTGAGCTCGTTGACGTTGGTGCCGTCGGCGTTGAACTTGCGCCACCACACGCCCAGGCCGTTGACGACGCCCGGCCGCGCGCGCGCGCTGACTTCGCAGCGGCAGCGGTGCTCGCCGCGCTGGTTGAAGACGCGCACCAGCGCGCCGCTTTCGATGCCGCGCGCAGCCGCGTCGTCGGCGTGCATCTCGAGCAGCGGCTCGCCCTCGATCGTGCGCAGGCTCTTGACGTTGACGAAGCTCGAGTTGAGGAAGTGCCGCGCCGGCGGCGAGATCATCGCCAGCGGAAAGCGCTGCGCGAGTTCGGGCGACGACAACACGCTCTCGTGGTTGGGCACGTGTTCGGGCACGCCCATGCCGCAAGGTGCGACCTGGGCACGGCCGTTGTCCGTGAGGAAGCCGCCGTCGGCAAACGGCGCGTCGGGCAGCGGCAGCGTGGCCCAGCCGCGCTCGCGCAGCGCCTCGAACGAGGTGCCGATGGCCGCCCAGTCGAAGGCCTGGCGCGCCAGCTCTTCGTCGCTGTCGGCGAAGCAGTTGTCGGCAAAGCCCATGCGCTGCGCCAGCTCGCGAAAGATCTGCGTGTTGGGTTGGGCCTCGCCCAGCGGCGCGATCGCCGGCTCGTTGAACAGGATGTCGGTGTGGCCGTAGGTGCCGTGCACGTCCATGTGTTCGAGCTGCGTCGTCGCCGGGAGCACATAGTCGGCATGGTCGGCGGTGTCGGTCATGAAGTGCTCGAGCACGACGGTAAAGAGATCGTCGCGCGCGAAGCCCGCCACCACCTTCTTCGACTCGGGCGCCACCGCCACCGGGTTGCTGTTGTAGACGATCAGCGCTTCGATCTTCGGCGTGGCGTGCAGCAGGTCGTCGCCGATGGTGCTCATGTTGATGGTGCGCGGGCGCCGGCCGGCGAGCAGATCGGGCCGCGTCAGCGACGGGTTCTTGAAGCGCGCGAACCAGCCGGAGCTCGACAGCAACAGGCCGCCGGCACGGTGCCGCCAGGCCCCCGTCAGGCACGGCAGCAGCGCGATCAAACGCGCCGCACTGCCGCCGCCGTGCACGCGCTGCATGCCGTAGTTCAGGCGGATCGCCGCGGGCTGCGCCTGCGCCAGCTCGCGCGCCAGACCGCGCACTTCATCGGCCGTGATGCCGCACACCGCCGCGGCGCGCTCGCTCGGCCACTCGGCAATGCGCCTGGCGAGCGAATCGAAGCCGTCGACGTGGCGTGCGACGTACTCGCGATCGATCCAGTCGTGCTCGACCCACTCGTGCATCACGCCCAGCGCCAGCGCGCCGTCGCTGCCGGGCAGCAGGGCGATGTGCTGGTGGCACTTCTCGGCGGTCTCGGTGCGCCGCGGGTCGATCGCGATCAGCTTGGCGCCGCGGCGCTTGGCCTCCTGCGCCAGCATCCAGAAGTGCAGGTTGCTCGCGATCGAGTTGCTGCCCCAGATGACGATCAGCTTGCTCTCGGCGAAAAAGCGCGTGTGCATGCCGACCTTGGCGCCGTAGGTCGCGATCAGCGCCTCACCGCCGGCCGCAGAACAGATGGTGCGATCGAGCAGCGATGCGCCGAGCTTGTGGAAGAAGCGCTGCGCCATCGCCTCGCCCTGCACCAGGCCCATCGTGCCGGCGTAGCTGTAGGGCACGATGGCCTGGGGTTCGCGCGCAGCGATCGCCTTCAAGCGCGTCGCGATGTCGCTCGAGGCTTCGTCCCAGGAGACGCGAACGAACTGTCCGCTGCCCTTCGCGCCGACGCGCTTGAGTGGATATTTCACGCGCTCGTCGTGATAAGTGCGCTCTGCATAGCGGCTGACCTTGGTGCAGAGCGCGCCCGCCGTGGGGTGGTGATCGGGGTCGCCCTGGATGCGCACGACGCGGCCTTCTTCGACGGTGACACGCAACGCGCAGGTGTCGGGGCAGTCGTGTGGGCAGGCCGCGTGAATCGTTCGCACCTTGCCTGAAGTTGCAGCAGTGGTCATGAAATGAACTATTGCACATCGACCCGCGGTGCGTGCGGTGCACGCCCTTCAATGTCGCGCGCATTGCGCTGAAACTTTGGGCTCCTCGTCTTGCACCCTGCCGCCATGCTGCGCCGAACCCTGCTCAAGAAGTCCATCAGCGGCTGCGCCGCGCTCGCCCTGCCCGCTTTCGCCCAGGCGCGCGGCCTCGTCATCGGCCAGTCGGCCGCGTTCACCGGCCCGGCGGCGCAGCTCGGCATCCAGATGAACGCCGGCGTCAAGCTCTGGTTCGATCAGGTCAACGCCGGCGGTGGCATCAACGGCCATCAGCTCGAGCTGCGCACCGCCGACGACGGCTACGAGCCCGACCGCTGCAAGGCCAACACCGAGAAGTTCATCAAGGACGACGTCTTCGCGCTGCTCGGCTACGTCGGCACGCCGACCTGCGCCGCGGCGCTGCCGCTGGTCAACGAAGAAAAGATTCCGTTCTTCGGCCCCTTCACCGGCGCCGAAATCCTGCGCGAGCCGTTCTCGAAGTCGGTGTTCCACCTGCGCGCTTCGTACTACGACGAGACCGAGCTGATCGTCAAGCAGCTGACGACGCTCGGCCTGAACCGCGTCGCCGTCTTCTATCAGAACGACGCTTACGGCAAGGCCGGCCTCGAAGGCACGGTGCGCGCATTGAAGCGCCGCAACCTCGAAGCGGTCACCACCAGCACCGTCGAGCGCAACACGATCGACGTGGCCAAGGCGGTGGCCGAGATCGTGCCCAAGCATCCGAACGCCGTGGTGCAGATCAGCGCCTACAAGTCCTGCGCCGCGTTCATCCGCGAAGCGCGCAAGGCCGGCTTCGGCGGCACCTTCTTCAACGTCTCGTTCGTCGGCACGCAGGCCTTGGCCGACGAGCTGAAGAGCGACGGCACGGGCGTGGTGGTCAGCCAGGTCATGCCCTTCCCCTACACCGCGTCGAGCGCGATCACGCGCGAGTTCGCGGCTGCCACGGCCAAGGCCGGCGGCACGGTGCAGGCCAACTACTCGAGCCTCGAGGGCTACCTGGCGGCCAAGGTCTTCACCGAAGGCCTGCGGCGCGCGCCGAAGAACCCGACGCGCGAGCAGTTGATCGCCGGGCTCGAATCGATCCAGCGCGCCGACTTCGGCGGCTTCCTGGTCGACTTCGGCGGGCGCGACCACGTGGCGTCGAGCTACGTCGATCTGTCGATGCTCACCGGCGACGGCAAGGTCCGGCGCTGATTTTCATCAGGAGACACTGCATGACTGCACACACCGAAGCACGCCGGCGCGCGCTCAAGCAACTCGCCGGTGCCGCTGCCGCCGGTCTCGCTACCCCGCTGTGGGCGCAGTCGGCCGGCAAGACCATCGTGCTCGGCCAGTCGGCGCCGTTCACCGGGCCGGCGGCGCAACTCGGCGAGCAGTTCAAGCGCGGCGCGCTGCTGTACTTCAACCAGCTCAATGCCAAGGGTGGCGTCAACGGCCGCACCATCGAACTGAAGAGCCTGGACGACGGCTACGAGCCGGACCGCTGCAAGGCCAACACCGACAAGCTCATCAAGGACGGCGTGTTCGCCCTCTTCGGCTACATCGGCACGCCCACCAGCCTGGCGGCGCTGCCGCTGGCCACCGCGGCGCAGGTGCCCTTCATCGCGCCCTTCACCGGCGCGCAGGCGCTGCGCGAGCCGTTCAACCGCTTTGCCTTCCACGTGCGCGCCTCGTACTTCGACGAGACCGCCGAGATCGTCAAGCAGGTGACGTCGATCGGCGCCAAGCGCGTCGCCGTCTTCCACCAGAACGACGCCTACGGCAAGGCCGGTCTCGATGGTGTGCTGCGCGCGCTCAAGCCGCTCAACCTGGAGCCCGCGGCCCTGGGCACCGTCGAGCGCAACACCATCGATGTGGCCGCGGCGGTCAAGACCATCGTCGCCGCCAAGCCCGATGCGATCGTGCAGATCAGCGCCTACAAATCCTGCGCGGCGTTCATCCGCGAGGCGCGCAAGGCCGGCTATGGCGGCAGCTTCTACAACGTCAGCTTCGTCGGCACCAAGGCGCTGGCCGACGAACTCGGCGCCGATGCGCGCGGCGTCGTCGTCAGCCAGGTCATGCCCTATCCCTACTCGCCGGCCTCGCCGATCTCGACCGAGTACCTGGCCGCAGGCAAGGCCGCCGAGGCCGACAAGTTCGCCCCCAACTACAGCAGCATCGAGGGCTTCGTCGCGGCCAAGACCTTTGCCGAAGCCTTGAGGCGCATGACCGGCGCCGCCAGCGCCGAGTCGCTGATCGCGGGCCTGGAGTCGCTGCGCGAACACAACCTCGGCGGCTTCTTCGTCGACTTCGGCGCGAGCAAGCACATGGGTTCGCGTTTCGTCGACCTGACGATCCTGACGGGCGACGGCAAGGTCCGGCGCTAGCGGCGCGGGTTGCGGCGCGCAGCGCCACCGATAATCCCCGCAAACCGGGGATTTGTGATGAGCTGTGTCGGTGGAATCTGTGCGCGACGCCACGCAATCGCCTGGCTGGCTGCAGCCAGCCTGTTCGTGGCCGCGGCGCCGGTGGTCGCGGCCGAGGCCGGCGTCAGCGCCGCCGAGGTGCTGATCGGCCAGGACATCACGCTGCAAGGAGGCAAGAACCGCTACGGCGTGGCAGCGCTCGACGGCATGCAGCTGTACCTCGAAGCAGTCAACAGCGCCGGCGGCGTGCACGGCCGCAAGCTGGTGCTGCGCACGCTCGACGACGACAACAAGGCCCCCACAGCCGAAGCCAACGCCCGCCAGCTCGTTGCCGAGGGCGCCTTCATCCTCTTCGGCTCGCAGGAAGGCGGGCCTTCGAGCGCGGTAGCCAAGGCGGCCGAGGAGCTGCGGGTGCCGTTCTTCGGCCCGATGGCCGGCTCGCCGAACTTGCGCCGTCCGCACTCGCCCATGGTGTTTCCGGTGCGCGCCGAGCACCGCGACGAGTTCCGCGCGCTGATGGAGTGGGGCCAGCGCACTGGCCTGAAGAGCGTGGGCTTCTTGCATGCCGATTCCGACGTCGGCCGTGCGCACCTCGAGAACGTCAAGCTCGCGGCCGTCGAGCTCGGCATGAGCCTGACGCTGGCGCTGCCGTTTCGCGGCGAGATCAGCGACATGCAGCTCGACGAGCTGGCGCAGCGCATCGTGCAGGCGCAGCCCGACCTCTTCTTCAATCACGGCAGTGCCGGCGTCTATGCCAAGCTGATCGCCAAGGCACGCAAGACGCGGCTGAGGACCACGTTCATGGCCGTCAACTCCGGCTCGACGCAGCTTGCTGCCGATCTTGGCCCGCTGGCGCACGGCATGGTGTTCGCGCAGGTCGTGCCCAGCCCGACCGAACGCAAGCATGCGATCTCGCGCGAGTTCCAGGCGGCGATGGCCAAAGGCCGCCCCGGCGTAGCGCTCAGCTACGGCGGCCTCGAAGGTTTTCTCACCGCCAAGGCGCTGGTGATGGCGCTGCAGGCCACCGGCAGGGACCTGACGCGTGCGGCCTTCGTCAGCGCGCTCGAACGCTCGAACTTCGACCTCGGCGGCGTCGGCGTGCGCTACTCGAAGCAGTCGCACGACGGCTCGCGCTTCGTCGACCTGTCGATGTACTCGCGCGAGGACCGCTTCATCCACTGAGGAACCGGCCCACCCCCGGAGCGGCTGACGCCGCTCCCCCTCAAGTGGGCCGAGGCCCGCGGCTCCAAGCCGGCCCGCGCCGGCTTGGACGGGCCGAGGAGTGGCCGCGTCTCGCGGCCACGCGGCCTGCAAGGCCCGCCAGCGGCCGGGCAAAGCCGCGATCCGCGGCGGTCGCTTGGCAGGTCAAGGACTGTGAGCAGAGCGTAAACTGGTTTCGATCCCCGGAGGTTGTGCTGTCATGTTCGCCATCGACTCGATCCTTGCCGATGCCGCTGCCATCGCCACGATGCGGCGCGACATCCACGCCCACCCCGAACTCTGCTTCGAGGAAAAGCGCACCAGCGACGTGATCGCGAAGGCGCTGACGGATTGGGGCATCCCGATCCACCGCGGCCTGGGCACCACCGGCGTCGTCGGCATCGTCAAGAACGGCACGAGCAAGCGTGCCGTCGGCCTGCGCGCCGACATCGACGCACTGCCGATGACCGAGCACAACAAGTTCGAGCATGCGAGCCGCTACGCCGGCAAGATGCATGCGTGCGGCCACGATGGCCACACCGCGATGCTGCTGGCCGCGGCCAAGCATTTCAGCAAGCACCGCGATTTCGACGGCACGGTCTACCTGATCTTCCAGCCGGCCGAAGAAGGCGGCGGCGGCGCGCGCGAGATGATCAAGGACGGCCTGTTCGACCGGTTCCCGATGGAAGCGATCTTCGGCGCACACAACTGGCCGGGCATGAAGGCCGGCCAGTTCGGCGTCACGCCCGGGCCCTGCTTCGCATCGAGCAACGAATTCAAGATCACGATCCGCGGCAAGGGCAGCCACGCCGCGCTGCCGCACAACGGCATCGACCCGGTGCCGATCGCCTGCCAGATGGTGCAGGCCTTCCAGACGATCATCACGCGCAACAAGCGGCCGATCGACGCCGGCGTGATCTCGGTGACGATGATCCACGCCGGCGAAGCCACCAACGTCGTGCCCGACAGCTGCGTGCTCGAAGGCACGGTGCGCACCTTCACGTTGGAGGTGCTCGACATGATCGAGCGCCGCATGAAGGAGATCGCCGAGCACACCTGCGCGGCTTTCGGCGCAGCCTGCGAATTCGCCTTCGAGCGCAACTATCCGCCGACGATCAACCATGAGGCCGAGACCGCGTTCTTCCGCCGCATTGCCGGTGAAGTGGCCGGCCCGGACAACGTGCTGCACTTCGAGCCGACGATGGGCGCGGAAGATTTCAGCTACTTCCTGCAGGCCAAGCCCGGCTGCTACTTCCTCATCGGCAACGGCGACGGCGCGCACCGCGAGCTCGGCCACGGCGAAGGCCCCTGCATGCTGCACAACCCGAGCTACGACTTCAACGACGAGCTGATTCCGCTCGGCGCGACGATGTGGGTGCGCCTGGCGCAGGCCTGGCTGAATCAGGCGCCGCAGCGCTGAGACGTCAGCGCCCGCGCGAGAGCGTGGCCGAAGCGCGCGCAGGCCGGTTCTTCAGCCATTGCGGTGGCCCGCTGGCGGGGGCGCGCTGTTCGCGTTGCAGCTCGATGTCGCGGAAGAGTTGCGTCACGAAGTCGATGAACAGGCGCACCCGTGCGACGCGGCGCACGCTCGGCGGGTAGAGCAGGTTCATCGGCGGCACTTCCGGCTGCTCCCAATCGGTCAGCGCGGCGATCAAGGCGCCGCTGGCCAGTTCGTGCCCGCGGCGCTTGTGCCAGTCGAGGATGCGGCCGACACCGCCGCCGCTGCGCAGCACATCGCGCACGGTGTCGCGGTGCTGGTTGTCGGTGACGAGCCAGCCGCGCGCTGTGACCGCCACGCGCTCGTCGCCGCGCTTGAAGTGCCACAGGTCCATCACCGTGCCGATGTTGCCGCGGATCGTCAGGCAGTTGTGCTGTTCGAGTTCACGCGGATGCTGCGGCATGCCGTGCGCGTCCCAGTACGACGGCGCGGCGCAGACGACGAAGCTGCTGGCGCCGATGCGCCGCTGCACCAGGTCATCGGCCTTGGGCCACCCGAGCAGCAGCAGGACATCGACGCCGGCGGCGTTGGGTTCGCTCGGCTGCGAGACGCAGCGGATGTCGAGCTGGATGTCGGGGTACAGCGCATTGAAGCGTGGCAGCGCCGCGGCCAGGCACTCCTGCATGATGACCGGCTGCGTGCCGACGACGACCGTGCCGCGCGCACGCGGCGCCGCGCCGCCGAGCTGTTCGTCGGCCTCGTCGAGCAGCGCCAGCGCCGCGCGGCACGAATCGACATAGCGCGCGCCGCCGGCCGTCAGCGTCAGGCCCTGACTGTGACGCTCGAAAAGTTTCGCGCCGACACCAACTTCGAGTGCGCCGACGAGCTTGCCCACGGCCGCCACGCTGACGCCGAGTTTTCGCGCAGCGCCGGAGAAGCTGCCGGTTTCGGCAGCGGCGAGCACATAGGTCAGGGAACGCAGCTTGTCCATGGCTTCAACCCAAAGTTGCAGGCAGCGGCAACCGCCGGAGTATTTCAGTTCGGCCGCGCAGTGCCTACAGTCAAATCATCGGCCCAACGCATCGGGCCGAAGGAGATTCGAAATGAGCTTGAGCCAACGTCAACTGCTGATCGACCTGGGCGGTGCCTTCGCCGTCGCCGGCACCCTTCCCGCCGCGCTGGCGCAACCAGCCGCCGATTGGCCCAGCAAGCCGCTGCGCCTCATCACCGGCGGCGTGGGCAGCGTCACCGACGTGCGCGCGCGCTGGGTGGCCGAACGCCTGAGTCATGCGCTCGGCCAAACCGTCGTCGTCGAGAACAAGGGCGGCGCGGGTGGCGGCATCGGCTTGCAGGAAGTGGCGCGCAGCGCACCCGACGGCTACACGCTGGGCATGGTTCACCAGGGCACGTTGGCGGTGAACCCGCACCTCTACGCCAACACCGGCTACGACGCGCTGAAGGACTTCGCACCGATCACGCGCATGGGTGCCGGGCCGCTGCTGCTGACGGTGCACCCCGGCGTGGCGGCGAACGTCGGTGCAGGAACTCATCGCGCTGCACAAGTCGCGGCCCGGCGGCCTGAGCTACGGCTCGCCGGGCATCGGCACGCCGCCGCACATGGCGAGCGAGCTCTTCCTGCGCGCGACCGGCATCACCGCGACGCACGTGCCCTACAAGGGCGGCGGTCCGCTGATGGCCGACCTGATCGGCGGGCAGGTCGCGTGGACGATGGAAGGCCCGGCGGTGCAAACGCCCCATGTCAAGGCCGGTCGGCTGCGCGCGCTGGCCGTGAGCGGGCCGCAGCGCCTGGCCGCCTTGCCCGAGGTGCCGACGATGGCGCAGGCCGGTGTGCCATTCGAATTCGTCGGCTGGACCGGCATCGCCGCACCCGCGGCCACGCCCAAGGCGGTGATCGCGCGTCTGCATGCCGAGCTTTCCAAGGTGCTGAACAGCGCCGAGGCGCGCGAGTGGTTCGCCGCCGGCGGCGGCGAACCCGGCCTGCTGACGCCGGAAGAATTCGAAGCCCTCATCCGCGCCGAGCACGCGAAGTTCGGCCGCGTGATCAGCGACGCCAACATCAAACTCGAGTGACTCATGGCAACCGACGCTGCCGCACCCGCCGACGATGCACGCGCTCGCCTGCTGGCGCTGATCAACGCGGCATGGACGACGCACGCCATCCACGCCGCTTGCGCGCTCGGCTTGCCTGCCCTGCTGTCGGGCGGCGCGCGCACGCCCGATCAGCTTGCCGAGGCGGCGCAGTGCCATGCTCCTTCGCTGCACAGGCTGCTGCGCGCGCTGGCCACGCTCGACGTGTGCCGCGAGCGTGACGACGGCGCTGTCGAGTTGACGGCGCTCGGCGCGCATCTGCGGCCCGACGACGCCGAATCGGTGCACGCGTGGGCGATGTTGAGCGGCAGCGCCGCGTGGTCCATGCGCTGGGGCGAGCTCGATCAGAGCGTGAAGAGCGGCACCAGCCGGCGCCTGCGGACCACCGGGCGCGACGGGTTCGATCATCTCGACGACGGCGCGGCTGCGGCGCTGTTCAACCGCGCGATGGTCGAGCTGACGCGCCAGGTGGCGCGCGACGTGCTGTGCGTGATCGACTTTTCCGCTGCGCGACGCATCGTCGATGTCGGCGGCGGGCATGGTGAACTGCTGGCGACGATCCTGCTCGCGCATCCTGCGGCACACGGCGTGCTGTTCGACTTGCCGCATGCGATCGACGGCGCCGCCGCGAGCCTGGCGCGCGCGGGGGTTGCTGCGCGCTGCGAGTGCGTCGCCGGCAACTTCTTCGAGGCGGTGCCCGAGGGCGGCGACACCTATCTGCTCAAGAGCGTGTTGCACAACTGGGACGATGAGCGCTGCGTCGTGCTGCTGCGCCGTTGCCGCGAAGCGATGGCGCTCGGAGCGCGCCTGCTCGTCGTCGAGCGCGTGATGTCGCAGCGTCCTGGCGCGTCCACGCGGGACCGCGCGGTCGCGCGCTCGGACCTCAACATGCTGGTGGCGCTCGCCGGGCGCGAACGCAGCGAGGCCGAGTTCTGCGGCCTGCTGGAAGCCAGCGGATTTCGCATCGAGCGGCGCATCGCAACCGATGGCGACGCGCAGGTGATCGACGCCCGAGCGGCGTAGCCTTCAGTCGAGCCAGCCGTCACCTTGCAGCGCCGCGGCGCACTGTGCAGCGCCCAGAAAGTGCACCGCCTGCCAGCCGCACCCGCGCGCTGCATCGATGTTGCCGGCATGGTCGTCGATGAACACGAGTTGCGACGCATCGTCGATCGACAGCGCGCTTTGCATATGTTCGAAGATGGCGTTGTCGGGCTTCGCCAACCCGATGCGCCCGGACCAGGCGCGGTGCTCGAACCAGCCGAAGCATTCGTGCGCGGCTTCGAGGTGGTCGGCATACGGCGCGGGCATGTTCGACAGCAGCGCGATGCGATGGCCCGCGGCGCGCACGCGCTCGATCAGCGCCACGCTCTCGGCCATCGGGCTCAGGTGCGCGGGGATGCTGGCGATCAGCGCGGCGATCGACTCGCGCGCATAGCCGCTGCGATGCACGATGCGATCGACCAGCGCCTCGGGCTCGACGCGGCCGAGGTCGAACTCCAGCCAGTCGGAGCCCGACGCACCGCCCTGGAAGATCTGCGCGAGTGCTTGCGCCGGCGGTACCGTCGGCAGGTGCTCGCGCATCAGTTGCATCGGCTGCCAGCGCACGATCACGCCGCCAACGTCGAAGACGACGGTCTTCATGGCGTGCGTCACGTGAGCCCCTCGACGGCCGAGTACCGCCGTCGATCCCCCACGGGGATGCGAGCTTGCTTGGGGCGGCCCGGCGCTGCGCTCACGAGCGCAGGCGCTCGAGCAGCGCGGCCGTCGAGGCGTCGAGTCCTTGCGTGTCGCCCGAGGCAAAGCGCGGCAGCAACTGATTCGTCAGCGCCTTGCCCAACTCGACGCCCCACTGGTCGAAGCTGTTGATGCCCCAGAGCGCGCCGCTGGTGAAGACGCGGTGCTCGTACAGGGAAATCAGCGCGCCGAGCGAGCGCGGCGTCAATGTTTCGAGCACCAGCGTCGTGCTGGGACGGTTGCCGGGAAAGCTGCGGTGCTGCGCGAGGGCATCGCGGTCGAAGTCGGCCGCGGCCGTCGGCGCCTTCTCGGCGCGTGCCTCGTCGGCGCTCTTGCCCAGCATCAGCGCCTGGCTTTGCGCCAGGCAGTTGGCGAGCAGCTTGACATGCTGGTCGGCGAGGCGATGGCTCGGCGTGCGCACCGCGATGAACTCCACCGGCACGACATCCGTGCCCTGGTGCAGCATCTGGAAGTAGGCATGCTGGCCGTTGGTGCCGGGCTCGCCCCAGACCACCGGGCTGGTCGCGAACGGCACCGGGTTGCCGGCCATGTCGACGCGCTTGCCGTTGGACTCCATCTCCAACTGCTGCAGGTACGCCGGAAAGCGCGCCAGGCCCTGGTGGTAGGGCGCGATGCTGCGGCTCGTGAAGCCGTGGAAGTTTCGGTACCAGAACGTCGAGCAGGCCGAGTTGCAGCGGCAGGTTGCAGGCCAGCGGCGCCTCGGCGAAATGCCGGTCCATCGCGTGCGCGCCTTCGAGCAGCGAACGAAATGGCGCGGCACCGATGGCCATCGCGATCGGCAGCCCGATCGCGCTCCACAACGAGTAGCGCCCGCCCACCCAATCCCAGAAGCCGAAGGTGGTGTCGATGCCGAACTGCGCCGCGGCCTTGACGTTGGTGGTGGTGGCGGCGAAGTGCTGGGCGATGTCGCCTTCCTTCATGCCCTGCGCCAGGAACCACTCGCGCGCAGCCATCGCGTTGGCCATCGTCTCCTGCGTCGTGAAGGTTTTGGAGGCGACGATGAAGAGCGTCTCCTTCGCACTCAGGCGCCGCAGCACGCGCGTCAGGTCGTGGCCGTCGACATTGCTGACGAAGTGCATCGTGAGCTGCGGATGCACGAAGGGTTCGAGCGCCACCACCGCCATCTGCGGCCCGAGATCGCTGCCGCCGATGCCGATGTTGACGACGTGGCGGATGCCGCTGGCCGCGGTGTCGCGCATGCGCTCGACATACGCCAGCATCGCGTCGAGCACGCCGTGCACCTCGTCGGAGAACGGTCCGCCGCCGCGCGGCGCGCGCAACGCGGTATGCAGCACGGCGCGGCCTTCGGTGGCGTTGATGGGCGCGCCGGCGAACATCGCGTCGCGCTGCGCCTCGATGCCGCACTCGCGCGCCAGGTCGTGCAGGAAGTGCAGCGTGGCGGTGTCGATCAGGTTCTTCGACAGGTCGGCGTGGATCTCTGGCGCGCTCCAGGTGAGGGCGCGCGCGCGCTCGGCGTCGCGCGCGAAGGCCTCGCGCAGATCGAATTCGCGGCCATGCGCGCGGTAGTGGCCGGCGAGCGCGGCCCAGGCTTCAGTGTGGTCGCAGCGGGTCATCACGGCTGCCTTTCGATCATCTGGTCGAGTTGCGCCGCATCGGCGGCGAAGGCGCGGATGCCTTCGGCCAGCTTGTCGCTGGCCATCGCATCGGCGTTGAGCGCGAAGCGGAAGGCGGCCTCGTTGTAGCTGGCCGCGTGCACCGTCGCGGTTTTGGCCCGCGCCGGATCGAGAGCCCGCGGCAGCGGCGCATCGCTGGCCTGCAATTGCGCCAGCAGCTCGGGGCTGATCGTCAACAGATCGCAGCCGGCGAGCGCGCGAATCTGGCCGAGGTTGCGAAAGCTCGCGCCCATGACCTCGGTGTCGATGTCGAAGTGCTTGTAGTAGGTGTAGATCTGCGCCACCGACTTGACGCCGGGGTCATCGGCGTCGGCCATCGCCGCTTCGTCCCACGCCGCGCCGGCCGCCTTCTTGTGCCAGTCGTAGATGCGGCCGACGAAGGGCGAGATCAGGCGCACGCCGGCCTCGCCGCAGGCCACCGCCTGGCAGAAGGCGAACAGCAGCGTCAGGTTGCAGTGGATGCCTTCGTGCTGCAGCGCCTTGGCCGCCTGGATGCCTTCCCAGGTCGAAGCCATCTTGATCAGCACGCGCTCGCGGCCGACACCGGCACGCTCGTAGAGCTCGACGATGCGGCGCGCGCGCGCGATCGTCGCCGCGGTGTCGAACGACAGGCGCGCATCGACTTCGGTGGAAACGCGGCCGGGCACGATCTTCAGGATCTCCAGGCCGAAACGCACCAGCACGCCATCGACGATGCGGTCCAGGGCCTTGCCCTTCAGCGACGCCACCGTTTCGGCCAGCACGGGTGCGTACTGCGGCTGCTGCACCGCTTTCAGGATCAGCGTCGGGTTGGTGGTGGCGTCGCGCGGCGCGAACTGCCCGAGCTGCAGGAAGTTGCCGGTGTCGGCAACGACGGTGGTGTGCTGCTTGAGTTGGTCGAGCTGGTTCATCCGTTTGATTGTGCCGCGCGGTTTGACCCGCCGAAGAAACTCATGCATCATCGTGGCCGTAACTTTATTACATCAGCCTCTCGATGTCCTTCGACCTCGTTCTCTTCGGTGGCACCGGCGATCTGACGTGGCGCAAGCTCATGCCGGCGTTGTTCCAGGCATGGCGCCACGGCAAGCTGCCGGCCGACGGCCGCATCCTCGCGGTGGCGCGCGACGAGCGCAGCGACGACACCTACCGCGCCTTCATCCGCGACAAGTTCGTCGAGGTCGATCCGCCCAAGCAGCCGAGCGACGAGGAGTTCGCGCGCTTCGCGCAACTGCTGCACTACCGCCGCATGGACCTGTCGCAACCCGAGCACTATGCCGGCCTGAAGCAGTGGCTCGACGAGCGCGGCGCGGACGTCAAGGTGTTCTTTCTGGCGACCAGCCCACACCTGTTCACGCAGATCTGCGCGCAGCTCGGCGCCGCGGGCTTGAACGGCGATGACGTGCGCGTCGTGCTCGAAAAGCCGCTCGGCCACGACCTGGCGAGCGCGCAGGAGATCAACCGCGTGGTGCGCGCGTCGTTCAGCGAATCGCAGGCGCTGCGCATCGATCACTATCTCGGCAAGCCGGCCGTGCAGAACCTCACCGCGCTGCGCTTCGGCAATGCCTTGTTCGAGCCGCTGTGGCGGCGCGAGAGCATCGCCAACATCCAGATCACGATCGCCGAGGGCCTGGGCGTGGGCACGCGCGGCGATTTCTACGACCGCACCGGCGCGCTGCGCGACATGGTGCAGAACCACGCGCTGCAACTGCTGACGATGATCGCGATGGAGCCGCCGGCCAACGGCGACGCCTTCTCGATCCGCGACGAGAAGTTGAAGGTGCTGAAGTCATTGAAGCCGTTCACGCCCGAGAGCGTGGCGCGTGACGTGGTGCGCGGCCAGTACAAGGGCGCTGCGGTGGGCGGCGCAGAAGGTGCCCGGCTACCTCGAAGAGGTGAAGGTGCCGGCCGACAGCACGACCGAGACCTTCGTCGCCTTGCGCACCGAGGTGCAGAACTGGCGCTGGGCCGGCGTGCCCTTCTACCTGCGTACCGGCAAGCGCCTGGCGGCGCGCGACGCGCAGATCGTCATCAACTTCCGGCCGGTGCCGCATCCGATCTTTGCCGGCACCAGCGGCGCCAACAAGCTCGTCATCAAGCTGCAACCGGAAGACGGCCTGGAGCTGCACCTGCTCGCGGCCAAGGGCACCGGCAACAACGAGATGCTGTCGCCGGTGCGCCTGGACCTCGATTTCGACAAGGCCTTCGTCGCCGACCGCGTCGGCGCCTACGAGCGGCTGCTGCTCGATGCCATCGCCGGGCGCCTGAACCTGTTCGTGCGCAGCGACGAGCAGGAGCAAGCGTGGCGCTGGGTCGAGCCGGTGCTCGAAGCGTGGCGCAACGATCCGGCCGGGCCGAAGCCGTATGCGGCGGGCTCGTGGGGGCCGCCGGCGTCGAGTGCGTTGATTGCGCGCGATGGGTTTGCCTGGGATGAGGAAGCCTGATCTTGTCGATGCTCGAGCGCGTTCATGCGGCTTTGCCGGCGTTGCCGCCGGCCGAACAGCGCGTCGCCAAGCTGGTGCTCGCCGATCCGCGCAGCTTCGCCTCGCTGCCGGTGGGTGAGCTCGCCGAACGCTCGCATGTCAGCAAGCCGACGGTGGTGCGCTTCTGTCGCAGCGTCGGCTACGACGGCCTCGCGGACTTCAAGCTCAAGCTCGCCGGCACCGTCAACGAAGGCGTGCCCTTCGTGCACCGCGCCGTCGACGAGGACGACAAGCCGGGCGACATCGTCGTCAAGGTGATCGACAACACCGTCAGCGCGCTGCTTGCTTATCGCAACGACGCCGCCAGCCATGCCTTCGATCGCGCCATCGAAGCGCTCGCGGCGGCCGGCCGCAGCGGTCGGCGCATCGAGTTCTACGGCGTCGGCAACTCGGGAATCGTGGCGCAGGATGCGCAGCACAAGTTCTTTCGCCTCGGCGTCTCGGCCACCGCCGTCTCCGACGGCCATGTGCAGGTGATGAGCGCGACCATGCTGCAACCGGGCGACTGCGTCGTCATCATCAGCAACTCGGGCCGCAGCCGCGACTTGCTCGACGCCGCCGAGATCGCGCGGCGCAAGGGCGCGACCACGATCGTCGTCACCGCCAGCGGCTCGCCGCTGGCGCGCAGCGGCAACGGCGCGCAGCAGATCCTGCTGGCCGCCGACCACCCGGAAGACTACGACCGCTACAGCCCGATGGTGTCGCGCCTGCTGCACCTGGTGATCATCGACATCCTGACCACCGGCGTGGCGTTGAAGCTCGGCGAACAATTGCGGCCGATGCTGGCCGAGATCAAGCGCAACCTGCGCGCCAAGCGCTACGCGAAGACCGACGCCAGCGCTAGCTGAAGGCGAGCAGATCGGCCACGCCGTAGAGCGTGGCCAGTTCGACCATTGCCTTGGGCGCACCGCTGACGGAAAACGCGCGGCCCGGCGCCGCACGTCGCAGCTCGAGCAGCGTGGCGATCGCCGACGAATCGAAGTGACCGAGCGCGCTGGCATCGATCACGAGCGCGCCGTTGCCCTGCGAGACCTGCGCAGCGAGCGCTGCCACCGCAGCGCCCGCTTCGGGTATGCCCAGCCGGGCCGGCAACGCCAGCATCAGGACTTGGTGCTCTTGTTGCGCTCGGCCAGTTTGGCGATCAGGCCGTCGATGCCGCCGGCATTGATGTCCTGCGCGAACTGGTTGCGGTACTGCTCCACCAGCCACACGCCGAGCACATTGACGTCGTAGATCTTCCAGCCGGCATCGATCTTCTCGAGGCGGTAGTCGAGCTGGATCGGCTCGCCCTTGCCCTTGACCTCGGTGCGCACCACCACCTCGGTGTCTTCCGCAGCCGCGCGCATCGGCTTCAACTGCACGGTCTGATCCTTGACCTGCGTCAGCGCACCGGCGTAGGTACGCAACAGCAGCGTCTTGAATTCTTCCTGCAGACGCTTTTGCTGCTCGGGCGTCGCGCTGCGCCAGTTGCGGCCGACGGCCGAGGCCGTCATGCGCTGGAAGTTGACGTGCGGCATCACCTTGGTGTCGACCAGCGAGACGATCTTGCTCGCGTCACCGCTCTGCAGCGACTTGTCGGCCTTGATCGTGTCGATGACTTCGGTCGAGACCTGCTTGATCAGCGCGTCGGGCGTGGTGGTCTGCGCGACCGCGACGACAGACGCCACGCTGATCGCCAGGCCGGCAAGGATTCGTTGCAAAACCATGAACTTCCTTTCATGCGCCCGCGGCGCGGGCACGAAGCCGACAACGCTTGGCGCTGTCGCGGGTTTACTTGCGGTGCGCCTTACTTGGGCACGGCCGGCGGCGGCGACGCCGGCTCCTTGTCCTGCGGCAGCTCGGGCGGGTCGCCGTCGTAGACCAGGTTGCGGCGCCGTGCCACGTAGGCGTCGCGGATGAAACTGTACTTGTCGAGCGCGATGCCTTCGACCACGCGCGACGCCGAGAGCAGGTTGGCGCGCGTGTCGATCAGGTTCAAAGCGCTCAACGCGAACGCGCCAGCGCTGTCGTTGACCAGCGCCGAGGGCGACCACGACAGATCGAGCGGCCGCGCCAGCGAGTCACGCGCGGTCGAGGGGCCGAGCAGCGGCCACACCACGTAGGGCCCCGCCGGCAGGCCCCAGCGGCCGAGCGTCTGGCCGAAGTCTTCACTCTGGCGCTCCATGCCAAGATCGCTGGCAACGTCGAAAATGCCGCCGATGCCGATCAGCGTGTTCGCCACCACGCGCGCCGTCATCGTCGCCGCGGCTTCGCCCTTGCCTTGAAGCGCCTGGTTGATCGCCGACCAACCGTCGCCGAAGTTGCCGAAGAAGTTGCCAACGCCCTGGCGCGCGAGTTCCGGTACCACGGCCTGGTAGCCGCGCGCCAGCGGGGCGAGCAAGGCGCGATCGAGCGCCTCGTTGAAGCCGAAGATGGCGCGGTTGACCGGCTCGAACGGATCGTTCGCCGTCTGCGCATGCGCCGCTGCGGTCGCGGCCGCGAAGACAAGAGCGAGCAGGGGACGGCTGTGTTTCATCGCTGCGTTCTTCGCTACTTCTTCGCGGGTGCGCTTTGCGGTACCGGCGCCGGCGGCGCCGGCGTGTTGGGCGTGTTGCGGTTGCTGCCGGCATCGGCCGCGCGGTTGAAGATCAACTGGCCGATCAGGTTTTCGAGCACGACGGCCGACTGCGTCTGACGGATCGTATCGCCGCCGGCGAGTTCCTTCTCGTCGGCGCCGGGCTCGAGGCCAATGTACTGGTCGCCGAGCAATCCTGCCGTCAGGATCTTGGCCGATGTGTCCTTTGGAAACTTGACGTGGTCGTCGATTTCCATGCGCACCACGCCTTGATAGGTCTTCGGATCGAGCGAGATGCTGGTGACGCGGCCGACGGTGACGCCGGCGCTGCGCACCGGGGCGCGCGCTTTCAGCCCGCCGATGTTGTCGAACTTGGCGTTGACGCGGTAGCCCTTGTGCTGGCCGAAGCTGGCCAGGTTGGCCGCCTTGAGCGCCAGGAACAACAGACCGGCAATGCCCAGCAGCACGAACAGGCCCACCAGCACTTCGATGCTCTTGCGGTTCATCTTCTCTTCTCCTTTGCTCGCATCACGGCGCCGAGAACATCAACGCCGTCAGCACGAAATCCATGCCCAGCACGCCGAGCGACGACACCACCACGGTGCGCGTCGTCGCATACGCAACGCCCTCGGGCGTGGCCTCGGCCTGATGGCCCTGGTACAGCGCGACCGCGGTGCAGACCACGCCGAAGACGAAACTCTTGACCACGCCGTTGCCGACATCGCGCCAGACATCGACGCGCGATTGCATCAGCGACCAGAAGTTGCCCGAGTCCAGCCCGATCAGGATGACGCCGACGACCCAGGCGCCGAGGATACCGACCGCGGAAAACAGGATCGCCAGCAGCGGCATCGAGACGATGCCGCCGAGAAAGCGCGGCGCGAACACGCGCGTCCGTGGGTCCACCGCCATCATCTCCATCGCCGCCAGCTGCTCGCCCGATTTCATCAGGCCGATCTCGGCCGTGAGCGAGGTGCCGGCACGCCCGGCGAACAGCAGCGCCGTGACCACCGGTCCGAGTTCGCGCACCAGGCTCAGGTTGACGATCAGGCCGAGCGACTCGGTGGCGCCGTAGGTGGCCAGCGCGTAGTACATCTGCAGCGCCAGCACGAAACCCACCGCCAGGCCCGACGCGAGGATGATGACGAGCGAACGGTTGCCCAGCGCGTGGATCTGCGTGATGACGAGGCGAAAGCGCGGCAACGCCTGCGGCAGGTGCGCCAGCAGGTCGACGAAGAACAGCGCCGCGCGGCCGAAGCGCCGCATCGCCACGAATGTGCGCGCACCGATCGCCTGCAAGGGGTTCATGCGAGCCCCTCGCCCGGCGAGTACGCCGATCGGTCCCCCGAGGGGAGCGAATGGCGCGGCTCCATGCCGGCCTGCGCCGGCATGGACGCCATGAGCGCGAGCCGCGTCTCGCGGCTCGCGGGAGCTTGCTTGGGGCGGCCCGGCGCGGCGCGCATCATGCGGTGACCCCGAAGTCCTCGGCCAATGTCGGCGCCGGGTAGTGGAACTTCACCGGCCCATCGGGCTCGCCCAGAACGAACTGGCGCGTCTCGGGATCGGTGCTCGACATCAGTTCGGCCGGCGTGCCCTGCGCGACGATGCGCCCGCCCGGCGCGGCCAGCAGGACCACGTAGTCGGAGATCGACATGCACTCGGGCACGTCATGCGAGACCACCAGCGAGGTCGCGCCGGTGGCGTCGTTCAACTTGCGGATGAGATTGGCGGCCACGCCCATCGAGATCAGATCGAGGCCGGCGAAGGGCTCGTCGTACATGATCAGTTCCGGGTCGAGCGCAATGGCGCGCGCCAGCGCGACGCGCCGCGCCATGCCGCCGGAGACTTCCGAGATGCGCAGGCCCGCAGCGCCGCGCAGGCCCACCGCATGCAGCTTCATCAAGACGATGTCGCGGATCATCGACTCCGCCAGGCCGCTGTGCTCGCGCAGCGGGAAGGCGACGTTGTCGAACACCGTGAGGTCGGTGAAGAGCGCGCCGAACTGGAACAGCATGCCCATGCGCCGGCGCATGCGCAGCATCTGCTTGCGGTCACGTGCGTTGAGCTCTTCGCCGTCGAAGACGACGCGGCCCGAAGAGGCCGCGGCCATGCCGCCGATCAGGCGCAGCAGCGTGGTCTTGCCGCAGCCCGAGCCGCCGAGGATCGACGTGACCTTGCCGCGCATGAAGCGCAACGAAATGTCACCCAGGATCGTGCGGCTGGCGTCGTAGCCGAAGGTGACATGGTCGATCTCGATGAGAGCGTCGTTTTTCAAGCGGCTGGGCAGACGCGCAGGCCGTGGGCGCGTCGGCTGTTTTTCTTGCGGCGATTCTCGCACGCGAGCCGCGCGCACCGCTGCGTCGGCCCGATGCCGACGTACAGCCCGCCAGTTCAGCCGACAAGCAGCGGCTCGCCAGCCTCGAACACCACCTCGACACGGATGCGCGACTTGACGGCGCCGTGATCGGCGAGCTCGCCGGGTCGGAAGCGCACGTTCATGAACGCATTCCGCGCTGCTTCCTCGAACGCCGGCGGCAGCGTGTTGCCTTCGCAACGCACACGCACCACCGCGCCGGTCTCGTCGATGAACAGGGTCAACTCGCCCGCATGGCGCTCGCCGGAGTCGGTCAGGTCGGGAAGGCGATGAGCACCGGGCCAGCGGTGCCGGCGCCGCCGTCAGCAGCGAGCGCGTAAGGTAGTCGTCATCGCTGGCGGCGCCTTGCAGCACGAAGCCGAGCTGCGGCATCGCGGCACGGTGCCGCTGGCGGGGTCGGCGGCTGCGCGGCGTCGCGAGTCGTTCGCTGCGTGGCTCGCGCGGCAAGGTGCTGGCGACGGCGTGGTCATCGGCGCTCGCGCTGGCGACGATCGACGCCTGATCGGCCGCGGCGCGGCAGCCTGGACTGCTGCGGGCGAGGCCTGGAGCGGCGGGCGCCAGCTCGATCATGCGCACCTGCAGCGCGTGCGACCGCGCGCGGCCAGCACCGCCGCTGCGGCCGCACCGGCAGCGCCAGCAACACGCGCGTGCGCGGCCGACGTCAGCGCGATGCACGGGCTCGAGCCGGTGGAACGGCCGACCGCTGCGAGGTCGACCGGCCATGCCGATCAGTCGATCAGTTCGCGCCACGAGGTGCGGCGGCCCTGCCCGCCGGCGGCGTCGGGCGGCACGACTGCGGATCCGCGCTCCGTCCGATCGCCATCGACGATGCGTGACGATGTCGCCGGTGCTCTGCCGCGCCGCCATCCGCTCGGCGAGTACAGCTGTCATGAGCCGACACCGACGGCAAACGAGTTGCCCAACCACACACCGGCGTCGCCGCTGGCACGGCGGGCTCGACCCGGTGCGTGAGTCGAACTGATACAGGTATGACGTGCCGCCGGCCGTGCAGGCGTCGTTGGCGGCGCGTTGGTGGCGACGGGCAGGGTGGTCAGAGCAGACTGCATGTCGATGTTGACGCGCTCGCCCGGCGCCAGGAAATCGACTCGCCAGCCGTTCTTGGTGGCCCAGTCCACCGGCGTTGTTGGTGACGTGCGCGACGGGTCGTGGCCGCTTCTCGGTCAGCGTCTGCGCACCATGCCGGACTGCGCGTGCACGTCGCCCAACGGCGTGTTGGTCAGCGGATCCTTGATCGCATAGATCGTCTGCTGGTCGCGTGTTGCTCAGGTCGCGCAGGCCCAGCGTCTTGCCGGTGGCGACATAGACCACCGGATACGTGGCTGCCGCCCTGGTTGACGCTGGCCAGCTCAGGGCGCGTCGTGATCGGCTGCGGCACGGCGGGCGAGCCGGCGCGCAACTGGGCCAGGCGCAGCGCCGCGTTGTTCGGCGCGACCACGCCGTCGATGTCGAAGCGCCAGAGGTTGCCCAGCAGGTCGCCGCCATAGACAGCGCCGCGCCGTGTTGTTGAGCGGCGAGTCGACCCAGTCGTTGATCTTGGCCAGCCCGCTCGGCGTCGTCAGTGCTGCCCGCCGCGTCGCGCCGCTGGTGAAGGTCGCGACTTCGCTCAGGCGCTGCCAGTGTTCGCATCGACGACGAACAGGCGGCCGTTGCCGTCGCCCGGCGACACGTTGTTGTAGCCCGAGGTGAAGACCACGACCCAGGTGCCGTTGGCGCGCTTGGTGATCACCGGGTTGCCAAAGGTCAGGCCGAGGTTGTCGTTGCCGCCCAGGCTGTCGTTGCTGAACTCCCACAGCACCTCGGGGTTGTCCGGGTTGGTGATGTCCAGCGCGTAGTAGCCGCGGCCACCAGCACCGAGACCGCCCACCAGGATCGTCTTCCAGCCCGGCGACGCCGGGCACGTAAATGTCGCCGACCACCGGCGCGCGTTGACGAAGTACTCATGCTTGGTCGCGTAGTCGGCATCGGCCAGGCGGTACATGCGGTCCATCACCATCGACGGCACGTAGGCCCACAGCTCCTGGCCCGTTGCTGCCGTCGAAGGCGTGCAGCATGCCGCCGTTGGACGGTGCGTAGACGACGCCCTTGCGGCCGGCACCGCTGTTGCTGGCGTTACGAGACGAAGCTCTGGTAGTCGTTCTCGGTGTAGCGGAACGGCGGCTTGCGGACATACACCGGCGCACCACCGACGATGTCGCCGAGAGCACGTGCTGGCGCGCACGGTAAACTGGCGTCGGCCTGGCCGCGCAGCTAGCGTGACCATGTTGCCGCCGCTGTTGCGCGCGGTCGACGTCGAAGCCGGCGTCGCGCGCATTGCGTCAGCGCCGGCGACTTGGAGCAGGCTTCGTCGAAATGGCCGTTCAGGCCGTCGGCCTGCAGGTTGGCATAGGTGAACTGGCGCAGCGTGCCGGTGTTGGCGCCGGCCTTGCGCGCATGTAGAAGATGTTGCGGGCGCGTGCCGGCGGCGACCCGTGCATCGAGCAGTTGCTGCGCCGACCAATCCGATGTCGCCGGCACGCGCGCCGTCGGTCGGATCGACCTGGTAGGCCACGACGTCGCCTATCCAGCGACCGTGGTGTAGCTGGTGACGTACTCGGTGCTGTCGCCGGCGACTGGCTGCAGCGAGCTCGTCGCGGCAGCCGAGGCCGTGCCCGAACGCGGCGTCGATCGCCGCCAGCGTGTCGGTCAGGCTGCGCGCCAGCACCGTCGGGATCGCCCGCACTGAAGTACTGGCCGCGGCCGTTGACGGCGGCGTGCCAGAGGTCATCGATGTTGACGGCGCCGCCGTCGGCCGGCATTGGGCCAATTCTTGGTTCCGGCGATGAGCGCCTGGTAGTCGGCCGACGCGCCGCCCAGGTAGTTGGGGTGATAGCCCAGCGTGCCGTTTACGCCCAGGCCCAGCGTAAAGGTTGTCATGTGCTGGTGCGTGGCGTTGTCGGCTCCGCGCGGAGGGCACGTTGTTGTTGCAGACGTTGGTGCCGTTGCTCAGCGTGCAGTTGCCCAGCGCCGTGTGCGCAGGTCGGTCTCGTAGTAGTACATCGCCACGTCGGCCAGCGAGTCGCTGCTGCCGCCGGCGGTGGTGCGCGCGCTCTCCACGGCCGGGCCGGTGGCCGCAGCCGCGTCGGTGCCGGCGATGACGGCGTGTAGCCCGAATAGCCGCTCCAGGCGCTCGCTGGGCCGGTCGATGGTCGTCACCGCGCTGTTGGGCGGCTGTGTCGCGACGGTCGCGCAGCAGCCCAGGTTGGTCCAGCGCTGTCGTCGCGGCTAGTTGCCCGGGTGCCGGCGACAAAGCCACTGGTGGTCGTGGTCTTCTCGGCGGCGTAGGGACCGTCGATCACGTTCTGCTGCACCGCCGCGCCAGCCGAACCGCCGGTATAGGTGACGACGGAGTTGTAGCTGTGCGTGTTCGCGTAGTACGGAGGTCTCGGTGTTCGTGCCATTGCGGTTGCGCGGGACAGTGCGGTACTGCAATCCGCCGGCTGCCACCGCTGCAACTGATGCGTTTGGTACTCGGTGTAGCGTCAACGGTCGTGCGCGTCTGCGTGCGCGTGCGCTGCGTGTGCAGCAGCTGCTGCATCGGCGTGGTCACCGTGTAGGTCTCGACGCCGCCGTCGCGCAAGGGCCGCGGCGCGCTGCCGTCCTGCTGGCCGACGCTGCTGCCGTCCAGGCTGTACGGCCCGTAGGCCGACGTTTCGTTGTTGTTGTTCCAGTAGCCGTCGGTCGTCAGCATCGCGAAGTTCTTCTGGCAGGAGAACTGCACCGGGTCGTAGGTCTGCGAGCCGCCGCTGCTGAGCGTGCCGCGCTTGGCGAAGTACTTGCCGGCCTTCGACACCGCACCGCGCAGCGGTGTCTACCCGCTTGGGTTCGGCGCTGAACAGCCGCGAGTACCACGTCGCCTTTTGCGTCGCGTCGAAGTCGGCCGCGTCGAGGAACTTGTTGCCGTCGACCATGGTCGAGCTGATCGTGAGAAACCGACGCGGTACTTGTCGTCGATGCCCTTGAACGCCTGGCTGGCTGCCGAGCGCATGGTCAGCATGCGGGTGCGGTAGTAGGTGTACCAGTTGCGGTAGTTCTGGTGATGTTCGCCGACGTGACAGTCACCTTGGTAAAACGGCCGTTGCCCGGCGACTCGCCGACGCTGCTGTCGCACTCCCGGTAGAAGGTGGTCGTGTCGACACCGCTGCCGTGTGTAGGCGTAGCCAAGTGCCGGCTGGCTGCCGCTGTAGGTGAAGTAGTAGGGGTACCTGCGTGGAGCCGTCGGTGATGGGAAGTAAGGCGCCCGCGGCCATGTCGGCGCCGGTGGAGTCACCGGAACCGTGTAGGTGATCGACGGGTTGTAGGCCAGGCCGTTGCACTGCGCCGCGAAGCGACCGTACTTGCCCGCTGGCGAAGTCGGCATCGTCCGGCATGTAGTCCTGCGCCATGCTCCCCGAGTCGTCGAGGATGAACATGATGTTCGGCTTGACCGCATTCGGCGCCGCGGTGACCAGCGGCGTCGACGGCCATGTCGGTCGCGGCGCCGAACGGCTGGCCGGCCGCGCCCAGCAGCGCGCACAGCGCGGCAGCCAAGCGGCCAAGGGTCGCTGTCGTTTCGATCGTTGAGTTCTTCATGCTTCCTCCCAACCCTGTTGTCATCAATGAACGATCGTCTCGGTGAAGCTGACGGTGTTGCGACCGCCCACGGTGCGGACGATGATTCGGTAGTAAGGCGCGGCTGCGCCAGCGGCGTCGGCCTGCCGCATCGTCGCCGTAGCAGCTGGCCGCCCTTGTCCGCCGGTGCTGTCGGCCGCGCAGCGCCGCCGGTTGCGCGCAGGCGTTGGTCGTGTCGCTGACGGCGCCGCGTGTTCGGGCACAGCCGCGTGATCAAGTAGCGCGCGCGCACGTGCCGCCGTTGAGCGTGATCTCGTTGGACGGTGCCAGGCATGCACGCGGCATGTCCCGCCGCACGCAGGCGCAGCTGTCGGCATCGCCCCAGTTGACGACGGCCATGCGGTTGGCCGAGTGGTCAGTCGGCCGGTCGGGTCGAGGTTGTCTGTGCACCTGCGCGTAGTAGCCGGTGCCTGCGGCGCCGTCGGCGGTCAGGTCCTGCCGCTGCCGGTCAGCCACGCCGCGCCAACTCAGCGGCGCGGTCGGCGGCGCGCGTCGTGTCCTGCTTGAAGCCGAGGTTGCCGATGACCAGCGAGCCTCCGTCGACCGAGCGCACCAGGGCCACCGCAGCCAGCGACATCGCGGCCAGCGCGAGCAGCGCGAACAGCACGAAACGCCGCGTTGCACAGCGCGCCGCGCCACGACCAGAACGATGGATGCGCTTCATGTCAGGCGCTCCTCCACAGCATGTTGCGCAGCGGAATCACGGTCTCGAACACCTTGTAGCGGTAGTGCTTGGCCGGCACGTCGCCGGCCGCGCCGGCGCCGACATCGAGTTCGATGCACGAGCCGCTGCCGACGGGCAGGTCGCGGCGCCGCGTGACCGCCGGCGATGCGCCGACGGACCAGCGCGGATTGGCCGCGGTGACGATTTCCTTCTCGTAGGTCGAGCTGCGCGCCACCGCGATGACGCGCACCGACAACACCCTCTGCCACCCGGCGTTGGTGGCCGGCGTGGTGGTGTCGAAGATATCGACGATGCCGTCGGTGCCGGTGCCGCCGAGGTGTCGCGGCCGTAGAAGGCCCGCAGCTGCACGATGTCGGGCTGCAGGTCGCGCGTCACGGGCGGTCGTTCGGCGTGGCGACGTTGAAGCTCGATGACCTGCAGCGTCGCGTTGTTGATCTCGTAGCGGTTGTCCACCAGCGTGCCGAGATTGATCATCACGCGCGCCGTCGTTGTAGGCCCGGGCGGCTTGCCGGCGGCGTTCCAGGTGGCGCTGTCGTTGCGCGGCAGCGCTCGTGGCCGTCGGCGCGCCGTTGACCTGGAACACCCAGCAGGGCTGGATGTCGTCGGTCGCCGACCAGCGCCAGGTCGCCCTGCGAGAAGCCGATGGTCGAGCGCACATTGGAAGGTCGTGCCGCGCTGCGTAGCCCGGCGGCGATCACGCGCGTCGGCACGGCACACGACGTCGGTCGAGCTGGCCAGGATGCGGATCGAGTCGCCGACGCTGCCGGCGGGCGCGAAGCCTGCGGCGTGATGACTACCGGCGCCAGACGCGCCGGAAAGCCGGTCGGCGCGGCGCCGTTGAACGCGCGCTGATCGGGCAGCCGATGATGTTCGGGCTGCTGGCGATGCCGTAGCCGGCGTGTCTCGATGTCGCGCTGCAGCGCGTACAGCGCCAGCGCGCCGTTGACCTGGGCATCGGCGCCGCCGGTGGCGGTGCGCTTCTGGCTTTCGGACGTCAGCAGCACCTGGCTGATGACGAGCATGGCCAGCATGCCGACCAGCATGCCGATCATCAATTCGATCAGGGTGACGCCGCGCTGCGCGGCTCGGCTGCGGCGCTGTTGAGTGAAATGCATGGTGCTTCATGGCGTCAGCGGTTGGCGGCGACGGCCGAGGTCGTGATGAAGCGTGCGCTGCTCCTCGTTGGGCGGCGTCCAGTTGATGGTGATGGTCACTTCGGCGGCGATCACGACTGCCCGGCACCGATCGACGTCGCGCAGCGTGTCACGGCGACTGTTGCGTCGCCGTCGGGCAGCGGCTGGCGACTTCGGCAACCCACTGGCTGCAGCGGCGTGTGCGACGCGCAGCCGCGCGGTCGTGTCGTAGTTGTTCAGGCCGCTGCGGTCGGACCACATGCTGCCGATCAGGCGCTGCGCGAGGAAGGCCGCGTCGGCGCGGAACTTCGAGCCGGTCTGCGCCTTGGTCATCGAGGCCTGAAGGCCGACGATGCCGAGCACGCCGATCGAGAAGATCAGCAGCGCAACCAGCGCTTCCAGCAGCATGAAGCCGCGCTGCGGGCGCGGCGAGCGGCGTTGAGCTGTGTTTTCATGGGATGCTGACGCGTAGTGCAGTTGCGGGGATCGGTGGCGTCGGTCACGGCCATGTCGCACAGGCGTGCGCCGCCGCCGGCGCTGATCTCGATGCGCAAGCGCGCGGTAGTCGTTGCCCGAGCGTGTTGTTGTTGACGTCGATGACGCGCACCGGCGTCGCGTCGGCGACGCGGCCGAAGCCGTTGAACGTGACGGTGCCGCCGGCAGCGCTGCCGTCGTCGAGGCGGCGCCGCGACGACGACGTTGCGGCCGCCGACGCCGCCGGCGTTCGTCTCGACGATCAGCGGGTTGGTGGCATCGGCTGCGTCGGCGTGGGGTCGGTGCTGGGCGCGTAGCTGCAGTGCCCTGCCGGGTCACGCACGCTGACGACCCACGACACGCCGGCGCGGGACACCGCGCAGGTGTCGTTCATCACCGCCGAGTCGGTCAGCGAGACCAGCGAGAAGCGAACCGGCGTGTTGCGGCGGATGGCTTCGTTGCGGGCCTGCGCCAGGCCGGCCAGCATCGATGAGGCGGCGTTGCGCACCTGCGTGTTGCGCATCCAAGCGCTCATGCTGGGCGTGACCGCCATGATCAGCAGGCCGAGGATGATCAGCACGACCGCGAGCTCGATCAGCGTCAGGCCGCGCACGCGCCGCTTGGAGGCGTTGCTCAGCATTCGCCGCCTTTCGTGAGCCAGCAGCCTTCGGTGACCGCGCTGCCCTTGAACTCGGTCGTCGCGCGCACGTTGGCGTGCGTGACCGTGTAGGTGTGGCCTATGGCACGGCCGCCGCTGCCGGTGGCCGTGATCGTGTAGCCCTGGCCGCCGTTGGTACGCGTGCAAGTGAAGGTGAAGTATTGCGAACCGCGCCGTACGCCAGCGTGCGGCGTGGCCGTCCGCCCAGCTCGGCGGGCCGACGTCAGCGCAGTTGCCGCCGTTGGTGCCGTAGTTGCGGTTGTCCTGGTAGTACTGCTCCATCTTCACCCGCAGGTCCGACATGCCGGCGAAAGCTTCGGGCAGCTGGCCGCGGCGCACATAGTCGCCGTAGGCTGGCAGCGCCACCGCGGCGAGGATGGAGACGATGGCCACGATGATCATCAGTTCGATCAGCGTGAAGCCGCGCTGCGTGGCGTGGCTCGGCCAAGGTTGCCGTCGATTCATGCAGATGCTCCCAACGAGTGCTCTTCGTGTGGCGCGCCCGTGGCACAGGGCTGGGCGCGTCGATGGAGAGGATCGTCAGGGAGATGCCCGCAACCACCGTGCGAACGAATGCACGGCGCCGTTCGATGCCGATGGGCGGATCAGGCGAAGCGACGAGCGGACGCTCGTCAAGACGCGCCGGGCGCACGCCCGACGCGGCTCGTGAAAAACTACCGCGGCAGGTCGCTCGCCCCCATCAGGTACTCATCCACCGCACGCGCGGCCTGGCGACCCTCCCGGATCGCCCAGACCACGAGGCTCTGGCCGCGGCGCATGTCGCCGGCGGCGAAGACCTTGTCGACGTTGGTCTTGTAGCCGCCGATGAATTCAGTGCTGGCCTTCGCATTGCCGCGCGCATCGCGATCGATGCCGAAGGCGTCGAGCACGCTCGCCACCGGCGCCACGAAACCCATCGCCAGCAGCACGAGTTCGCACGGCCACTCTTTCTCGCTGCCGGGCACTTCGCTCATCTTGCCGTTGGCCCATTGCACTTCGACGGTCTTGAGCGCCTTCAACTTGCCTTTGTTCGCCGATGAATTCCTTGGTGGCGATGGCGAAGCTGCGCTCGCAGCCTTCTTCATGGCTCGAGCTCGTGCGCAGCTTGGTCGGCCAGTAGGGCCACACCAGCGGCTTGTTCTCCTGCTCGGGCGGCATCGGCATCAGCTCGAACTGCGTCACGCTCGCGGCGCCGTGACGGTTGCTCGTGCCGACGCAGTCGCTGCCGGTGTCACCGCCGCCGATGACGACGACATGCTTGCCGTCGGCGCGGATCTGGCCCTTGACCTTGTCGCCAGCGACAATTTTGTTCTGCTGCGGCAGGAACTCCATCGCGAAGTGCACGCCGTCGAGATCGCGGCCGGGCACCGGCAGGTCGCGTGATTGTTCAGCGCCACCGGTGAGCAGCACAGCATCGAACTCGGCCTTCAACTGATCGGGCGTGATCGTCTCTTTCGCGTCGTTGGTGACCTTGCTGTCCTTGGAGATCGAACCGATCAGCACGCCGGTTTTGAAGACCACGCCTTCGGCCTTCATCTGCTCGACGCGCCGATCGATGTGCGTCTTCTCCATCTTGAAGTCGGGGATGCCGTAGCGCAGCAAGCCGCCGATGCGGCCGTTCTTCTCGAACAGCGTCACGTCATGGCCGGCGCGCGCAAGTTGCTGCGCGGCCGCAAGGCCCGCGGGGCCGGAGCCGACGACGGCGATCTTCTTGCCGGTCTTCACCTTCGACGGCTGCGGCTTGACCCAGGCTTCAGCCCAGGCGCGGTCGATGATGGCGTGCTCGATCGATTTGATGCCCACCGGGTCGTCGTTGACGTTCAAGGTGCACGCCGCCTCGCACGGCGCCGGGCAGACGCGGCCCGTGAACTCGGGGAAGTTGTTGGTCGAGTGCAGCACCGTGATCGCGTTGGCCCAATCCTCGGATCGGCCGCGATAAACGAGATCGTTGAAGTCCGGAATGATGTTGTTGACCGGGCAGCCGCTGTTGCAGAACGGCGTGCCGCAATCCATGCAGCGCGCGCCCTGCACTTTGGACTGCTCTTCGTTCAACGCAATGACGAACTCTTTCCAGTTCTTCACGCGCTGCGGCACGGGTTCGTAGCCTTCTTCGAGGCGTTCGTATTCGAGGAAGCCGGTGACTTTGCCCATGATGCTTGCTGCTGCGCTTATTTCGCGGAAACGGTGGTGGTCTTGGCTTTGGCCTTTGTGACCGCGGCATCGGCGACGACGCTCGCATTCATCTGCTTCAAGGCTTTCGCGTACTCGTGCGGGAAGACCTTGATGAACCTGGTACGCGATTCGGCCCAGTGGTCGAGGATGTGGCGCGCGCGCAAAGATCCCGTCCAGCGGTGATGCTCTTCGATCAGCGCGCGCAGCGTCGTCTCGTCGGCGCGGCCCTTGTGATGCGTCGCCTTGTCCTGCTCGTCGCGCGCGAGCACTTTGTCGAGCGACACCATGCTGGTATTGCAGCGCTTGGCGAAGTGGCCGTCTTCGTCGTAGACGAAGGCGATGCCGCCGCTCATGCCGGCGGCGAAGTTGCGGCCGGTCCGGCCGAGCACGACGACGGTGCCGCCGGTCATGTACTCGCAGCCGTGGTCGCCCGTGCCTTCGACCACCGCGGTCGCGCCCGACAGGCGCACCGCAAAGCGCTCGCCGGCGACGCCGCGGAAGAAGGCTTCGCCGCTGGTCGCACCATACAGCGCGGTGTTGCCGATGATGATGTTGGCCGTGGCGTCGCCGCGGAAATCGATGCTCGGCCGCACCACGATGCGACCGCCCGACAGGCCCTTGCCGGTGTAGTCGTTGGCGTCGCCGATCAGGTACTGCGTGATGCCGGCGGCGAGAAACGCGCCGAAGCTCTGCCCGCCCGTGCCCTCCATCTGCATGAAGATGGTGTGATCCGGCAGGCCTTCGGGGCGACGGCGGATGAGTTCGCCCGACAGCATCGCGCCGACGCTGCGGTTGACGTTGCGCACGTCCTGCATGAACTGCACCTTCTCGCCGCTCTCGATCGCGGCCTTGCACTTCTCGATCAGCTTGACGTCGAGCGCCTTGGCCAGACCGTGGTCCTGCGCTTCGACCTGATGGCGCGCCACATCGGCCGGCACCGGCGGCTGGTGAAAGATGCGCGCGAAGTCCAGGCCACGCGCCTTCCAGTGAGCGATGCCTTTCTTCGTGTCGAGCAGATCGGCGCGGCCGATCAACTCGTCGAAGGTGCGCATGCCCAGCTGCGCCATGATCTGGCGCGCCTCTTCGGCGACGAAGAAGAAGAAGTTGACGACATGCTCGGGCTTGCCTGCGAACTTCTTGCGCAACACCGGGTCCTGCGTCGCCACGCCCACCGGACAGGTGTTGAGGTGGCACTTGCGCATCATGATGCAGCCCTCTGCGACGAGCGGCGCGGTGGCGAAGCCGAACTCGTCGGCGCCGAGCAGCGCGCCGATGACCACGTCGCGGCCGGTCTTCATCTGGCCGTCGGCCTGGACGCGGATGCGGCCGCGCAGGCGATTGAGCACCAGGGTCTGCTGCGTTTCCGCGAGGCCGAGTTCCCACGGCGTGCCGGCGTGCTTGATGCTGGACCACGGTGACGCGCCGGTGCCGCCGTCGTGACCGGCGATGACGACATGATCGGCCTTGCACTTGGCCACGCCCGCAGCGATGGTGCCGACGCCGACTTCGCTCACCAACTTCACGCTGACCGAGGCGCGCGGGTTCGCGTTCTTCAGGTCGTGGATCAGTTGCGCCAGGTCTTCGATCGAGTAGATGTCGTGGTGCGGCGGCGGGCTGATCAGGCCGACGCCCGGCACCGAGTAGCGCAGCATGCCGATGTACTCGCTGACCTTGCCGCCGGGCAGCTGGCCGCCTTCGCCCGGCTTGGCGCCCTGCGCCATCTTGATCTGCAATTGATCGGCGCTGACGAGGTATTCGGTCGTGACGCCGAAGCGGCCCGACGCGACCTGCTTGATCTTGCTGCGCAGCGAGTCGCCGGCCTTCAACTCGTAGTCGGCCTGGATGACGCCGGCGCCGATCACGTCGCTCACTTTGGTGCCCGCGGTGATCGGGATGCCCTTCAACTCGTTGCGGTAGCGCGCCGGGTCTTCGCCGCCCTCGCCCGTGTTGCTCTTGCCGCCGATGCGGTTCATCGCGATGGCGAGCGTGGTGTGCGCTTCGGTGCTGATCGAGCCGAGCGACATCGCGCCGGTGGCGAAGCGCTTGACGATCGACGCAGCGGGCTCGACTTCTTCGAGCGCAATCGCCTTGCTCGGATCGAGCTTGAACTCGAACAGGCCGCGCAGCGTCATGTGGCGGCGGCTCTGGTCGTTGATGAGCTGCGCGTACTCCTTGTAGGTGTCGAACTTGCCGGCGCGCGCGGCATGCTGCAGCTTGGCGATGGCGTCGGGCGACCACATGTGCTCTTCGCCGCGCACGCGCCAGGCGTACTCGCCGCCGGCATCGAGCATCGTCGCCAGCGTCGGGTCGTCGCCGAAAGCGGCCTTGTGCGTGCGGATCGCTTCTTCGGCGACTTCGAAGACGCCGATGCCGCCGACCTGCGACGCGGTGCCGCGGAAGTACTTCTCGACGAAGATCTTCTCGAGGCCGACCGCCTCGAACAGTTGCGCGCCGCAGTAGGACATGTAGGTCGACACGCCCATCTTCGACATGATCTTCGACAGGCCCTTGCCGATGGCCTTGACGTAGTTGTAGATCGCCTTCTCGGCCGAGAGCTCGCCCGGCAGCTGCGAGTGCAGTTCGAGCAGCGTCTCCATCGCCAAGTAGGGATGCACCGCTTCGGCGCCGTAGCCGGCGAGCACTGCGAAGTGATGCACCTCGCGCGCGCTGCCGGTCTCGACGACGAGACCCGCCGTCGTGCGCAGGCCCTCGCGCACGAGGTGGTGATGCACGGCAGACAGAGCAAGCAGTGCCGGGATCGCCACGCGCTCGCGGCGCATGCGGCGGTCGGTGACGATCAGGATGTTGTGGCCGCTCTTGATCGCATCGACAGCTTCGGCGGTGAGCGACGCGAGCTTGGCTTCGATGCCTTCCTTGCCCCAGGCCAGCGGATACGTGATGTCGAGCTCGCAGCTCTTGAACTTGCCGTGCGTGTGACGTTCGATCGAGCGCAGACGCGCCATGTCGTCGAAGTCGAGCACGGGCTGCGTCACCTCCAATCGCATCGGAGGATTGACCGCGTTGATGTCGAGCAGGTTCGGCTTGGGGCCGATGAAGCTGTTGAGCGACATCACGATCGCTTCGCGGATCGGATCGATCGGCGGGTTCGTCACCTGCGCGAACAGTTGCTTGAAGTAGTTGGGCAGGGGCTTGTTCTTGTCCGACAGCACCGCCAGCGGCGAGTCGTTGCCCATCGAGCCGACGGCCTCTTCGCCGGCAATCGCCATCGGGCTCAACAGGAACTTCAGGTCTTCCTGCGTGAAGCCGAAGGCCTGCTGCCGGTCGAGCAGCGATTCGGCGTGCGGCAGCGGCTGCGCGGCTTCACCGATGTCGAGCGCATCGACCTTGATGCGCACGTTCTCGATCCACTGGCGATACGGCTTGGCAAAAGCGAACTGGTTCTTCAGCTCTTCGTCATCGACGATGCGGCCTTGTTCCAGATCGATCAGGAACATCTTGCCGGGCTGCAGGCGCCACTTCTTGACGATGCGCGGCTCGGGGATCGGCAGCACGCCGGACTCGCTCGCCATCACGACGAGATCGTCGTCGGTGACGATGTAGCGCGCCGGCCGCAATCCGTTGCGATCGAGCGTGGCGCCGATCTGCTTGCCGTCGGTGAAGACCATCGCCGCCGGGCCGTCCCACGGCTCGAGCATCGCGGCGTGGTACTCGTAGAAGGCGCGACGTCGCACGTCCATGCCCTCGTGCTGCTCCCAGGCTTCCGGGATCATCATCATCGCGGCGTGCGCCAACGGATAGCCGCTCATCGTCAGCAGCTCGAGCGCGTTGTCGAACGTGGCGGTGTCGCTCTGGTGCTCGAAGCTGATCGGGTAGAGCTTCTTCAGGTCGGCGCCGAGCACGGGCGACTGCATCACGCCCTCGCGCGCGCGCATCCAGTTGAAGTTGCCCTTGACGGTGTTGATCTCGCCGTTGTGCGCGACCATGCGGTACGGGTGCGCGAGCGGCCACTCGGGGAAGGTGTTGGTGGAGAAGCGCTGATGCACGAGCGCCATCGCACTCGTCACGCGCTCGTCGGCGAGGTCGCGGTAGTACACGCCGACCTGCGTGGCGAGCAGCAAGCCTTTGTAGATCACCGTGCGGCAACTCATGCTCGGCACGTAGTACTCGCGGCTGTGCGTGAGCTTGAGCGCCTGGATCGCAGCGCTCGCCGTCTTGCGGATGACGTAGAGCTTGCGTTCGAGCGCGTCGGGCACGATCACATCCGGGCCGCGGCCGATGAAGATCTGGCGGATCACAGGCTCCTTGGCGCGCACCGCGGGGCTCATCGGCATCTCGCGATCGACCGGCACGTCGCGCCAACCGAGCAGCACCTGGCCTTCGGCCCGGACCGCGCGCGCGAGCTCCTGCTCACAGGCCAGGCGCGACGCGTGTTCCTTGGGCAGAAAGATCATGCCCACGCCGTACTCGCCCGGCGGCGGCAGGTCGATGCCCTGGTTCGCCATCTCGGCGCGGTAGTACTCGTCGGGGATCTGGATCAGGATGCCGGCACCGTCGCCCATCAATTTGTCGGCGCCGACGGCGCCGCGGTGATCCAGGTTCTCGAGGATCTTCAACCCCTGCTCGACGATGCCGTGCGAGCGCTGGCCCTTGATGTGCGCGACGAAGCCGACGCCGCAGGCGTCGTGTTCATGCTCCGGGCTGTACAGGCCGTGTTCGGCGGTGGCAGCAAGTTCTTGGCGGCTGGCGGTGCTCATCGCGGCGCTCCACGGCAGGAATGCAGGGAGCGCGAGATTAACTGCACCGCAGCCAGTGCGCCATGCTAAAAAACGGGGTCAGAGTCAATATTGACTTCGACCCATCGGTCGGCTGCACTATATGGGGACAGTCTTCACTTTGTTGGTGCGGCGCGGTCGACCGCGAGGGCGAGGTTGGACAGATCGGTCGAGGGCTTCGGCCACCCGCGAGCTGAACACCGACGGCCCGAGCACCATCGCCCGCTGTGTTGCTTCGGTAAATCTGGCGTCGGGTATCCGCTGCTGCGCCTCGTTAATCGCGACAGTGTGCGCGTGCTCACGATCGAACGGCGTGTTGCCGAGCTGCCAGTAGCGCTGGTGGTCGGTGACGAGCGGGTCACGCCGCCGCCCAACGTGGTGCGCGGCGCTCGACCATGGCCAATCGGCAGCAGCAACGGCCAGCCCGACCGTCACCGGCAAGGTCTCGACGTAGACCATCGCGTCCAGCAACAGCGTTTCGGCATCGACCACGCCACTTCTGAAGCGCCCATCCCAAAGCGTGCCGCGACGCGCATGGCGGCGGTTGTACGCGGCAACGTAGCGCCTTCCGATCGACTGCACCATGCGCCCCAGCGCATCGGCCTGCGCGGGCGTCACCAGCAGGTGCACCTCGTTGGCCAGCAGCGAGTAGGCGTGAACGGCGATGTCGTCGTTGCGCTCGACCGTCTCGCGCAGCAGGCCGACGAACCTTGCGCGGTCGGTATCGTCCGCGAACACCGGCTGGTCGTTGTGGCCGCGCAGCAGGACCAGGTGCAGTTCGCCGGCCATCGCCAGGCGCGGTTGGCGTGCCATCTCAAACGTGCCCGTCATCGAAGGCGGCGCGGCCGGTCAGGCGAAGGTGCTCGCGCGCAGCGAAGCGGTCCGTCATGCCGGCGATGTAGTCGGCCACGGCGCGCGGCCCCGTTTGTTCGAACGCGAGGCGGTGCTCTTCGGGCAGCTGCGAAGGCGCATCGGCGTAGGCAGCGAACAGCACGCCGATCACTTCGCGCGCGCGGTCGGTGGTTCGCATGACTTGCGGATGGCGGTACAGCGCGGCGTAGAGGAAGCGCTTGAGCGCCGTCGCCTGCTCGCGCAGCGTCGGCGAGAACTGCACGAGCTGAGGCAGACGCTGCGCTGCGCGCGCGTCGGCGGGTGCATGGGCCTCGAGCGCGGCCGACGTGGCCGCGATCACGTCGCCGACTTGCGCCGAAATCAGGCGGCGCAGCGTCTCGGCAAGCAGGCGCCTCTCGGGCACATCGCGCAACCCAGGATGCTCCTGCAGCGCCGCGCGCCGATGCTCGGCGAACAGCGCCACGTCGTCGAGCTGCTCCATGCGCAGCAAGCCCGAGCGCAGGCCGTCGTCGATGTCGTGGGCGTTGTAGGCCATCTCGTCGGCGACGTTGGTCAACTGCGCTTCGAGGCTGGGCCGCTCGCCGACGACGATGCGTTGCGCCGGGCCGTCGGGCTCCGCGGCCGTCATCGCCTTGGCCGTCGCCAACGAGCAGCGCTTCAAGATGCCTTCGCGCGTCTCCAGCGTGAGGTTCAGGCCGTCAAAGCGCGGGTAGCGCTGCTCGAGAACGTCGACGACGCGCAGGCTCTGCAGGTTGTGCTCGAAGCCGCCGTGCGCGCGCATGCATTCGTCGAGCGCGTCCTGGCCGGCGTGGCCGAAAGGCGTGTGGCCGAGGTCGTGCGCCAGGGCGATGGCCTCGACCAGGTCTTCGTGCAGGCGCAGCGCGCGCGCGATCGAGCGGCCGAGCTGTGCAACTTCGATCGAATGCGTCAGGCGCGTGCGGTAGAGATCACCCTCGTGGTTGACGAAGACCTGCGTCTTGTAGACGAGACGCCGGAACGCGGTGCAGTGGACGATGCGATCTCGGTCGCGCTGGTAGTCGTTGCGCGGCGGTGCGCTCGGCTCGGCGATGCGGCGGCCGCGCGAGCGCGCCGGGTCGCAGGCGTAGGGCGCGAGCGCCGTCATCGCGCGGGCCCTCAATCGCAGTTCGCGGCGAGCGTCTCGCGCACGAGCGCTTCCGGCACCGGGCGCAGCGCGGCCTTGCCGATCGATTCGAGGACGACGAAGCGCATCTCGCCGCCTTCGGCCTTCTTGTCCAGGCGCATCAGATCGAGCCACTGCTGCGCGCCGCCCAGGCGCGGCGCGCGCACGGGCAGGCCTGCGCGGGCGCACAGCGCGCGCAGGCGCTCGACGAGAGCCCAAGGCACGAGCTTCAGGCGCGCCGACAAGTCGGCGGCCATCACCATGCCGCAACCGACCGCCTCGCCGTGCAGCCACTGGCCGTAGCCGAGCCCTGCTTCGATGGCGTGGCCGAAGGTGTGGCCGAAGTTGAGTATCGCGCGCAGATCGGCCTCGCGCTCGTCGGCGGCGACGACCGCAGCCTTGATCTCGCACGAGCGCCGCACCGCATGCGCGAGCGCAACGGCATCGCACGCGCGCAAGGCGTCGATGTGGTGTTCGATCCAATCGAGCAGCGCGGCGTCGGCAATCGGCCCGTACTTGATGACCTCAGCCAAGCCCGCGCTGATCTCGCGCGCGGGCAAGCTGTCGAGCGTGGCCAGGTCGCACACCACCCGACGCGGCTGGTAGAACGCGCCGATCATGTTCTTGCCGCGCGGGTGGTTGATGGCGGTCTTGCCGCCGACGGACGAATCCACCTGCGCCAGCAGCGTGGTCGGCACCTGCACGAAGGGAACGCCGCGCATGTAGGCCGCGGCAGCAAAGCCGGTGATGTCACCGACCACGCCGCCACCGAGCGCGAACAGGACCGTCTTGCGGTCGCAGCCTTCGGCCAGCAGGCGGTCGAAGATCAGGTTCAGCGTCGACCAGTCCTTGTGCGCTTCGCCGTCGGGCAACTCGATGACCAGCACGCGGGCGTAGCGGCCGGCGAGCACGCTGTGCAGCGCGCCGCCATACAAGTGCGCAACGATCGGGTTGGTGACGATGACGGCGCAGTCGGCGCGCGGCAAACCCTGCCACGCTGTGGCGTCATCGAACAGCCCGTGGCCGATCACGATGTCGTAGGCGCGATCGCCCAGATCGATCTTGACGCGCGCAGCATCTCGGGCGGCAGCAACGGGCGGCGACGGCGACATGCCGCCGAGTTTACGGGTGCTGCGGCGGCGCCTTTCCAGCAGGCGGCGCCAGGCCCGCCAGATCGATCTGCATCAGCACCATGCTCACGAGAGTGTGCACGGAAGGGCGCCCCGTCTCGATCACGAAGTGCGCGCAGCGCCGGTACAGGGGATCACGTTCCTGGAACAGCGCGCGCAGGCGCTTGAGCGGATCGCTCGCGCCCTGCAACAAAGGGCGGTGCGTGTCGTGGCGCAAACGACGCGCCAGGTCTTCGGGCGTGCTGCGCAGGTAGAAGACTTTCGTGCGATCGTGCAGCATGAGGCGGTTGGCCTCGGTCAGCACGGCGCCGCCGCCGGTGGCGATGACGCGAAACTGGGCAGCCGCGGTGGCTTCGTCGATGACCTCGGCCTCGACGGCCCGAAACGTGGCTTCACCGTGCAGTTCGAAGTAGGCACGGATCGAGCAGCCGATGCGCTGCTCGATCAGCTGATCCGTATCGACAAACGGCACTTCCAGGTGCCGCGCCACATGGCGTCCGACCGTGGATTTGCCGCTGCCGGGCATGCCGATCAGCGAAAAATGAACGCTCACACAAAGAAATCGGCCGCTACATCAACAGCCGCTTCCGTCACTACTGACCAGCCGGCTCGCTGGTGACCTGGAGGACAACCTGGCGTCCCAACGCATCAACGATGTTGATGATCAGCGAATCGAAACAGCCACCCAGCGAGTAGACATCGAAGCCCGCGGCGGCATCGTTGATTCGGCCGATCGGGTTGCCGGCCGTATCCGTGACCAACAGCGTGCCGGGAGCCGTGTTCTGGATCGTGTAAGGCGCCGCGCCACCATTGACGAACGCCCGCGTCGCGAAGCTCGCCCCACACGTGGGCGGCGTGCCGTCGGGCAGCGTGGGATCCTGCGGCCACGTCAGAGTGCTTGAGTCCGGAGTCACGCTGAACGGGTCGAGCGCGCCCTCCTGGTTTTCCCCGCCGCCGCAGGCGGCGACGACAGACGCGCAAACCAGCAGCAGCAGGTTCTGTTTGATACGGCGAGAAGTCTTCTTCATGGTGGTGCAGCCCTCAATGCAGCGAGAACGCGAAGTTGCAATGTTCGTTGTTTGACGGGATGCGGCGCCTATCGGACGGCCGCTTTCTCAGTGACGATCTTGGGCGTAAGAAACACAAGCAGTTCAGTACGCTGCGACTCGCTGGTCTTGGTCTTGAACAGGTTTCCAACCACCGGCACGTCGCCGAGGAACGGCACCTTGGTCACGGTGTCATTGGCTGTCTGGTCGTAGATGCCGCCGATGACGACGGTGCCGCCATTCTCGATCAGCACTTGCGTCTTGACTTCCTTGACGTTGATTTCGCGGCCCAGCGCCGTCAGCGCGCCCAGGCTGTCCTTGTTGATCTTCACGTCCATGATGATGTTGCCCTCGGGCGTGATCTGGGGCGTGACTTCCAGCTTCAGGGTCGCCTCGACGAATTCGATCGCCGTCGCACCCGAGCTGGTGGACTTCTGGAACGGCACCTTCTGGCCCTGGCTGATGAAGGCCTTGACCTGGTCGGCAGTGACGATGCGCGGACTCGAGACGACTTTGCCCTTGCCGTCGGCCTCGAGCGCCGAGATCTCGAGATTCAGGAAGCGGTTCGACGAGGCGCCGAAGATCGACAGCGCGAAGCTCGCCGCGTCGTAGCCGCCCTGGCCGATCGCCGGCAGGTTGACGAACTGCGAGTTGACCAAGGACGCCGCGGCCGTACCGGACTGGCCGGTCTGCGCGACCGATGCCGGCGTAATTGCCGCCGATCGCAGCCCGGTTGTCGCCACTGAGGCTCCATCCCGGAACGCCGCCGCGCACGCCGCGCAGATCGCTGAAGCCCAACTTCGCTCCGAGCGATTTTCCGAAGGTATCCGTGGCCTCGACGATGCGCGCCTCGATCAACACCTGACGCACCGGGATGTCGATGCGTGCCACCAGCGACTGGATCTCTTCGAGCTTCGACGGGATGTCGGTGGCGAACAGCTGGTTCGTGCGCTGGTCGGAGATGACGCTGCCGCGCGGCGACAGAATGCGCGTGTTGGCGTTGCCACCACCGCCACCGGACGTGCCCGTACCGACCAAGCCCTTGGCCACGTCCTCGGCCTTCGTGTAGTTCAGCTGGAACGACTGCGTCCGCAGCGGCTCGAGCTCGGCCTTCTTCTTGCCCGCTTCGAGGTCGGCCTGTTCCTTGATCGCGAGCTCGTCCTTGGGCGCGATCCAGATGACGTTGCCGCTCTTGCGCAGTCCCAGGCCCTTGGCCTGCAGGATGATGTCCAGCGCCTGGTCCCAGGGCACGTCCTTCAGGCGCAGCGTCAGGCTGCCGGTGACGGTGTCGCTGGTGACGACGTTGAAGTTGGTGAAGTCGGCGATCACCTGGAGCAGCGAGCGCACTTCGATGTTCTGGAAGTTCAGGCTGAGCTTCTCGCCCTGGTAGCCCGGGCCTTGCGTCAGCTTGTTCGGATCGACCTTGACCGGGCGCACTTCGACGACGAACTGCGTGTCGCTCTGGTAGGCGCTGTGCTCCCAGTTGCCGCGCGGCTCGATCACCATGCGCACACGGTCGCCGCTTTGCGTCGTGGTCACGGTCTGCACCGGTGTGCCGAAGTCGGTCACGTCCAGACGACGGCGCAGGTTGTCCGGCACGGTCGTGCGCGGGAACTCGACCAGCAGGCCGGTGCCTTGCTGACGGATGTCCACACCGACCTGGTTGCTCGGCAGGGTAACGAGCACGCGGCCGGCACCATCGACGCCGCGGCGGAAGTCGATCTCGCGCAGCGACTGCGCATCGCGGTTCTGGCTCGGCGCGAAAGTCGGGGCGGCGGTTGTCGCCGCGGCCGGTGCCGCACCGGTGGTCGCAGGTGCGGCGGCGGCAGATGCAGCCGGCCCGCTGCTGTCGACCACGATCAGCAAGGCCTTGCCGTCGAGCTGCGTGCGGTAGGTCGCGGCTTGCTTGAGGTTGAGCACGAGCCGCGTGCGGTCACCCGCTTGCGCGACGTTGACCGTGCGCAGGTTGCCCTGGTTGATCTCCACCGAAGGCTTGCCCATGCCGTTGGTCACGCCCGGCAGGTCGATCGCGATGCGCGCCGGCTGCTGAATGGCAAAGCCCGCCGGCACCGCGCTCAGCGGCTCGCTGAACTCGATGCGCACCACATCGGCGCCCGATTGCTGGGTGCTGGTGATCGACTGGATCACCCCCTGCGCGAAGGCCATCGGAGCGGCCAACGCCAACGCCAGTGCTCCCCCCCAAACCCGCCACGTCATCGTCATGATGCGTTTCTCCTTGGTATTCCTCATCGCGCCGCCCGTTGTTCAACCAGCTGCAAGCTGCTGTTGCGTTCGATCCATTCGCCGGCTGCGTCCTGCACCACCTCGCGCAGGACCAGTTCGGTCTCGCCGACGCGCAGGATGCGGCCGTAGTTCTGGCCGAGGTAGTCGCCGACCTTCACGTGGTACAGCAGGTTGTCGACGCGCAGCAGCGCATACGGCCGCCCCTGCTTGTTGATGCTGCCCACCATCGACATGGTGTCCAGCGGATAGGCTTCGAGCGGCTCCTTGCGGCGCTGCAATTCACTGGCCAGCAGCGAGCTCGGCGCGCGTTCGTCGCGCTTCAGCGCGACCGCGAGCTTCTGGTTGCTGAACGGATCCACCGCATCGCCGGCGGCATAGGGCCGCGGATCGAACTTCTTCGGCGGCGCCAGCGGCGCCACGTTCGGCTTGACCTCGCGCTTTTGCTGCCCCATCCATTCGTCGAGCTCCGACAGCTCGGCGCCGCAAGCGGCAAGCACACCGGTCAGAGCCAGCCCAAGGGCGGTTCGTGCAACAAAGTTCATTTCTTCGCCCCCGCCGCAGCCTTCTTCTTCTGCTCGACCTGCGCATTGACTTCGGCCTGATCGAGGTAGCGGTAGGTGCGCGCAGTCGCGTCCATCGACAGCAAACCCCCGGCATCCTTGCCAACGCCGCCGAGCGTCAGATCGTGCAGCGTGACGATGCGCGACAGGTTGGCGACGTTGGCCGCGAAGGCGCCGATGTCGTGGTAGCGACCGGTCACCTTGATGGCAATCGGCAGCTCGGCGTAGTAATCCTTGACCGACACCGAACCGGGCCGGAACAACTCGAACTGCAAGCCGCGGCCGATGCCGGCCTGGTTGATGTCCGACAGCAGCGCGTCCATCTCGGCCTTGCCGGGCAACTGCTTCTCGAGCTGGGTCACGTACTCCTCGACCTGCAGCTTCTGCTTTCTCAGCTCCGGCAGGTTGACGGCCTGCGTCAGCTTGCTGCGGTAGGTGGTCTTGAGCCCCGGCTCCTTGCCGCGTTCGGCTTCCAGTTCATCGGACTTGCCCTGCAGCAGCAGCAGCCAGCCGAGCAGCACCACGATCGCAGCGAGCGCGAACCATGTGGCCAGCTTGGGCAGGAGCGGCCACTGGCCGGGTTGGCGCGAATCGAGGCCGCGGAACTGTGCGGCGGCTTGCTCGAACACGGTGCTGAGTTCGAAGCCGGGAGTCTTGGTCTGTGTGGCCATGGTTGTTTGCGCCTCAGGATGCCTTGGCGACACTCGCCGGCGGCTTGGCGCCGGGCGCGCTGGCGGCGTCGGCCGGCGACTGCGGGCGCTTGATCGACAGGCGCATCGAGAAGTCGAACAGGCGCGCCGCTCGGCCCTGCGCCGTGGTGGCAGGCGCTGCCTTGATCTCGATCAGCTCAGGCCGCTCGAGCCAGGCCGAGCTGTAGAGCGTGTTGCGAAGGAACTCCGAGACGCGCTCGTTGGTCTGCGCCACGCCGGTGACGGTGACGCTCTGGCCGGCCTGCTTGATGGTGACCAGATAGACGCCCTCGGGCGTCTGCTTGACGAGTTCGTTGAGCAGGTGCACCGGCACGTTGCGGTCGGCCTGCAGGTCTTCCACGGCCTTCTGCCGCGCCTTCAGCGCATCGATCTCGGCACGCAGGTTGGCGATGTCCTTGATCTCGGCGTCGAGCTTCTTGATCTCGGCGCCCAGATGCGCATTGCGCTCTTCCTGCTTGGACTTCAGATGGCTGAGCACCGTGAACCACAGTCCCACCGCTATCAGGCCGGCCAGGAAGGCCATGAACAAGCCGGCGAAGTACGCCCTCTTGCGCGCCGCGCGCTTTTCCTCCCGGTGCGGGAGCAGGTTGATGAGGATCACTGCATGAACCTCCGCATCGCCAGCCCACAGGCGGTGAGATACGAAGGCGCTTCGCGGCGCACCTTGTTCTCACGCACCGAGCCGCCGAGCTTCATGTGTTCGAAAGGATTGACGACCATCGAGGCAAAGCCCGTCAGGTCGGTGACTCGCTCCTTGAGCCCGGGCAAGGTCGCCGTGCCACCGGCCAGCATCACGTAGTGCACCTTGTGGTGCGGCGTGCTGGTGAAGAAATACTGCAGCGCGCGGCCGATCTCCTGCGACAGGCTGTCGACGAAGGGCGTCAGGATCGCCGACTCGTAGTCTTCGGGCAACTCGCCGCCGAGCTTCTTGCCCTCGGCCTCTTCGAAGGAGAAACCGTATTGGCGAGAGATCAGTTGCGTCAACTGCGAGCCGCCGAAGGCCTGGTCGCGGTCGTACAGCAGTTCCTCGTCGCGCAGCACTTTCAGGCTGGTGGTGTCGGCGCCGATCTCGAACAGCGCCACCAGCGCGTCCTTGCCCTCGTTGGGCAGGGTCTTGACGATACGGCTCATCGCCAGGCGCGAGGCGTGGCTTTCGATGTCGAGCACCATCGGCTTGAGGCCGGCGGCCTCGGCCAGGCCCTGGCGGTCCTGCACGCGGTCCTTGCGCGACGCGGCGATCAGCACTTCGACGTCGCCGACCGACGTTGAGCTCGGACCGATGACGCAGAAATCGAGGCTGACCTCGTCGAGCGAGAAAGGGATGTACTGGTTGGCTTCGCTTTCGACCTGCAGCTCGAGTTCTTCCTCGCGCAGGCCGGCCGGCAGCATGATCTTCTTGGTGATCACCGACGACTGCGGCATCGCCATGGCCACGTTCTTGGTGCGCGTGCCGCTCTTGCTGACGACGCGCTTGACCGCTTCGGCGACTTCGTCGAATTTTTCGATCTGGCCGTCGGTGATCCAGCCCTTTTCGAAGGGTTCGGAAGCAAAACGCTCGACGACGAACTCGCCGGCGGCGCTTTGTCCCAACTCGACCAGCTTCACGCTCGATGTGCTGATGTCCAGCCCGATCATCGATGAGTGCGTGCGACCCAACAGCGCGTCCAGGAAGCTCACTACGGTACCCCCCAAAGTGCCGCGCCGAATGTGTTTCAGCGGCACGCTTGGCTTGTTAAGAAGTTACTTGAATGCTAGCAGCAAAGCCCTTGTGTGCCCACGAAAAAGGCACGCTTTCCCGCAGGCCCGACGTTGCGTAACTCCGACGTACGAGGCCTGCTGATGACGGTGCACCTTAATCCATTTGCGATGCTGCGCAGGGGGTGCTTGCACGCCCAGCCGAGCAGCAGTTCACACTCTGCGGCGGCACCACGATCGGCGTTTCTATAATCGGTTCACACTCCTCGACGCGGTGTACCGGCGATACCACGGTTGTCTTGACTGAACGATTTTGCCGAACCGAAGCACCCCTCGCCAACCCCGATTCACGTGAGCCTGTCCGAACGCCTTCCCTCCTGGACGCCTTGGGTGCTGCGACCGCTGGCGTGGCTGTTCGGCATCGTCGCAACCCTGGTGCTGATGCTCGCGGCGCTGGTGGCCGTGGCGCTGGCAGTGGCCTACCCGAACCTGCCGCCGATCACCAGCCTGACCGACTACCGTCCAAAGCTGCCGCTGCGCGTGTTCTCGGCCGACAACGTGCTCCTGGGCGAATTCGGCGAGGAGCGGCGCAGCTTCACGCCGATCAAGGACGTGCCCAAGGTGATGCGCGACGCGGTGCTCGCCATCGAGGACGCGCGCTTCTACGACCACAGCGGCGTCGATCTCGTCGGCATCGCGCGCGCCGCGCTGGCGCAACTGTCCGAGGCGCGCAGCCAGGGCGCATCGACCATCACGATGCAGGTGGCGCGCAACTTCTACCTGTCGACCGAGCGCACCCTGACGCGCAAGGTCTATGAAGTGCTGCTGACCTGGAAGATCGAAAGCCAGCTCAGCAAGGACCAGATCCTCGAGGCCTACATGAACCAGATCTTCCTGGGTCAGCGCGCCTATGGCTTCGCTGCCGCCTCGGAGATCTACTTCGGCAAGCCGCTGAAGGAGGTGTCGGTCGCCGAAGCCGCGATGCTCGCTGGCCTGCCGAAGGGGCCGTCGATCTACAACCCGATCGTCAACCCGAAGCGGGCGACGTCGAGGCAGCAGTACATCATCGACCGCATGCTCGACAACGGCTTCATCACGGCCGAGCAGGCTGCCGCTGCGCGCATCGAGAAGCTGCGCTATCGCAGCCAGTCGGAAGTCGCGGTGCACGCCGAGTTCGTCGCCGAAACGGCGCGGCAGCTCGTGTTCGCGCAGTACGGCGAAGAGGCCTATGCACGCGGCCTCAACGTCTTTCTGTCGGTGGGTTCGGCCGACCAGCTCGTGGCTTACCGCGCGCTCAGGCGCGGCCTGATGGACTACGAACTGCGCCAGATCTATCGCGGCCCCGAAGCCTTCGTCGATCTGCCGGCCAGCGCTGGCGAGGTCGATACGCGCATTGCCGAAGCGCTGGCAGATCATCCGGACAACGACGACCTCAAGGCTGCCGTCGTCACGGAGGCGTCGGCGAAGAAGGTGGTGGCCGTGATGCAGAGCGGCGAGGCCGTGACGATCACCGGTGACGGCCTGCGTCCGGTGCAAAGCGGCCTGGCCGACAAGGCGCCGGCCGCCAAGAAGATTCGTCGCGGCGCGATCGTGCGTGTGCTGCAAAACAACAAGGGCCAGTGGTCGCTTGACGCAGGTGCCCGAAGTCGAAGGCGCGTTCGTCGCGCTCGATCCGGTGACGGGGTCGATCCGCGACGATGGTCGGCGGCTTCGACTACCGCAAGAGCAAGTTCAACCATGTGACGCAGGCCTGGCGCCAGCCGGGTTCGAGTTTCAAGCCCTTCATCTACTCGGCTGCGCTGGAAAAGGGCTTCACCTCGGCCACCGTGGTCAACGACGCGCCGCTGTTCTTCGACGCCGCCACCACCGGCAGCCAGCCCTGGGAGCCGAAGAACTACGACGGCACCTTCGACGGCCCGCTGCCGCTCAAGCGCGGCTTGGCGCGCTCGAAGAACATGATCTCGATCCGCGTGCTCGAAGCGATCGGCCCGCCGTTCGCGCAGCAGTGGGTGACGCGCTTCGGTTTCGAGGCCGACAAGCACCCGGCCTTCCTGACGATGGCGTTGGGCGCCGGTTCGGTGACGCCGCTGCAGATGGCCAGTGCTTACGGCGTGTTCGCCAACGGCGGCTACCTCGTCGCGCCGCGCCTGATCGAACGCATCACCGACTACAAGGGCCGCGTGCTGCAGGAGATCGCAGCCGCAGCGCGCCCGACGAGTCGATGCGCATGATCGATGCGCGCAACGCCTTCGTCATGACCGACCTGCTGCAGGAGGTCACGCGCTCGGGCACCGCCGCCAAGGCGCAGGCGCACGTTGAAGCGCACCGACATCTACGGCAAGACCGGCACCACCAACGATTCGATGGACGCCTGGTTCGCCGGCTGGCAGCCGAGCCTGGTCGCGGTGGTCTGGATCGGCTACGACACGCCGCGCAAGCTGGGCGACAGCGAAACCGGCGGCGGCCTGGCGCTGCCGGTGTGGATCGAGTACATGGCCTATGCGCTCAAGGGCGCGCCCGTGGGCAAGGACAGCCAAGGCGCCCGAAGGCGTGCTGAACATCGGCGGCGAGTGGCTCTACGAGGAGTTCGCCCACGGCGCCGGCGTGACCAGCCTCGGGCTGGAGGACGCGCTGCCGCCGGCGGCGCCGACCGAGGACGAGAAGAAAAGCATCCTCGACCTGTTCAAGAACTGAAGCCAGCGTCTTGCCGGCCTGCGCGCTGGCCTCGCGCGACAGCCGCTCGAAGAACTCGGCGCCGTCCTTGGTGTCGCGCCACGCGCCATCGACATGCTTGAAGTGGATAGCCGCCGCCGCGCGCGGCCAGCCACAGCTCCTGCAAGCGGCGGCTGGGTGTTGATCGACGATCTTGCTGCCGCTCGGCAAAGACAGTTCGAGCAGGCCGCCGGTGCGCTGCGCGTCGATGTCGATCACGTCGTCCTGCAGCCAGCGTCGAGCGTGGCTTCGATGCGCGCCAGCACCGGCGAACTCAGGCGGTGGTACTCGGCATCGGTCAGGCGTCGAAGGCGGACATCTAGAATCTTCTGCATGCGCAAGAACTTGCTTCGAATCAGTGTAGCGGCGGCCCTTGCGGCCTGGCAGCGCATCGCACTTGTCGGCCTGTGGCCAAAAGGGGCCGCTGAAGTGCCGCCGGCCGCAGCGGCGCAGCCTCGGCGCCCGCGATGAGCGCGGCAGCCACCCCCTGCCCGGCGCGCCGCTACCTGGCGTGGCGCGGGCCGAAGCTCGAGCTCGAAGGCTACGCGCTCGACGCGCTGGCGCGCGAGCTTCGGCACGCCGCTGTACGTCTACTCGCGCGCAGCGATGCGCGCAGGCGCTGGCCGCCTACCACGCGCGCGCTCGCCGGACGCCGCCATCTGCTGTGCTACGCGATGAAGGCCAACTCGAACCTGGCCGTGCTGCAGACCTTCGCCCAGGCCGGCTGCGGCTTCGACATCGTCTCGGGCGGCGAACTCGAACGCGTGCTGGCCGCCGGCGGCGACGCCGACGAAGTCGTGTTCTCCGGCGTCGGCAAGACGCGCGACGAGATGCGCCGTGCGCTCGAAGCCGGCGTGCAGGTGCTTCAACGTCGAGAGCGAGGGCGAGCTGCGACGCGCTGTCGGCGAGGCGCGCGCGATGCAGCCGGCGCGCGCCGGTCAGCCTGCGCGTCAATCCCGGACGTCGATGCCAAGACGCATCCCTACATCTCCACCGGCCTGAAGGGCAACAAGTTCGGCATCGCGCACGACGAGGCGCTGGCGGCCTACCGCGAGGCGGCGCGCTTGCCGGGGCTCGAGGTGGTCGGCATCGACTGCCACATCGGCTCGCAGATCACCGAGATCGGCCCGTATCTCGATGCGCTGGATCGCCTGCTCGACCTGGTCGAGACGCTCGAAGCCGAGGGCATCGCGCATCCACCACATCGACGTCGGCGGCGGCCTGGGCATCACCTACACCGACGAGGCGCCGCCGCGATGCCGACGTGCTGGTGCGGCGCGCTGCTGGCAGCGCATCGACGCGCGCGGCCACGGCCATCGCGAGCTGCTGTTCGAGCCCGGCCGCTCGCTGGTCGGCAACGCCGGCGTGCTGCTGACCGAGGTGCTGGTGCTCAAGCCGGGCGCGCGAGAAGAACTTCTGCATCGTCGATGCGGCGATGAACGACCTGATGCGCCCGGCGCTGTATGAGGCCTGGATGGGCATCGTGCCGTGCGCGCTGCGCGACGGCGCCGCCGGTGCTGTGCGACGTGGTCGGGCCGGTGTGCGAGTCGGGCGACTGGCTGGGCCGCGACCGCGCGCTGGCGGTGCAGCCGGGCGACCTCCTGGCGGTGCTGTCGGCCGGCGCCTATGCGATGGCGATGGCCAGCAACTACAACAGCCGGCCGCGCGCCGCCGAGGTGATGGTCGATGGCGACCGCGCGCACGCTGATCCGCGAGCGCGAGAGTCGGACTGGACCGACGCTGCTTCGCGCGCCGAGCAGCCTGCTCGCGCTGAGCTGCGCATCACTGCCGGCCTTCTTCGACCGCGTGGCAGGCGACCTGCACGCCGCTCGACGTCGCTCAGCGCCGGCCGCTCGCGCCGTGCAGCGCGCGTTGGCATGCGGGCAGCGCGGATGGAAGGCGCAGCCGCTGGGCGGGTTGAGCGGGTTGGGCACCTCGCCCTGCACCGGCGTGCGCGCGCGGCCGGTCATGTGGATGTCGGGAATCGCGTCGAGCAGCATGCGCGTGTACGGGTGGCGCGGCGTGCGCGAACAGCGTCGGCCTTGTCGGCCAGCTCGACCAGGCGGCCGAGGTACATCACGCCGACCTGGTCGCTGACGTGGCGCACCACCGCCAGGTTGTGCGAGATGAACAGGTAGGTCAGGCCGCGCTCGCGCTGCAGGTCCTTCATGATGTTGAGCACCTGCGCCTGCACCGACACGTCGAGCGCCGAGGTCGGCTCGTCGCAGACCAGGAACTCGGGCTGCGTGGCCAGCGCGCGCGCGATCGAGATGCGCTGGCGCTGGCCGCCGGAGAACTGGTGCGGAAACTTCTCCATGTCGGCCGGCGCCAGGCCCACCGACTGCAGCAGCTCGCCGACGCGTTGCCTTGCAGCTGCGCCTCGTCGGTGATCAGGCCGTGCTCGCGCAGCGGCTCGGCCGACGATGTCGCGCACCCTCCAGCGCGGGTTCAGGCTCGCATACGGGTCCTGGAAGATCATCTGCATGCGCCGGCGCAGCGCTGCGCAGTCTGCGGCGGCATTCGAGCGCATGCGTGTCCTGGCCGTCGAAGTCGACACGCGCCGCGCGTGGGCTCGTACAGGCCGACCAGCAGCCGCGCCACGGTGCTCTTGCCGCAGCCCGATTCGCCGACCAGCGCCAGCGTCTTGCCCTTCTCGATCGCGAAGCTCACGCCGTCGACCGCGTGCACGAACTGCCGCGGCTTGCGCTCGATCACGCGGTTCAGCCACGGCGCCGAGACGTCGAAGGTCTTGGCGAGATCGTGCGACCTGGCACCAGCGGCGCGTCATGCGCGCGCTCGCCATGCGCGTGCCGCATCGTGCAGCCAGCAGGCGGCGCGCGTCGGCGCCGGCGTCGCATCAGGTCGGGCCGCTCGCGCGTGCAGCGGTCGAACACCTGCGGGCAGCGCGGATTGAAGGCGCAGCCCGGCGGGATCGCGTTCAGCCGCGGCATCGCGCCGTCGATCTGCAGCAGCCGCTCGCGGTCTTCGTCCATCGCCGGGATCGAGCCCATCAGGCCGGCGGTGTAGGGATGCGCCGGGCGGTGGATGACCTCGTGCACCGGGCCGATCTCGGCGATGCGGCCGGCGTACATCACCGCCACGCGGTCGCAGGTCTCGGCGATCACGCCCATGTCGTGCGTGACCAGCATCACCGCGGCGCCGTGCTCCTTGCACAGGCGCTTGAGCAGCGAGATGATCTGCGCCTGGATCGACACGTCGAGCGCCGTGGTCGGCTCGTCGGCGACGATCAGCTTCGGCTCGGCGGCCAGCGCCAGCGCGATCACCACGCGCTGGCGCATGCCGCCGGAGAACTGGTGCGGGTACTGGTCGATGCGCTGCTCGGCCGCCGGGATGCCGGTTTCCTGCAGCAGCTTGATCGGCGCGCTCGCGCGCTTCGTCCGCGCTCACCGGCAGGTGCGTCTGGATCGTCTCGATGAGCTGGCGGCCGACCGTGTACAGCGGGTTCAGCGAGGTCAGCGGGTCCTGGAAGATCGCGCCGATCTGGCGGCCGCGGATCTTGCGCATCTGCCTCGTACGGCAGGTTGTCGATGCGCTGGCCGTCGAGCAGGATCTCGCCCGCCGGCGATGCGCCCCGGCGGCTCGAGCAGGCCGATGATGGCCGCGCCGGTGAGCGACTTGCCGGCGCCCGACTCGCCGACCACGCCGAGGATTTCGCCGGGCGCGATGTCGAAACGAGATGTCGTCGAGCGCCAGCAGCGTGCCGCGGCGCGTCGGGAACTCGACGCGCAGGTTCTTGACTTCGAGCAGTGGCGGCGGTCATGCGGCGCTCATGCGCTCATCGCAGCCTCGGGTTGAGCGCGTCGCGCAGCCAGTCGCCGAGCAGGTTCACCGACAGCGCGATCAGCACCAGCATCAGCGCCGGGAAAGATCGTGATCCACCACTCGCCGGAGAACAGGAAGTCGTTGCCGATGCGGATCAGCGTGCCCAGCGACGGCTGGGTCGGCGGCACGCCCACGCCGAGGAACGACAGCGTGGCCTCGGTGATGATGGCGGTGGCGACCTGGATCGTGGCCAGCACCAGCACCGGGCCCATCACGTTGGGCAGCACGTGCCTGCACATGATGCGCAGCGGCGCCACGCCGATGACGCGCGCCGCCTGCACGTATTCCTTGTTGCGCTCGACCAGCGTCGAGCCGCGCACCGTGCGCGCGTACTGCACCCAGCCCGGCAAGCGCGATCGCGAGGATCAGCACCGCGAAGGCCAGCGTGTCGTGCGCGTTGGGAAACAGCGCACGGCCGACGCCGTCGATCAGCAGCGCGATCAGGATCGACGGGAACGACAGCATCACGTCGCACACGCGCATGATGAAGGCGTCGATCTTGCCGCCGACGAAGCCCGACAGCAGGCCGAGCGCCGACGCCGACCACCACCGACAGCACCACCGACGCCAAGCCCACCAGCAGCGAGATGCGCGCGCCGTACATGATGGCCGAGAGGATGTCGCGGCCCTGGTCGTCGGTGCCCAGCAGGTACTTGCGCGCGCCGCCCTCGTTCCCACGCCGGCGGCAGGCGCGCGTCGCGACAGTTCGAGCGTGGCCAGGTCGAACGGGTTGTGCGGCGCCACCCAAGGCGCGAACAGCGAACAGAACACGCAGACCGCGCGCGACCACCGCGGCGCCGATCGCCACCGGCGAGTTGCGGAAGCTGTGCCAGACGTCGCCGTCGAAGAAGCGTGCAGCGCGTCACATGCGCCGTTCGACGAGTACGTCGCCACCCCATGTGCGGGCGCGGCCGGCTTCGGAGCGGCCCGGCGCTCGTCCCGGCACTCGTCAGGCGCTCACTTGACGCTGATGTACTTGAACGGCATGAAGTTGTCGGCCAGCTGCACCAGCGTCACGTTCTTCTTCATCGCCCAGGCCAGCGCCTGCTGGTGCAGCGGGATGTGGCCGACGTCGTCCTGGTGGATCTTGAAGGCCTCGCGTGATCATGGCTTGCGCTTGGCCTGGTCGGTTTCGCTACTGGATCTTGCGCGGTCAGCTCATCGAGCTTGGCATTGCTGTAGCTGCCGAGGTTGAACTGGCCCTGGCCCTTGTCGTTCGGCGTGGCCATCAGCGCGGTCAGCGCGTTGTGCGAGTCGTAGGTGCCGGGCGTCCAGCCGAGCAGGTAGAAGCTGGTGTCGCGACGCAGGATCTTCGGGAAGTAGGTCGCCTTGGTCTCGGCCTGCAGGTTGACCTTGACGCCGATGCGCGCCAGGTTGGCCGCCACCGCCTGGCAGATCTCGCCGTCGTTGACGTAGCGGTCGTTCGGGCAGTTCATGCCGACTTCGAATCCGTTCGGGTAGCCGGCGTCGGCCAGCAGCTTCTTGGCCGCCTCCGCATCGTACGGCAGGCGCTTGTTCATGTCGGCGATGAAGCCCTTGATGCCGGGCGCGATCATCAGCGCCGGTGGGCGTGGCGGCATTGCGCATCACGCGCGTCTTGATCGCCTCGATGTCGATGGCCTGGTAGAAGGCCTGGCGCACGCGCTTGTCCTTGAACGGGTTCTTGCCCTTGACGCTGGAGAACAGCAGCTCGTCGCGCTTCTGGTCCATGCCCAGGAAGATGGTGCGCAGCTCCGGCCCCTGCATGACGTTGATGTTGGCGTTGGCCTTGAGGCGCTCCACGTCCTGCAGCGGCACCGGCTCCATCATGTCGATCTCGCCGGAGAGCAGCGCGGCCACGCGCGTGGCGTCGTTGCCGATCGGCGTGAAGATCACTTCATCGACGTTGCCTTCGACCTTGCCCCAGTAGGTGCCGTTGCGCACGAAGGTGCTGCGCGTCGTCGGCTGGCGCTCCTTCAGTCGGTACGGCCCGGTGCCGTTGGCGCGGAAGGACGCGGTGTTCTCGATGCCCTTGCTGCTTGTCCACCGGCTTTTCGGCCTTGTTGTCCTCGCACCATTTCTTGCTCATGACATACACGAGCGAGATCACGTCGGGCAGGATCGGGAACGGCGCCGTGGTCTCGATCTCGACCGTGTGGTCGTCGACCTTGCGCACCTGCTTGATCGACGAGGTGTAGCCCTTCATGTCGGAGCCGTCGCCGGCGGCGCGCGCGAAGGAGAACACCACGTCGTCGGCGGTGAACGGCGTGCCGTCGTGGAATTTGACGTTGCGCCGCAGCTCGAAACGCCACACCGTCGGCGAGGTCTGTGCCCATTTGGTGGCCAGCGCCGGCTCGAGCGCGAGCTTCTTGTCGCGACCGACCAGCGGCTCGTAGATGTTGCCGGTGATCGCTCAGCTGCAGCGACTCGTTGAGCGAGTGCGGGTCCATCGAAGTCGCATCGCCCTGGTTGGCGACGCGCAGCGTGGCGGCGTTCGACAGGCCGAAGGCCAGCGCGAGAGCGCCAGCGATGAGGGTGGTGTGCAATCGTCGGGTCATGGTGGTTCTCCTTCGCGAGTTCAGGCGGCCGGCGCGGCCACCGGCAGCGAGCGCTCGACGAGTCCGGCGAACAGCGCCGCACCCAGCGGCAGCACCTCGTCGTTGAAGTCGTAGCGCGGGTTGTGCAGGAAGGCGCCGCCGCCCTGCCCCAGCCGCAGGTAGGCGCCGGGCTTGACCTGCAGCATGAAAGAGAAATCCTCGGCGCCCATGCGACGGCGCCATCTCGCGCGTGATGCGGTCTTCGCCCACCAGCGCGGCGGCCACGTCGGCGGCGAACTCGGCGTGCGCGCCGCTGTTGATGGTGGCCGGGTAGGTGCGCGTGTAGTGCAGCGATGCGGTGGCGCCGAAGGCCACGGCGACGGAATCGACCAGGCGCGCCAGGCGCTCCTCGACCATGTCCTGCACCTCGGGGCGGAAGGTGCGCACCGTGCCGATCAGCCGGGCCTCGCGCGGGATCACCGAGAACGCGCCGGGGTCGCCGGCCTGCATCGAGCACAGGCTGATCACCGCGCTGTCGATCGGGCTGACGTTGCGCGAGACGATGCTCTGCGCCGCGGTGATGATGTGCCCGGCCACCAGCACCGGATCGACCGCGAGGTAGGGATGCGCGCCGTGCCCGCCCTTGCCGTGCACGACGATCTCGATGCGGTCGGCCGCGGCCATCATCGGCCCCGGGTTGACGCCCACATGCCCCGCCGGCAGCGCCGGCCAGTTGTGCATCGCATAGACCGACTCGACCGGGAAGCGCTCGAACAGGCCGTCGTCGATCATCGCCTTGGCGCCGGCAAAGCCTTCTTCGCCCGGCTGGAAGATCAGCACCGCGCTGCCGCCGAAGCGCCGCGTCTCGGCGAGGTAGCGCGCGGCTCCCACCAGCATCGTCGTGTGGCCGTCGTGGCCGCAGGCGTGCATGCGGCCGCGCGCGCACGAGCGCCAGGCGAAGTCGTTGTCCTCGGCGAGCGGCAGCGCGTCCATGTCGGCGCGCAGGCCGATCATTCGAGCGTCCTTGCCCGCGCTGTCCTTGCCGATGCCGTGGATCACGCCGACGACGCCGGTCTTGCCGATGCCTTCGTGGATCTCATCGACGCCGGCGGCGCGCAACGCGGCGACCACGCGCTGCGCGGTGCGCGTCTCTTCGAAGCCGAGCTCGGGGTGCGCGTGCAGGTCGCGCCGGAAGGCGGTGAGCTCGCCGTGCCAGCCGGTCAGGCGCTTGTAGGCGCCGCTGCGGGGAATCGGTTGCAACATCGGTCTGGTGGTCAGTGACCGGCTGCCGAGCTCTCGATGCGCAGCCGCGGATCGACGACGAAATACAGCATGTCGACGACGAGGTTGATGACGACGAAGATCAGCGCGATCAGGCACAGGTAGGCCGCCATCACCGGGATGTCGGCGAACTGCACCGCCTGGATGAAGAGCAGCCCCATGCCCGGCCATTGGAACACCGTCTCGGTGATGATGGCAAAGGCGATCAGGCCGCCGAGCTGCAGGCCCATGATCGTCAGCACCGGAATCAGCGTGTTCTTCAGTGCGTGGCCGAAATAGACGCTGCGGTTGGCGAGGCCGCGTGCGCGCGCGAACTTGATGTAGTCGGTGCGCAGCACCTCGAGCATCTCGGCGCGCACGAGGCGCATGATCAGGGTGAGCTGGAAGATGCACAGCGTCACCGACGGCAGGATCAGGTGCTTCCAGCCGTCGCCCGTCAGCAGCCCGGTGGTCCAGGCGCCGATCGCCACGGTCTCGCCGCGGCCGAAGCTCGGCAGCACCTTGAAGGTGACGGCGAAGATCAGGATCAGCAGGATGCCGATGAGGAAGGTCGGCAGCGACACGCCGAGCAGCGAAAACGTCATCAGCGCCTGCGCGAAGAAGTTGCCGCGCCTCAACGCCGCATACACGCCCATCGGGATGCCGAGACTCAACGCCAGGATCGCGGCACCGAAGGCCAGCTCCAGCGTCGCCGGAAAGCGCTCGACGATCAGCGACGAGACCTTGCGCCCCTGCCGCAGCGACAGCCCGAACTCGCCGCGCATGGCGTTGCCGACGAAGGCCGCGAACTGCACCGGGAACGGTTTGTCCAGGCCAAGATCGGCGCGCAGTTGCGTGCGCTGTTCGGGCGTCGCGTCCTGGCCGAGCAGGTTGGTGACCGGATCGCCGACGTACTGGAACAGCATGAAGGCGATGAAGGCCACCGTGAGCATCACGACGACGGCTTGTGCCAGGCGGCGCAGGATGAAAGCGAGCATCAGGCCAGCGCCGGGCCGCCCCAAGCGGCCTGGCACCCCCTCGGGGGGCGCGAGCGCAGCGAACTGGGGGCTGTCATTCCAGCGCCGGGCCGCCCAAGCGGCCTGGCACCCCCTCGGGGGGCGCGAGCGCAGCGAACTGGGGGCTGTCATTCCAGCGCCGGGCCGTCCAAGCGGCCTGGCCCCCCTCGGGGGGGCGCGAGCGCAGCGAGCTGGGGGCTGTCATGTCCTCAGTTGACCTTCACCGCGCGCATGTCGATGCGGTTGTCGGCGCGGTGGTAGAGCTCGATGTTCTTCTTCATCGCCCACGGGATCACCTGGTTGTGCAGCGGGATGTAGGCCACGTCCTGGTGACTCAGCAGCAGCGCCTGCTCGATCAGCTGATTGCGTGTCTTCTGATCGACCTCGGCCTTGATGCGTTCGACCAGCGCGTCGGCCTGCGGGTTGCTGTAGCGGCCGACGTTGTAGTTGCCGTCACCCTGCGCGCCGACGCTGCGCACCAGCGACTGCAGCGAGTACAGCGCATCGAAGGTCGGCACGCCCCAACCGAGCATGTAGATGCTGGCCTCGTAGCGCTGGATCATCGGGAAATAGGTTGACAGCGGCAGCGTGCGCAGCTTGGCCTTGACGCCGATCTTGGCCCACATCACCGCCACCGACTGGCAGATCTCCTCGTCGCTGATGTAGCGGTTGTTGGGGCAGGCGAAATCGACCTCGAAGCCCTGCGGGTAGCCGGCTTCGGCCAGCAGCTTCTTCGATGCTTCGGCGTCGTAGGGCCAGCGCGCGTCAGCCTTCTTGCTCCAGCCGTTGACCTGCGGCGAGATCAGCGCGCCGGTGGGCTGCGACAGGCCGCGCATCGTCACGCGCGCGATGGTGTTGATGTCGATCGCCTGGTACAGCGCCTTGCGCACGCGCGCATCCTTGAGCGGGTTCTTGCCCTTGACGTTGCTGCCCGGCAACTCGTCGCGAAACTGGTCCATGCCGAGGAAGATGGTGCGGTTCTCGGCGCCGTCCACCACCTTCAGGTTGGAGGCGGCGCGCAGCTTGGCCAGATCGGCGGGCGACGGATCCAGCACCATATCGACCTCACCCGAGAGCAGCGCCGCCACGCGCGTGGCTTCGGCCTTGATCGGCGTGTAGACGATCTCGGTGACGTTGCCGCCATCGACCGGCTTGCCCCACCAGTTCGGGTTCTTCACCAGCACCAGCTTGACGTCCTGTTCCCAGCTCTTGAGCAAGAACGGGCCGGTGCCGTTTGCGTTGCGGTGCGCGAAGTTCTCGTCCTTGGTCTTGATGTCCTTGGGCTCGAGCGACTTGTTCTTCTCGGCCCAGTCGCGGTCCATGATGCGCAGCTCGGTCATCTGGCGCAGAAGCACCGGGTTCGGGCCCTTGGTGAAGATGTCGATGGCGTAGTCGTCGACCTTGACGATGCGGTCGATGCCCTGCGTGTAGACGCCGTAGTTCGAGGTCTTGGCCATCGCCCGCTCGAGCGAGAACTTGGCGTCGTCGGCGTTGAAGGCCGCACCGTCGTGGAACTTCACGCCCTGTCGCAGCGTGATTCGCACTTGCGTCGGGCTGACCTGCTTCCAGCCGGTGGCCAGCACCGGCTCGAGCTCGAACTTCTTGTTGTAGGTGAAGAGCGGCTCGTACACCGAGGCGTGGATGCCGTTGCCCAGCGCGTTGTTCTGCGAATGGATGTCCCAGGTCGGCATGTCGGCCGCACTGGCCCACCTGAAGGTCTTGGCGTGAACGGGCGACAGGGTGACGCCGAGCGCCGCGGCGAGGGTGCAGGGCAAGAGCAGTTTGCGCATGATGAACGAGCTCCGATAGTGGGATGCGAGCGCTGCATCTTGCATCGTCCTGCAAAGGCGATGCCAGCGGGGGAACCCGGTCGCACTTCTCAGCAGAACCTCGCAGCGCAGTTCAGCCGAAAGCGATGTCGCGATAGCGCGTGGTCAGGCGCGATCGGGTGTTGTCGCCGTCCGTCATCACTGCCACGGCCAGCAGCGGCCCGGGTGCTTCGCCGAACGCCAGCTTGTAGTCGGCGACGAGCGAGCGGCGGTAGCGCTTCCACTGGCGCAAGCCGTCGCGACCCGACTCGACCACGATCTTGCGCATTCGGTCGGTGCGCGGATGCACCACGACCCGCCCGATCGGCGCCTTCGCGTCCCAGACGTAGGCCAGCGTCGCGAACGGCGGCGACTCGCCGCTCAAGGTGTGCGCCAGCTCGAACATCATCTGGTTGCGCGCCGAGAGCTTGCCGTGATCGCCGCCGAATGCGAACAGCACGCGTGCAGCGGAATCGGTGGCGTCGGCATCGGACACATCGCCGCCCTCCGGCAACGATTGCGCCCACCACGCGAACTGCACATCGCGCAGCGCCTCGGCCGGCCGGTGCACGCGCTTGCGGTACATCGACGCCGAACCGTCGGCCTGCGCGACCAGCACCCGCCCTTCGGGCAGCAACTCCCAGCGGTAGGCCGTCGGGCGTTTGCCGGGCAGCGGCACGTCGTGCCAGTCGTCGGACGGCTGCGGCGCCGGCGTCGTCGTCGAGCAGGCGGCAAGCATCGATCCCGCCGCGGCGCCGGCCAACAGCCGCAGCGCCTGACGGCGCGGGCATTCGGCAGGCCGGCTCGATGCTGGTGGCATGTAAAAGCCGCCCGCAGGCGGCTGTCGTGGTGAGGGGCTCGCGAGACGTGTCTAGAAGCGGTGACGCATGCCCAGCGCGAAGCTGTTCGAATCGGTCCCGGCGCTCGTCGTGAAGCCGCCGAGGAAGCCGGCCTGACCCGGTGCCGCCTGCGCGAGGCCCTTGTTGTCGAAGTGCGTCAGCACGGCATTGATATCCGTGCGCTTGGACAGGGCGTAGCTGAACGCAGCGCCGTACGACGAGGTGTCGGTGTTGAACGAGCGCTTGTCGTCGAAGGTGCTGTAGGCGACGTACAGCGTGTGCGCGCCAATCGGCATCTTGTAGCCGACGTGCATCAGCTTGCCGTCCTGGCGCAGGGCGTTGATGTAGGTCTGCTGCAGGATCGGGCCCGCGACAGGACCCACCGCGGTGATGAGGCTGGGACCGAGTGTGGACAAGCCGCTCGGGTTGTCGTCCTTGAACGTTGCGTAAAGAGCGCTGAGCGTGCCCGGACCGATCTGCGCCGATGCGCCGAACGCGGTCGACTTCAGCGACTTCTGGCCGATGTCGTTGTTGCGCTGGTTGTGGCCGATGCCGACGGCGAACGGGCCGGCGCGGTACATCGCCATTGCGCCACCGAAGCGGTTGGCCTTGCTGTTGTTGTTGACGTTGCCCAGGCCGTACATCGCGCCGGCCGTCAAACCGCCGAGCACGATGCGGTACTGCAGCGCGTTGTCGATGCGAATCTCGGTGCTCGCGGGGAACGACGCCACCTGACCGGCCGACAAGCTCGACTGCGTGCCGAGCGCGTCGAAGGTGGCGGTGATTTCATAGGCCGGCGTGTACTGGCGGCCGGCCAGCACCGCACCGAACGGTGTCACCAGACCGATGAAGGCCTGCCGGTCCCAGAACGCATTGCGCAGATTCACACCGAGTGCGGACGTGGCCAAGGTGGCGTTGACCTGGGTCACCGCTGCCTGGATCGCACAGGGTTGCGCCGGGCACAGCGCCGGCACCAGCAAGCTGGCATCGGCAAAGCGATCCGGCAATTGCAGACCCGATTGCGGTCGATTGCCCAAGGTGCCGTTGGTGAGTTCGGTGCGGTTCTCGATCGTGAAGATCGCGCGCAGGCCGCCGCCGATGTCTTCGTTGCCGCGCAAGCCGATGCGCGAACCTTCCATGATGCCGCTGACGATCTGGTTCTTGTTCGTCACGCCGGTGGTGTGGACCCAGCCGGCATCGACGATGCCGTAGAGCGTCACCGACGAAGGCGGCGAGCCTTGCGCGAGCGCGGCCGAACAAGCCATCGCGGTCGCACTTGCAGCGAGCAGAACTTTCTTCATGGGGTGTGTCTCCGGAGCACGGTCATTCAGCCCGGCATCTTCTCCGAACCGGCCGATGCCGGGGCATGCGCGTTGCCTTGGCCCAACGCTGTGTTTTCCCTAGCGTCCGGACAAAAAAGAGCCGCCTTGCGGCGGCTCTCGTGTCTCGCGAAGCGAGAAGGATCAGAAGCGGTGCTGGAGGCCCAGTTCGAAGCGAGCCTTGCGGTTCGCATCGGACAGAGCGCCGCCCGGCGTGCCAGCACGGCCACTGCCGCTGAGCTTGGCGACGTTGGAGTAGAGGTTGGTCCGCTTGGACAGGAAGTAGTCGCCGCCGAAGCCGAACTTCTTGATGTCTTCGTCGGACCACTTGGTGTAGCCCGCCTTCAACACGGCTGCACCCAGCGGCACCTTGACGCCGAGCGACCAGCGGCTCACATCCGGGATGGACGCGAGGTAGGTGTCACCCTTCTCCCACTGACCCAGCAACTGGGCAGCGCCGAAGTTGAACGAGCCATACAGACCGACCGTCTTCTTGTCGTCGGCGTTGCGATCGTACGCGGCAGCCACGCGCAGCGGGCCGGCAGAGTAGTCGACACCGAAGCCGATCGGGCGCTCCGAGCCCGTCGGCGGCAGCGCGGCACCAGTGGAGCCGGCCTGGCCGTTCTGGTCGGACGCAGCGATCATTGCGTGCACCTGCAGGCCACCCAGCGAAGGCGTCTGGTAGTACAACGAATTGTTGTAGCGCGAGCCGAGGTTGGTGTTGCCGGCGAAGATGCCGCCGGTGTGGACGCTGGCGATGTAGTCAGCGCCCCACGGCTCGAAGTTGCCGTTCAGGTCTTGCAGCGGGGGCAGGATCTTGCCCATGCGGAAGGTGCCGAAGCCACCGCGCAAGCCGACCCAAGCCTGACGGTAGAACGCATTGGCGTCGCGCTGCGCGCCGGTGTTGGCGTTGAAGCGATGGTTGATGTTGAAGAAGGCGCTCATGCCGCCGCCGAGATCTTCGGTACCGGCGAAGTTGATGGCGGTGCGGCTGGAACCGGCATTGCCCATTTGCCAGGCACCGTTGGTGCGTTGCAGGCCCAGGTCGATCGCACCCGACAGCGTTACGGACGACTGTGCCGACGCAGCGCCGGCGAACGCGCTCAACGCAGCGAGAGCGAGTAGAGTTTTCTTCATTGCCAATATCTCCAAGGTTGAGATTTAAGGGGTCCCGATGACGCTACCGTTGTTCCGGACCAGTCCAGCCCGGGGCCAGACGGTCCATCAGGCCAACCTCCTTACGCGGAAGTTGCACGTATTGCACCGCATCCCTCGGGGCCTGCAAAGCCTTGAGCCAGAATTCGCTGTTCCTTGTTGTCCGGGCACAACGAAGCGCGCTGCTTGTCAGTGGTGGCTTACCGGTTGGCCCAAGCTCGCGCCCACTTGCCATGAATGACTTGATCGATCGCTGCCTGATCGCGGCCGATGCCGGATTGAAGACCTTGTCCGGCGGCGCTCGCGCCGCGCGCGCGCGGCCGGCGGCAGCGCAGGCGCCGAGTCCGCTGAATGAGGATGAGCGCCGCCTGGCCGGCGCTCTGATGCGCGTGAATCATGTCGGCGAGGTATGCGCCCAGGCGATGTACCAGGCGCAGGCCCTGACCGCGCGCAGCGACCCCTTGCGCCTGCAGATGGAACATGCGGCGCGCGAAGAGGCCGATCACCTGGCCTGGACCGAGGAGCGCCTGCGCGAACTCGACGATCGGCCGAGCGTGCTGAATCCGCTCTGGTATGCGGGCGCCTTCGCGATCGGTCTCGTGGCCGGCCGCGCCGGCGATCGCTGGAGCCTGGGCTTCGTCGCCGAAACCGAGCGCCAGGTCGAACAGCATCTGGCCGGCCACCTCGACCGCCTGCCGCCGCACGATGCGGCCTCGCGCGCCATCGTCGCGCGCATGAAGGACGACGAAGCGCATCACGGCCAGCAGGCGCAGCAGGCCGGCGCGACCGCACTGCCGTGGCCGCTGCGCTGGGCGATGCGCGGCGCAGCCAAGGTGATGACCAGCACCGCGCAGCGGATTTAGGCTCCGCCTCAATCCGCTGCGCGGGCGGTGAACAGACGGCTCCCCCGAGCCCCCTCCGGGAGGGAGCTCCAGCACGTTCGACGACACCACCCAGCCCTCCGAGAGGAGGGCTCCAGCATGATGGTTGAAGGCTTCGTCGGTCTGACTGGAGCCTCCCTCTCGGAGGGAGGCTGGAGGGAGCGCTCGAACGTTCCGGAGCCCCCTCTCGGAGGGGGCTCGGGGGAGCCGTACGTTCGGCCAAAGGCACGAGATCGCCTGATGCCGCGCGGCATCAAGCGATCTCGTGACTGACCTCGATCTGCGCGGTCTTGGCCAGCATCGCCGTGGCCGAACAGTACTTCTCGTGCGAGAGCGTCACTGCACGCGCGACGGCCTGCGCGTCGAGCTGCCGGCCGCTGATGACGAAGTGCATGCGGATCTTCGTGAACACCTTCGGGTCGGTGCCGGCACGATCGGCGCTCAACTGCACCTTGCAGCCGGTGACGGCGTGACGGCCACGCTTCAGGATCAGCACCACGTCGTAGGCCGTGCAGGCACCGGTGCCGGCAAGCACCGTCTCCATCGGCCGCGGCGCGAGGTTGCGGCCGCCGCCGTCGGGCGCGCCGTCCATCGTCAACAGATGGCCGCTGCCGGTTTCGGCGGCGAAGGCCATGCCGTCGGCGCCCATCCAATTCACCGTGCACTCCATCGCGCGCGCTCCTTGCCTTGATGGTGGCGATTGTGCCGAGGTGCTCGCCTATCATCCGCGGCCCATGCCCAAGCCCCGCAACGACTACCTGCAACGCATCCTCAACGCACGGGTCTATGACGTGGCGATCGAGTCGCCGCTCGAGCCGGCGCGCACGCTGTCGCGCCGCATCGGCAATCACGTGTTGTTGAAGCGCGAGGACCAGCAGCCGGTGTTCAGCTTCAAGCTGCGCGGCGCCTACAACAAGATGGCGCGCCTGTCGGACGCCGATCGCGAACGAGGCGTGATCTGCGCCTCGGCCGGCAACCATGCGCAGGGTGTCGCGCTGGCGGCGCGCAAGCTCGGCTGCAGCGCCACGATCGTGATGCCGGTGACGACGCCCAAGCTCAAGGTCGATGCGGTGCGCGCGCTCGGCGGCGAAGTGGTGCTGCACGGCGACAGCTATTCGGACGCGCATGGCCACGCCAAGTCGATCGAAGCCGAACGCGGCCTGACCTTCGTGCATCCCTTCGACGACCCCGACGTCATCGCCGGCCAGGGCACGGTCGCGATGGAGATCCTGCGCCAGCACCAGGGGCCGATCGACGCCGTGTTCGTCGCCATCGGCGGCGGCGGGCTGATCGCCGGCGTGGCCTCGTACATCAAGGCGGTGCGGCCCGAGGTCAAGGTCATCGGCGTGCAGATGAACGACTCCGACGCGATGCTGCGCTCGGTACGCGCCGGCAAGCGCGTGACGCTCGCCGATGTCGGCCTGTTCTGCGACGGCACGGCCGTCAAACTGGTCGGCGAAGAGACCTTTCGCATCGCGCGCGAACTGGTCGACGACTACGTCGTGGTCGACACCGACGCCGTCTGCGCTGCGATCAAGGACGTGTTCCAGGACACGCGCAGCATCCTCGAACCCTCGGGTGCGATGGGCGTAGCCGCGATCAAGCAGTACGCTGGCGTGCACAAGGCCAAGGGGCAGACCTTCATCGCCATCACCTGCGGCGCCAACATGAACTTCGACCGCCTGCGCTTCGTCGCCGAGCGTGCCGAGTTCGGTGAAGAACGCGAGGCTTTGTTCGCCGTGACGCTGCCCGAAGAGCGCGGCTCGTTCAAGCGCCTGTGCGGCCTGATCGGCGCGCGCAGCGTCACCGAGTTCAACTACCGCATCTCGGACTCGAACGTGGCGCATGTCTTCATCGGCATCGCCATTGCCCAACGCGACGAAGCCGAGCGCATCGAGCGCAACTTCGTGCGCCACGGCTTCGCCACCGTCAACCTGACCGACGACGAGCTGGCCAAGGAGCATGTGCGCCACATGGTCGGCGGCCGCAGCGCGCTGGCCAAGGACGAGCGCCTGTACCGCTTCACCTTCCCCGAGCGGCCGGGCGCGCTGATGCGCTTTCTCGACGCCCTGCACCCGGACTGGAACATCAGCCTGTTTCACTACCGCAACCAGGGCGCCGACCACGGCCGCATCCTGGTAGGGCTGCAGGTGCCGCGCGGCGACGCCCGCGCCTTGGCGCAGTTTCTCGATCAGCTCGCCTACTCTTACGCGGACGAGAGCGCCAACCCGGCCTACAGTCTGTTCCTGCGTTGACACAGACCTGACGACATGCAGAACGCCGCCCAATCGCTGATCTCGCCCACCGGCAACGAGGCCCTCGAGCGCGCGCTGCGCGACAAGCTGCAGCGCCGCGGCGAGACCATCGGCAGCCTCGGCGAGCTCGAGCCGCTGGCGGTGCGCATCGGCCTGATCCAGGACACGCTGCGTCCGCGCTTCGAGCAGCCGCAGGTGGTGGTGTTCGCCAGCGACCACGGACTGGCCGTGGAAGGCCTGCCGGCGCCGCCCGGACAGACCACTGCCGAGCGCGTCTGGCAGGTGCTGTCGGGGCAACTGCCGCTGTCGGTGTTCGCGCGCACGCAGGGGCTGGCCGTGTCGGTGGTCGATGCCGGCGTGGCCGAGCGCCTGCCCCCGCACGACGGCCTTCTGATGCGCAAGATCGCCCACGGCACGCGCAATGCGCGCGTCGGCCCGGCGATGACGCTCGATCAAGCCCAGGCCGCGATCCGCGCCGGCATGGAGATCGGCCAGTCGCTGCCCGGCAACGTGCTGGCCTGCGCCGGCCTGGGCGTCGGCTCGCACGAGAGCGCGGCGCTGGTGCTGTCGCGCCTGACGGGCGCACCGGTGCGCGAGCTGCTGCTGTCGCACCCGCAGATGGACAACAACCTGCTGACGCACCTGCTGGCGGTGACGCAGAGCGCGCAGGCGCGGCACCGCGATACCGCCGACCCGGTCGAGGTGCTGGCCGCGATGGGCGGCTTCGACGTGGCGATGATGGCCGGCGCGATGCTGGTGGCCGCCGGGCGCCGACATCTCATCATGGTCGACGGCCTGCCGGCCTGCGCCGCAGTGATGGTGGCCTCGCGCATCGCCGCGCCGGTGATCGACTACTGCGTCTTCTGCCGCAGCCACGGCCACCAGGGCCTGGACTACGCGCTCAACCTGTTCCATTCCTCGGCGCTGCTCGAACTCGGCATGTCGAGCACCGACGGCACCGGCGCCACGCTGGCCTGGCCGCTGGTGCGCGCCGCGGCCTCGCTGCTGACCGACGTGACCGAGGGCGAAGAAGTCAACACGTCGTTGCCGCCGGAGCTCGATGCCGGCGACACCGTGCGCGTGATCGATCTCTAATTCGAAGCGCCTGACTCCGAAAGGCAATCGCCCTTCCCGCCGGCCAGCGCGCGGCCGCTCCGAAGCGGCCGGCACCCCCCTCGGGGGTGGACGCAGGTACTCCTGCGGCCGGGGCTCCATCCCGCCAGCGCGCGGCCGCTCCGAAGCGGCCGGCGACCCCCTCGGGGGGTGGACGCAGGTACTCCTGCGGCCGGGGGCTCCATGTATTCAGCGCGTCAGCGCGCCGCGTCCGGGCGACACCGGCTGCGGCTCATTCGACTCGCCGGATTCGGGCGGCCGCAGGCCGGGCACCATCCCTGGCAGCGGCGGGGGCGGCGGCACGATCGCGGTCGGCACCGGCGGCAAGGTGCCGATCAGGCCGGCTCCCGGCGGCGGCGTGTCGCCCATCGACGCGGGACGCCCACCGCCCAATGCCCCCGGCAGCGCCGGCAACTCCAGCGAGACTGCCGGCGCCGCGCCGCTCGGGCCCAATGCCGCGCCGCGCGGATGCACCGACTGCAGCACCATGTCTCCATCGACGGCAGCACCCACCTTGAAGCCGCGCGCCGGTTTGCCATCGACCGCGATCAGCGCCAACCCGATTTCGCTGCCGCTCTCGCGCGGCGCCGCCACACCCAGCAGCTTGAAGCGCGAGGCCAGCGCCGGCTCGGTCCGTGCCGCGGGGGTCGCGGCCACGGGCGGCGCGCCGAAGACGGGCGTCAGGTCACTGCGCGAGGCCGGGGTCAGCGATGGCGTGGTCGTGTACGGCGGCGCCGTCGGCGACGACGACCACAAGCGAAGCAGCCAGAACACCGCGCTCGCGGCCACGGCCGCCCAGATCACGAAAGCCAAGAGGCGCGTTTGCATCGGGCCATTATCATGGAACCACCCCATGCTCCCGGCGGTCCGACGCGCAGCGCTGCGACCCTTGCGAATGAAAACCCAGAGAACAAGACACCACGGCTTCACCCTGATCGAACTGCTGGTGGTGCTGACCATCATCGGGGTGCTCGCCGCGCTGATCGTGCCCAACGTGCTGAGTCGCGCCGAAGAGGCCAAGGTCACCGCGGCACGGACCGACATCAGCAACCTGATGCAACAGTTGAAGCTCTACAAGCTCGACAACCAACGCTTCCCCACGGGCGAACAGGGACTGGAGGCGCTGGTGCGCAAGCCCACTGCCGGGTCGATCCCACCGAACTGGAAGCCCTATATCGACAAGCTGCCGAACGACCCCTGGGGCCGGCCTTATCAGTATGTCAACCCGGGCGTGAAGGGCGATGTCAACGTCTTCAGCTACGGCGCCGACGGGCAAAGCGGTGGCGAAGGCACCAATGCCGACGTCGGCTCCTGGCAATAACCGTTTGCCCCAAGGCCGCTGCTTCACAGCGTCCGCCCCCCGAGGGGAACACGCAACCTCGGGGCGGCCCGGCGGTTTCTGCGTCGGCCCCAAGGCCGCTGCTTCACAGCGTCCGCCCCCCGAGGGGAGCGCGCCGCCTTGGGGCGGCCCGGCGGCGGCGCAGCGGTTCAACGCGGCTTCACCCTGATCGAACTGCTGGTGGTGCTGGCGATCATCGCCATCGCATCGTCGCTGGTCGTGGTGTCGATGCGCGACAGCGGCCAGTCGCTGCTCGACGAAGAGGCCGAGCGCCTGGGCGCGCTGCTCGAATCAGCGCGCACCGAGGCGCGCGCCTCGGGCATCAGCGTGCGCTGGGAGCCGGCCGGCGCCGAATCCACCGACGGCGCCCATTTCCGCTTCGTCGGCCTGCCCACCAGCAGCCAACTGCCCACGCGCTGGCTGCGCGACGGCGTCAGCGCCGAGATCGTCGGCGCGCGCGCGGTGCTGCTCGGGCCGGAACCCATCCTGCCGCCGCAGCGCATCGTGTTGAAGCGCGACGATCGCAGCGTGATGCTGGCGAGCGACGGGCTCGGGCCGTTCTCGCGGGCGCAGCCAGCGGCGCCGACACCATGAGATCCGCCAGGGGCTTCACCTTGATCGAGGTGCTGGTGGCGCTGGCCATCGTCGCCGTCGCGCTCGGCGCCGGCTTCAAGGCGGCCGGTGCGCTGGCCGACAACGCGCGCCGCCTGACCGACATCAGCGCGGCGCAGTGGTGCGCCGACAACCACCTCGCCAACCTCAAGCTGGCCAAGCAGTTCCCGGGCATCGGCGACAGCGAGTTCAGCTGCAACCAGCTGGGCCGCACATTTCGCGGCCAGCAGAGCGTGCGGCCGACGCCGAACCCGAACTTCCGCCGCGTCGATGCCAACGTCGCCGACGAAGACGGCGTGCCGCTGCTCAGGCTTTCAACCATCCTGCCTCGCTACTGATGAAGCGGCAACAAGGCTTCACGTTGGCTGAGGTGCTGGTCGCGCTGGCCCTGATGGCGCTGCTGGCCACCGTGTCGTGGCGCGGCGTCTCCAGCATGGCCGAGGCCAAGCAGACGGCCGATGCGCGCGTCGAGCAGACGCTGCGCATGGGCACGGTGATGGCCCAGTGGGAACACGATCTGCAGCAACTGCACGACACGGCGCAGGTGCCGGCGCTGACCTTCGACGGCGCCAGCGTGCGCATGGTGCGGCGCCAGCCGGCGGGCCTGCAACTCGTGGTCTGGTCGCTGCGCGAAACGAAGTGGACGCGCTGGGCTTCGCCGATCGTCACCAGCGCGCAGGGTCTGCAGGAAGTGTGGCTGGCGAGCCAGCAGTTGCTGGGCAACGAGCCCGGCCAGCTCGTGCTCTACGACGGCCTCGTCGCCTGGCAGGTCTACTTCTACCGCAACAACGGCTGGAGCAACGCCCAGTCCAGCGGCGATCTGATCAGCGCCCCGAACCCGGTGACGGGCGCCGCATCGGCGCCGGTGGCCCCACCGCGCGCGCAGCTGCCCAGCGGCGTGCGCATCGTGCTGACGCTGCAGCAGGCCGGTGCCGACGGCGCTGGCGCACGCACCTTGACGCGCGATCTGCTGGTCGCGCCGCAGCTGTGAGCAGCCCAATGCATCGGCAAACGCGCCAGCGCGGCGCCGCCCTGCTGCTGGCGATGCTGATCATGACCCTGGTGACAACGCTGGCCGCCGGCATGGTGTGGCAGCAATACCGCGCGATCCAGGTCGAAGGGGCGGAGCGGGCACGCACCCAGGCGGCGTGGATCCTCTCCGGCGCGCTCGACTGGGCACGCCTGATCCTGCGCGAGGACGGCGGCACCAGCGCCGCCAGCGATCACCTCGGCGAACCCTGGGCGGTGCCACTGGCTGAAGCCCGGCTGTCCACCTTCCTCGCCGCCGACCGCGACAACAACAGCGTCGCCGAGAACGACTCGCTCGACGCCTTCCTCTCGGGCTCGATCACCGACGCGCAGTCGCGCTGGAGCCTGCGCCGACTGGTCGACGCCGAGGGCAAGCCGGTCGAGGCCGAGCTGAAAACCTTGCAGCGCCTGTGCGACGGCGCCGGCGCCACCGGCGATTGCGCCAGCCGCATCGCCGCGGCGCTGGTCCGCGCCTGGGGGCCGGCAGGCAGCGGCGACAGCAAGGCCGGCGCGATCGAGCCCAAGCGCCTGTCGCACCTGGCATGGCTGGGGATCGACAACGACACCTTGAAGCGCCTGGAGCCCTTCGTCATCCTGTTGCCCGACAACGGGCAGGCCAAGATCAACGTCAACACCGCGTCAGCCGAAGTGATCGCCGCAGTCGTCGAGGGCATGTCGCTGGGCAATGCCCAGCGCCTGGTGCAGGAACGCCAGCGCACGCCGCTGCGCGACCTCAAGACGGCGCCGGCCGCCCAGTACTTCCCGCCGCAGCTGACGGGCCGTCTGGACCAGGTCGCCGGCGTCAACAGCAACTTCTTCATCGTCCAGGGCCGGCTGCGGCTGGAGGAGCGCGTGCTCGAGGAGCGTTCGCTGGTCGAGCGGCGCGACCGCACGCTGACGGTGCGCTCGCGCGAGCGCGTGAACCTGCGCGAAGGCACCTGACCCGAGGCGCAGGCAATTGTTTCAAGCGTGGGCAGGCCGCCACTACACTCTGCGACCTGTCGCCAATGAGCCACGCGCGATCGCGTCGGCAGCCGGTGGCAGCCCGTAACGATTCATGTCCACGCTCGTCATCCTGCTGCCGTCCCGACCGCGTCTGGCTGCCGGCGCCGAAGCCGCTCCCGCGGCTTCGCGCGAAGGCGCCGAGTTGCTTTTTGCGCTCACGCCCGACGGCCTGAACATCACGCGCCAGGGCCGCGCCAAGGCGGCTCTGCTGCCCAAGGCCGACAGCGCCGTCGTCGTGCTGGCCGATGGCGATGTCAGCTGGCACCGCATTGCCGTGCCGAAAGCGCCGGCCTCGCGCCTGCGCGCCGCGATCTCGGGCGTGCTCGAAGAGCACTTGCTCGACGACACCGAAGCCGTGCACTTCGCGCTCGCGCCCGATCTCAGCGGCGGCCACAGCGGATGGGTGGCTGTGGTGGACAAGGCCTGGCTCAAGGCCGAGCTCGGCGCCCTCGACAAGGCTGGGCAGGTGGTCGAGCGCGCGGTGCCGCTGTCGTGGCCGGACGAGATGCCGCTGGGCCACTTCAGCGCGGCCTTCGGCGACGACGCCGCTGCACCGATGCAGCTGACCTGGTCCGACGGCAAGGGCGTGATGCGCCTGGGCGTCAACGGCGCCCTGGCCAAACAGATGCTTCCACAGTGGACTTCGCAGCCGGCGCGCTGGACCGCGCATCCCGCCGTGGCCGCACCGGCCGAACGCTGGCTCGGCGGCAGCGTCAGCGTGCTGTCCGACGAGCAGCGCCTGTTGCGCGCGATGCGCTCGCTGTGGAACCTGCTGCAATTCGACATCGCGCCCAAGCACCGCGGCACGGTGGTGCTGCGCGACGCGTTGCGGCGCTTTCGCAGCCGCGGCTGGCGCCCGATCCGCTGGGGCCTGGCCGCGCTGCTGGCGCTGCAGGTGGCGGGCCTGAACCTGTGGGCCTGGCACCAGGAGCGTCAGGTCGCTGCCAAGCGCAGCGCCATGGTGGCGCTGCTGCAGAAGACGCATCCGCAGGTGCGTGCGGTGCTCGATGCGCCGGCGCAGATGCAGCGCGAAACCGACCTGTTGCGCGCCGCCGCCGGCAAGAGCGGCGACAACGACCTCGAAACCCTGCTCGCCGCGGCGGCCGCAGCCTGGCCGGAAGGCCAAGCGCCGTTGCAGACGCTGAAGTTCGACAACGGCCGCCTGACTTTTGCCGCCACCGGCTGGAACGACGCGCAGGTCGCCGCGTTCCGCAGCCAGCTCGGCGGCCGCAGCTGGATGGTGTCGCAGGAAGGCAGTGCCTTGACGATCGCTCGGCCGGCACCGACCGCGGGGCGTACCTGATGAACGGCGCCACCCCTCGCCAGCCCGGCTTGAGTGCGCGTTGGGCCACCTTCACCGCGCCGTTGCGCGAGCGCTGGCAGGCGCTGGCGCCGCGCGAGCGCAGCGTCGTCGCTGCGCTGGGCTGGGCGCTGGGCTTGCTGCTGCTGTGGTTCGTCGCCATCGCGCCGGCCTGGCGCAGTCACAGCACCGCGCCGGCACGGCTCGAGCAGATCGAAAAGCAACTGCAGCAGATGCAGGGTCTGGCTGGCGAGGCCGCCACGCTGCGCGCGCTGCCGCCGGTGGGCGGGCTGCAGTCGCAAGCGGCGCTGAAGGCGGCAAGCGACGCGCTCGGCCCGGCCGCGCGCCTGATCCTCGGCGGCGACCGCGCCACCATCACCTTCACCAACGCCACGGGCACGCAAGTACGCGACTGGCTCGCCGAAGCGCGCGCCGCCGCGCGCGTGCGTCCGATCGAGGCCAACCTGACGCGCGGCCCGCAGGGCTACAGCGGCACGGTGATCGTGCAGATGCCGGGCGGGGCGCAATGATGGCCCCCCGAAGCGGCTTCGCCGCCGCCCCCCGAGGGGGCGCCGCCAGCGGCCTGGCAGAGCCAGTTCCGCGGCGTCTGCTTGGGAGGGCCGCTCCCGCACGCCGGCCTGTAGCCTGGACCTGGGATTGCCATGCTGGGCGTGAGCCGTATCAAGGGCTGGTTCTCGCGCGGCCCCGGCCGCTTCGCGCGCACCGGCTTTGCCGAGTCGACCTTGGCCGAGCTCGCCTGGCAGCGCGTGCGCAACTCGGCGCACCGCTGGGCCGGCACCGGCGCGGCGCTCGGCGCGATCGCCGGCCTGATCGCCTTCGTGCCCGCGGGCTGGATGGCCACACGCGTCGAGGCTTCTACAGGAGGCCGGCTGCTTCTGACCGACGCGCGCGGAACCATCTGGAGCGGCAGCGCCTTGCCGGTGCTGACCGGCGGCGCCGGCAGCCGCGACGCCACCGCGCTGCCCGACCGCTTGTACTGGCGTCTCGGGCTGGCGGGCCTCACGCCGGAGCTGCGCTTGCGTCAGGCCTGCTGCCTGCGCGGCGAGGTCCGGGCGCAAGTCAAGCCGGGCTGGGGCAGCGTCACCGTGAACTTGCTGCCGCAGGAGAGCAACAGCACCATCGGTCAGTGGCCGGCCGGCGTGCTGGCGGGGCTCGGCACCCCCTGGAACACGATGCAGATGGGCGGGGTGCTGCGCCTGACCTCGCCCGGCCTGACGGTCGAATCGGTGCAGGGACGGCTGCGCTTCTCGGGCGATGCGGCGCTGGATGTGGCACATGCCTCGTCACGCGTGTCCACGCTCGACGAATTGGGCAGTTATCGTCTGACACTCAAGGGCAACGCGGCCAGCGGCGATGCAGCCCAGGTCAGCCTGATCACCGTCGATGGCGCGTTGAAGCTGACCGGCACCGGCCAGTGGACCGGCAACGGGCTGAGGTTTCGCGGCGAGGCTTCGGCCGAGGCGGGCAGCGAAGCGGCCTTGAACAACCTGCTGAACATCATCGGCAAGCGCCAGGGGGCGAGTTCGGTGATCTCGATCGGATGAACATGAAAACACGACACCACCTTCCCCGCCTTCAGCAGATCAGCGCGGCCTGCATGGCAGCCGCCATCGGCGTGACCACACCGACGCCGCTGCTGGCGCAGCAGAGCGCACCTGCGGCCGCCCCGGCGCCTGCGCCCGCGGCACCGGCGCGACGCGCCCCGCGCAACGCTGCAACCCGGGTGACGCTGAACTTCGTCAACCAGGACATCGAGGCGGTGACGCGCGCCATCGCCGCCATGACCAACCGGCAGATGGTGGTGGATCCGCGCGTCAAGGGCGCGATCACGGTCTACAGCGAGACGCCGCTGACGGTCGAGGAGGCTTACCTCAACTACCTGGCCGCGCTGCGCGGCCTGGGCTTCACGGTGGTGGAAAACGCGGGGCTGCGCAAGGTCGTGCCCGAGGCCGATGCCAAGCTGCAGTCGGGCACGGTCTCGATCGGCGCCTCGGGCCGCCGCGGCGACCAGATCCTGACCCAGATCTTCCGCCTCACCCACGAGAACCCGAACAACCTGGTGGCGGTGCTGCGTCCGCTGATCAGCCCGAACAACACCATCAACGCCAACCCCGGCAACAACTCGCTGGTCATCACCGACTACGCCGACAACCTGTCGCGCATCGGCAAGATCATCGCCGCGCTCGATCAACCTGCCGCCGGCAACGTCGAGATCCTTCCGCTCAAGGCCGGCGTGGCTGCCGACATGGCGCCCCTGGTACAGCGCCTGGTCGACGGCGGGGCTGGCCCCGGCGTGCCGGGCGTACCGGGGCCGTCGGGCGGCTCGATCTCGGTGATCGCCGACTCGCGCAGCAACTCGCTGATCGTGCGTTCGGGCAACGCTGCCAAGCTGGCGCAAGTGCGCTCGATCGTCGACAAGCTCGATCGCCCCAGCCAGAGCGGCGGCCCCGCCGGCAACCTCTGGGTGGTGCACCTGAAGAACGCCGACGCCACGAAGATGGCGCAGGTGCTGCGTGCGGCCTTCACCACCACGGGCGGTGGTGGCGGC
>CAVTXG010000015.1:0-79568 GCA_963738605.1 uncultured beta proteobacterium
GGGCGTGCAGGCCCGTGGTCATCGCGGTGCACAGGCCGGCGGCGATCAGCGCGCGGCGCAGGGTCGAGAGCTTGGTCATCGTGTCGTCTCCTTGGGTGGAATGAATCCGCGCGCGCGCAGGAATGCGGCGGCATCGTCGAAAGCGGCATCGGCTTCGGGCAGGAAGCCGGCCATCTGCATGAAGCCGTGGTGCAGGCCGGCGTAGGGCTTGAACTCGTGCGCGACGCCCGCCTGCGCCAGGCGCGCGACCAGGCCCGTGCTGTCGTCGTAGAGCGGGTCGAGGCTTCGGCGGCGCTGACGAACAGCGGCGGCAGGCCCTGCAGCGCGGCGCGCAGCGGCGAGGCCCGCGGGTCGTCGTGGCGTGCGCTGGCGCCCAGGTACTGAGCGCGGTACCAGGCCATCTTCGCGCTCGACAGGCCGAACGTGCCGTCGCCGCAGCGGCGGTGCGAGGGCGTGTCGTGGTCGGCGTCATAGACGCCGTAGAACAGGCGGCGCGGCGTCGGGCAACGGCTCGCCGGCATGGCGCAGGTCGAGCATCAGCGACAGCGCCAGGTTGGCGCCGGCCGAGTCGCCGGCGACGAGCCACGGGCCGCGCGCCGGCTCGTGCGCGCGCAACCAGCGCCAGGCCCAGGCGCAGTCGTTGAGCCCTTGCGGGAACGGCGCTTCGGGGGCGAGTGCGTAGTCGATGCCGATGACGGTGCAGCCGCTGCGTTCGGCCAGCCGCGCCATCGCGCCGTGGTGCGTGCGGATGTTGCCGAAGACCCAGCCGCCGCCGTGCAGGTGGAGGATGGTGCCGGCTGCGGCACGCGCGCCGCCCGGTGGCAGCACGCGAGCGCGTCGAGCGTGCGGCCGTCGGGCGATGGAATCGTGAACGGCTTCGAGCGTGTCGCGGCGCCGCGCGGCAGCGTTGCGTTCCAGCGCAGGTCGACCGCGTCGAACTGGCGCGGCCGACGGCGGGATCGAGCGTGGTGATGTCGGGACGCTGCGCGTCTTCCTGCGCCACGCGCCGAAACAGCGCGTCGAGCCCCGGCGTCATGCGCGGCGCGGCGGCAGCCTCACGCCGATCGGCGACGCTTTCGATGGGTGGCGAGCACGCGTTCGGCCTGGGCGAGGTCGCCGGCGGCGAGTGCATCGACGATCGCCCAGTGCCGCGACGCTGTTTTTCCTGCAGGCTGCGCGGCGCTTCGTCGAGCGCGATCTTGTTGCGGCGGTCGTAGAGCGAGACGCGTCAACACCGGCGCCAGCGACGGCAGCTCGGCGTGCTGGAAGAGCGTGATGTGAAAGCGCTGGTCGATCTCGAACAGCGCGTACTCGTCGCCGTCTTGCGCCGCTCGCTCGATCTGCCGCACCAGATCGCGCAGCGCATCGATGTGCGCCAACGTGAATCGCGGCAGCGACGAGCGCAGCGCTTCGGTCTCCAACTCCCGCGAAGCTTCAGGAACAACGCGCCTTCGCCGGCCGACACCGGCGTGACCATCGTGCCGGTAGCCGTTGCGCACGATCAGTCTGTTCCTGCAGGCGCAGCATCGCCTCGCGCACGGTGCCCTGCGAGCAAGCACGCTGCGCCGCCACTTCCAGCTCGGCCACGGCCTGCCGGCTTGAGGCGCGACAGCATGATCTGCTGCTTGAGCCAGTCATAGACGTCGGACGCCTTGGTGGCAGTGCCCGGGTAAGCGCTCGAGGCTGCGGCAGGATCCATTATCGATAGCGCAGTGTAGGCACCGACCATCGAAAGCATCTCAGGGTTTTGCCGCCCTTTGCTTCCTGAGCTGCTTTCTATCGATAACTCTGTGCGACGGCGTCGTTGTCAAGTCCGTTGCGCCAATACGCGAGCAGCCCCGCCAGTGCCACGAGCGTCAGCGTGGTGGCTATCGCGATCAGCTTGGAGCGATCCTGCCGTCTCATCGTCAGACCCACTCGAACAGTTCCTGGTGGATGCGCGATCCGGAGATGCCCGCGGCCCGCAGCGCGCGCTCGGCCTGGGCCGTCAGGTCGGGTCGGCAGCACAGGAAGCACTCGTAGTTGACGCTGGCGCGGTCGGGGAGATGACGCTGCACGAACTCCGGGGTGATGAAGTCCTTGTCGCTCTTGTCCGTTTCCACGTGCACGATCTGCAGGCTTGCGTTCATCTGCCGCGCCGGCGGTCGAGTTCGTCGCGAAGAGAATCTGCCTGCCCTGCTGCGTGAAGTAGAAGAGCACGTGGCGCTTGCGCTGTGACGGCGGCGCGTCGGCGGCGGTTCGCAGCATCGACATCACCGGTGCGATGCCGATGCCGCTGGCGACGAGGAGGTAGGCGTCGGCCTTGGGCCGCTTCGTCGGCGTGAACCGGCCGAAAGGTCCGTCGATCCAGACGATCTCGCCGGGCTCGAGCGAGCCGATGGTTTCGGTGAAGTTGCCACGTTCGCTGATCGTCAGTTCGATCGTGTCTTTGCCGCGGATGAGCCGCCGATGCGATCGAGAAGGGATGCTCGCGCATGGCGTAGCGGTTCGCGCGCATCGTCAGCCAGACGAACTGGCCCGGCAGGAAGACCAGCGGCGTCCGCGAGAAGGCTTTCAGGCGGACCGTCCACACCTTGGGCGCTTCCTGGCGCACCTCCTCGACCCGCCAGCGGCGGTTGCTGCGCGCCGTGGGCCGGACCAAGCGGATCCACGCGATCAGTGCCAGCCCGACCACGGCATACAGGAACCAGAAGAGCTTCTTCCATCCGGCGTCCAGCGACGGCGCACGATCGACGACATGCCACAGCAGCAGCAGGTAGGCGACCGTCGCCAGCAGCGCATGGCCCCAGCGCCAAGTGTCGTATTCGGATGCCCAGTGCTTGGGAGGGGGCCTGTCGGCCAGCGGCTTGCGCGCCAGGGACCACCCGACCATGACGACGAACAACAGCAGCGCGAGGCTGCCTCCCACGAGCGCAGGTCGCTCGAGCAGGGCGGCGATGCTCGGCACGTCCTCGGGTCGGCCCAACGCCAGCACGATGCCCACGTGCGCCAGGAGGACAGCGATCGCGAGCAGCGCGATCCAGCGGTGGAAGTGGAAGACGACATCGATGCCGAATTGCGCGGTCGCGCGCGGAATCCTCGCGCTCAGCACGAACAGCACGCCGATCATCGAGACGCCGACATAGCCGAGCGCGCTGGCGAAATCGCGCCAGACACCGCGCGGCTTGGTCACCCCCTCGACCGGCATCATCGCCACGACGACCGGAACCGCCACCACGACGAAGAAGACGCAGATCCACAACACCACTTCGGAGGCGATGCGCGGATCGGGAAAGCGCCAGCGTCTGCGGCGCGGTGGCAATGCGGCGCTGGCTGATTGTGTCGGCATCACACACTCCCGAGGAATGACGAACCCTCTTGATGCCCGTTGCAGACGCTGGCGCGGGCTGGCCGCGAGCATGAGGGTTTTGGGCGCGGCGTCGCATCCCCAACATCGATAAGCGGTCCGGGCAAGCGTGGGGGCCAGCGGCGGCTTCGTCGCGCTGGTTAGACTGCGCGCCCGCGCTTTTCGCGGCCCGGCCCTTTCGACTCGATGCCCGACCTGTTCTCCACCCCCACCGAAGCCCCGATCGCGCTGGCCGATTACGCCGAGCGTGCCTATCTCGAATACGCGCTGTCGGTCGTCAAGGGCCGTGCGCTGCCCGATGTCTGCGACGGTTTGAAGCCGGTGCAGCGTCGCATCTTGTTTGCGATGCAGGAGTTGGGGCTGTTGTGGTCGGGCACGTCGGGGCCCAAACCGGTGAAGAGCGCGCGCGTTGTCGGCAACGTGATCGGCAAGTACCACCCGCATGGCGACACCGCGGCCTATGACGCGCTGGTGCGCATGGCGCAGGACTTCTCGCAGCGCTATCCGCTGATCGACGGCCAGGGCAATTTTGGTTCGCGCGACGGCGATGGCGCCGCGGCGATGCGCTACACCGAGGCGCGTCTGGCGCCGATCGCGCGCCTGCTGCTCGACGAGATCGACGAAGGCACGGTGGACTTCGTCGCCAACTACGACGGTGCGTTCCAGGAGCCGAGGCAGCTGCCGGCGCGCCTGCCCTTCGTGCTGCTCAACGGCGCGTCGGGCATCGCCGTCGGCCTGGCCACCGAGATCCCGAGCCACAACCTGCGCGAAGTGGCCGCCGCGGCGGTGGCGCTGATCAAGAACGACAAGCTCGACGACGACGCGTTGTTCGAGTTGCTGCCCGGCCCCGACTTCCCCGGCGGCGGGCAGGTCATCAGTTCCGCCGACGACATTCGCGAGGCCTATCGCAGCGGCCGCGGCAGCTTGAAGGTGCGCGCGCGCTGGACGATCGAAGACCTGGCGCGCGGCCAGTGGCAGCTCGTCGTCAACGAGTTGCCGCCGGGCGTGAGTGCGGCCAAGGTGCAGGAAGAGATCGAGGAGCTGACCAATCCGAAGATCAAGCTCGGCAAGAAGGCACTGACGCAGGATCAGGTGCAGTTGAAGCAGACGGTGCTGGCGGTGCTCGACGGAATGCGCGATGAGTCCAGTCGCGATGCGGCCGTGCGGCTCGTCTTCGAGCCGAAGACGCGCACCATCGATCAGCAGGAGCTGATCAACACGCTGCTCGCGCACACCAGCCTCGAGACGAATGCCTCGCTGAACCTGACGATGGTCGGCATCGACGGCCGGCCGGTGCAGAAGAGCCTGCGCCAGATGCTCACCGAGTGGGTCGAGTTCCGCCAGGCCACGGTCTCGCGCCGCACGAAGCATCGCCTCGACAAGGTGCTGGAACGCATCCACGTGCTCGAAGGCCGGCAACTGGTGCTGCTCAACATCGACGAGGTGATCCGCATCATCCGCAATGCCGACGAGCCCAAGCCGGCTCTGGTCGAGCGCTTCAAGTTGAGCGAGCGCCAGGCCGACGACATCCTCGACATCCGCCTGCGTCAACTGGCGCGGCTCGAAGCCATCAGGATCGAGCAGGAGCTGAAGGAAAAGCGCGAAGAGCAGGGCAAGCTCGAAGAGATTCTCGGCAGCACCGCGACGCTGAAGAAGCTGCTGATCAAGGAGATCGAGGCCGACGCCCGGCAGCATGGCGATGCGCGCCGCACCGTGCTCGAAGCCGCAGAGCGCACGGTCGCCGAAGTGAAGATCAGCGACGAGCCGGTGACGGTGGTGGTGAGCCTGAAGGGCTGGGTGCGCGCCTTGAAGGGCCACGAGATCGATGTGGCGACGCTGGCGTTCAAGGCCGGCGACGCGCTCTACGGCGCGTTCGCCTGCCGCAGCATCGAGACGCTCGCCGTGCTCGCGAGCAACGGCCGCGCCTACAGCGTGGCGGTGAGCGCGCTGCCGGGCGGACGCGGCGACGGCGCACCGATCACGACGCTGGTGGACTTCGAGCCCGGCACGCAGCCGGCGCACTACATCGCCAGTGCCGCCGACACGCTGCTGCTGCTGGCGAACACGGGCGGGTTCGGTTTGCTCGCGCAGGCCGGCGACCTCGTCAGCCGGCAGCGTGCGGGCAAGACATTTCTCTCGCTCGAAGCCGGCGAGCAGTGTTGCCGCCGGCGATCGTGGCCGCCGTCGCACAAGCGCGTGGCCTGCCTCGCGGTCAGCGGGCGCTTGTTGGTCTTTCCGCTGCAGGACCTCAAGCGCCAGGCCAACGGTGGACGCGGCCTGACGCTGATGGACTGCGACGCCAAGGACCCGCTGCTGTCGGTGGCGAGCTGCGGCGATGCGCTCGCCGTGCACGGCATCAACCGCGCCAGGCCGAAGGACGACGTTCTGCGCGGCGCCGAGCTGGCCAGCCACGAGGGCAAGCGCGCGCGCAAGGGCCACAAGGTGGCGGGCTTCAAGGAAGTCAAGCGCGTGACGGCCGCGTGACGCGGGGTGGTCACGCGCATCGGGCACACTGCGCCCCGCGTCGACAGGAGACAACCCGATGGATCGCCGACAGTTGCTCGTCACCGGCCTGGCCGCTGCTCCGCTGCTGGCGCGCGCGCAAGCCGCCGCGCCGAACCTGAACCTGGTGGTGCCGGTGCCGCCCGGCGGCTCGGTCGACCTTACCGCTCGCTTGCTCGGCGAGCACCTGCCGAAGGTGCTCAACCAGAACGTGGTGGTGAGCAACCAGCCTGGCGCGTCGGGCTCGATCGCCGCCGCCGCGGTGGCGCGCCAAGCGGGCGATGTCAACACGCTGATGCTGGTGTTCGATTCGCACGTCACCAATCCGCTCGTGTATCCGAACCTGAGCTACTCGTTGCGCGACTTCACGCCGGTCTCGCGCCTGCTGAGTTTTCCGCTGGTGTTCGCGGTGCCGGCGTCGCTGCCGGTGAACTCGCTGGCCGAGTTCATCGCGCTGGCGAAGAAGAAACCGGGCACGCTCAACGTGTCGTCGGCGGGCCTGGGCACACTCAACCATCTCGCTGCCGAACTCTTCAAGATGCGCACCGGCACGCACATCGTCCACATCCCCTACCGCGGCGGCGTGCCGGCGCTGCAGGCGGTGATGAACGACGAGGTGCAGCTCTTCATGGGCTCGTGGGTTGCGATCGGGCCGCATGTGAAGAGCGGGCGCGTCAAGGCGCTGGGCGTGACGTCGGCCAAGCGCTACTCGGTGGCACCCGAGTTGCCGACGCTGCAGGAAGCCGGTGTCAAGGACTTCGACGTGAGCACCTGGATCGGTGCTCTCGCGCCGGCGCGCATCGACGCTGCGCGGCAGCAAACGCTGCATGCGGCCGTCACCCAGGCCTTGTCTCAGTCTGCCGTGAAGAGCCAGCTCGCGCAGCAGGGGCTGGAATGGATAGGCTCGACGCCGGCTGAGTTCGAGAGCTTCATGGGCGTCGAGGCCAAGCGCTGGAACGAACTCGTGATTGCGCAGAAACTCAGCTTCGGCTGAGGAAATGAAGCCCCTGGCCGCAGGAGTACCACCGGCCACCCCCCGCGGGGGTCGCCGGCCGCTTCGGAGCGGCCGCGCGCTGGGTGGATGAAGCCCCCGGCCGCAGGAGTACCACACGGCCACCCCCCGCGGGGGTCGCCGGCCGCTTCGGAGCGGCCGCGCGCTGGCCGGCGCAAAGGGCGATTGCCTCTCGGTCCCTGAGCGTTCTGCGCTGCCCTCCAGCCGCGCTCAGCGGCGCCACGGGTTGTGGTCGTTGCGGTCGTAGCGGTTGGGCACGCCGTCGCGGTCGTGGTCAGCTCGCGGCCTGTCGTCATACGGTCGTTGCGGTCGTAGCGGTTGGGCACGCCGTCGCCGTCGCGGTCCCAGGCCGGGTTGTGGCGCCGGTCATGGCGATTCGGGATGCCGTCGCCGTCACGATCCCAGACCGGGTTGTAGCGGCGGTCGTAGCGGTTCGGAATGCCGTCGCCGTCGCGGTCCCAGTGCGTCGGCGCCTGGTAGCGCACGGCGTGCGGGTGGTAGGCCGGCAGCAGCGGAGCGCGAACCACCGGCGCGGGCTGCGTGTACACCGGCGTGCCGACGGTGACCGACCAGCTTACGTCGGCATCGCGCGCTTGCGCGGCGCCGGCGGTCATGGCGCCGATCAGGGCCAGGGCGGGAACGAGGGCGAAGCGGAACTTCATCGATCATCTCCAGGCGGCCCGATGAAAAGCGGACCGTGGGCAGACAACGCGCTCGCTTGGATGCCCGAGCACGGCGGCTCGGTAAAGCTGTGTGAAGCATCGCTGTTGCGGCGCCGCCAACTTCGCGTTCTTGCTAGTGATCGCGGCGCAGCAGCGGCCTAGACTGCACCATTGAGCGGAGCCGACCCGTCTCCGCCAGGAGGCAACCGCTTTGCTCCAGACCACCGCCACGGCCGACGGCAACTACTTCCACAAGGTCGTCGATTGCCAGTGGGCCTGCCCGGCCCACACTCCCGTTCCCGAATACATCCGCCTGATCGCGCAGGGCCGCTACGGCGATGCCTACATGGTCAACTGGGTGTCGAACGTGTTCCCGGGCATCCTGGGGCGCACGTGCGACCGGCCGTGCGAGCCGGCGTGCCGGCGCGGGCGCGTCGAAGAGGCCAATCTCGAGAAGGCCGAGCCGGTGGCGATCTGCCGCCTCAAGCGCGTCGCGGCCGACCACAAGGAAGACATCACGCGCGCGCCTGCCGAGCGCGCGTGCGAAAAACGGCAAGCGCATCGCCTGCGTCGGCGCCGGGCCATCGTCGTTGACCGTGGCGCGCGACCTGGCGCCGCTCGGCTACGAACTCACCGTCTTCGATGCCGATCCCAAGGCCGGTGGCTTCATGCGCACGCAGGTGCCGCGCTTTCGCCTGCCCGAAAGCGTGATCGACGAAGAGGTCGGCTACATCCTGCGCGACAACGTGCGCTTCGTCGGCGGCTCGCGCGTCGGCTCGATGAAGGCGCTGCTCGAGCAGGACGGACGGGTACGCGCGATCTTCGTCGGCAGCGGCGCGCCGCGCGGGCGCGATCTGGATGTGCCGGGCCGCAGGGAGGCCGCGGCGCACATTCACCTCGGCCTCGATTGGCTGGCCTCGGTCTACTTCGGCCACGTGACGAAGGTGGGCAAGCGCGTCATCGTGCTCGGCGGCGGCAACACCGCGATGGATTGCTGCCGCTCGGCGCGGCGCCTCGGTGCCGACGACGTCAAGGTGGTGGTGCGCTCGACCTTCGAGGACATGAAGGCCTCGCCCTGGGAAAAGGAAGACGCGCAGCACGAAGGCATCCCGATCCTGCCCTGCCATGTGCCCAAGTCCGTCATTCACGTCAACGGGGCGATCCGCGGCATGACCTTCGAGCTCGTCGAGTCGGTGTACGACGCGAAGGGCCGGCGCACCTTGAAGCCCACCGGTGCGGCCGATGTCTTCATCGAGTGCGACGAGGTGCTGGTGGCGGTCGGCCAGGAGAACGCCTTTCCCTGGATCGAGCGCGATATCGGCATCGAGTTTCACGCAGCGGGTCTGCCGGTGGTCGATGCGCCACGCACCGCAGTCACGCTGGCGCATGTGTTCTTCGGTGGCGACGCGGCCTTCGGGCCGAAGAACATCATCACCGCGGTGGCGCATGGGCACGAGGCGGCGATCTCGATCGACAAGCTGCTGCAGCGGCGAAGATTTGCGCCAGCGCCCGGCACCGCAGGTCAACGTGCTGTCGCAGAAGATGGGCATCCACGAGTGGAGCTACGACAACGCGATCAACGACGACATGCGTCACAAGGTGCCCTGGACGAAGGCCGAGAAGGCGCTGAAGAGCATCAAGATCGAGGTCGAACTGGGCTTCGACGCCGCCACCGCCTTCAAGGAGGCGCAGCGCTGCCTGAACTGCGACGTGCAGACGGTGTTTGCCGACAAGCTGTGCATCGAGTGCGATGCCTGCGTCGACATCTGCCCGATGGACTGCATCACCTTCATCGACCAACGGCGACGAGGCCGAGCTGCGCACGCGCCTGAAGGCGCCGGCGCGCAACGCGACGCAGACCTGTACATGAGCGGCGCGCTGAAGACCGCGCGCGTCATGGTCAAGGACGAGGACGTCTGCCTGCACTGCGGCCTGTGCGCCGAGCGCTGCCCGACGGGGGCGTGGGACATGCAGAAGTTCCTGCTGGAGATGGCGCATGCGGGGCTGATCGCGTCAACGTGGCAATGGAGGTGACGAAGTGACGACCCTCAAGCTCACTGCGTTCGCTGCTCCCCAAGGGAGCGTTCGTGCCCTTCGGGCGGCCGGGCGGGCACTATGAACAAGTTGGAAGCCACCAACGACTTCGTCGTCAAGTTCGCCAACGTCAACGGCTCCGGCTCGGCCTAGGCGAACGAACTCTTCGCCAAGGCGATCCTGCGCATGGGCGTGCCGGTGAGCCCGCGCAACATTTTTCCGAGCAACATCCAGGGCCTGCCGACCTGGTACGAGGTGCGCGTGTCCGAGCGCGGCTGGCTCGGCCGGCGCGGCGGCGTGGACATGATCGTGGCGATGAATCCGCAGACCTGGGACGCCGACGTGCGCGAGGTCGAGTCCGGCGGCTACCTGTTCTACGACAGCACCAAGCCGCTGCCCGACAGTGCCTTTCGCAGCGACGTCACAACATCGGCATGCCGCTGACGGCGATCTGCAACGCCACCTACAGCGATCCGCGCCAGCGCCAGCTGTTCAAGAACATCCTCTACGTCGGCGCGCTGGCGCAGCTGCTCGGCATCGAATCCGAAGTCATCGAGAAGCTGTTTTCCGAGCAGTACAAGGGCAAGGAGAAGCTGCTGGCGTCGAACGTGCAGGCCCTGCATCTGGGGCTGGATTTCGCGCGCGAACACCTCGCCGGCCAGACGATGGGCTTGAAGGTGCAGCGCCGCGACCGCGTCGGCAAGCGCATCTTCATCGAGGGCAATGCCGCCACCGCGCTCGGCTGCGTCTACGGCGGCGCCACGGTGTGCGCGTGGTACCCGATCACGCCGAGCTCGTCGGTGGCCGAGGCCTTCACCGGCTACTGCAAGAAGTTCCGGCACGACGCCGCCACCGGCGCGGCCAACTACGCCATCGTGCAGGCCGAAGACGAGATCGCGTCGATCGGCATGGTCACCGGCGCGGGCTGGAACGGCGCGCGCGCCTTCACTGCCACGTCGGGGCCGGGGGTCAGCCTGATGACCGAGTTCATCGGCCTGGCGTACTTCGCCGAGATTCCGGTGACGATCATCGACGTGCAGCGCGGCGGGCCTTCCACGGGCATGCCCACGCGCACGCAGCAGGCCGATCTGATCAGCTGCGCCTACGCTTCGCACGGCGACACCAAGCATGTGCTGCTGCTGCCCGAAGATCCGAAGGAGTGCTTCGAACACGCCGCGCACGCGCTCGATCTTGCCGACCGCCTGCAGACGCCGGTGTTCGTGCTGACCGATCTGGACATCGGCATGAACCAGCGCCTGTGCGATCCTCTCGAGTGGAGTGACGAACGCAAGTACGACCGCGGCAAGGTGATGAGCGCGGTCGAGCTCGATGCGGGCCGCGAGTTCGCGCGCTACAAGGACGTCGACGGCGACGGCATTCCCTGGCGGACGCTCCCGGCCACGCACGAGAGCAAGGGCGCCTACTTCACGCGCGGCACCACGCGTGATCCGCACGCGCGCTACTCGGAGGCCGGGCCGGACTACGTCTACAACGTCAAGCGCCTGCTGCAGAAGTTCGACTTCGCGCGCGAGCTCGTGCCGCCGCCGGTCGAGCGCAAGGCCGGCGCGCAAGACGCGCCTGGGCGTGCTCTATTTCGGCAGCACCAGCGCGTCGATGGACGAAGCGCTGGAGGCCCTGGCGGCCGGCGGCATTCCGCTGGATGCGATGCGTCTGCGTGCCTTCCCGTTCCCGGACAGCGTTGCCGAGTTCATCGACGCGCACGAGGAGGTCTTCGTCGTCGAACAAAACCGCGACGGCCAGATGCGCACGCTGCTGATGAACGAGCTCAACGCCGACCCGATGACGCTGATCCCGATCCTGCACTACGACGGCACGCCGATCACGGCGCGCTTCATCGTGCACGCGATCACGCGCCATGTGCACGACGCGATCGTCGCGCCCAAGCCTGAGCGCAGAGGAGACGGTCGAAATGACTTACCTCGCGAAGCCCCTGCTGCGCCACCCGACGCTCGAGAAGAACCGCGTCGGCTACACGCGGCGCGACTACGAGGGCAAGATCAGCACGCTGTGCGCCGGCTGCGGCCACGACAGCATCAGCGCGGCGATCGTGCAGGCCTGCTGGCAGATCGACATCGAGCCGCACCGCGTGGCCAAGCTCTCGGGCATCGGCTGCTCGTCGAAGACGCCCGACTACTTCCTCGGCGCCAGCCACGGCTTCAACACCGTGCACGGCCGCATGCCGAGCGTGCTGACCGGCGCCAATCTCGCCAATCGCGAGCTGCTTTATCTGGGCGTGTCCGGCGACGGCGACAGTGCCTCGATCGGCCTGGGCCAGTTCGCGCACGCGATGCGGCGCGCCGTGCGCATGGTCTACATCGTGGAAAACAACGGCGTCTATGGCCTGACCAAGGGCCAGTTCTCCGCCACCGCCGACCGCGGCAGCAAGAGCAAGAAGGGCGCGTCAACAACGACAACGCCGATCGATCTGGTCGCGCATGGCCTTGCAGCTCGGCGCGACCTACGTCGCGCGCGGCTTTTCCGGCGACAAGGCGCAGCTGGTGCCGCTGATCGAAGGCGCGATCCGCGCAGTCGGGCGCGGCCTTCATCGACGTCGTCAGCCCCTGCGTGGCCTTCAACAACCACGAGGGCAGCACCAAGAGCTACGACTACGTGCGCGAGCACAACGAGGCGGTGGCGCCGCATCGACTTCATCGATCTGGCCGCGACGCGAGGCTCTCGTCGTCGCCCGGCGACGTCTTCGATCTGCCGCAGGGCGACGGCAGCGTGATGCGGCTGCGGCGAGTTGCGCGCCGACCACGATCCGACGAGCAGGCTGTCGGCAATGGATGTGGTGCAGCGCCTGGCCGCGCACGGCGAAGTCGCCACCGGGCTGATCTACATCGATGGAGGTGCCACCGATCTGCACCAGGCGCTGGGCACCTCGGCGACGCCGCTGAATCGCCTCGACGAGCGTGCGCTGTGTCCGGGTGCTGCGACCTTGGCCAGCGTGAACGCGGCGTTGCGCTGACCGGGCTCACCAACAAAACCGCCGGCGCGAGGCCGGCGGTTTCATTTGATGCGGTCCCCGCTCAAGCGTTGTCGCGGCGACGCCGACGCGCCATCCAGCCCACGCCCGCCAGGCCGGCCAGCATCAGTGCGTACATGGACGGCTCGGGGATGCCGGCGTGATCGGCCCCGGGCCAGGACCCGGATCGGTGATGCTGCCGCTGCCGCACCGAGGATGACGTTGAGCGCGCTCTGGGCACCGATGCCCATCGCCAGCACCGGCAGGCTGCCGATGTTGGTGAAGTTCTGGTGGTACGGGCCGGCGCTCAGGTCGGCATTGGTCAGGCCAGGGAAGGCCGAACTGCCCGCGGCCGTCAGCGCCAAGCCGTGGATTGGAGATCGACGGCTGTAACGCTGGGCAGGAGCGCCGACAGCCAGTCGTAACCGTTGGCCTGGCTGAACAGGCCACCGCCGGCGCCGACGAAGTTGTTGAGGAACGTGCGTTGGCGCCGACGGCGGTCAACTCGGCCGCGGTGATGCCGCCGCCGACGTTGTTGCCCGAGTCCATCATGATCCGGCCCGCACCGGCGGCACCGCCCTGCAGGAGGTGGCGATCGCGGCGCGCCATCGACATAGGCGATGGTCCAGCCGGCGGCCACCAGCGTCGACTGCGTGAAGGCCGAGGTGGCGGCGTCGTAGGCGTCGCCCGCGCCGGTGCCGTTGGTGCTGCCCAGGACGTAGACCGTCTTGTTGCCGTTGGTGACGCCGGCGCCGATGTTCTCGATGGCGCGCTGCATGAAGAACCAACCGTCCTGGTTGGCGCCGGCCGAGAACGATCCGTGATCGTCGGCGTCGGTGCCGGCCAGGATGAAGGGGCCGGCGTGCGCGCCGGCACAAGCCAGCAACGAGGCAGCAGCGGCAATGCTGCGAGGTGTCTTTTTCATCGATCCTCCTGGGGGTGTGCGCGTCGCGCGCTCAGCAGAGCGCGATGGCTGCATTCTGGTCCGCGCCATCCCTAGGCCGCACCCCTAACTCTTCAACGCGACCCCCGCAGTCGGGGGAGGTCGCAGCGGCTGGCCGCGCGGGCGGCACTTCTCGAGCAACGCGGCTCCGCGCGCTCTGCGTGCCCCCCGCGGGGCGGCTTGGCCGGCCTCGCGCACTCAGAAGGCCATGTCCGCATCGCGCCCCGCATACCGTGCTCGGTTGCAGGCGGCTGTGTGCCGTGCAGAAGGGAGATTGCCGTGATTGCCTCGCTGCGTGCATGCCTTCATTCGCGCTCTGACCAGCCTCGGGCCGGGCCCGACGCTGCTGTGGGTCGGCTGTGCCTTCCTCGCGGTGTACGCAATGAGCAACCGCCTGACTCACCTGCGCGACAACGTCGGCGCTGCGGTCTTCGAGTCGGAGCGCTGATTCCCTTCGTCCCGTGGACGATCGTGCCTTACCTGTCGATTGCCGCGCTGTTCGCGCTCTCGTTCTACGTCGCTGGAGACGATCGCGTCGATCGGGCCCGCCACGCCGCGCGGCTGCTGCTGGCTCTGGCGATCTCGGTGGCTTGCTATGCCGCGTTTCCGCTGCGTTTCGCCTTCGAGCGGCCGCCGACGCCGGGCTGGCTGGGCTTGCTGTTCGACGCGCTCACGGCCTTCGACCTGCCGTACAACCGCGCGCCGTCGCTGCACATCAGCGTGCTGCTGATCCTGTGGTTACGCCTGGCACCGCACACGCGGCGCTGGTGTGCCGGCGCGCTCAACGCCTGGTGCGCCGCCATCGCCGTCTCGGTGCTGACGACCTGGCAGCACCATGTCATGGAACGTCCCGGCCGGCCTGGCGGTGGGTTGGCTCTGCGTTGTCGCCTTGCGTCAGCGCAGGTCGGTGCGGCGCAGGAACAGCACGACGGCGGCGGCTTCGATCAGGCCGAACAGCGCCAGGCTCCAGAACTCGTAGGGCATGCCCAGCAGGTTGACTGCGGCATCGGCGCAGTGGCCGTGGCCTGGAACACCTCGGGCAGCAGCGCGTCCAGTCTCAGGCCGGCGACGATGCGGTCGGCCAGCGTCAGGTTGCACGAGCTGCTGGACGGCGGCCACGAAGTGCTGCCACAACGCCGCGGCGATGCCGGCGGCTGCACAGCGCCAACAGCAGCAGCGCAGCGACGGCGTTGGCCGAGCGCCGAGCGCCACACCAGGCCGAGCAGGCCACGCAGCCGATGGCGACGAATATCAGCCGCTGCAGCACGCACCAGGGGCAGGGCTGCATGTCGAAGGCATGCTGCGTCAGCAGCGCCGCGGCCACGGCGCCGAAGCTGACGCCGCGGCGATGCCGCAGCAGCAGCGCGTTCGCTGGAGAGCGACTCACGCAGCTCGGCGATGAGTTCGATCTCGACACAGGCGCCCATCGGTATCTGCGCCACGCCGAAGGCGCTGCGCGCATGCGCGCCGACCTCGGCGCCGAAGACCTCGCACCAGCAGTTCCAGCAGCCGTTGGTGACCAGGTGCTGTTCGGTGAAGGTGGGCGTGCTGTTGACCAGGCTCATGACCTTGACGATGCGCCTCACTTTCGTCCAGGTCGCCGACGGCGGCTTGCAGCGTGCCCATCAGGTCGATGGCGATGGCGCGCGCCGCGGCCTTGCCTTCCTCGGTGGTCATCGTCAGGCCGAGCTGGCCGACCCAGGGCTTGCCGTCCTTCTTCGCGATGTGGCCGGAGATGAAGACCAGGTTGCCGCTGCGCACGAAGGGCACGTAGGCGGCGGCGGGCACGGCCACCGCAGGCAGGGTGATGCCGAGGGCTTGCAGGCGTAAAGCAGGTGTCGTCATGGCAGGCCATGACGACACCTGCTTTACGCCTGCAAGCCCTCGGCATCACCCTGCCTGCGGTATCCGCGCCCGCGGCCGCCTACGTGCCCTTCGTGCGCAGCGGCAGCCTCGTCTTCATCTCCGGCCACATCGCGAAGAAGGACGGCAAGCCCTGGGTCGGCCAGCTCGGCCTGACGATGACACCCTGGAAGGCCAGGCCGCGGCGCGCGCCATCGCCATCGACCTGATGGGCACGCTGCAAGCCGCCGTCGGCGACCTGGCGAGAGTCGAGCGCATCGTCAAGGTCATGAGCCTGGTCAACAGCACGCCCACCTTTACCGAACAGCACCTCGTCACCAACGGCTGCTCGCAACTGCTGATGGAGGTGTTCGGGCCCGAGGTCGGTGCGCATGCGCGCAGCGCCTTCGGCGTGGCGCAAATACCGATGGGCGCCTGCGTCGAGATCGAGCTGATCGCCGAAGTCGCGTGAGGTCGCTCTCCAGGAACGCCTGGCTGCTGCTGATCGCCGCGGCGAGCTTCGGCGCCGTGGCCGCGGCGCTGCTGACGCAGCATGTCTTCGACATGCAGCCCTGCCCCTGGTGCGTGCTGCAGCGGCTGATATTCGTCGTCATCGGCGCGATGGCGCTGCTCGGCCTGGCGTGGCGCTCGGCGCTCGGCCAACGCCTGCTGCCACTGCTGCTGTTGGCGCTGTGCAGCGCCGGCATCGCCGCGGCGTTGTGGCAGCATTTCGTGGCCGCCTCCAGCAGCTCATGCAATCTGACGCTGGCCGACCGCATCGTCGCCGGCCTGAAACTCGACGCGCTGCTGCCGCCGGTGTTCCAGGCCACGGCGACTTGCGCCGATGCCGCAGTCAACCTGCTGGGCATGCCCTACGAGTTCTGGAGCCTGGCGCTGTTCGCCCTGATCGAAGCCGCCGCCGTCGTGCTGTTCCTGCGCCGCACCGACCTGCGCTGACGCAAGGCGACAACGCAGAGCCAACCCACCGCCAGGCCGGCCGGGACGTCGATGACATGGTGCTGCCAGGTCGTCAGCACCGAGACGGCGATGGCGGCGCACCAGGCGTTGAGCGCGCCGGCACACCAGCGCCGCGTGTGCGGCGCCAGGCGTACCCACAGGATCAGCAGCACGCTGATGTGCAGCGACGGCGCGCGGTTGTACGGCAGGTCGAAGGCCGTGAGCGCGTCGAACAGCAAGCCCAGCCAGCCCGGCGTCGGCGGCCGCTCGAAGGCGAAACGCAGCGGAAACGCGGCATAGCAAGCCACCGAGATCGCCAGAGCCAGCAGCAGCCGCGCGGCGTGGCGGGCCCGATCGACGCGATCGTCTCCAGCGACGTAGAACGAGAGCGCGAACAGCGCGGCAATCGACAGGTAAGGCACGATCGTCCACGGACGAAGGGAATTGAGCGCTCCCACTCGAAGACCGCAGCGCCAACGTCGTCGCGCAGGTGAGTCAGGTGGTTGCTCATTGCGTACACCGCGAGGAAGGCACAGCCGACCCACAGCAGCGTCGGGCCCGGCCCGAGGCTGGTCAGAGCGCGAATAAGGCATGCACGCAGCGAGGCAATCACGGCAGTCTCCCTTCTGCACGGCACACAGCCGCCTGCAACCGAGTACGGTGTGCGGGGCGCGATGCGGACATGGCCTTCTGAGTGCGCGAGGCCGGCCAAAGCCGCCCCCGCGGGGGGTCACGCAGAGCGGCGGAGCCGCGTTGCTCGAGAAGTGCCGCCCGCGCGGCCAGCCGCTGCGACCTCCCCCGACTGCGGGGGTCGCGTTGAAGAGTTAGGGGTGCGGCCTAGGGATGGCGCGGACCAGAATGCAGCCATCGCGCTCTGCTGAGCGCGCGACGCGCACACCCCCAGGAGGATCGATGAAAAAGACACTTCGCAGCATTGCCGCTGCTGCCTCGTTGCTGGCTTGTGCCGGCGCGCACGCCGGCCCCTTCATCCTGGCCGGCACCGACGCCGACGATCACGGATCGTTCTCGGCCGGCGCCAACCAGGACGGTTGGTTCTTCATGCAGCGCGCCATCGAGAACATCGGCGCCGGCGTCACCAACGGCAACAAGACGGTCTACGTCCTGGGCAGCACCAACGGCACCGGCGCGGGCGACGCCTACGACGCCGCCACCTCGGCCTTCACGCAGTCGACGCTGGTGGCCGCCGGCTGGACCATCGCCTATGTCGATGGCGCCGCCGCGATCGCCACCTTCCTGCAGGGCGGTGCCGCCGGTGCGGGCCTGATCATGATGGACTCGGGCAACAACGTCGGCGGCGGCATCACCGCGGCCGAGTTGACCGCCGTCGGCGCCAACGCATCGTTCCTCAACAACTTCGTCGGCGCCGGCGGTGGCCTGTTCAGCCAGGCCAACGGTTACGACTGGCTGTCGGCGCTCCTGCCCAGCGTTACAGCCGTCGACCTCCAATCCACCGGCTTGGCGCTGACGGCCGCGGGCAGTTCGGCCTTCCCTGGCCTGACCAATGCCGACCTGAGTGCCGGCCCGTACCACCAGAACTTCACCAACATCGGCAGCCTGCCGGTGCTGGCGATGGGCATCGGTGCCAGAGCGCGCTCAACGTCATCCTCGGTGCCGGCAGCGGCAGCATCACCGATCCGGGTCCTGGCCCGGGGCCGATCCGCCGGCGATCCCCGAGCCGTCCACGTACGCACTGATGCTGGCCGGCCTGGCGGGCGTGGGCTGGATGGCGCGTCGGCGTCGCCGCGACAACGCTTGAGCGGGGACCGCATCAAATGAAACCGCCGGCCTCGCGCCGGCGGTTTTGTTGGTGAGCCCGGTTCAGCGCAACGCCGCGTTCACGCTGGCCAACGCCGCCGCACCCGGGCACAGCGCGCGCTCGTCGAGTGCTTCAGCGGCGTCGCCGCTGGTGTTCAGCGCCGGCGTGCAGGTCGGTGGCGCCTCGGGGTCCACGTAGAGCAGGCCGGTGACGACCTCGCCCTTGGCCTGCAGCGCGCTGCACTGGTTCATCGCCGACCGCGGTCGGTCGGGTCGTAGTCGGCGTGCAGCTTGCGCAGCCGCATCACGCTGCCGTCGTGCTGCGGCACCTCGATCACCTCGCCCGGCGCGGGCTCGGCCTTCAGCTCGGCGCGGCCAGGTCGATGAAGTCGATGCGGTTGACGGCCTCGTTGTGCTCGCGCACGTAGTCGTAGCTCTTGGTGCTGCCGGCGTGGTTGTTGAAGGCCACGCAGGGGCTGATGACGTCGATGAAGGCCGCGCCCCGATGCGCGGATCGCGCCTTTGATCAGCGGCACCAGCTGCGCCTTGTCGCCGGAGAAGCTGCGCGCCACGTAGGTGGCGCCGAGCTGCAGCGCCATGCGCGACCAGGTCGATCGGCGGTGTCGGTGTTGATCACGCCCTTCTTGCACTTCGAGCCGCGGTCGGCGGTGGCCGAGAACTGGCCCTTGGTCAGGCCGTAGACGCCGTTGTTCTCGACGATGTAGACCATGTTCACGCCGCGCCGCATGGCGTGCGCGAACTGGCCCAGGCCGATCGAGGCCGAGTCGCCGTCGCCGGACACGCCCAGGTAGAGCAGGTCGCGGTTGGCGAGGTTGGCGCCGGTCAGCACCGAGGGCATGCGGCCGTGCACGGTGTTGAAGCCGTGCGCTGGCGCCGAGGAAATAGTCCGGCGTCTTGACTGAGCAGCCGATGCCCGAGAGCTTGGCCACGCGGTGCGGCTCGATGTCCAGTTCCCAGCAGGCCTGGATGATCGCCGCGGTGATGCGAGTCGTGGCCGCAGCCGGCGCACAGCGTGCGAGATCTTGCCTTCGTAGTCGCGCCGCGTGTAGCCGACCTTGTTCTTCGTCAGCGTCGGGTGGTGCAGCTTGGGTTTGGCGAGGTAGGTCATGTTCACCGTCTCCTTGCGCGTCAGGCTCGGCGCGACGTTCGCGTCGTGCACGTGCCGCGTGATCGCCTGCGGTGATGAAGCGCGCGGTGATCGGCGTGCCGTCGTAGTGCAGCACCGGGATCAGCCGCGCCGGGTCGATGTCGAGTTCGTTGATCAGCAGCGTGCGCAGCTGCGCGTCGCGGTTCTGCTCGACCACGAAGACCTCGTCGTGCGCGGCGATGAAGTCGAGCACGCTCGTCGGGAACGGGAAGGCGCGCAGGCGCAGCGCGTCGAGCGTGGATGCCGCCGTCGGCCAGCGCGTCCAGCGCCTCGTCCATCGCCGGGCTGGTGGAGCCGAAGTAGATCACGCCGAAGCGCGTCGTCTTGCGCCGCCTGCGCAGCACCGGCTGCGGCACCAGCGTCGTGCGCGGTGTCGAACTTCTGCAGCAGCCGCTGCACGTTGTACAGGTAGTCGGGCCCGGCCTCGGAATAGCGCGCGTAGGCGTCGCGCGTGGTGCCGCGCGTGAAGTAGGCGCCCTTGGTCGGGTGCGTGCCGGGCAGCGTGCGCCACGGGATGCCGTCGCCGTCGACGTCCTTGTAGCGGCCGAAGTCGCTTGCCCGGCTTCGAGCTCCTCGGCGGTCATCACCTTGCCGCGGTCGTAGCTGCGCGCGTCGTCCCAGTCGAAGGGCTCGCACAGGCGCTGGTTCATGCCGATGTCCAGGTCGGTCATCACGAACACCGGCGTCTGCAGCCGGTCGGCCAGGTCGAGCGCGGCGCGCCGAATGCTCGAAGCACTCGTGCGGGTCTTGCGGGAAACAGCAGCACGTGCTTGGTGTCGCCGTGCGAGGCGTAGGCGCAGCTGAGCAGGTCGGCCTGCTGCGTGCGCGTGGGCATGCCGGTGGACGGCCCGCCGCGCTGCACGTCGATGATGGTCACCGGGATCTCGGCGAAGTAGGCCAGGCCGATGAACTCGGTCATCAGCGACATGCCCGGGCCCGAGGTGGCGGTGAAGGCGCGCGCGCCGTTCCAGCCCGCGCCGGTGACCATGCCGATCGAGGCGATCTCGTCCTCGGCCTGCACGATGGCGTAGTTGTGCTCGCCGGTGTCCGTGTCGACGCGGAACTTGCTGGCAGTAGTTCTGGAAGGCTTCGGCCACCGACGACGAAGGCGTGATCGGGTACCAGGCGCAGACCGTGGCGCCGCCGTAGACGCAGCCCAGCGCCGCGGCGGCGTTGCCTTCGATGAAGATGCTGCTCGCCGACGCGTCGCGCGCGCTCGCACGCGCAGGCCGATCGGCTGGCCTGCAGGTGCTCGCGCGCGAAGTCGCGCCCCAGCTGCAGCGCGCTGCAGGTTGAGCTCGAGCAGCTTTTCCTTGCCCTTGTACTGCTCGCCGAACAGCTCCTCGATCACCGCGGAGTCGATGTCCAGCAGCTGCGCCAGCGCGCCGACGTAGATGATGTTCTTGAACAGCTGGCGCTGGCGCGGGTCGCTGTAGGTGGCGTTGCAGATCTCGGTGAGCGGCATGCCGATGACGTGTGATGTCGTCGCGGAAGTGCGCTGGGCGGCAGCGGCTTGGTGTTGTCGTAGAACAGGTAGCCGCCGGGCTCGATCTCGTGCACGTCCTGCGTCCCAGGTCTGCGGGTTCATCGCCACCATCAGGTCGACGCCGCCGCGCCGGCCGAGCCAGCCGTGCTCGGTGACGCGCACCTCGTACCAGGTCGGCAGGCCCTGGATGTTGGAGGGGAAGATGTTGCGCGGGCTGACCGGCACGCCCATGCGCAGGATGGCCTTGGCGAACAGCTCGTTGGCCGAGGCCGAGCCCGAGCCGTTGACGTTGGCGAACTTGACGACGAAGTCGTTGACGGCTTCGATGCGTGCTGCATCATGCTCGATGGGCTCGATGCTCCTGACGCGACGCTGCGGGCTGTCTCGGCGCTGCGCTGGCACGCGCGTCGGCCCGGCGTGCGTCATCTCGATCAGGAACTTCTGCATGTCCCAGGCGCCGGTCGGGCAGCGCTCGGCGCACAGGCCGCAGTGCAGGCAGACGTCTTCGTCCTTGACCATCACGCGGCCGGTCTTCAGCGCGCCGCTGACATAGAGGTCCTGCGTCGGTTGAGCGCCGGCGCGTTCAGCCGCGTGCGCAGATCGGCCTCGTCGCCGTTGGCGGTGAAGGTGATGCAGTCCATCGGGCAGATGTCGACGCAGGCGTCGCACTCGATGCACAGCTTGTGCGGTGAACACCGTCTGCACGTCGCAGTTGAGGCAGCGCTGCGCTTCCTTGAAGGCGGTGGCGGCGTCGAAGCCGAGCTCGACCTCGAGCTGATGTTCTTCAGCGCCTTCTCGGCCTTCGCCCAGCGGCACCTTGTAGCGCACGTCGTTGCGAGACCGCGTTGTCGTAGCTCCACTCGTGGATGCCCATCTTCTGCGACATCAGTTGACGTGCGGCGGCGGGCGCTGGCGCACGTCCTCGCCGTGCAGCAGCTTGTCGATCGAGATCGCCGCCTCGTGGCCATGCGCCACCGCGCTGATGATGTTCTTCGGCCCGAAGGCGGCGTCGCCGCCGAAGAAGACGCTGCGGCAGTCAGACTGCAGCGTGACCTCGTCCAGCACCGGCAGGCCCCATCGTCGAACTCGATGCCGGCGTCGCGCTCGATCCAGGGAAAGGCGTTCTCCTGGCCGACCGCGATCAGCACCTCGTCGCATTCGAAGAAGACGTCGGGCTCGCCGGTGGGCATCAGCGTGCGCCGGCCCTTGGCGTCGTACACCGGCTCGACGATCTCGAAGGTCATGCCGGTGAGCTTGCCGTTCTCGTGCACGAAGGCCTTGGGCACATGGAAGTTGAGGATCGGGATGCCTTCGTGCATGCGCGTCTTCCTTCTCCCACGGCGAGGCCTTCATCTCGTCGAAGCCGCGAGCGCACGATCACCTTGACGTCGTCGCCGCCGAGGCGCCGCGCCGAGCGGCAGCAGTCCATCGCGGTGTTGCCGCCGCCGAGCACGATCACGCGCTTGCCGACGCTCGTCGACGTGGCCGAAGGAGACCGAGGCCAGCCAGTCGATGCCGATGTGGATGTTCGCCGCGGCTTCCTTGCGGCCCGGGATGTCCAGGTCGCGCCCGCGCGGCGCGCCGCAGCCGACGAAGACCGCGTCGTAGCCCTTCGGCCAGCAGCGCCTTCATCGAATCGATGCGCTGGCCGCCGACGAACTCGACGCCGAGGTCGAGGATGTAGCCGGTCTCCTCGTCGATCACGCTCTCGGGCAGGCGGAAGCGCGGGATCTGCGTGCGGATGAAGCCGCCGGCCTTGGGCTCGCCGTCGAACACGGTGACGTCGTAGCCCAGCGGCGCCAGGTCGCGCGCCACGGTCAGCGACGCCGGCCCGGCGCCGACGCAGGCGATGCGCTTGCCGTTCTTCGGCCGCGCGCTTGCGGCAGGCGCGCGCGGATGTCGTCCTTGTGGTCGGCGGCGACGCGCTTCAGGCGGCAGATGGCCACCGGCTCGGGCTTCTCGACGTTCTCTTCCTCGACGCGGCCGCGCCGGCAGGCCGGCTCGCAGGGCCGGTCGCAGGTGCGCCCGAGGATGCCGGGGAACACGTTCGACACCCAGTTGACCATGTAGGCATCGCCGTAGCGGCCCTGCGCGATCAGGCGGATGTATTCGGGAACGGGGTGTGGGCCGGGCAGGCCCACTGGCAATCGACGACCTTGTGGAAGTAGTTGGGGTCGGCGGTGTCGGTGGGCTGGAGCAAAGCGGTTGCTCCTGGCGGAGACGGGTCGGCTCCGCTCGAATGGTGCAGTCTAGGCCGCTGCTGCGCCCGATAACTAGCAAGAACGCGAAGTTGGCGGCGCCGCAACAGCGATGCTTCACACGGCTTTACCGACCGCGGTGCTCGGGCATCCAAGCGAACTGGCTGTCTGCCCACGAGCCGGCCGTTCATCGGGCCGCTGGAGATGATGATGAAGTGCGGTTGGCCGGCGTGGGTCCCGACGCCAGCCGACGGCGCGACGACACGTCGCCGCTCGCGCAGCTCGCGATGCCGGGCGTGAAGTGGTCTGCACCACCGGCACAACGTGTGCCCGCGCAGCACGACGTCGGTGGATCGACGCGCCGCGTCCAGGTCCTCACCTCCCGCAGGTCGTGCGCTACCAGGCGCCGGTGCCCTGCGCACCGCGAGGGCGATCGGATTCGGCAGCGCGACGATGCCGCCGAGGTTGAAGCGGGCAGCACCACCGGGATGGTGCCGCTCGCGTCGAGCCACAGCGTGGCCTGCCAGACGCCGCCGGTGCCCTGCGCGACGCGCCAGATGCGCGGCTGGTTGGAATCGGTGAAGTAGGCGGCGCCGTCGCGCGACACCGCCACGTCGTTGAGGAAGGTGCCCGCCGGCGTGGCCAGTGCGGCCAGCTGTCGCGCCGTCGGGCGACACGACCCACAGCCGCCCGCTCGGGCCGCCGGCGATGAACACGCGGCCGGCGTCGTTGACGTCGATGCCGCGCGCGGTGGTGCGGCCGTCCACGCCGCCTGCAGCCAGACTTCGAGCGTCTCCTCGCCCATGCGGCCGCGGTAGATGCGTCCGCCGTCGTTGACGCCGCTGACGTAGAAGGTCTCGCGCTTCGGGTCGTAGCCGATGCCCTCGAGCAGGAGGCCGGCGGCCGGCAGGTCGTAGCCGAACGATGCGTTGTCGCGCTGGCCAGTGCGCCCGGCGCAACCAGCGCCAGGATCAGGGTCAGCGTCAAGGTCAAGAACAGCGGCCATCGACTTCATGCTTGCTCCTTCGTGTGTCAACCGAAACTCAGCTTCTGCGCCAGCACCAGATCGGCCCAGCGCTTGGCTTCCCTGCCCATGAAGGCATCGAACTCCGCGGGCGTCGAACCCACCCATTCGAGCCCTTGTTGCGCCAGCACGGCCTGCACCGCGGCTTGCGACAACGCCTGCGTCACCGCCTCGTGCAGCACGCGCTGCCGCTCGGCGCCGATGCGCGCCGGCGCCAGCGCGCCGATCCAGGTCGAGACATCGAAGTCCTTCACGCCGGCTTCCTGCAGCGTGGGCAGCTCGGGCGCCACCGAATAGCGCTTGGCCGAGGTGACGCCGAGCGCCTTGACGCGCCCGCTCTTCACATGCGGCCCGATCGCGACCCACGAACCCATGAAGAGCTGCACCTCGTCGTTCATCACCGCCTGCAACGCCGGCACGCCGCCCCGGTACGGGATGTGGACGATGTGCGTGCCGGTGCGCATCTTGAAAAGTTCGGCCGCAAGGTGATTGAGCGTGCCGAGCCCTGCCGACGATACGTTCAGCGCGCCCGGTTTCTTCTGCGCCAGCGCGACGAACTCCTGCAGCGAGTTCACCGGCAGCGACGCCGGCACCGCGAACACGAGCGGAAAACTCAGCAGGCGCGAGATCGGCGTGAAGTCGCTCAAGGCGTAGCCGAGGTTCGGATAGACCAGCGGGTTGGTGACGTGAGAGTCGAACACCAGCATCAGCGTGTTGGCATCGCCGGCAAGCCTTGCCACGGCCGCCGCGGCGATCGAGCCCGACGCGCCCGGCTTGTTCTCGACCACCACGTTCTGCTTGAGCACCTTGGGCAAGTGCTCGCCGAGAGGCGCGCGGCGAGATCGACCGAGCCGCCGGGCGGCACCGGCACCACGAGGTTCAGGTTCGCGCGCGGCCGCGGCTGCGCGCTGCGCCGCCAGCGCTTCATCGATCGATCCCCAGCGCAGCAGCGGCCGAGCGCCGCGCGACGAGCGAATGCTGTCCGGCGATCCAGCGGGTTGTCAACTCCTGTCGACAGCGTAGCCGGCGCAGTGTGCCCGATGCGCGATGACGCAGCGCAGCGCGTCACACCGGCCGTCGACGCGCGCTGCACTTCCTTGAAGCCCTCCACCTTGTGGCCCTTGCGCGCGCGCTTGCCTTCGTGGCCGCGCAGCGCGGCGCCGCTCAGCGTCTCGTCCTTCGGCTTGCCGCGATTGGTGCCGGAGCACCGTCAGCGCATCGCCGCAGGTCGCCACCGACAGCAGCGGGTCTTTCGCGTCCACGTCCATCAGCGTCAGGCCGCGCCCGCCGTTGGCCTGGCGCTTGAGATCCGCGAGCGGAAAGACCAGCAGGCGCCCGCTGACCGCCAGGCAGGCCACGCGCGTGTGCGACGCGCCACCACGGCCGGCGGCAGCACATGCTCGCCGGCTTCGAGCGAGAGGAATGTCTTGCCGGCACGCTGCCGGCTGACCAGGTCGCCTGCCAGCGCGAGCAAACCGAAGCCGCCCGTGTTCGCCAGCAGCAGCAGCGTATCGGCCGCGCCGGCGAAGTAATGCGCCGGCTGCGTGCCGGCTTCGAAGTCGACCAGCGTCGTGATCGGCGCGCCGTCGCCGCGCCCGCCCGGCAGCGGCTCACCGCCACGCTGTAGGCGCGGCCGTTGCTGCCGAGCACCGCGAGCGTCTCGACGCTGCGGCACGGCGAACGCGCCGTAGCAGCGCGTCGCCGGCCTTGAACGCCAGCGTGGCGCACATCGATCTCGTGGCCCTTGAGCGCGCGCACCCAGCCCTTCAGGCTCACCACCACCGTGACCGGCTCGTCGACCACCTTCACCTCGGCCACCGCGCGCTTGTCGGCCTGCAGCACGGTGCGGCGCGCGTCGCCATGCGCCTTGGCGTCGGCCTCGATCTCCTTGATCAGCAGCTTCTTCAGCGCCGCGGCGCTGCCGAGAATCTCTTCGAGCTTGCCCTGCTCTTCGCGCAGCTCCTTCAGCTCCTGCTCGATCTTGATGGCTTCCAGCCGCGCCAGTTGGCGCAGGCGGATTTCGAGGATGTCTTCGGCCTGCCGATCGCTCAGCTTGAAGCGCTCGATCAGCGCCGGCTTGGGCTCGTCGGCATTGCGGATGATGCGGATCACCTCGTCGATGTTGAGCAGCACCAGCTGCCGGCCTTCGAGCACGTGGATGCGGTCGAGCACCTGGTCGAGGCGGTGCTGCGTGCGGCGCGCCACCGTGGCCTGGCGGAACTCGATCCACTCGGTGAGCATCTGGCGCAGGCTCTTCTGCACCGGCCGGCCGTCGAGGCCGACCATCGTCAGGTTGAGCGGCGCGTTGCGTCTCGAGGCTGGTGTGCGCGAGCAGCGTGTTGATCAGCTCCTGCTGCTCGACGGTGCGCGTCTTCGGCTCGAACACGAGGCGCACGGCCGCATCGCTTGCTGGACTCGTCGCGCACGCCGTCGAGCACCGCCAGCACCGTCTGCTTCAACTGCACCTGCTCCTGCGTCAGCGCCTTCTTGCCGGCCTTGACCTTCGGGTTGGTCAGCTCCTCGATCTCTTCCAGCACCTTGGCTGCGAGCTGGTGCCCGGCGGCAACTCGTTGACGACGAGCTGCCACTGGCCGCGCGCCAGGTCTTCGATGCTCCAGCGCGCGCGCACCTTCAAGCTGCCGCGGCCGCTGCGATAGGCCTCGCGAATGTCGTCGGCGGCACTGATGACCTGCCCGCCGCCGGGGAAGTCGGGGCCGGGCAGCAACTCGAACAGCTCGTCGTCGTCGAGCTTGTCGTTCTTGATCAGCGCCACCGCCGCGGCGGCCACTTCGCGCAGGTTGTGGCTCGGGATCTCGGTGGCCAGGCCGACGGCGATGCCCGACGCGCCGTTGAGCAGCACGAAGGGCAGGCGCGCCGGCAGCTGCCTCGGCTCCTGGAACGCAGCCGTCGTAGTTGGGGACGAAGTCCACCGTGCCTTCGTCGATCTCGTCGAGCAGCAGGCGCGCGATCGGCGCCAGGCGCGCCTCGGTGTAGCGCATCGCCGCGGCGCCATCGCCGTCGCGCGAACCGAAATTGCCCTGGCCGTCGATCAGCGGATAGCGCTGCGAGAAGTCCTGCGCCATGCGCACCATCGCGTCATAGGCCGCGGTGTCGCCATGCGGGTGGTACTTGCCGATCACGTCGCCGACAACGCGCGCGCTCTTCACCGGTTTGGGCCCCGACGTGCCCGACCACAACAGCCCCAACTCCTGCATCGCAAACAGGATGCGACGCTGCACCGGCTTCTGACCGTCGCAGACATCGGGCAGCGCGCGGCCCTTGACGACCGACAGCGCGTATTCGAGATAGGCGCGCTCGGCGTAATCGGCCAGCGCGATCGGGGCTTCGGTGGGGGTGGAGAACAGGTCGGGCATCGAGTCGAAAGGGCCGGGCCGCGAAAAGCGCGGGCGCGCAGTCTAACCAGCGCGACGAAGCCGCCGCTGGCCCCCAACGCTTGCCCGGACCGCTTATCGATGTTGGGGATGCGACGCCGCGCCCAAAACCCTCATGCTCGCGGCCAGCCCGCGCCAGCGTCTGCAACGGGCATCAAGAGGGTTCGTCATTCCTCGGGAGTGTGTGATGCCGACACAATCAGCCAGCGCCGCATTGCCACCGCGCCGCAGACGCTGGCGCTTTCCCGATCCGCGCATCGCCTCCGAAGTGGTGTTGTGGATCTGCGTCTTCTTCGTCGTGGTCGCGGTTCCGGTCGTCGTGGCGATGATGCCGGTCGAGGGGGTGACCAAGCCGCGCGGTGTCTGGCGCGATTTCGCCAGCGCGCTCGGCTATGTCGGCGTCTCGATGATCGGCGTGCTGTTCGTGCTGAGCGCGAGGATTCCGCGCGCGACCGCGCAATTCGGCATCGATGTCGTCTTCCACTTCCACCGCTGGATCGCGCTGCTCGCGATCGCTGTCCTCCTGGCGCACGTGGGCATCGTGCTGGCGTTGGGCCGACCCGAGGACGTGCCGAGCATCGCCGCCCTGCTCGAGCGACCTGCGCTCGTGGGAGGCAGCCTCGCACTGCTGTTGTTCGTCGTCATGGTCGGGTGGTCCCTGGCGCGCAAGCCGCTGGCCGACAGGCCCCCTCCCAAGCACTGGGCATCCGAATACGACACTTGGCGCTGGGGCCATGCGCTGCTGGCGACGGTCGCCTACCTGCTGCTGCTGTGGCATGTCGTCGATCGTGCGCCGTCGCTGGACGCCGGATGGAAGAAGCTCTTCTGGTTCCTGTATGCCGTGGTCGGGCTGGCACTGATCGCGTGGATCCGCTTGGTCCGGCCCACGGCGCGCAGCAACCGCCGCTGGCGGGTCGAGGAGGTGCGCCAGGAAGCGCCCAAGGTGTGGACGGTCCGCCTGAAAGCCTTCTCGCGGACGCCGCTGGTCTTCCTGCCGGGCCAGTTCGTCTGGCTGACGATGCGCGCGAACCGCTACGCCATGCGCGAGCATCCTTTCTCGATCGCATCGGCGGCTCATCCTGCTGGCAAAGACACGATCGAACTGACGATCAGCGAACGTGGCAACTTCACCGAAACCATCGGCTCGCTCGAGCCCGGCGAGATCGTCTGGGTCGACGGACCCTTCGGCCGGTTCACGCCGACGAAGCGGCCCAAGGCCGACGCCTACCTCCTCGTCGCCAGCGGCATCGGCATCGCACCGGTGATGTCGATGCTGCGAACCGCCGCCGACGCGCCGCCGTCACAGCGCAAGCGCCACGTGCTCTTCTACTTCACGCAGCAGGGCAGGCAGATTCTCTTTCGCGACGAACTCGACCGCCTGGCGCGGCAGATGAACGCATGCCTGCAGATCGTGCACGTGGAAACGGACAAGAGCGACAAGGACTTCATCACCGCGGAGTTCGTGCAGCGTCATCTCCCCGACCGCGCCAGCGTCAACTACGAGTGCTTCCTGTGCTGCCGACCCGACCTGACGGCCCAGGCCGAGCGCGCGCTGCGGGCCGCGGGCATCTCCGGATCGCGCATCCACCAGGAACTGTTCGAGTGGGTCTGACGATGAGACGGCAGGATCGCTCCAAGCTGATCGCGATAGCCACCACGCTGACGCTCGTGGCACTGGCGGGGCTGCTCGCGTATTGGCGCAACGCGACTTGACAACGACGCCGTCGCACAGAGTTATCGATAGAAAGCAGCTCAGGAAGCAAAGGGCGGCAAAACCCTGAGATGCTTTCGATGGTGGGTGCCTACACTGCGCTATCGATAATGGATACTGCCGCAGCTTCGAGCGCTTACCCGGGCACTGCCACCAAGGCGTCCGACGTTTATGCCTGGCTCAAGCAGCAGATCATGCTGTCGCGCCTCAAGCCGGGGCAGGCCGTGGCCGAGCTGGAAGTGGCGGCGCAGCGTGGTTGCTCGCAGGGCACCGTGCGCGAGGCGATGCTGCGCCTGCAGGAAGACGGACTGATCGTGCGCAACGGCTACCGCGGCACGATGGTCACGCCGGTGTCGGCCGGCGAAGGCGCGTTGTTCCTGAAGCTTCGCGCGCAGTTGGAGACCGAAGCGCTGCGCTCGTCGCTGCCGCGATTGACGTTGGCGCACATCGATGCGCTGCGCGATCTGGTGCGGCAGATGGAGCGAGCGGCGCAAGACGGCGACGAGTACGCGCTGTTCGAGATCGACCAGCGCTTTCACATCACGCTCTTCCAGCACGCCGAGCTGCCGTCGCTGGCGCCGGTGTTGACGCGTTGCTCGCTCTACAACCACCGCAACAAGATCGCGCTCGACGAAGCGCCGCGCAGCCTGCAGGAAACAGCGTCGCGGCACTGGGCGATCGTCGATGCACTCGCCGCCGGCGACCTCGCCCAGGCCGAGCGCGTGCTGCGCCACCACATCGAAAGCGTGGCCGATCGGCGTGAGGCTGCCGCCGCGCCGCGCATGACGCCGGGGCTCGATGCGCTGTTTCGGCGCGTGGCGCAGGAAGACGCGCAGCGTCCCGACATCACCACGCTCGATCCCGCCGTCGGCCGACGCCAGTTCGACGCGGTCAACGTGCGCTGGAACGCAACGCTGCCGCGCGGCGCCGCGACACGCTCGAAGCCGTTCACGATTCCATCGCCCGACGGCCGCACGCTCGACGCGCTTCGCGTGCTGCCACCGGGCGGCGCGCGTGCCGCAGCCGGCACCATCCTCCACCTGCACGGCGGCGGCTGGGTCTTCGGCAACATCCGCACGCACCACGGCGCGATGGCGCGGCTGGCCGAACGCAGCGGCTGCACCGTCATCGGCATCGACTACGCACTCGCCCCCGAAGCGCCGTTCCCGCAAGGGCTCAACGACTGCGCCTGGGCCTGGCGCTGGTTGCGCGCGCACGAGCCGGCGCGCGGCCCGTGGCTCGTCGCCGGCGACTCGGCCGGCGCCAACCTGGCGCTGTCGCTGATGCTCGACCTGCGCCATGCCGGCGAGCCGTTGCCCGACGCCGCGCTGCTGTTCTACGGCGTCTATGACGCCGATCACGACACGCCCTCGCACCGCCGCTGCGGCGACGGCACGTTCGGCCTGTCGAGCGCGAAGATGGCCTGGTACCGCGCTCAGTACCTGGGCGCCAGCGCACGCCACGACGACCCGCGGGCCTCGCCGCTGCGCGCCGCGCTGCAGGGCCTGCCGCCGCTGTTCGTCAGCGCCGCCGAGCTCGACCCGCTCTACGACGACAGCACGGGCCTGGTCGCGCGCCTGGCGCAGGCCGGCGTCGCGCACGAGTTCAAGCCCTACGCCGGCCTGCACCACGGCTTCATGCAGATGGCCGGCTTCCTGCCCGAAGCCGATGCCGCTTTCGACGATGCCGCCGCATTCCTGCGCGCGCGCGGATTCATTCCACCCAAGGAGACGACACGATGACCAAGCTCTCGACCCTGCGCCGCGCGCTGATCGCCGCCGGCCTGTGCACCGCGATGACCACGGGCCTGCACGCCCAGTCGCCACAGACCATCGTCTTCTGGTACCACTTCGACAACCCGGAGCAGACCAAGGTGATGGATGCGCTGGTGGCCGAGTTCCAGGCGAAGAACCCGACGATCAAGGTCGATGCGCAGAACATTCCCTGGAACAACTACTACGACCGCCTGTTCACCGCGGTGGCCGGCGGCAAGTCGCCGGACGTGGCGATGGTCAAGCTGCAGCAGCAGGCGCAGCTGATCGAGATGGGCGCGCTCGATCCGATCGACGCGCAGGTGGCGGCTTGGCCCGGCCGCAACGATCTCGGCGACAACCTGCTTTCGATCAACAAGGGCCACGACGGCAAGCAGTACTACCTGCCGCTGCAGTACGTCGTGATCTACCTCTACTACCGCACCGATCTCTTCCAGAAGGCCGGCCTGCAACCACCGGCCACCTGCGAGCAGTTCGTCGATGCCGCCAAGAAGCTGACGCTGCCCGCGGCGAGCAACGGCGGCACCCCGCAGTTCGGCTTCGGCATGCGCGGCGGACGCGGCGGGCAGGACAACTGGGGGCCCTTCGTGCTGTCGCAGGCAGCGATGACGCCGGCCGAGCTCGGCTCGCCCAAGGCGGTGGCGGCCAACCAGATGTACGTCGACCTGATGCGCACGCACAAGGCGGTGCCGCCGTCGGCGCCCAACGACGGCTTCAACGAAATCATCAACGGCTTCAAGTCGGGGCAGACGGCGATGATCTTCCACCACATCGGCTCGTCGAAGACGATGCACGAGACGCACGGCGACAAGGTCTCGGCCGTGCCGGTGCCAGCGTGCGGCGGCAAGCGCTGGACTTCGTTCGGCGACGAGAGCAACGCGATGTTCAAGCAGAGCAAGAGCAAGGACGCGGCGTGGAAGTGGATGAGCTACCTCTCGGGTGAAGGCAACGTCAAGTTCGTCGGCGCCACCGGGCAGATGACGGTGACCAAGAGCGGCGTGCCGCAGGTCGCCTTCCAGCCGCGCTTTGCCAAGGCCACGGCCGAGTCCTTGCCCTTCGCCGCGATCCTGCCGCCGGTGCCGCAGACCGCGGACTTCGTCTCCAACGTCTGGCCCACCAACATGCAGCGCGCGCTCAACGGCGAGATCACCTCGGCGCAGATGATGGAAGCGATCGCCAAGCATTACGCGACGAAGTAATGGACACATGCCGTTCGGCCTGAGCTTGTCGAAGGCTCGGCCCACCCGCAAGCGCTTCGACAAGCTCAGCGCGAACGGAAGTGCCCTGCCCTACGTGCTGGTGTCGCCAGCCGTGCTGGCGACGCTGGTGCTCGTCTTCGCGCCGATGCTGCAGGCGGCCTTCACCAGCCTGTACCACCACATCCTGTGGAAACCGCGCGACGTGCGCTTCATCGGGCTGGACAACTACCTGGCGATCGCGCGCGACGAAGTTGCGTGGTCGTCGCTCGGCCGCACGCTGATGTGGATCGGCCTGACGGTGCCGCTGCAGTTGCTGCTCGGCCTCGTCACCGCGCTGCTGCTGAACCAGAACTTCCGCTGGCGCGGCATCGCGCGCAGCCTGATCCTGATCCCGTGGGCGCTGCCGAGCGTGGTGATCGCGCTGATGTGGGCCTGGATGTACCAGCCGCAGGTGGGCCTGTTCAACGACCTGCTGCTGCGCCTGGGCCTCGTCAGTCAGGCCGTGCCGTGGCTGGCACAACCCGGCACGGCGCTCTACGCCATCATCGTGGCGCTGGTGTGGCAAGGCTTCCCCTTCTTCGCGATCATGATCCTCGCGGGGTTGCAGACCATTCCGGCATCGCTCTACGAATCGGCCTCGGTCGATGGCGCCACCCCCTGGCAGCAGTTTCGCGAAGTCACGCTGCCCGGCCTGAAGGGCGTGCTCGTCACGGCGGTGATGCTGCGCCTGATCTGGGTCGCGAACTCGATCGACGTCATCCTGGTGATGACCGGCGGCGGCCCGGGCTATGCCACGCACACGCTGCCGCTGTACGCCTTCAAGCGCACCTACGGCAGCATGGACTTCGGCTACGGCACGGCACTGGCCTGCACCTTCTCGTTGCTGCTGCTCGGGCTGATCCTGGTGTATCTGCGGCGCGCCGGACGCGACATCGCATGAGCATGGCCGGCCCGCGCCCAACGGCGCTGCGTCGCGCGCTGACGCTGCACCTGCCGATGGCCGCGATCGTGCTGTTCGCGATCGGGCCCTACCTGTGGATGCTGCTGACCTCGCTGCGCGTCGAGGCCACGCTGTTCGCGCCGAACCGCACGCTGCTGCCCGAGGTGCTGACGCCGGCCAACTACCTGCGCCTGTTCACGCGCACGACGTTTGCCGTGAACCTCCTGCACAGCGTGCTGGTCGCGCTCGGCACGGTGCTGCTCGGCCTGGCGCTGTCGATCACCGCGGCCTACGCCTTCTCGCGCTACCGCTTCAAGGGCCGGCGCGCGCTGATGCTGACCTTCCTGCTGATCAACATGTTCCCGATGATCCTGTTGATCATCCCGCTGTTCATCACGATGCGCGTGCTCGGCATCCTCGATACGCACCTGGCGCTGATCCTCGCCCACTCGACGTTCTCGATCCCGTTCGCCACCTGGATGATGACGAGCTACTTCGACGCCATACCGCGCAGTCTCGACGAAGCCGCGCTGGTCGATGGCTGCACGCCGCTCGGCGCGATGTTCAAGGTGGTGCTGCCTCTCGCGCTGCCGGGCGTCATCGCCACCGGCATCTACATCTTCATCACCTCATGGAACGAGTACCTGTACGCCTCGGTGCTCGCCGGACAACAGGTGCGCACGCTGACGGTGGCGGTGCAGACCCTGATCGGAGAATACGAGATCGCCTGGGGTCTGCTCACCGCCGGCGGCGTCGTCGGCGCGCTGCCGGTGACGGTGCTCTTCCTCTTCATCCAGAAGCGGTTGATCGCGGGCATGACACAAGGGGCCGTGAAAGGCTGAAATGGAGAACGACTCGACCCTTGTTGTGACTGCGCAGGCCCGAAGACGGCGCGGCGCCCGCGCTCATGCTGGGGTACCAGAAATCGCGCGGTCGCCGCACCGTCCTCGGGCCGGGACCGGTGTTGCTTTCGACGCCCCGAACACGAAATACCGGTGCCGCGCGGCGGGCGGTGTGCCGGGCGGGCGATTTCTGGTACTCCAGCATGAGCCCGCCCGGCACACCGCTCGCCGCGCCCGCCCGAACGCATTTCATGAGTCGCGGGTCGCGCCCAGCGCGCTGGAGCAACTGACATGACCAACCCCATCGGCATCATCTCGATGCAGCACCAGCGCCCGTTCACGGCGCGAGACTTCCCCCAGTTCGAGCGATGGAAACAAGCAGGCTACGACTTCGTCGAATTGCTCGTGCCGGAGGCGGGCGAACTCGATCTGCCGGCGACGCGGCGCGCCTTGCAGGATGCCGGCCTCGGCGTGGCGCTCGCAGCGCGCGTCAACCTCGATCGCAACCTGTGCTCCGACGACGCGTCGAAGCGTCAAGCCGGTTGCGACTACCTGCGCACCTGCATCGACAGCGCGCACGCGCTCGGTGCCACGATCGTCGGCGGTCCGCTCTATGGCAACCCGCTGGTCTTCGCCGGCCGTGCACCGCATCCGGTGAACGAGAGCCTGCGCCAGCGCCGCGTCGATTGGTGCGTCAGCGGCCTGCGCGACGCCGCGCCGCACGCACAGGCGGCTGGCGTCACGCTCGGCGTCGAGCCGCTCAATCGCTTCGAGACCGACATCCTCAACACCACGCGCCAAGGCGTCGCGCTGATGAGGCTGGTCGATCACGCCTGCGTCGGCCTCGTGCTCGACACCTTCCACATGAACATGGAAGACGACGACATCGGCGACGCCGTCCGTGCGGCCGGGCAGCACCTCGTGCACTTCCAGGCCAACGAGAACCACCGCGGCTGGCTCGGCAGCGGCCACATCGACTGGACCGCCACGGTGCGCGCGCTGGCCGACATCGGCTACGCCGGTGCGATCTGCCTCGAACCGTTTCGGCGCGGCGACGAGCGCATCGGCATCCCCTTCGCGCAGTGGAAGCCGCCGGCGCACGACGAGCAGGCCGAGCTCGCCGCCGCCTGCGCCTTCATCAGGAACCTGCTGCAACTCAACGCAAGGCGACAACCCACATGACCCGCCGCATCGTCTGGGCCGGCTGCGGCCGCCACGCCGAGCAGATGCTGTTGCCGCAACTGCTGCGGCACGATGTGGAGATCGTCGGCGTCTGCGACCTCGACGGCAGCCGCGCCGAAAGCGTCGCACGGCGCTACGGCGTGCCGCATGTCGCCACCGATTTCGACGAACTGCTGGCACTGCCCAAGATCGATGTCGCCGGCATGGCCGTCGGACCGGAGCCGCACCGCGATCTGTCGATCGCCGCCTTGAAGCGCGGCCTGCACGTCTTCATGGAGAAGCCCTGCGGCGCCAACGTCGCCGACGCCCAGGCCATCGCCGAAGCGGCGCGCGCGGCAGGCCGCACGGTCGGCGTCGGCTTCATGAAGCGCTTCTCCACCGCCAACCGCATCGCGCACAACGTCGTCAAGTCGGCTGCGTTCGGCCCGGTCGTCGGCTTCTTCGGCGAGTACATGACCGCCCCGACCTACTTCGCCGGCGCAGCCGACTACACACCCTTCTACCTGCACCACTGCGTGCATTACATGGACCTGCCGCGCTACTTCGTCGGCGCGCCGATCACGAGCGTGACGGTATTTCCGAACGAGCACGCACCCGGCAAGCTGCTGCTGCATGTGCACCTGGGCTTCGAGGGCGGCGCCGTCGGCACCCTCGTCATGGGCACCCTGCAATCGCGCGGCACGCCGATGGAGCGCCTGCAGATCATGGGCGACCACCAGCGGGTCGAAGTCGATGGCGTGCTCGACGTGCGCCATCACCGAAACCCGCCGTTCAAGGCCGACGATCCGCGCGCCACACTCGCCGACGGCGCCGACACGCTGTGCTGGCGACCCAACCTCACCGCCGCGGCCAACGAAGACTTCAAGGGCTACCACGCCCTGTTCGGCGCCTTCTTCGCCACGCTCGACGGCGCGCCGCAGACCGACCTGCCGACGATCGACGACGGTGTGCGCGCCCTGCGCTTGCTCGAAGCGATGATCGCGGGCGCTGCGTCACCGGGCGTGACGCAGCGCGTGGCCTGAGCCTCTTGTCACGCCGCTGAAAGAAGCGCCGAATAGGCTCGCTTGCACCACCACAACAAGGAGACAACGATGAAGACCTTGGCCTCATGGACCTTCGGCGCTCTGGCCGTGTCCGCGCTGCTCTGCGCCTTGCCCACCCCCAGCCAGGCCCACGACCGGGGCGCAGGCGGCGCACGCGAGAACGCGCGCCCGCTCGTCATCGGCCACCGCGGCGCGAGCGGCTACCTGCCCGAGCACACGCTCGAAAGCTATGCGCTCGCCATCGAGCTCGGCGCCGACTACATCGAGCCCGATCTGGTGGCGACGAAGGACGGCGTGCTGATCGCGCGCCACGAGCCGAACATGATCGGCACCACGAACGTCGGCACGCTGCCCCAGTTCGCGAACCGCAAGCGCAAGGCCGTGGTCGACGGTTTCGAGGAAGAAGGCTTCTTCGCCAGCGACTTCACCTGGGCCGAGATCCAGCAATCGATCCGCGCGGTGCAGGCCTTCGGCGAACGCGACCAGGCGTTCAACGGCATCTACCGCATCCCGGCTTTCGAAGAGGTCATCGAGCTGGCCAAACGCAAGGGCCGTGAAGAAGGCCGCACGATCGGTGTCTATCCGGAAACCAAGCACCCGACGTATCACCAGCGCCTGGGCCTCGCGCTCGAAGACCGGCTGCTGCGCGTGCTGCAGCGCGAAGGCTGGAACCACCGCAGCGCGCCGGTCTTTATCCAGAGCTTCGAGCAGGCCAACCTGAAGTACTTGCGCAGCAAGACTTCGGTCAAGCTGGTGCAGCTGGTCGATGCGAATGACGTCAAGGCCGATGGCTCGCTCGACTTCACGCCACCGTTCGACCGCCCCTACGACTGGACGGTGGCCGGCCGCGCCGGTACCTTCGCCGACCTGCTGACGCCGCAGGGCCTGGCCGAGGTGCGCACCTATGCCGACGGCATCGGCCCGTGGAAGCCGTACCTGATCTCGTCGGCCTGCGTCACGGTCGTCAACAACGCCTGCACCGACATCAACGGCGACGGCCGCATCAACGACGCCGACCGCAAGATGTTGCCCCCCTCGCCCGTCGTCGCCAACGCGCACGCGCAAGGATTGCTGGTGCACCCCTACACCTTCCGCAACGAGCAGCGCCGCCTGGCGAGCGACTTCGCCGGCAACCCCGTCAACGAGTACCTCGCCTTCTACGAGCACGGCGTGGACGGCCTGTTCACCGACTTCCCCGACACGGCGGTCGCCGCGCGCTCGCTGTGGGTGCTGAAGAACGACCCTGACGCCGCGAAGTGCCTGGTCGAAGGCAGGCATGGCCGGCATGGCGCGTGCAAAGGGCTGCGCTGGTTGAACGCGAACTGAGCGCGGCCCGCGGGCATCCGGCGTGCGCAGCCGCATCGAGACTGCGCACGCCTCGTCACGTCCAAGGCCTGCCGGTCACCGCGACCAAGAAGTAGACGACGCGCGGCAGCCGCCGCGCGCGGGGTAGCATCCCGCCCCATGCCTCTGAAGTCCTTCGGCGACCGCGCCAGCGGCGCGCGCCTCGAACGCATGCGGGCGAGCCCGCTGTGGAGGCGGCGCGAAGGCGCCAAGGGCGAGTTGCGCGAGGGCTTTGTCAACCGCCATCCCATCCTCGCCGGCCTGCGCGATGCGAACGCACCGCGCATGACCCTGAGCGATTTTCTCTGCGGCGGCGAGCGCCGCGTGCCGAGCGCGCCGCTGCCTGTGATCGATCCGCGCGAGGCCTGGCGCCGCGCACCGGGCGACGGCCTGCGCGCCACCTGGCTCGGCCACTCCACGGTGCTGATCGAGGTGCACGACGGCCAGCGTCTCGTGCGCCTGCTCACCGATCCGGTGTGGGGACTGCGTGCGTCGCCGTCGCAACTGGCCGGGCCGAAGCGTTTCACCCCGGCGCCGGTGGCGCTGAAAGCGCTGCCGCCGATCGATGCCGTGCTGCTCTCGCACGATCACTACGATCACCTGTGCATGCACACCGTGCGCCAGCTCGCCAAGACCACCGTGCCCTTCGTCACTTCGCTCGGCGTCGGCGCGCATCTCGAAGCCTTCGGCGTCGAGCCGCAGCACATCACCGAGCTCGACTGGTGGCAGAGCCATCGCCTGCCCGGCTGCGAAGTGGAAGTCACCGCCGCGCCGTCGCAGCACTTCTCCGGCCGCGGCTTGACGGATCGCAACGCGACGCTGTGGTCGTCGCTCGTCGTGCGCACGCCGCGGCACAAGATCTTCTTCAGCGGCGACACCGGCCTGACCGATCAGTACGCGCACATCCGCGAGCGCCTCGGTCCCTTCGATCTGGTGATGCTCGAAGTCGGCGCATTCCATCCGAGCTGGGGCGACATCCACCTCGGCCCCGAGAACGCACTCGAAGCGCTGGCGCTGCTCGGCGGTGGCGCGTTCCTGCCCGTGCACTGGGGAACCTTCAGCCTGGCGGCGCATGCCTGGGACGAACCGGCCGAGACGCTGCTGCGCAAGGCGCCGGCGCGCGGCGTGCATCTGCTGATGCCGCAACTCGGCCAGGCCGTGGAGCCGTCGCAGGTGACGAGCGTGACACCGTGGTGGCGCAGCGTCGATCGGCATGAAGCCCCATCGAGCAGCGCCATCGAGCCGCAGACGTGGCCCAAGGCGATGCCGTTTCCCCTCGATTGATGAGCAGCGCAACTTCCTCGGCAGCGCTCGTCGATTCGCGCCAGGCCTGGTGGCGCTTGGGCGTCGTGCTGCTGCTGATGACCATCGGCAGCGGCGCGATGTACGTCATCGCCGTCGTGCTGCCGGCGGTGCAGGCCGAGTTCGGCGTGGCGCGAGCCGATGCATCGCTGCCCTACACGCTGATGATGGTCGGCTTCGGTCTCGGCGGCGTGGCGATGGGCAAGCTCGCCGATCGCATCGGCGTGATGTGGGTGGTGATGATCGGTGCGGTGGGCCTTGGCAGCGGCTTCGTGCTCGCCGGCATGGCCGGCAGCCTGATCGCATTCGCGCTGCTGCACGGCGTGCTTCTCGGCGCGCTTGGCAGCGCAACAACCTTCGCACCGCTCATCGCCGACACCTCGCTCTGGTTCGAGCGCCGGCGCGGCATTGCGGTGGCGATCTGCGCCAGCGGCAACTACGCTGCCGGCGCCATCTGGCCGCCGATCGTGCAGCACTTCGTCGAAAGCATCGGCTGGCGCTCGACCTACATCGGCCTGGGTGTGTTCTGCGCCGTGACGATCCCGTTGCTCGCGCTCGGCCTGCGCGCCCGGCCACCGGCGCTTTCGGCCGCGCCGCCGCGGCGCGACAACGCGCCACAACCTTCGTCGCGCCCCTTCGGCCTCGGCATGAACGCCGCGCAGTGGCTGCTGTGCATCGCCGGCGTGGCCTGTTGCGTGGCGATGGCGATGCCGCAGGTGCACATCGTCGCCTACTGCGGCGACCTCGGCTACGGCGCGGCGCGCGGCGCCGAGATGCTCTCCCTGATGCTGGCCTGCGGCATCGCCAGCCGCCTGATCAGCGGCGCGATCTGCGACCGCATCGGTGGCCTGCGCACGCTCGTGCTCGGTTCGGTGTTGCAGGGCCTGGCGCTGCTGCTGTTCATCCCCTTCGACGGCCTGTTGTCGCTCTACATCATCTCGGCGCTGTTCGGCCTGTTCCAGGGCGGCATCGTGCCGAGCTACGCCATCATCGTGCGCGAGCATTTCCCTGCGGCCGAGGCGGGCGCGCGCGTCGGCACCGTGCTGATGGCCACGCTCTTCGGCATGGCGCTGGGCGGCTGGATGTCGGGCAAGGTGTTCGACCTCACCGGGTCGTATCAGGCGGCCTTCGTCAACGGCATCGGCTGGAATCTGCTGAACCTGGCGATTGCCTTGTTCCTGCTGATGCGAGTGCGGCAGGCGCAAGCGGTCGTCAGGGCATGAGATGAGTGGCAACAATCGGCATCGCACGACCAGCCGTGTCGGCATCTTGCGCTAGGCTGCGCGTTTGCCGACGCCGGAGTGCGAATCGAATTGATCTACGACATCGAACACAGCACCGAGTACCGTTTCCACAAGCCGGTGGAGCTCGGCCTGCACCGTCTCACGTTTCGCCCGCGCGACGGCCACGACATGCGCGTGCTCGCCACAGAACTCGATGTCACGCCGCCGCCGCAGCGCATCGACCTCGTGCACGACGTTCTACGGCAACTCGGTGGCGCTGGTGCTGCCCGGCACGCCGGCCGACACGCTGCACATCGTCAGCCGCTTCGCCGTCGATCACCTCGGCGACAACGCCTTTACCCTGCCCACCGCGAGCGAGTCGATGTGGATGCCGCCGGCGTACTCGGCGGCCGAGCGCCTGGCGCTGACACCGTTTCTCGTGCCCTCGTTCGACGACACGGGCCACGTGCTGCGCTCGTGGGCGCAGCCCTTTGCCGACCAGGGCGCGGCGCAAGGGGGCCCGCGCCGCAGCATCGCGCTGATGACCGAAGCCTTGCGCAACGGCCTGGCCTACACGCGGCGAGATGCCGAAGGCGTGCAGACGCCGCATCAGACCCTGGCGCTCAAGAGCGGCGCCTGCCGCGACTACGCCACGCTGATGATCGACGCGCTGCGCCATCTCGGCATCGCCGCGCGCTTCGTCTCCGGCTATCTCTATTCGCCCGCCGACAGCACGCTCGACGGCGGGGGAGCGACGCACGCCTGGGTGCAGATCTACCTGCCCGACTGCGGCTGGTTCCCGGTGGACCCGACCAACAACCTGATCGGCGGCAACGACCTGATCCGCATTGCCGTTGCGCGTGAAGCCGCCGAAGTCGCGCCGCTCACTGGCGAGTGGTACGGCTTCTCGGGCGACTTCGCCGGCATGATCGTGGATGTGAAAGTGATCGCGAGGCAACCGGCATGAAGCTGCCCACCGACTACACGCAATTCGGCGCGCCCTTCCTGCCGGGCCTGCTCGGCATCGAGTTCGTCGAGGTCAGCGCCGAGCGCGTGCGCGCGACGCTGGCCGTGCGACGCGAACTGCTGGCCCCCAACGGCTTTCTGCACGCCGGCACGGTGCTGACGCTGGCCGACAGCTGCGCCGGCTACGGCTGCATTTCGAGCTTGCCCGAAGGTGCGAGCGGCTTCACCACGATCGAGATCAAGTCCAACCACCTCGGCACCGCGCTCGACGGCACGATCGAGTGCGTGGCCGTGCCGGTGCATGCCGGCCGCACGACGCAGGTGTGGGACGCGACCATCACGCATCGCGAGAACAAGGGCAAGACGATCGCCCTGTTCCGCTGTACGCAGATGGTGCTGTACCCCAAATCCTAGTCGGCAGGCCAGCGCCGGGCCGCCCCAAGCGGCCTGCGCTCCCCTCGGGGGACGCGAGCACAGCGAGCTTGGGGCTCTATCTGACGTTGATCGTGATGCGCTCGCTCATCACCACGGGGTGGTGCGGGATGTGGTTGTGGTCGGCGAGCAGCAGTTGCAGGGTGTGCGTGCCGGGCTTCAGCTCGATGCGCGCTTCGGTCTGGCCGCCGCCGAAGTGGCGCACGTTGTCGCTGGTGGGCAGCGGGCCGTTGACGTCGATGTTGGCCACATCGACCAGCAGATGGTGGTGGCCGGTGTTCTCCTTCTCGGTGCCAGCCGGCGCCACGCCGATGCCGCGCAGGCCGAACTGCACCAGCACCGGGCTCGTCACGCTGTCACCGTCTTTCAGGTTGACGAAGTACGCGGCAGCAGACGCAGGCGCCACCACCTTCTTGTAGCCGCCGGCCAGCGTCGGCACGCTCGGGCTCATGCGCACCGCCGGCGTGGCCGACGCCTGCTGAAGGTCGGTCTGGCTGCAAGCGGCCAGACCCCACACCGCTGCCACGGCCACCACGTTCGATCTCAACATCGTTGTCTCCCGGTGCCCGTCCTGAAACGAGACTGCGCCGCCAGCACCACCGCGACGCCGTCCCTCGAATCATTCTGCCTGCGACTCACCACTGGGTAACAGGCCGTGTGCGCCGGCCGGTCCAGCGCGAAATGGTGGCCGCCAGCTGCGCGCGGCTCACCGGCTTGCTGAGGAAGTCGTCCATGCCCGCGTCCAGGCAGCGCTCGCGGTCCGACTGCAGCGTGTCGGCCGTGAGCGCGACGATCGGCCGGCGCCGACGCCCTTGCGCGCTCTCGCCGCTGCGAATGCGGCGCGTGGCCTCGTAGCCGTCCATCAGCGGCATGTGGCAGTCCATGAAGATCAGGTCGAGCGATCCCTGTTCCGCGGCCTGCACCGCCTCGACGCCGCTCGCGACCACCTGCACATCGCAGCCGAGCACCTTGAGCATGTCCTCGACGATCATCTGATTGACCCGGTCGTCCTCGACCACCAGCACGCAGGGCATCGCCTCGTCGCTATCGCCAACCGCGCCTGGCGGCTGCGGCGCCGCTGCGGCACGGCCGAACACGAGATCGGCCCAGAAGCGCGAGCCCACGCCGAGCTCACTCTCGACGCCGACGCTGCCGCCCATCAGCGCGGCCAGATCCTTGACGATCGCCAGGCCCAGACCGCTGCCGCCGTGGCGCCGCGTGCTCGACGCATCGACCTGCTCGAAGGCCTCGAAGATGGTCTCCTGCTGCTCGGGCGCGATGCCGATGCCGGTGTCGGTGACGGCCACGCGCACCTTCAGCCAGGCAGCGTCTTCCTCGATCACCTCGAGGTCGAGCAAGACGCTGCCGCGTTCGGTGAACTTGGTCGCGTTGTGCAGCAGGTTGATCAGCAGCTGGCGCAATCTCAGCGCATCGGCGTTGACGCGTTGCGGCAGGCGCGGCGATACGGTGCAGCGCAGCTCGATCGGGCGCTCGCGTGCGGTCACCGCCACGAGGTCGACCGCCTCGGTCACCAGTTCGCGCGCGTCGATGTCGCTCGGGTCCAGGCGCAGCTTGCCGTTCTCGATGCGCGACAGGTCGAGCACGTCGTTGATCAGCGCCAGCAACGCACTGGCCGAGTGGTGCGCGGTCTGCACATAGCGCTTCTGCGTGGGGGTCAGTTCGGTTTCCATCAGCAGCTCGGCGGTGCCGAGGATGCCGTTCATCGGCGTGCGGATCTCGTGGCTGGTGACGGCCAGGAACTGCGACTTGGCGAGGTTGGCCTGGTCGGCCTGCCGGCGTGCCGCCTCCAGCTCCGCGGCCTGCGCCTGCAGCGCGACGTTCTTCTGGTTGAGGGTCTCGACCAGCGTGCGCGCGGCGTGCACAGCCTGGCGCAGCCGGTCGCGCAGGCGCGCCGTCACCAGGCCGGTGGCAGCCAGGTACAGGCCGAACAGGTACATCGAGGCGGCAATGCCCAGGTGCTGCGGCCAGTCGGCCTGTGCCGGCGCATGCAGCGACGCCCACAGCGCGTAGCCCAGGTAGGCCAGCGTCACCATGTGGGCGAAGTAGAGCGCGCGCCGGAAGCCGAAGCCCACCTGATCGACCACGCGCACCAGCAGGAAGTAGGCGAAGAACAGGTTGCCCTGCTCGAGCCACGACAGGTTGGCGAGCCACATCAGCACGTCGAGGTGGAACAGCAGCAGCGGCAGGTCGAGCCGCCCGCTGCGGCCATAGCCCACGCGCAGCAGCACCCACGCGGCCGCGGCATAGGCGAGGTTGGCGATCAGCAGGCCGGCTTGCGTCGCCCCGCCCGGTGCCGCGGCATGGTCACCCTGCAGCAGCAACAGCGCGCACAGGATGACGAAGCCGATGCCGCGCAGCAGCGGCACCTGCTGCGTGTACAGCCGGCGCGTGCTTGCAGCACGGCGCTGCGCGAGCTGCGCTTCGTCGAGCGTGAAGTCGGCGTCGATCTCGAACGGCAAAGGGCGGGCCCCCGGATCACTTTCCTCGCGAGCGCGACTGGACCACCGCCGAGCGGTTCTGTCCACCCCAAGGTCAGCGCCAGGCTACCGGGCTGCGTCGATGGGTTGCCAGGCCGAGTGCAGCGCGCTCGGTTCGAGCGTGAAGCCGAACCAGTTGCCGCCGCCGTTGGCCGGCTGGTCCCATTGCCGCGAGATCGCCTCGCCGGCCAGCCAGCACCGCAGCAGCGCACCGACCGCGCCGTGCGAGACGATCGCCAGCGGGCCCGGCGTCTTGTCGCTGCGGTCGATGGCCTGCACCGCGGCGGCGATGCGCCGCTGCGCGTCGAGCGCGCGCTCCCAGCCGCGCACCGATTGCTCCGGCTGCGCGAAGAAGGCGTCGGCCATGCGCTCGAACTCCGGCGGCGGCAGGAAGCCGGTCGAAGAGCGGTCGTTCTCACCCAGGCCGTCGTGCGGGATGTACGGCAGCCCAAGGTGCGCGGCCAGGATGGCCGCACCATCGATCGCCTTGCGCTCGGTGCTGCAATGCACCGCCGTCAGCTCGCGCACCCAGGGCTGCGCCAGGCCGGCACGCATGCGCTCGCGGCCGCGTTCGGAGAGCGGCCAGCGCGGCACCGGCACGGCGGGGTCGATGAGGACGTTCGGGTGGGTGATGAAGACCCAGCGCCGCGACGCCCAGCGAGCGACGCTCACGCCATCGCCGCCGCTGCCCGCACCTCGACCCGCACCTGCTCGGTCAACTCGGCCTTGAGCTCGGCGAACGCCGGCGTCGTCTTCACCGAGTAGTGGCGCGGGTGCGGGATGTCGACGCGGCGATCGAGCTTGATGCGCCCGGGCCGCGCGCTCATCACGACCACGCGGTTGCCCATGAACACCGCCTCGTCGATGTCGTGGGTGACGAACAGCACCGTCTTGCGTTCCTGCTCCCAGATGCCGAGCAGCAGCTCCTGCATCAGCTCGCGCGTCTGGTGATCGAGCGCGCCGAAGGGCTCGTCCATCAGCAGCATGCGCGGGCCGTTGGCGAGGGCTCGCGCAATGGCGACGCGCTGCTGCATGCCGCCCGAGAGCTGCTTCGGGTAGTGGTTCTCGAAGCCGCGCAGTCCCACCTTGTTCAGGAACGCGTCGGCGATCTCCAACTGCTGCGCGCGCGGCAGGCCGCGCTCGACCAGGCCGAAGCAGACGTTGTCGCGCACCGTCAGCCAGGGGAACAGCGTGTAGCTCTGGAACACCATGCCGCGGTCGGCGCCGGGGCCGTCGATGCGCTGGCCTTCGAGCATCACCTCGCCGGCGGTCTGGCGATCGAGCCCGGCGACGATGCGCAGCAGCGTGCTCTTGCCGCAGCCGCTCGGGCCGAGGATGGTGATGAAGTCGTTCTCGGCGACGTCGAGGTCGGTGGCCTGCAGCGCCAGGGTCTTGTCGAAGCGGCGCTCGACACCGCGCACGGTGAGGATGGGTTGGCTCATGACGCTCAACGCCCCAGTTGCGCCCAGGGGAACAACTTGCGGTTGGCCCACTTGAAAGCGAAGTCGCTGATGAGCCCGATCAGGCCGATGACGATGATGCCGAAGATGATCTGGTCGGTGGCCAGCAGCGCCTGGCTGTCGGTGATCATGTGGCCGATGCCCGACGACGCGCCGATCAGCTCGGCGACGATGACGTAGGTCCAGGCCCAGCCGAGCACCATGCGCAGGGTCTCGGCGATCTCGGGCGCGGCACCCGGAATGAGCACGCGCTTGATCAGGCTGGCATCGCTGCTGCCCAGCGTGTAGGCGGCCTCCACCAGGTCGCGCCGCGTGTTGCCCACGGTCACCGCGATCATCAGCACGAGCTGGAAGAAGCTGCCGATGAAGATCACCGCGAGCTTCTGCGCCTCGCCGATACCTGCCCAAAGGATCAGCAGCGGGATGAAGGCGCTCGCCGGCAGGTAGCGCGCGAAGCTGACGAAGGGCTCGAAGAAGGCTTCGATCGGCTTGTACGCGCCCATCATCACGCCCAGCGGCAGCGCGATCGCCGCGGCGATCAGGAAGCCGCCGACGACGCGCCACACCGTCATGCCGATGTCCTTGATGAAGCCCTGGTTGACGATCAGGTCCCAGCCGCTGGCGAGCATCTGCAGCGGATTGGCGAGAAAGGTCTTGGGCACCAGGCCGCCGAACGTCACCACCGCCCAGACGGCGAAGAACAGCACGAAGAAGGCGATGCCGAGCGCGGTGCGCGTGCCCGGCGCCACGGCGGTCAGCGGCTTCATGCCGAGGAAGGCGCCGCCGCGGCGCGCGGACGCGGCGCTCGCGGTCACGGCAGCGGCCGGTACAGCACTGACCGTGGTGCTCATGCGGGCCTCCTACTTGATGAAGCTGGTGTCGGCAAGCTTGGTCAGGTCCGGGATCTGCTTGATGATCCCGGCTTCGAGCAGCAGGTCGGCCGCTTCCTTGCTGAACGCTGCGTGCTCGCCGGCAAAGAACTTCTGGTTCGCCGCCTTGTCCTGCCAACGCAGGTACTTCTGGCTGCCTTCGAAGGCCTCGGCGCTCTGCTTCACGTCCGCGCCCATGATCTCGAAGCTCTTCTTCGGGTCGGCCTTGATCATCTCCAGCGCGTCGAAGTAGCCGTTGGTCAGGCCCTGCGCGGCCTTCGGGTTGTCGGCCAGGAACTTCGGCGTGCAGCCGAAGGTGTCCATGATCATCGGGTAGTCGAGCGTGGTGGCGATGATCTTGCCGGCCTCGGGCTTGGCGCGCACGGCCGAGAGGAAGGGCTCGTAGGTCATGCCGCCGTCGATGTCGGTATTGCCGGCGATCATGGCGTTGGCGGCAGCCTGCGGCGACAGGTTCACCACCTTCACGTCCTTCATCGACAGGCCGTTCTTCTTCAGCATCCACGCCAGCGTGAAGTAGGTGGCGGTGCCGGGTGCGTCGGCGGCCATGGTCTTGCCCTTCAGGTCCTTGATGGATGCGATGGCGGGCTTGACCACCATGCCATCGGCGCCGTAGCTCTTGTCGAGCTGAAAGATCTGCGTCGTCGCCACGCCGGCCGCGTTCCAGGCGATCCAGGTCTCGACCGTGGTGGCAGCGCACTGCACGTCGCCCGAGGCGATGGCGAGGTGGCGATCCTTCTGCGGAATCTTCTTGATCGTCACGTCCAGGCCATGCTTCTTGAACAGCCCGGCCTCCTTGGCCAGCGTCAGCGGCGCGAAGCCGGTCCAGCCGGAGATGGCGACGGTGACCTTGGTTTCCTGCGCCTGCGCCGCGAGCGCGAAGGCAGTGGCGGCGAGGGCGACGAACGTCTTCTTGATCATGCAGTTCTCCGTGAAGGTGGGTTGAAAGGTCATCAAGCCGGAATCCACAAGGCCGGCAGGTCGGGCAAGGTGTGCAAGAGCCGCGCCAGGCGGCCGTCGGTGACCAGCGCCGTCGCGCGCTCGATCTCGGGCGCGAGATAGCGGTCGCGATCGATGCTGGGGCAGTGCGTGCGCAGCAGCGCGTGCGCGGCCTCGATCGGCGCCGAGCTCGTCAGCGGCCGCAGGAACTCGATGCCCTGCGCGGCGGCGAGCAGCTCGATGCCCAGGATGTGCGCGGTGTTGGCGATCATCGGTTGCAAGCGGCGCGCGGCGAAGGTAGCCATCGACACATGGTCTTCCTGGTTCGCGCTCGTCGGCAGCGAATCGACACTCGCCGGATGCGCCATCGACTTGTTCTCGCTGGCCAGCGCCGCGGCCGTGACATGCGCGATCATGAAGCCGCTGTTCAGGCCCGCGTCGGCCGTGAGGAAGGGCGGCAGGCGCGACACGCCGGCGTCGATCAGCATCGCGATGCGTCGCTCGGCGATCGCGCCGACCTCGGCGATGGCGACCGCCATCGCGTCGCAGACCAGTGCGACGGGTTCAGCGTGGAAGTTGCCGCCGGAGATCATTGCCCCGTCATCCGGGAACACCAGCGGGTTGTCGGTCACCGCATTGGCCTCACGCACCAACACGAGCGCGGCATGCCGCAGCTGATCGAGGCACGCGCCGACCACCTGCGGCTGGCAGCGCAGGCTGTACGGGTCCTGCACGCGGTCGTCGCCTTCACGGTGCGAAGCGCGGATGGAAGAGCCTTCGAGCAGCTTGCGGTAGTAGCGCGCAACGTCGATCTGCCCCGGCTGGCCGCGCAGCGCGTGGATGCGCGGATCGAACGGCCCGTCGCTGCCGCGCGCGGCGTCCACCGTCAGCGCACCGACGACCAACGCCGCTTCGAGCACCGGCTCGAACGACAGAAGCGCATGCAGCGCCAGCGCGGTCGAAGTCTGCGTGCCGTTGATCAGCGCCAGGCCTTCCTTGGCCTCGAGCACGAGCGGCGCGATGCCTACTTCGCGCAGCGTTGGCAGCGCTGGCACGCGCTTGCCGTCCACCAGCATCTCGCCCTCGCCCATCAGCGCCAGCGTCATGTGCGACAGCGGCGCGAGATCGCCCGAAGCACCGACCGAGCCTTGCGCCGGCACGTAGGGCACGAGGCCGGCGTTGCAGGCCGCGACCAGCGTGTCGATCACGACGGGTCGCACGCCCGAGTGGCCGCGCGCGAGGCTCGCTGCCTTCAGCGCGAGCATCAGCCGCACGACAGACGGCGCCAGCGGCTCGCCCACGCCGACGCTGTGCGAACGGATCAGGTTGCACTGCAGCGTGGCGAGGTCGGCGCGGCTGATGCGCGTCGAGGCCAGCTTGCCGAAGCCCGTGTTGACGCCATAGACCGCGGCGTCGCCTTCGGCCGCGCGCCGCACCACGGCGGCGCCGGCGGCGATGGCGGCATCAGCCGCCTTGTCGATCGCGACCTGCACGCCGCCGGCGTGGATCGCCTGGATGTCGTCCAGCGTCAGTGCGCCGGGTCGCAAGACCAGCGTGGTCATCAGCGGTCCAGCATCGGCATGTTCAAGCCCTGCTCGCGCGCGCACTGCTGCGCGACTTCGTAGCCGGCGTCGGCATGCCGCATCACCCCCGTGCCCGGGTCGTTCCACAGCACACGCTCGATGCGCTGGGCCGCCGCGTCGGTGCCATCACAGACGATGACGACACCGCTGTGCTGCGAGTAGCCCATGCCGACGCCGCCGCCGTGGTGCAACGACACCCAGGTGGCGCCGCCGGCGGTGTTGAGCAGCGCGTTGAGCAGCGGCCAATCGCTGACGGCATCGCTGCCGTCCTGCATCGACTCCGTCTCGCGGTTCGGCGAGGCGACCGAACCCGAGTCGAGGTGATCGCGCCCGATCACGATCGGCGCCTTGAGTTCGCCGCTCTTCACCATCTCGTTGAACGCCAGGCCGGCACGGTGCCGCTCGCCCAGGCCGATCCAGCAGATGCGCGCGGGCAGGCCCTGGAACGCGATGCGCTCGGCAGCCATGTCGAGCCAGCGGTGCAGGTGCGCGTCCTCGGGGAACAGCTCCTTCATCTTGGCGTCGGTCTTGCGAATGTCCTCGGGGTCACCCGACAGCGCCACCCAGCGGAACGGCCCCTTGCCGCGGCAGAACAGCGGGCGCACGTACGCCGGCACGAAGCCCGGGAAGTCGAACGCATTCTTCACGCCCTGGTCGAGCGCGACCTGGCGGATGTTGTTGCCGTAGTCAACGACCGGAATGCCCATCGCCTGGAAGAGCAGCATCGCGCGCACATGGTCGGCGCAGCCTTGCGCGGCGGCGGCGCGCAACTCGGCGTGGCGCGACGGTTCTGCTGCCGCGGCACGCCATTGCTCGACGCTCCAGCCGGGCGGCAGGTAGCCGTTGATCAGGTCGTGCGCCGAGGTCTGGTCGGTCACCAAGTGGGGGCGAATCGCCTCGCCCTTCATGCACGCGTCGGCCAGTGCCGGCAGGATGCGCGCGGCGTTGCCGAGCAGGCCGATCGAGACCGCCCTGCCCTCGGCGCTGTAGCGGCGCAGACGTTCAAGCGCATCGTCGAGATCTGCCGCCTGCTCGTCGAGGTAGCGGCTGCGCAGGCGGAAGTCGATGCTGCTTTGCTGGCACTCGATGTTCAGCGACGAGAAGCCGGCGAAGCTGGCGGCCAGCGGCTGCGCGCCGCCCATGCCGCCGAGGCCGGCCGTCAGGATCCACTTGCCGCGCGCGTCGCCGGCGTAATGCTGCCGGGCCGCTTCGACGAAGGTTTCATACGTGCCCTGGACGATGCCCTGGCTGCCGATGTAGATCCACGAGCCGGCCGTCATCTGGCCGTACATCATCAGGCCCTTGCGGTCGAGTTCGTGGAAGTGCTCCCAGGTCGCCCACTTCGGCACCAGGTTGGAGTTGGCGATCAGCACGCGCGGCGCGTCGGCGTGGGTGCGGAACACGCCCACCGGCTTGCCCGACTGCACCAGCAGCGTCTCGTCCTCCTTCAGGCTGCGCAGCGATTCCAGGATGGCGTCGAAGCATTCCCAGTTGCGCGCCGCCTTGCCGATGCCGCCATAGACCACCAGGGCCTGCGGGTTCTCGGCGACCTCGGGGTCGAGGTTGTTCTGGAGCATGCGGTACGCCGCCTCGATCAGCCAGTTCCTGCAACTCAATTGGGTGCCGCGCGGGGCCCGCACGGTGCGGGGCTGGCTGGCCGGGGTGCCGATACGGCGCTGGACTGACAGGTCGGTCATGGGCGGATCCTCGGGTCTCTGAGCTGGCTTGACTTTACTTGCCTATACAAGTGATCGCAAGACCGTCGCTGCTGGGGTTTTCCCGATGCCTTGTATAGACATGATTGAGCGACTAGACTTTGACGCATGAACGCAGCCGACCTGCCCCGCGCCGCCCTCGCCGGTCCTGCGGCTGCGCCCTACGCCCGGGTCAAGCAGCACCTGAAGGAAGGCCTGGCGCGCGGCCGCTGGAACCCGGGCGAGCTGATGCCGTCCGAGGCCGATCTGGTGGCCGAGTTCGGCATCAGCCGCATGACCGTGAATCGCGCGCTGCGCGAGCTGCAGTCCGAGGGCCTGGTGCAACGCGTCCAGGGCGTGGGCACCTTCGCCGCGCAGCTGCACCCGGTGTCTTCCACGCTCACCATCCGCGACCTGCACCAGGAGATCGAGGCCCGCGGCCATCGCCACCACGTGAGCGTGCAGTTCGTACGCGAGGAGCGTGCCGGCGCCGCGCTGGCGGCGCAACTCGGCCTGGCCGACGGCGCGCGCGTCTTCCACTCGATGATGGTGCACTTCGACAACGGCGTGGCGCTGCAATGCGAAGACCGCTTCGTCAACCCGGACCGCGCGCCCGACTACCTGTCGGTGGACTTCACCCGCACCACGCCGACGCAGCACCTGCTCGAGGTGGCGCCGCTGTGGGAAGCGCAGTTCACCATCGAAGCCGGCCTGCCGACCGCGCAGGAAGCGCGCCTGCTCGGCCTGGCGCCGGGCGGGCCCTGCCTGATCGTCGTGCGCCGCACGATGAGCCGCGGCTCGACGGTGACCCTGGTGCGCCTCACCCACCCCGGCTCGCGCTACCGCATCGAAGGCCAGTTCACGCCATGAAGACGGTGCACCTCGCCGACCGCCCCATCGTTGCCTGGCGCAACGGCGGCGGCAGCACGCGCGAGCTGCTGGCCTGGCCGGCTGCCGCTGACTGGCAGCTGCGCGTCAGCGTCGCCGAGATCGCCGCTGACGGCCCGTTCTCGCCCTACCCCGGCGTCGACCGCTGGTTTGCCGTGCTCGACGGCGTCGGCGTGGTGCTGGCGCTGCCGCAAGGCGAGCGCGTGCTGAGGCCGGGCGACGCCCCGATCGCCTTTGCCGGCGAAGCTGCGCCCGCCTGCCGCCTGATCGACGGCCCGACGCGCGACCTCAACCTGATGCTGCGCCGCGGCGCTGTCGGGCCGTGGCACGGCGTCTTCGCCGACGGCACGCTGACCTGGAGCGATGATGCGCACGAGCTGCTGCCCGCTGGACCCGGCTCACGCGGTTGGCGGCTCTCGACCACATCGATGGAGCGCATCGCTTGACGACCACCCTCTGGCGCAACGCCCGCATCGCCACGATGCACGGCGCCGCCCCCTGGGGCTGGATCGAGCGCGGCGCGCTGCTGGCCGAGGGCGAGCGCATCGCCTGGATCGGCGCCGAAGGCGATCTGCCGCACGGCCTGCAAGCGCAGCATGAGCACGACCTCGGCGGCGCCCTGCTCACGCCCGGCCTGATCGACTGTCACACCCACCTCGTCTACGGAGGTGACCGCGCGGCCGAGTTCGAGCAGCGCTTGCAGGGCGCGAGCTACGAGGCCATCGCGCGCGCCGGAGGCGGCATCGCCTCCACGGTCGCCGCCACGCGCAGTGCCAGCGACGAAGCCCTGTTTGCCGCGGCAAGCCAGCGTGCCAGCGCGCTGATGGCCGAAGGCGTGACGACGATCGAAGTCAAGTCCGGCTACGGCCTGAGTCAGCAGCACGAAGCGCGCTGCCTCGCGGTGGCGCGGCGTCTCGGCCGCGAACAGGCACTCACGGTGCGCACCACGTCGCTGTCCGCGCACGCGCTGCCGCCTGAGTACGCCGGCCGGCCCGACGCCTACATCGACGCCGCCTGCGGCTGGCTGGCCGAGCAGCATGCGCGCGGCCTGGTCGATGCGGTCGATGCCTTCTGCGAGACGATCGGTTTCACGCCCGCGCAGACGCGGCGCATCTTCGACACGGCGCGTGCGCTCGGCCTGCCGGTGAAGCTGCATGCCGAGCAGTTGTCCAACCAGCACGGCGCGGCGCTGGCGGCAGAGTACGGCGCGCTGAGCTGCGATCACCTCGAACACCTCGACCCCGCCGGCATCGACGCCATGCGCGCCGCCGGCACGGTGGCCGTGCTGCTGCCCGGTGCGTTCTACTTCCTGCGCGAGACCCAACTGCCGCCGGTGCAGGCTTTGCGCGACGCCGGCGTGCCGATCGCCCTCGCCACCGATCACAATCCAGGCTCGTCGCCCGCGCTGTCGCTGCTGCTGATGCTCAACATGGCCTGCACCCTGTTTCGCCTGACGCCTGAAGAAGCCTTCGCCGGCATCACCGTGCATGCCGCTCGCGCGCTCGGCCTGCCCGACCGCGGCCGGCTCGCGCCCGGCCAGCGTGCGGATCTGGCGGTGTGGGACGTGGCGCATCCGCGCGAGCTGGCGTATCGCTTCGGCGTCAATCCGCTGCGCCAGCGTGTCTTCGGCGGCGTCTCGTCATGAGCGCCGCCGGGCCGTCCCCAAGGCGCTCTCTCCCCCTCGGGGGGACCGGCGCGCAGCGCCGTAGGGGGCACACATGAGCTTCACCCTGCACAAAGGCACCGCGCCGCTGCTCATCAGCATGCCGCACGTCGGCACGCTGATCCCTGCCGAGTACGCCGCCCGCTTCGTGCCACGCGCGCTCGAGGTGGAAGACACCGACTGGCATCTCGACCGCCTCTACGCCTTCGCCACCGAACTCGGCGCGAGCCTGCTGGTGCCGCGCGAAAGCCGCTACCTGATCGACCTGAACCGCCCGAGCGACAACACGCCGATGTACACCGGCGTCAACAACACCGAGCTCTGCCCGACGCGCTTCTTCACCGGCGAGCCGCTGTACCGCCCGGGCGGCGGGCCCGACGCGCTCGACATCCTGAATCGCGTCGAGGACGTCTGGGCGCCGTATCACGAAGCGCTCGAAGACGAACTGCTGCGCCTGCGCGGCGGCCACGGCCATGTCGTGCTGTTCGACGCCCACAGCATCAAGAGCGAATTGCCGTGGTTGTTCGAGGGCACGCTGCCGCACATCAACCTGGGCACGGTCGAAGGCCGCAGCTGCGCGCCGACGCTGCGCCAGGCGCTGATCGGCGCACTCGCCTCGCAGCAGCACTTCACCCATGTCACCGACGGCCGCTTCAAGGGCGGCCACATCACGCGCCACTACGGCCAGCCCGACGACGGCGTGCATGCGGTGCAGATCGAGATGTGCTGGCGCGCCTACATGGACGAAGGCCCGCCGCCGGCATGGAGCGACAGGCAGGCCGCCGCCATCACGCCGCTGCTGCGCCGTCTGGTGCAGACCATGATCGACTGGCGGCCGGGATGACGCCCACCCCCGGAGCGGCTTCGCCGCTCCCCCTCGAGGGGGCAGCGCTGGCGGACCGGCAAAGCCGGATCCGCGGCGGATGAGCACGCAACTGCTGTGGGCGCCGCGCGCCTGGGTCGGCGGGCGCTGGGTTGATGCAGTGCTGCTCGAAACCACGCGCGACGGCCGCTGGTCTTCGGTGCAGACGGGGGTGGCCGCGCCGCCGCAGGCCACGCTGCTGGCGGGCGCCGCGCTGCCGGGTCTGGTCGATGCGCACAGCCACGCCTTCCAGCGCGCGTTCGCGGGGCTGGCCGAGCGGCGTGAATCGGCGAGCGACGACTTCTGGTCGTGGCGCGATCGCATGTACCGCGTGGCCTTGCGCGTCGATGCGCAGATGCTGCGCGACATTGCAGCGCAGCTCTATCTCGAACTGCTGCGCGGCGGCTACACCCAGGTCTGCGAGTTCCACTATCTGCAGCACGATCTCGACGGCACGCCGTATGCCGATGCCGGCACGCTGGCCTGGGCGCTGGCCGATGCGGCCACAGCCGCCGGCATCGGCCTGACCTTGCTGCCCGTTCTGTACGAACGCGCCGGCTTCACGCAACCCGCGCTGCGCGACGACCAGCGCCGCTTTGCCACCGACGCCGACGCGGTGCTGGCGCTGCAGCGCGCGGCGCAGGGCTTCGGCGTGCAGAGCGGCGTGGCGATCCATTCGCTGCGCGCGGCGCGGTCGGAGTCGATCGCGCGCGTCGCCGCGGGCGCGGGCGCCGGGCCGATTCACATTCATGTGGCCGAGCAGACGGGCGAGGTCGACGATTGCATCGCCGCCACCGGGCAACGTCCGATCGAATGGCTGACGCGCAAGGTCGCGCTCGACGCGCGCTGGCAACTGGTGCACGCCACGCATGCAACGGCCGAGGAGATCGATGCCGTGGGCGCCAGCGGCGCCGGTGTCGTCATCTGCCCGAGCACCGAAGCCAACCTCGGCGACGGCCTGCCCGACCTGCCGCGCTGGCTGGCGTCGCGCACGCCGCTGTCGATCGGCTCGGACAGCCACGTCGGCCGCGACGCCTTCGAGGAACTGCGCCTGCTGGAGTACGGCCAGCGCCTGGTCTTGCGTCAACGCAACGTCGCGGCCGATCCGCCGCGCGAAGCCTCGACGGCGGCGCGACTCTACGAGCGCGTGCTCGCCGGCGGCGGCGCGGCGGCTGGCCACCCGCAGTGGGGCTTCGTCGAAGGCGCACGCGCCGACCTGCTCGTTGCGGACGCGGCCTGCGACGCCACGCTCGGTGTGCCGGCCGACGCGCTGCTCGACGCGCTGGTGTTCGGCGGCGCTGCGCACGCCTGGCGCGACGTGATGGTCGCGGGCCAATGGGTGCTGCGCGAGCACCAGCATCGCGACAGCGCAGGCATCGCACAGCGCTTTGTGCTGGCGATGCAGCGGCTGTGGCACGCCTGAGGGGCTGAGGGCGAACGGTATTTTTGCGGACCTTGAAGTTCGCCGCCGAGCCGATCGCCGACGCGCTCGACGCGAGGCCACTGGCCGCAGAATGCGCCGATGACCCCGCTCTTCCCCGCCTTCAACACGCGCCGCATCAAGACCGGCGGCGCCACCATTCACACCGTCGGCGCCGGCCACGGCACGCCATTGCTGCTGTTGCACGGCTACCCGCAAACGCATGCGATGTGGCACGCCATCGCCCCACCCCTGGCACGCGAGCACCGCGTGCTCTGCGCCGATCTGCGCGGCTACGGCGATTCGAGCAAGAAGGCGCGCGACTTCAGCAAGCGCGCGATGGCCGCCGACATGGCCGAGGTGATGCAGCGCCTGGGCCATGAGCGCTATCACGTCATCGGCCACGACCGCGGCGCGCGCGTCGCGCATCGCCTCGCGCGTGATCATGCCAAGCATGTCGTGTCGCTGACCGTGATCGACATCTGCCCGACGCTGTCGATGTACGAGCACACCGACATGGCGTTCGCGCGCGCCTACTGGCACTGGTTCTTCTTCATCCAGCCGCAGCCGCTGCCTGAGCGGCTGCTCGAGCACATCGGCTTGCCCGGCATGCTGGGCTTGTTGACCAAGGCCACCGCCGGTCGCGGCGGCTTCGATGCGCGCGCGCTCGCCGAGTACCGGCGCTGCTTCACGAAAGCAGCGATCCACGCCATGTGCGAAGACTACCGCGCCTCGGCCGGCATCGATCTCGAACACGACCGCGCCGATGCGAGGAAGAAGCTCGCGATGCCGCTGCTCGCCATCTGGGGCACGCGCGGCGTCGTCGGCAAGCAGTTCGATTGCGTGGCCGAATGGAAGCGCGTCGCGCGCGACGTGCGCGGCGCAGCGATCGATTGCGGTCACTTCGTGCCGGAAGAAAAGCCGCGGCCGACGCTGGCGGCGATCCGCGCGTTCCTGAAGGAGGTCGAGGCGTGACCGCGCTCCAGGGCGTGCGTGTCGTCGAGTTCGCCGGCCTCGGCCCGGCGCCGTTTGCCGGAATGATGCTGGCCGACATGGGCGCCGACGTGATCGTCGTCGAGCGCGCTGACAACGCATCGGCCGAACGCGCCGACGAGCACCGCGGCAAGCGCAGCCTCGCGCTCGATCTGAAGAGCGATGCCGGCCGCGCTGCGGCCTGGGCCTTGCTCGAACGTGCCGATGTGCTGATCGAAGGCTTTCGGCCCGGCGTGATGGAACGCCTGGGCTTCGGCCCCGATGCGGTGGCCGCGCGCAATCCGAAGCTCGTCTACTGCCGCGTCACCGGCTGGGGCCAGCACGGGCCGCTCGCGCAAGCCGCCGGGCACGACATCAACTACGTTTCGCTCACCGGCGCGATGTCGCTCGCGGCGCGGCCGGGCGATGCGCCGATGATCCCCGCCACGCTCATCGGCGACATGGGCGGCGGCGCGATGTTCGCGGCCTTCGGCATCGTCTGCGCGTTGCGTGCGGCCGAGCGCAGCGGGCGCGGCCAGGTGGTCGATGCGGCGATGGTTGACGGCGTGGCGGCTCTGTCCTCGCTGATCCATCAGCGCCGCGGCGCCGGCAGCTGGAGCGACGATGCGCAGCGCAACTTCTTCCTCGGCAGCTCGCCGTTCTACGACGTGTTCGAATGCGCCGACGGCTTCGTCAGCCTCGGCGCGATCGAGCCGAAGTTCTATGCCGAGTTGCTGACGCGGCTCGGGCTCGCCGATGTCGATGCAGCGCGCCAGTCCGTCTTCGACGATTGGCCGGCGCTGCGCGCGCGCATCGCCGCGCTGCTGAAGACGCAGCCGCGCGCGCACTGGTGCGCTCTGCTCGAAGGCAGCGACGCCTGCTTTGCGCCGGTGCTGTCGCTGAGAGAAGCGCCACGGCATCCGCACCTGGCGGCGCGCGGCAGCTTCGTCGAGGTCGACGGCCGCACGCTGCCGGCGCCGGCGCCGCGCTTGTCGGCGAGCGGCGCGCGCACACCGCGGCCGGGACCGCGCCCGGGCGAACACAGCGACGAGGTGCTGCGCGAACTCGGACTCGGCTGAGCACACATGCCCGTTCGCGCTGAGCCTGTCGAAGCGCCGCGCACAGGCTTCGACAAGCTCAGCCCGAACGGCATGCTGAAGCGCTGCGCCAGCAGCAACGTCGTCAGCCCGAGCAGGATCGCCCACTCCAGCGACAGCGTGACGGTGGCGATCAGGGTCACGATGAGCCCCGCGCGCTCCACCGGCTCGTCGCGCCAGATGCGCCGCATCTCGGCCACGTCGAACAGACCCACGGCGACGACGAACAGCAGCCCCGAGACGACGGCCAGCGGCAGCCACTTCGCCAACGGGCTGACGAACACCAGGATCAGCGCGAGGAACAGCGACGCGAACACGGCCGACAACGGCGTGCGCGCACCGGCCTCGGCGTTGACGCCGGAGCGGTTGAACGAGCCGCTGGTGGGCATCGCCGAGACGAACGAGCCGACGATGTTGGCCAGGCCCTGGCCGATGAACTCCTGGTTGCCGTCGAGGGCATCACCGCGGCGTCGCGCCATCGCGCGCGCGATGGCGCTGGCTTCGGTCAGCGCCAGCAGCGTCATCACCAGCGTCGCGCCGAAGAGGCTGCGCACCGTATCGACACGCAGGTCGGGCAGCGACAACGCGGGAATCGCGCCGGGCAGCGGCGGCACCGTGGCCAGCGCTGTCCACTGCGGCATGAGGTGCGCGATGCCCCAGGCGGCAAGTGCACCACCCACCAACGCCACCAACATCGCCGGCACCCAGCGCGACAGCGGCCGGGCCACGATCGCCAGCACGATCGTCAGCGCAGTGACCCACAGCGCCGCCGGATTGACCTCGTGCCCCCTTGCGGCCGCCGCCTGCAAAGTGGTCCACACCGAAATGCCGCGCGGCAGTGCGATGCCGAGCACGGTGCCGAGCTGGCTGACGGCGATCAGCAGTGCAGCGCCGGCCGTGAAGCCCACCACCACCGAGTGCGGCACCTTCTCCACCCAGACGCCGACACGCGCCAGGCCGAGCAGCAGCTGCATCACGCCGACCAGCAGTGCCAGCGTCAGCACCAGACTCACGTAAGCCGGCGAGCCGACGGCGGCCAGCGGCGCCAGGAGCGCCATCGTCGTCAGGGAGATCGCGTTGGCCGGGCCGGTGACCATCAAGCGGCTCGAACCGAAGAGCGCGGCGACGATGCACGGCAGCAGTGCCGCATACAAACCATATTCGGGCGGCACGCCGGCGAGCGTGGCGAAGGCCACGCCCTGCGGCAGCACCACCACCGCACCGGTCAGACCGGCGAGCGCATCGGCTCGCAGCGCGCCGGGTTGTCGCCACTCGTCGCGCCATCGCATTACGGGCAGTTGCATTGCGCTGTCTGACCTTCCCCTATGAAACCCCGATCGTCGCCGCGAAATCGCGTGTAACCCGAGCGCGAAATCCTAAGGTGATGCCCCGAGCAGCACGCCAAGTCTTTGGCGATATAGTCGCGCCCTTCGCGGCGAAAGCCGCCGCTGCTCACGAGGCAGCGCGTCAGCGACAACACCAAAAAAAGAGTTCGAGAGCAAGCAAGCAGCACCCGCACCGGGGTGTCTGGAGGTTCGGTTTGGCGACGTACGACTACGCTGCGCAACAGCGCAAGCCAGGCAAGCACATGATCGGCATCGGGATCGTGATCCTGATGCACATCCTGCTCGGTTGGGCCATGGTCAGCGGGCTGGCCCGCAAGGTGGTCGAGGTCATCAAGAACCCGATCGAGACCAAGATCATCGAGGAGGTCAAGCCGCCTCCGCCGCCGCCCGAGAACCTGCCGCCGCCGCCGCCGAAGCTGGCACCGCCGCCGCCGAGTTTCGTGCCGCCGCCGGAAGTGGTGGTGGCACCGCCGCCGACGCCCGCGCCAGCCATCACCACCACCACCGTGGCGCCACCGCCGGCGCCGGTGACGATTGCGCCGGCGCCGGCGCCTGCAGCGCCGCCGGCGCCGCCCGCACCCGCGCCGGTTGCGGCGCAGCCGGCCATCACGAACGTCTCGGCCTGCAAGCCTGACTACCCGCCCGCGGCACTCAAGGCTGAAGCCACAGGCACTACCACCATCAAGTTCACGATCGACGCCACCGGCAAGGTGGTCAGCGCCGATGTCGTCAAGGCGTCCGGAGCTTCGCGCGAGCATCGCCTGCTCGATCGCGCCGCGGTCACCTCGCTCAGCGGATGCGCTTTCCGCCCCGGCCGCGATTCGAACGGCGCAGCGGTCGGCGCATCGACCAACGTCGAGTACGTCTGGAAGCTCGAGTGAGCTTGCCCCGCACCCCCTTGTTCAACTCTCGTCGTCGCGCGGCTGCTCACTGAAGCGCGCATTCGTTTCCCGGAGGAACCATGTCTTTGATGCAATCCATTCGTGCGCCGTTCTTGGCCGCGCTGATCGCCGTGGCCGCGCTGGTCACCACCACCGTGCCGAGCGCGGCGCTGGCGCAAGCCGCGTCCGAACCCGCGGCGGCGCCGGCCGCCGCACCCGCGGCTGCGCCGTCGGTGACCAAGGAAACGGTGACCAATCCCTACGGCCTGGAAGCGATGTGGAAGGAAGGCGACTGGGTCACCAAGGGCACCTTCATCATCATGGTGATCATGTCGATGGGCAGCTGGTACATCATCTTCACCAAGCTGTTCGAGCAGTCCAAGCTGATGCGCAGCGCCAAGGCCGCGGGCGAGTCGTTCTGGAATGCCGGCTCGATCAAGAAGGGCGCCGACGCGCTCGACGAAGGCAGCGCCTTCCGCTTCATCGCCGAGACCGGCATGAAGGCCACCGAGCATCACCAAGGCATGCTCGAGACGATCGACAAGCAAACCTGGATCGGCCAGAGCATCGGCCGCGCGGTGGAGAACATCGGCAACCGCCTGCAGGACGGCCTCGCGTTCCTCGCCACCGTCGGCTCGACCGCGCCCTTCGTCGGCCTGTTCGGCACGGTCTGGGGCATCTACCACGCGCTCACCGCCATCGGCATTTCGGGCCAGGCGTCGATCGACAAGGTGGCCGGCCCGGTGGGCGAGGCGCTGATCATGACGGCCATCGGCCTGGCCGTCGCGGTGCCTGCGGTGATGGGCTACAACTGGCTGATCCGCCGCAACAAGAGCGCGATGGAGCGCGTGCGCGCGTTCTCGGCCGATCTGCAGAACGTGCTCCTGGCTGGAAAACGCTGAATGTCGGCCCCAAGCTCGCTGCGCTCGCGCCCCCCGAGGGGAGCGAATCCGCTTGGGGCGGCCCGGCGCGGAGCGTTGACCCCAAGCTCGCTGCGCTCGCGCCCCCCGAGGGGAGCGAATCCGCTTGGGGCGGCCCGGCGCGGATTCATCCACGCTGCGGCCACGACAGGAGAACATGAATGGCGATGAACGTAGGCCCCGCCGGCGACGACGGCGAGATGGAGATGAACTCCACCATCAACACCACGCCGCTGGTGGACGTGATGCTGGTGCTGCTGATCATCTTCCTCATCACCGTGCCGGTGGTGACGCAGTCGATCAAGATGGAGTTGCCCAAGGAGCGCAACCTGCCGACGCAGACCAAGCCGGAGAACATCGTCATCCAGGTCAATCGCGACGGCGACGTGCACTGGGGCATGGAGCGCCTGGCCGACGCCGAGACGCTGGTGACGCGGCTGAAGACCGAAGCCGTGAAGGACCCGCAGCCCGAAGTCCACATCCGCGGCGATCTCGAAGTGCGCTACGAATCGATCGGCCGCGTCATCGTCGCCTGCCAGCGCGCGGGCATCCTGAAGGTGGGCTTCATCACCGAGCCGCCGGCCGGCGGCGTCACGAGGTTGTAGACATGGCCATGCAAGTAGGCTCCGGCGGCAGCGAAGACGACCCGATGGTGGAAGTCAACATGACGCCGATGATCGACATCATGCTGGTGCTGCTGATCCTGTTCATCATCACCATCCCGATCCAGACGCACGCGGTCAAGCTCAACATGCCCACGCCGAGCAATGCCGCGCCGCTGAAGGAGCCCGTCATCATGCGCATCGACGTCGATTTCGACGGCACCATCGGCCTGAACGGCACGCTGATGAGCAAGCCCGAACTCGACGCCAAGCTCGCCGAGTGGGGCCGCCAGCCCGTGACCGAGCAGCCCGAAGTGCACCTGCGCCCGAACAAGCTCGTGACCTACAGGCATGTCGCCGCGATCATGGCCAGCGCCCAGCGCCAGGGCGTGAGCAAGATCGGCATGGTCGGCAACGAGCAGTTCATGAACTGAGTCATGTCGGCCCCCAGCTCGCTGCGCTCGCGTCCCCCGAGGGGATCTCAGGCCGCTTCGGGCGGCCCGGCGCTGGCCTGAACGTCTCCTTGTCTTCCTGAACCTCACGGGGATCGTTACCTGCAGCGGGACGATCCCCGTTTCACTTTTCGAGAGTCGCCTTCGATGAAACCACTTCGCCTGCTCACCGCTGCCCTGCTCGCCGCCGCACTCGCCAGTGCCCAGGCCCAGGGCATCCGCCCCAACGTCGCCAAGCCGCTGCAGGCGGCGAGCGATCTGCTCAAGGCCGGCAAGGCGCGCGAGGCCTTGGTCAAGGCACGCGAGGCCGACGCGGTGGGCGGCAAGACCGCGGGCGAACAGCTGGTCATCGACCGCATGAAGGGCGCGGCGGCGCAGCGCGTCGGCGACAACGCCACCGCCATCGCTGCCTTCGAGTCGGTCTATGAGCGCACCTCGGGTGCCGAGAAGGGGCAGATGGCCGAGCAGGTCGCGTTCGCCTACTCGCAGCAGAAGAACAACGCCAAGGCCTCCGAGTGGGTGGCCAAGGCGCGTGCCGCCGGCGCCAGCAGCGCCTCGCTCAACCAGCTCGCCGCCTACCTGCAGGGCGCGAGCGGCGATTACAGCCAGATCATGAAGGAGGCGCAGGCGGCGGTGTCGGCGGCAGAGAAGGACGGCCGCAAGCCCGGCGAGGACGACCTGCTGCGCCTGGCCGACGCGGCGCGCCGCATGAACAGCAACGCCACCTACTCGAACACGCTCGAGAAGCTGGTGCTGTACTACCCGAAGAAGGACTACTGGAGCGCGCACCTGGCGAGCATCCAGCGCAAGCCGGGCTTTTCCGATCGCCTGGCGCTGGACGTGCAGCGCCTGAAGCTCGCCAACGGCCTGATGACCAAGGCCGACGAGTACATGGAACTGGCGCAGCTCGCGCTGCAGGCGGGCCTGCCGGCCGAGGCCAAGGGTATCGTCGACAAGGGCTACGCCGCCGGCGTGCTCGGCACCGGCGACCAGGCCGCACGCCACCAGCGCCTTAAGGACCTCGTGCTCAAGTCCGAAAGCGAAGGCAAGGGATCGATCGACAAGCAGGCGGGCGAAGCGGCGTCGCTGAAGGAAGGCAACGACCTGGTCAAGTTCGGCACGGTCTATTCCTCGATGGGCCAGCACGACAAGGCGCTGCAGCTGATCGAGCAGGGCATCGCCAAGGGCGGCCTGAAGCGCCCGGACGACGCCAAGCTGCGTCTGGCGCTGGCGCTGGCCGCCAACCCCAAGACGAAGGCCAAGGGCCTGCAGGCCCTGCGCGCTGTCAGCGGCAGCGACGGCACGGCCGAAGTGGCGCGGCTGTACGCGGTGTCGATGCAGCAATAGGCCCAACCCCGGTGCGGCTCGCGCCGTCAACCGCGTCCATCTGACTGCGTTGTCCCGTGATCGCACACCGGGAGCAATTCATGGCCGCATCGCGACTGCTGATCCTGGCGTCGGCGCTCCTCGCGCTGCACGCCGCGCCCCAGGCCCAGACCGAGCGGCAGCCGATCCCCAACCCGCAGATCGACTACGACGCCTTCGCCGCCAACGTGGCCGCGGTGCGCTCGGTGCGCGAGTCGCGCCGCATCAGCGAAGCGCAGTTCATGCGCATGGCCGCCGAGCCCGGTACCGTCGTGCTCGACGCGCGCAGCCAGCGCATGTTCAAGCTGCGCCATGTCGTCGGCGCGCGCAACCTGAGCTTTCCGGATTTCACCGAGGCCACGCTGGCGCGGGCCATTCCGTCGAAGACCACGCGCGTGCTGATCTACTGCAACAACAACTTCATGGGCGCGGCCGAATCGTTCGCGATGAAGGCCCCGCCCTCGGCGCTCAACGTTTCGACCCTGGTTTCGCTCTACGCCTACGGCTATCGCAACGTCTACGAACTCGGCCCGGCGATCAACGTCGCCGCGTCGAAGCTGAAGTTCGCCGGCAGCGAGCTGCGCTGAAGACTGCGCGACAGCGCTGCGCTATCGGTAGTGGCCGTGGCGCTGCAGCACTTCGATCTTGTAGCCGTCCGGGTCCTGCACGAAGAAGAAGCGCGCGAGCAGTTCGTCGCCGCGCTTGAACTCCTTGATCGGCTGGACCGACCAGCCGCCGGCGCTCACAGCCGCGTGCTTGGCATCGAGGTCTTCGACCACCACCGCCACGTGGCCGTAGCCGGTGCCGTGGGTGTAGGTCTCGGTGCGACCCTTGTTGAATGTGAGCTCGAGCTCGGCATCGTCGTGCGGGCTGCGCAGGTAGACCAGCGCGAAGTCGGGGAAGTCGAGCGTGTGCGAGGGCGTCATCTCGAGCACGTCGCGGTAGAACGCGAGCGACTTGTCCAGGTCGAGCACCCGGATCATGGTGTGGATGAGCTTGGCCATCAGTGGCGCTGCGACTTGAGCGTCACGACGGGCGCCTTGGCGACGGCGAGCGGCGCCTCCTGCCCCTCGATGCCCAGCGCCCGATCGCACTTGCGGCCGAGGTAGCGCAGGCAGGTCACGCGCAGGAACGACGAGAAGTTGGCGACGTCACCGCGGTGGCGAAGGATCTCGTCGTGGAACTGCGCGATCAGCGCGTTGGTGGTGCAGCCTTCACCGGCGGCCATCTCCGAAAGCGTGTCCCACACCAGGTTCTCGAGCCGGATGCTGGTCAGCACGCCGTGGATGCGCACGGTGCGCGAGCGCGACTCGTACAAGATGGGATCGGCCTTCACGAAGAACTCGCACATCACGTTCTCCTTCGCTCAGATCGCTCTGCTCGTCATCTGCTGCGCAATGTAGTCGGCCTGCCGGATCGCCAGCGTGACGATCGTCAGCGTCGGGTTTTCTGCGGCCCCGGTCGTGAACTGGCTGCCGTCGCTGACGAACAGGTTGGCGATGTCGTGGCTCTGGCCGAAGGCGTTGACGACGCCGTCCTTGGCCTGCCTGCTCATGCGGCAGGTGCCCAGGTTGTGCGTGCTCGGGTAGGGCGGTGTGCGGAAGGTGCGGATCGCGCCCGCGGCCTTGTAGACCTTCTCGCCCTGCGCGAACGCGTGGTTGCGCATCGCGATGTCGTTGGGGTGGTCGTCGAAGTGCACGTTGGGCGCGGGCAGGCCGTACTGGTCTTTGGCATCCTTGTTGAGCGTGATGCGGTTGCTCTCGCGCGGCATGTCTTCGCCCACCAGCCACATGCCGGCCAGGTTCTGGTAGTGGTCCATCCACCACGCGAACTCCGGCCCCCACGCACCGGGATCGAGAAACGCCGCCATGAAGGGCACGCCCAGCGACAGCGTCTCCATCTCGTAGCCGCCGGCAAAACCACGCTGGGTGTCGTGGCCGGCTTCGTCGCGGATGATGCCGGCCATCGTCGTGCCGCGGTACATGTTCACCGGCTGTTTGAACGCCGCATAGACCGAGCCGGTCATGTGGCGCATGTAGTTGCGGCCGACCTGCCCCGATGAATTGGCCAGCCCATCGGGATACTTCGCCGACGCCGACAGCAGCAGCAGCCGCGGCGTCTCGATCGCATTGCCGGCCACGCACACCGCGCGCGCCTTCTGGCGCTGCTCCCTGCCGTCCTTGTCCATGTACACCACGGCCGTGACCTTGCCGGCGTCGTTGTGCTCGATCCTGACCACGTGCGATTGCGGCCGCAGCTCGAAGTTGCCGGTGGCCTCGGCCTTGGGCAGCTCGGTGTAGAGCGTGCTCCACTTGGCGCCGCTCTTGCAGCCCTGGAAGCAGAAGCCCAGCTGCATGCAGCGCCCGCGGTCGTGGCGCGGCACGCTGTTGATCGCCATGTTGCCGGTGTGGCACTCCTTGTAGCCGAGCTTCTTCGCGCCGGCGTACATCACCTTGAAGTTGTTGTTGCCCGGCAGGCCCGGGATGCCGTTGGTGCGCGTCACGCCCATCTTGTCTTCGGCCTTGGCGTAATACGGCTCGAGGTCTTTCAGCGTCAGCGGCCAGTCGAGCAGGTTCGCGCCATCGATCGCACCGTAGTGCGTGCGCACGCGGAACTCGTGCTCCTGAATGCGCAGCGAGGCACCGGCCCAGTGCGTCGTCGTGCCGCCCACGGTCTTGCAGATCCAAGCCGGCAGGCCGGCAAAGTCTTTGGCGACGCGCCAGTTGCCCGAGGTGGTGCGCTTGTCGAGCCATGCCAGCTGCACGAACGACTTCCACTCGTCGTTGACGAAGCTCGCGTTCGACTGCTGCGCGCCGGCTTCGAGGCAGACCACCTTGATGCCCTTCTGGCACAGCTCGTTGGAGAGCGTGCCGCCGCCGGCACCGGAACCGATGACGACGACCACCGCGTCGTCGTTGTTGTCGAACTTGGCCATCGTGCTCTCCTCAACCGAAGTAAGGCTTGGGGCTGGCTTCGAGCGTCGGCGCCGGCAGCCACTTCAAGTCCTGGAAGCCGCGCGTGATGTAGCCGCCCTTCTCCCAGGCCGAGCCCGGGTAGCCGAAGACCTTGTAGGCCATGTCGTTGTCGTACAGCGACGTGATGCACTTGCCGCGCACCGCACCGAAGAACGGCTGGCCTTCGAGCGACTTCACCGCAGCGGCCTTGCTCGACGGCCTGGCCTTGACGAAGCTGCCGCCCGCGGCCTTGTCGAGCGCGGCGATGCCCGCGCGCAGCATCTTGGCGCTGTCGGCGCTCTTGGCCGCGTCGGCATCGAGATCCTTGGCCAGCAGCGCGTAGACCGCATCGGGCAGCTTCTTGTGCGGATACAGCACACGGCCCATCTGCAGCAGCGTCGCACCCTCGGCCTTGGACAAGGTCTTGAGCTCCACCGCCCACACGGTCGAAGGCGCGAGCAGCGCCAGCGGGCTGCCCGCCGCCAGCGTGCCGATCAGCACGCCTGAGCCTTGCAGCATCGAGCGCCGCGTCAACGGCAAGTCGAGCTTGGGCACTTCGCCGGAGTCTTCATCGCCGCACGACGATGGCGCCGCTGCGCCTGCAATCGCAATCACTCTCATCGCTGTCTCCTCGGTGAGGGTCGCAGACTGTAGGACCGGCCCCGCTGCGCAAGGTGATATCCGATTAACTACAGGGAAATTGCGGAGGCCCCATTGCGCCTTTGTCGGCCTGCGCGCGTGCTGCTGCTCCATCGTGGAGCGCTGCCTAGAATCCGGTGCATGCAGCGACTGCCCTCCTTCGTCGAAGACCTCGGCCACGGCGTCTTCGCCATCGACACCGGCTTTCATCGCCCGCGCTTCGATGCCGCGTTCCTGGTGGTCGACGGCGCACGCGCCGCCTTCATCGACACCGGCACCAACTCCGCGCTGCCGCGACACCTGGCAGTGCTCGACGCGCTCGGCCTGGCGCGCGACGCGGTGGACTTCGTCATCCCGACGCATGTGCACCTCGACCATGCCGGCGGCGCCGGCGCGCTGATGCGCGAGCTGCCGGGCGCGACGCTCATCGTGCATCCACGCGGGCAGCGCCACATGATCGACCCGAGCGCACTCTACGAAGGCGCGCTCGCCGTCTACGGCGCCGAGGAGATGGAACGCTCCTACGGCACGCTCGTGCCCGTGCCGGCCGAGCGCACGCGCATCACCCACGACGGCATGGACCTGATGCTCGGCGCGCGCCGCCTGCATTTCATCGACACGCCCGGCCACGCGCGCCACCATCACTGCATCTGGGACGAGCGTTCACGCGGCTGGTTCACCGGCGACACCTTCGGCATCTCGTACCGCGAGTTCGACACGGCAGCGCGCGGCGCCTGGATCTCGCCGTCTTCCGTGCCGACGCAGTTCGAGCCCGAACTGCTGCGCGCTTCGGTGCAGCGCCTGCTGGCCTTCGAGCCGGCATGCATGTACCTGACGCACTACGCGCGCGTGGATGGCGTGGCGCGCCTGGCCGAACGCTTCTTCACACTGCTCGACGCCACGGTGGCGATCGGACAGCGCTGTACGAAAGCACCCGATCGCCATCGCCATCTCTGCGACGAACTGCGCAGGCTGTACTCGCACAGCCTGCGCGAACACGGCATCGAGCCGACAGCGGCGGCGCTGGAGCTGATCGCCGTGGACGTCGAACTCAACGCGCAGGGCGTGGGCATCTGGCTCGATCGGCAAGCCGCTGCCACCGCGCGCGCGTGACGCTAGAAGCGTTCGCCGTCAGCACGGGCGTCGTCGCTCTCGGCGAGATCGGCGACAAGACGCAACTGCTGGCGCTGCTGCTGGCGGCGCGCTATCGCGCACCGCGCGCGATCATCGCCGGCATCTTCGTCGCCACGCTCGCCAATCACGCCGCCGCCGCGGCGCTCGGCGCCTGGCTGACGCGCTGGATCGATCCGGCCTGGATGCGCTGGCTGCTCGGCGGCTCCTTCATCGCGGTGGCGCTGTGGATGCTCGTGCCCGACCGCGCCGACGAATCCGCGGCCGAACGCAGCAAGTCATCGCACAGCGTGTTCTGGCTGACGACCGTGGCCTTCTTCATCGCCGAGATGGGCGACAAGACGCAGGTTGCCACCGTGATGCTGGCCGCGCGCTACGACGCGCTGATCGTCGTCACGGCCGGCACCACGCTCGGCATGATGATCGCCAACGTGCCCGCGGTGCTGCTCGGCGAACGCGTGCTGGCGAAGCTGCCGGTGCGATCCGTGCAATGGGTGCACCGCATCGCCGCCGTGGTCTTCGCCGCGATCGGTGTCGCGGTGCTGTTGCGCTGACGTATCCTTGCCGCATGAAATACCTGCACACGATGGTGCGCGTCACCGACATCGAACGCTCGCTCGCCTTCTACCGCGACGCGCTCGGCCTGCAAGTGCTCTCGCGCCGCGACAACGAAGCCGGCCGCTACACGCTGGTGTTCCTGTGCGCACCAGGCGACGACAGCGCGCAGATCGAGCTGACCTACAACTGGCCCGACGCCGACGGCAAGGCCGAGCAGTACGGCGGCGGCCGCAACTTCGGCCACGTGGCCTATGCGGTCGAGGACATCTACGCCACCTGCGAGCGCCTGATGAAGCACGGCGTCACCATCAACCGCCCGCCGCGCGACGGCCGCATGGCCTTCGTGCGTTCGCCGGACAACATCTCGTTCGAGCTGCTGCAGGCCGGCGGCGCGAAGGCGCCGGTGGAGCCGTGGACGTCGATGAAGAACGTCGGCGCCTGGTGATCTTCGCGTGTACCTGCCCAAGCACTTCGAGCAACAGGACCGCGCCGCCCTGATCGCGCTGATGCGCGAGCGTCCGTTGGCGACGCTGATCGTCGCCGCGGACGACGGTCCGAGCGCCGACCTGATTCCGCTGGAGTTCATCGCCGACGAGGGCGAGCACGGCACGCTGCGCGGCAACAGCAGCAGTTGTGGCACGCTGCGCGGCCACGTCGCGCGCGCGAACCCGCTGTGGCAGCGCGCCGGCACCACTGCGCTCGCCGTCTTCACCGGCCCCGAGGCCTACATCTCGCCCGGCTGGTACGCCAGCAAGAAGGAACACGGCAAGGTGGTGCCGACCTGGAACTACACGATGGTGCAGGCGCGCGGCACGCTGCGCGCGATCGAAGACGCACCGTGGCTGCGCGCGCTCGTCGGCCGCCTGACCGATCATCACGAGGCGACGCAACACCAGCCCTGGCATGTGCACGACGCGCCCGACGAATTCGTGCAGCAGTTGCTGCGCGCCATCGTCGGCATCGAGATCACGCTCGACTCGCTGGTCGGCAAGTGGAAGGTCAGCCAGAACCGCAGCGCGGCCGATCGCGAGGGCACGGCGCAAGGCCTGGCCGAGAAGGCGCATGCCGAGATGGCCGCGTTGGTGCTTGCCAAGCCGCAGTCGCGCGCGTAGCCTCGCGCGCCATGCCTTGGCGCTGCTTGTTTTTCACGGTAATCATTGCGGCGGCGAGCGCGTCGCACGCCGCCGACATCGGCGGCTGGATGGAGCAGAAGAGCCGCTCCGATCTGCTGATCGACGAGTGCCCGGAGATCGTCGCGCTGGCCGCGCAATCCTCGCAGGCACTGATAGGCCTGCCGCCGCAGCGCGTGCGGCTCGAAGCCGAGGGCGCGGCGCAGCTCTACTACGCCAGCGGCATGTGCTATCTGCTGAGCAACAAGCTCGGGCGCGACAGCGTCGCCGCCGGTGCGTGGCTGACGCGCGCGGCCGAACTCGATCACCCGCTGGCGCGGCGCGCGCTGCTCGCGCTGCGCGAGCCGAATGTCCCCCTGCATCCCCCCGGCCCGCACTGCCACGATCTCGGCCAGGGCCGTCAGCTGTGCCACGGCGGCGCGGCGCCTCGATGACCGTCGACAAGGAGAACAAGGCATGACCCGCACGCTCGCATCGATCGTTCTGACCGCAATGGCATTGGCATCGGCCCCTGCGCTGGCCTGCTCCGACAAGGACTGGAAAGCCTGCAAAGGCAAGCCCTGGACCATCGGTGACATGGAAACGCCGATCGGCGAACGCTGGTGGCCGAACAAGCTCTGGGGCGCGGGCGACGAAGCCGGCTCGACCAACTGGTTCACCAAACCCGAGGTGGTGCAGCGCGCACTGGCCGAAGCCAAGACCGGCAAGACCTACAAGCTCGGCCGCAATTACAGCGCGGCGATGCCGCTGTTCGGCGATCGCAAGTTCGTGCTGCGCATTCCGGGCTCGCCCACCGGTGGGCCCTTCGGCGCCAACACGCTGATCTACCACGACGAGTTCGTCGCCACGGAGATCGGGCAAGTGGGCACGCAGTTCGACGGCCTGGGCCACATCGGCGTGGCGGTCAACGGCGCGGCCGACAAGAGCCAGATGCGCTACTACAACGGCGTGACGCAACTCGAGATCGAAGGCGCGTCGGGGCTGAAGAAGAACGGCGTCGAGAAGCTGCACCCGATCGTGGCGCGCGGCTTCCTGATCGACGTCGCCGGCGCCAAGGGCGTGGCCAACCTCGAGGCCGGCTACGAGATCACGCTGGCCGACGTGCGCGATGCGCTCGCCAAGCAGGGCCTGGCCGACCTGCGTTTTCTGCCCGGCGATGGCGTGTTCTTCCGCACCGGCTGGGGCGTGCACTGGATGAAGGACAACGCCAAGTTCAACAGCGGCGCGCCGGGCATCGGCATGGAAGTCGCCAAGTGGTTGAGCGACACGGTGCAGGCCGGCGTGATCGGCAGCGACACCTGGGCCACCGAAGCGGTGCCCAACCCGGACGCGGCTTGCGCTTTCTGCGTGCATCAGCATCTGCTGACGCGCCACGGCATCGTCAACCAGGAGAACATGGATCTGGACGCGCTCGCGGCCGACAAGGCTTACCGGTTCCTCTACCTCTACAGCCCGGCACCGATCGCCGGCGCCACGGGATCGATGGGCGCGCCGGTGGCGGTGCGCTGAGGCCTCGGCAGGCATGTCGATTGCCGCGACGTTTGCTCGTCGTGTCGATACGAAAGGAGCACTGATGAACCCCGCGACCATCCAACCCTACTTGTTCTTCGGCGGCCGCTGCGAAGAGGCAGTGAAGTTCTACGAGCGAGCGCTCGGCGCCAAGGTCGAGATGCTGCTGCACTTCAACGAGAGCCCGGACCCGGTGCCGCCCGGCATGATCGCGCCAGGCTTCGAGAGCAAGGTGATGCACTCGAGCCTGCGCATCGGCGACAGCGTGGTGATGGCGTCCGACGGCAGCAACGCCGACGAGAAGTCGACGAACGTCTCGCTGTCGATCACTTGCAAGAACACGGCCGAAGTCGACAAGACCATCGCTGCGTTGTCAGACGGCGGCGCGGTGATGATGCCACCGGGCAAGACCTTCTGGTCGCCCTACTTCGGCATGGTGAAGGACCGCTTCGGGATCGGCTGGATGGTGGGGGTCGAAGGCGGCTGACGCCGTTGCCGGTCTGTTGTGTACGTTGGCGATCGTCCTCAAATGCGCTGGGCCTGGGCCTGGGCCGGTGCGCAAGCAAGGCGGCGGGCGGGGCGCAGTCGGGGCTCAACCGTCGCTCGCCCTCGCTGCGCGAGGGTTCCCTGCGATGCTCGGTCTGAGGTCGCACCGCGAAACTCGCTGCACTCACTGCGTTCGTTGCGCTCGAACACTCGCGGTGAGTCAGATCACGAAGCGCGCGGGTACGCGCGCCGACCTCAGCCCTGTGCTTCTCGGCGGCGCCATTCGCCCCGCCTGCGCCCCGCCCGCCGCCTTGCGGGAACAGCCGTTCTTGGGGAAGAGTGAAAGGCAAGCCGCGGGCATCGAGCCCGTGGCTTGCCGCGCGCCGCAGGCGCCGACCGCCGCACCGAAGCGCCGCCGCGCACCCGCCCACGGCTTTGCGATCCCCACGTGTGTGTGCGCAAAGCGCGCATTCACAGTAGGCCACGGGGCCACCATCAGCGCAGCGCGCCGGCCGCCTTCGCCAGGGCGGAGATACGCGCCCAATCGCCCGCGCCGACTGCGTCGCCCGGCGTCAGCCACGAGCCGCCGCAGACCTTGACGTTGGGCAGCGCCAGAAATTGCGGCGCGGTCTCGGGCGTGATGCCGCCGGTGGGGCAGAAGGCGACGTCGGGGAACGGGCCGGCCAGCGCCTTCAGCATCGGGATGCCGCCGGCGGCCGTGGCCGGGAAGAACTTCAGGAACGAGAAGCCGTCGGCGTTGGCCATCATCACCTCGCTGGCCGTCGCCACGCCGGGCAGCAACGGCAGGCCGGCTTCGCGGCAGGCCGCGCCCATCGTGCTGGTGTAGCCGGGGCTGACCCCGAAGACGCAGCCGGCGCGCTTGGCCGCGTGCACGTCGTCGATCGTGCGCAGCGTGCCCGCGCCGACAATCGCATCGGGCACCTCGCGCACGATGGCTTCCATGCAGGCCAGCGCGGCTTTCGTTCGCAGCGTCACTTCGAGCACGCGCACGCCGCCTTGCACCAGCGCGCGCGCCAGCGGCACGGCATGTTCGACGCGCTCGAGCACGATGACGGGGATGACGGGGCCGAAGGCGATGAGGTCCTGGGTCTTCTTGATCATGCCGATCTCCGCTTCAACGACGCACTACAGCCATGTGCAAGCGCCCTCTTCGGCGCTGGTCACGTTCTTCCTCATGCCGCCGAACAGCTCGCGGCCCAGGCCGTGCGCATTGTCGTCGGCGCGCGCCGGCGCTATGTGCGCGTTGCTGCGCGCAAACCAGGTGGCGTCGGGCACGAGTGCATCGAGCGTGCCCTGCACGGCGTCGAGGCGGATCACGTCGCCGTCGATCACCTTGGCCAGCGGCCCGCCGGCGAGCGACTCGGGGCTGGCGTGAATCGCGGCCGGCACCTTGCCCGAGGCGCCGCTCATGCGGCCATCGGTCACCAGCGCCACCTTGAAGCCCTTGTTCTGCAGCACCGCCAGCGGCGGCGTCAGCTTGTGCAGCTCGGGCATGCCGTTGGCGCGCGGGCCCTGGAAGCGAACGACGCAGACCACGTCGCGCTCCAGCTCGCCCGCCTTGAAGGCGGCCAGCAGCGCCTCTTGCGAATCGAACACGCGCGCCGGCGCTTCGATCACCCAGCACGATTCGGGCACGGCGCTGATCTTGATGACCGAACGGCCGAGGTTGCCCTGCAGCAGCTTCAAGCCGCCGCTCACGGTGAAGGGGCGCACGGCGGGTCGCACGATGGTTTCGTCGCCGCTGTCCTTGGGCAGCGCACGCCATGCGAGCTTCTCGCCGCTCTCGTCATCCAGCACCGGCACGTCGGCGTACGCGCGCAGGCCGCGCGCGCTCACCGTCGCCACATCGGCATGCAGGCATCCGCTGTCGAGCAACTCGCGCAGCACGAAGCCGGGGCCGCCAGCCGTCTGGAACTGGTTCACATCGGCGCTGCCGTTGGGATAGACGCGCGCCAGCAGCGGCACCGCGGCGGAGAGATCGGCGAAATCGGTCCAGTCGATCGTGATGCCGGCGGCGCGCGCGACGGCCACCCAATGGATCAGGTGATTGGTCGAGCCGCCGGTGGCCAGCAGCGCGACCATCGCGTTGACGATGCAGCGTTCATCGACGAGCTTGCCGATGGGCGTGTAGTGCTTGTCCTTCGTGATGCCCAGCACCGTGCGCACCGCCTCGCGCGTCAGCGCCTCGCGCAGTTGCGCATGCGGATGCACGAAGGCCGTGCCCGGCACGTGCAGGCCCATCGCTTCCAACAGCATCTGGTTGCTGTTGGCGGTGCCGTAGAAGGTGCAGGTGCCCGCGCCGTGGTAGGCCGCGCTCTCGGCCTTGAGCAGCGCGTCGCGGCCGACCTCGCCCGTCGCGAACTTCTCGCGCACCTTGGCCTTGTCGGCGTTGGCCAGGCCCGTGCTCATCGGCCCGGCCGGCACGAACACCGTGGGCAGGTGGCCGAAATGCAGCGCGCCGATCAACAGGCCCGGCACGATCTTGTCGCACACGCCGAGCAACAGCGCCGCGTCGAACATGTCGTGCGTCAGCGCGATGGCGGTGCCCATCGCGATGGCGTCGCGCGAGAACAGCGAGAGCTCCATGCCGGGCAAGCCCTGCGTGACGCCGTCGCACATGGCGGGCACGCCGCCGGCCACCTGCACCGTGGCGCCCAGGCGCCGTGCTTCGTCGCGGATCACGGCCGGGTACTGCTCGTAGGGCTGGTGCGCCGAGAGCATGTCGTTGTACGAGGTGACGATGCCGATGTGCGGCGCGCGCTCGGCCACCACCTTGAACTTGTCGTCGGCGGGCAGCGCGGCAAAGGCGTGCGCGACGTTGGCGCAGCCCATGCGCTCGCTGCCGCGCGGGCGCGCGCTCAACTTGTCGATGCGCGCCAGGTAGGCGCTGCGCGCGCTGGCGCTGCGTTCTCGAATGCGCTGCGTGACTTCGGCGACGGCTGCTTTCATCCGGGCTCCGCTGGTGGTGTAACCGAGGCGCTGATTTTGACGTAATCGAGTTACATCGTCAAAACAAGCGCACAAACAAGCGCACAAACAAGCGCACGGAAGCGGCGAAGCGCGCCTCCAGCTACCAGTTCGTGATGGTCGGATCGTTGTAGGTGTAGTGGTTCGGCGCCGCGATGTTGGAGTAGGAGAAAGACATGCTGACGTCGAGCGACGTGACCTGGTGCCACCAGCCGAGCGGCAGGAAGACCGTCTCGCCCGGCTCGACGACGACTTCGAGCACCGTCGCATGGGCGTAGGCCGGATAGCGGCCCAGGTCGGGCTTGTCGATATCGATCGGGCTGAAGACGCCCGAGAAGTTGTAGAGGTGAGGCCATTGCAGTGGCGAAACGAAGCGCCAGCGCTTGCGACCCACGATCTGGGTGTGGCACAGCATGATGGAGTCATGGTGCAGCGGCGTGATGGTGCCGGCCGGCCCGAACCAGAACGACGAACGCGCGGCAAGCTGTGCCCGGTCGCAGAAGTCGGGCAGGGTGCCGATGTCGGCCAGGAGCGGCGCGAACTCGGGGCGGCGCAGCACCTCGTTGTTGGCGGTCAGGTAGTAGTCGTTGGTCACGCCGCCCGCCAGCACCTGGTCGACGAACGCTGCCAGGCGCGCCGTTGCTGCGGTGCATCAGTTTGTTCTCTTCGTAGTGCGGGTCGGCGCTGAACGTTCGGCCTGGATCTCCACCTCGAGATGGCCGAAGCGGGCCTTCAGGTCGGCCGGCGACCAGCGCTGTTTGGCCGGCCAGTCGCTTGCGCAATGTCGGTGAACACCAGCGGGCGGCAGCCGAAGAGGTAGCGCTCCAGGAACTCGCCCTTCGAGCACAGGGGTCGCTTTTCGACGGTCTTGTAATCCGGCGCGAGTTCCCAGACGCGCTGCAGATTGCCCACCACCGATTCGAGCTTGCGCAGCAGTTGCTGGTGCTTGCTCGCTGCCAGGTAGACCGGGTCGGCCTCGACATGAGCGATGGCGGCCGAAGCGACGTTGCGAGCCACACCGGCCGCTGCCATCGTCTCCACCATCGACGGCGGTGAGCAGTCGCGCAGCCGGTTCTCCGCGATCCACTGCTTCCAATCGCTGCTCACCGCAGCCCAGGCTCGATCGGGCGCGAGCGGTGCCGGCTTCAAGGAAGGGTTGACCACCGTCGCTTGCTCCCGTTGCGCATCAATGCGTCGCCGCAAAGGTAGCACGTCGGCCCTCGCATGGCGCATGGGCTACCTCGGCCAACAGGCCACGCCTCCCGTGGTGCCATCATTGCGGCCGATGCAGTCCCTGGTGGTGCCCGGCCGCGACCCGCAGGCCCTGCTCGCGCGCACGCGCCGCGAGTGGGGAGGACGGCGCGACCTCTGGATCTTCGGCTACGCCTCGCTGCTGTGGAACCCGGAGTTCGAGTTCGACGCGCACCACGCCGGCTTCGTGCGCGGCTGGCACCGCGCGCTGCGCATGGCTTCGCGCATCAACCGCGGCACGCCCGAACGGCCGGGCCTGGTCTTCGCGCTGCTGCCCGGCGGCTCATGCCACGGCGTGGTCTATCGCATCCCGCGCGCGCACGCCGCCGTCGCGCTCGAAGCCCTGTGGCAGCGCGAGATGCCCACCGGCGTCTACGACCCGCGCTGGCTGCCCTGCCGCACGCCGCAGGGCGAGGTGCGCGCGCTGGCGTTCACGCTGAGCCGCAAGAGCCCGCAGCACACGGGGCGGCTGTCCGAGGCGCGGTTGATCGAGATCCTGCGCAGTGCGAGTGGGCGCTATGGCACGACGCTGGACTATCTGCTGCGCACGGCGCAGAGCCTGGCCGAACGTGGAGTGCGCGATCGGGAGATCGAGAAGCTGGTGGCGTTGTCGAGGCGGCATGGGTTGGCTTGAAGCGGCACGGCCTGGCCTGCAGGTACGCGAGCTCCCTTCGCGGCGCGTCAGCGAGCTAGCGATGCGGCGAGACGAGGCCAGACCGCGTTGGCCATGAGTTCCATGGAGCGCCGGGCGAGCGTCGGATCGACCCAGTCGTGGCCCGTGTAGAGCAAGCTGCCGAAGCCGCCGACCTTTTCCCGGAATGCGAGGATCTGGTCAGCGACGCTGTCCGGCGTGCCCGCGATGACGAGACGCTCGATGCACCGCCTCGTCGAGAGCTCGGAATCCGGCTGGCCGGGGAAGTCGCGCATCAGGTCCAGTGCGCCGGCCCTTGCGAGCTTGGTCCTCATGACGTGGAAGTAGAAGCCGTGCGCGCCATCCTCGCGATGTGCATAGCGCCGTGCCGTGGCTTCGTCATCGGCCACGAAGACACTGCGCGCCACGCGCCAGCCGGAGGCATCGACGGACAGGCCCGCCGATCGACGGCCTTCCAGGTAGTTGCGGATCTGGGCCTGGACAACGTGCGCGCCGACATAGGTCGCCGAGATGCCCGTCCAGCCACGGGCTCCCGCCGCGTGCGGCCCTCGACCGTCCGGCCGGATCGACGTGATCGCGATCGGCGGATGCGGCCTTTGCAGCGGGCGGATGGCCACCCCCAGCCCGATCGCCCGATCGAGCGATCGCTCCGTGGTGGTCCGGTAGAACTCGCCTTCGATCCGGTACGGCGGCTCTTCGGTCCACAGCCGGCAGATGTGGTCGAGCGCCTCCTGGGTCTTGCGGTTGCGGTCCGATCCCAGGTCTGCGATGGCCTCCGCGTCGGCCGCAACGCCGGGCCCCACGCCCAGCACAAGTCGGCCCTGCACCAGGTGATCGACCATCGCGATCTGCGCTGCCGCCATCGCCGGGTGGTAGTTGGCCAGTGGAAGCACCCCGGTACCGAAAGTGATCGACGGGCACGCATCGGCAAGGTTGGCGATGAAGGCGAGGCAGGAAGTGATCGTCTCGGCGGAATCCACGAGGTGCTCGCCGATGAAGGCTTCGCAATAGCCGAGCCGATCGGCGAGCACGACCGCTTCGCGGTCCTCGCGAAGAACATCGCCGTAAGGGCGCAGTGGCGGGTGGACCGGTTGTATGAAGAACCCGAGCTTCATCGGCGCTTGCATGGCCAGGCTCCTTGACGACCAGGGTGGATGCATTCCAGCTCTCGAGGAAATGTGGCTCCGCCACTTTCCTTGATCCCCGCGGGGGACGGCCGGCTTCGGCCGGCCTTGGGGCGCTAGTACTTCTGCAGCACCGGCAGGATCACCGTTCGATCGGGGCTGCACAGATCTTCGGCGTGCACCACCACCGCAGTGATGTTGTCGTGACCGCCGTGCGCCAAGGCCTGCTCGATCAGGGCATCGCAGGCCTGGCGGCAGTTGCCGGGCAGCAGGGCCTGCTCGATGGCCGCCGCGCTGACTTCATTGCTCAGGCCGTCGCTGCACAGCAGAAAGACGTCGTCGTCGAAGATCTCGATCGACACGGCGTCGAGCTCCAGTGTGTCGGCGCCGCCGAGCGCACGCGTGATCAGGTTCGCCGGCGGGCGCTCGATCGTGTCATCGGCGGTCGCCACATGCAGCGCGCGCACGGCTTCGAGCTGGCTGTGGTCGCGCGTCAGCTGGCGCAGTCGCCCGGCGCGATGCAGGTAGATGCGGCTGTCTCCCGCCCACAGGGCGGTGCAGCGGCGGCCCACCGCGAGCAGCGCGGCGATGGTGGTGCCGATGATCGGCACGTCGCAGCGTTCGGCCTCGGCGCGCAGGCGCTGGTTGGCTTGCAGCAATTGCCCGCGCGCAAGGTCGACGATCTGGTCGAGCCTGTTCGCCGCCGGCAACTCGCGCAGCGTGCGCACCGCCAGGCGGCTCGCGAACTCGCCGAGTGCATGCCCGCCCATGCCGTCGGCCACGGCCCAGATGCCACGCTGCGGCAGCTCGAGGCAGGCGTCTTCGTTGACCGCGCGCACCCGGCCCGGGTGCGAACGCAGCGCCGAAGTCCAGCGGAACGACATGGTTTCGGCGCTCACGAGCACGTCTCGGCAAGTGGCCGCTAGGGCTGCGGCAAGGGGATCGGCGCCAGATTGAAGATCAGCGCATCCTGGCCCGCGTTGACATTGATGTTCGAGTTGGGGGCCGAGTTCTCGACGTTGATGTTCTGGAACTGCAGGGTCAGTCTGCTCGGCGATGAGGTTGATCTGGTTGAAGACGATCGGCGCGATCCGCGCGCTCTCCGGCAGAAAAGGCCGGAACGCGCCGAAGACCCACGCCGCGCCGCCGGCGCCCTTGATCGCGCGCATGGCCTTGTAATCCAGCGCGCGGCTCATTGGAAGATCGGCAATGATCATCGTGGTCATGGTGACACCGTTCAGTCGAGGAAGAAATCGGAAAGGTTCAGATGGCCGAGGGAGGCACCGAGGAATACACCGTCGAGGTTGAACTGCGTGTTGAAGATCGACGCGCTCTGCGTGTGGTTGGCATCCACGTTGAAGACGGTCGAGCCATTGAACACAGAGTCATTACCGACGATCGTGTTGGAGTTCAACACCTGGTTGATGGAGTTGGTCGCAGCATTGCTCTGGTTGCCGGCGCCGCGCACGGTGGTCTGCGCCGCGCGGTCGAGTTCCTGGTTGGCCGGCAGGTCTTTGATCGCGAGAGCTTTTGTCATGGTGCTTTGTCCGAGAAGTTGTGGCTGCCTTGGTGCAGCTCAGAGAGCGGCAGGCCGCACGCGGCCTGCCGCTTCGAGCTGCGCGGCTGCGTGGCTCCGTCAGTCTTCCAGACCGAAGCCGAAGAGGGCTCGCGCACTCTTCTTGTTCGACTGATAGACATCTTGATAGAGGTCGTTGTGCGAGCTGCCGTCCACGTTGAAGACGGTCGAGCCGGCGAACAGCGACTCGTTGCCGACTGCCGTCAGCGTGCTGTTGGAGATGGCGGCTGCCATCGTGTTGGCGTTGGTCTGATTGCTGATGCCGCCGCGCACGGCGCTCTGCGCCTTGCCGTCGAGTTCGCAGTCGACCGACAGATCCTTGATTTCGAGCGTTTGCATGATGTTCTCCTGAACAGAGTCAATGGGTTGGGTACGAGTGAGAGGCTTCGAAGGTGAGCCGTGCTGCGCAGGCCGTCAAAAGCCTGCGGATGCGGCTCAGTCGCTTTACAGCGATTCCAGCAGGCCCAGGCCGAACAGGACCTGCGCGCGCTTCTTGTTGCTTTGGTCGACCGACTGATAGAGGTCGTTGTGCGAGCTGCCGTCGACGTTGAAGACGGTCGATCCGGCGAACATGGAGCCATTGCCCACGACGGTCATCGTCTCGTTGGCGATGGCGGCTGCCATCGTGTTCGCGTTGGTCTGGTCGGCAGCGCCGCCGCGCACGGCGCCGCGCGCCTTGCCGTCGAGTTCGCAGTCGACCGACAGATCCTTGATTTCGAGCGTTTGCATGATGTTTGTCCTGAAGAGAGTCAAAGGG
>CAVTXG010000016.1:0-110230 GCA_963738605.1 uncultured beta proteobacterium
ACCCGCGAGCACATCCTGCTGGCCCGCCAAGTGGGCGTGCCCTACATCATCGTCTTCATGAACAAGTGCGACATGGTCGACGACGCCGAGTTGCTCGAGCTGGTGGAGATGGAAGTGCGCGAACTGCTCGACAAGTACGAATTCCCTGGCGACAAGACCCCCATCATCCACGGCAGCGCCAAGCTGGCGATGGAAGGCGACAAGGGAGAGCTTGGCGAAAAAGCCATCTTCAAGCTCGCCGAAGCCCTGGACAGCTACATCCCCACGCCGGAAAGAGCCATCGACGGCGCCTTCCTGATGCCGGTGGAAGACGTCTTCAGCATCAGCGGGCGCGGCACCGTGGTGACCGGACGGATCGAACGTGGCATCGTCAAAGTCGGCGAAGAAATCGAAATTGTCGGCATCAGCGCCACGCAAAAGACCACGTGCACCGGCGTCGAGATGTTCAGAAAACTGCTCGACCAGGGGCAAGCCGGCGACAACGTCGGCATCCTGCTGCGAGGCACCAAGCGCGAAGAAGTGCAGCGAGGCCAGGTCCTCTGCAAGCCCGGCAGCGTCAAGCCGCACACCCACTTCACGGCCGAGATCTACGTGCTGAGCAAGGAAGAAGGCGGACGCCACACGCCGTTCTTCAACAACTACCGGCCGCAGTTCTACTTCCGCACGACCGACGTGACCGGAGCCGTAGAGCTGCCCAAGGACAAGGAAATGGTGATGCCTGGCGACAACGTCAGCATCACGGTCAAGCTGATCGCGCCGATCGCGATGGAAGAAGGCCTGCGTTTTGCCATCCGCGAGGGCGGCAGAACCGTCGGCGCCGGCGTCGTTGCCAAGATCATGGAGTGATGCTGACATGGCCACCAAACAGAAAATTCGCATCCGCTTGAAAGCTTTCGACTACAAGCTGATCGACCAGTCGGCCATCGAGATCGTCGATACCGCCAAGCGCACCGGCGCCATCGTCAAAGGCCCCGTGCCGTTGCCGACACGCATGCAGCGGTTCGACATCCTGCGCTCGCCGCACGTCAACAAGACCAGCCGCGACCAGTTCGAGATCCGCACTCACCAGCGCCTGATGGACATCGTCGATCCGACCGACAAGACGGTCGATGCGCTGATGAAGCTCGACCTGCCGGCCGGGGTCGATGTCGAAATCAAACTACAATAGCGAACAATAAGCGGACAGGGTGGCGCAAGCCACCCTGTCTTCGTCTTACATCCTCCCGGCAATCGATCCGGGGCATTGGAGAAAACATGAGTCTGAGCAACCGTCTCGGTTTGCTGGGGCGCAAGGTGGGCATGATGCGCATCTTCACGGACGACGGCGCGACCGTTCCCGTGACGGTGCTGGACGTGTCCAACAACCGCGTCACCCAGGTCAAGACCGAAGCCACCGATGGCTACGACGCGATCCAGGTCGCGTTCGGTTCGCGCAAGGCGAGCCGCGTCACCAAGCCCGAAGCCGGCCACCTCGCCAAGGCGGGTGTCGAAGCGGGCGAACTCCTGAAGGAATTTCGCGTCAGCGCCGACATCGCCGGGCAGTACAAGCCGGGCGCGACGGTGCCGGTGACGCTGTTCGCCGCAGGCCAGGTGGTCGATGTGCAGGGCACCTCGATCGGCAAGGGCTTCGCCGGCACGATCAAGCGCCACAACTTCAGTTCGCAGCGCGCGTCGCACGGCAACAGCCGTTCGCACAACGTGCCGGGCTCGATCTCGATGGCGCAGGACCCGGGCCGTGTGTTTCCGGGCAAGAAGATGTCCGGCCATATGGGCGACGAGACCAAGACGACACAGAACCTCGATGTAGTTCGTGTCGACGAAGCGCGCTCGTTGATCCTCGTCAAGGGCGCTGTCCCCGGCTCGAAGAACGGTTTCGTGACCGTGCGTCCGGCCGTCAAGGCGCGCGAGCGCAAGGCTGCGCCGGCAACAGCCACCAAAGGAGCCAAGTGATGCAGCTCGAGCTCCTCAACGATCAGGGCCAGGCAACGTCGAAGGTCGATGCGCCGGACACCGTGTTCGCACGCGACTACAACGAAGCGCTGGTGCATCAGGTGGTGGTCGCCTTCCAGGCGAATGCACGGCAAGGCACGCGCGCACAGTTGGACCGCGGCGAAGTCAAGCACTCGACCAAGAAGCCGTTTCGCCAGAAGGGCACAGGCCGCGCCCGCGCCGGCATGACCTCGTCGCCGCTGTGGCGTGGCGGTGGCCGCATCTTCCCGAACCGGCCGGACGAGAACTTCACGCAGAAGATCAACAAGAAGATGTACCGCGCCGGCATGGCGTCGATCCTGTCGCAGCTCGCGCGCGACGGCCGTCTGGCGGTGGTCGATTCGATCAGCGTCGATGCCCCCAAGACCAAGCTGCTCGCCGCCAAGCTCAAGGCGATGGGCCTGGACTCGGTGCTGCTGATCGCCGACAGCGTCGACGAGAACCTGCTTTTGGCCTCGCGCAACCTGCCCAACGTGCTGGTCGTCGAGCCGCGCTACGCCGATCCGCTGTCGCTCGTCTTCTACAAGAAGGTGCTGGTGACAAAGGGCGCGATCGAGCAGCTGAAGGAGATGTTCGCATGAGCACGCAGAGCCGCCTCAAGGGCGAATTCCCCCTCGGGGGGACGGCGCGCAGCGCCAAGGGGGTCCAATGAGCGGCGCACCGAAAAAATTCGATGCGGGTCGATTGGCCCAAGTGCTGGTCGAGCCGATCATTTCCGAGAAGGCCACGCGCGTTGCCGAGAAGCACCGCCAGGTGGTGTTCAAGGTGCTGCGCGATGCCACCAAGCCCGAGATCAAGGCTGCGGTCGAACTGATGTTCGCCGAGCAGAAGGTCGAGGTCGATGCAGTGCGCACGATCAACCAGCGCGGCAAGGAAAAGAAGTTCGGCCGCTCGATCGGCCGCCGCGACAACATCAAGAAGGCCTATGTGTCCCTGAAAGAGGGCCACGACCTCAACTTCTCCGGGGAGGCCGCTTAAATGGCCGTCGTCAAAGTCAAACCCACGTCGCCCGGCCGCCGCGCCGTGGTCAAGGTGGTGCACAAGCACCTGCACAAGGGCGAGCCCCATGCGCCGCTGCTCGAGCCGCAGTTCCAGAAGGCCGGCCGCAACAACCGCGGCATCATCACGATGCGCCACAAGGGCGGTGGTCACAAGCACCACTACCGCGTCGTCGATTTCAAGCGCAACAAGGATGCGATTCCGGCCAAGGTCGAGCGCATCGAGTACGACCCAAACCGCACCGCGCACATTGCTCTGCTGTGCTACGCCGACGGTGAGCGCCGCTACATCATCGCCCCGCGCGGTCTGGAAGTCGGCTCCACCGTGATCAGCGGCGCCGAAGCGCCGATCAAGGCCGGCAACACGCTGCCGATCCGCAACATCCCCGTCGGCTCGATCGTCCATGCCGTCGAGATGATGCCCGGCAAGGGCGCGCAGATGGCGCGCTCGGCCGGCACCTCGGTGACGCTGATGGCGCGCGAAGGCATCTACGCGCAGCTGCGCTTGCGCTCGGGTGAAGTGCGCCGCGTTCACATCGACTGCCGCGCCACCATCGGCGAGTGCAGCAACGAAGAGCACAGCCTGCGCCAGTACGGCAAGGCCGGCGTCAAGCGCTGGATGGGCATCCGCCCGACGGTGCGCGGCGTCGCGATGAACCCGGTGGACCACCCGCACGGCGGCGGCGAAGGCCGCACCGGCGAAGGCCAGGTGCCGGTATCGCCGTGGAACACGATGACCAAGGGATATCGCACCCGCAAGAACAAGCGCACGCAGACCTTCATCGTCTCGCGCCGCAAAAAGTAAGAGGCCGACATGACACGTTCCCTCAAGAAAGGCCCGTTCATCGATGGCCACCTGCGCGCCAAGGTCGAGCGCGCGGCAGCGATCAAGGACAAGAAGCCGATCAAGACCTGGTCGCGCCGCTCGACGATCCTGCCCGAGTTCATCGGCCTGACCATCGCCGTTCACAACGGCAAGCAGCACGTGCCGGTGTATGTGACCGATCAGATGGTCGGCCACAAGCTCGGCGAATTCGCCCACACCCGCACCTTCAAAGGCCACCCGGCCGACAAGAAGGCAGTGAAGAAATAAGGATGGCCATGCAAACGCAATCAATCGTTCGCGGCGTGCGCCTGTCGGTCGACAAGGGCCGGCTCGTTGCCGACCTGATCCGCGGCAAGAAGGTGGACAAGGCGCGCGACATCCTCAAGTTCACCCAGAAGAAGGCCGCTGGCATCGTGCTCAAGGCCCTAGACAGCGCGATCGCCAATGCCGAGCACAACGACGGCGCCGACATCGACGAACTCAAGGTCACCTCGATCTACGTCGAACAGGGCACCACGTTGAAGCGTTTCGCCGCCCGCGCCAAGGGCCGCGGCAACCGCATCAGCAAGGGCACCTGCCACATCTACGTCTCCGTCGGATCATGAAGCCCCAAGCTCGCTCCGCTCGCTGCCCCCAGGGGGCGCGTCAGTCCCTCGGGACGGCCCTTCGAGGCTGACAAGGAAAAACACATGGGACAGAAGATCCATCCGATCGGTTTCCGCCTTCCGGTCACCCGTGCCTGGTCGTCGCGCTGGTTCGCCAACAACCGCAACTTCAGCAAGATGCTGGCCGAAGACCTCGACGTTCGCGACTATCTGAAGAAGAAGTTGAAGAACGCCGCGGTCGCCCGCATCCTGATCGAGCGTCCGGCGAAGAACGCGCGCATCACGATCTACTCGGCGCGGCCGGGCGTCGTCATCGGCAAGAAGGGCGAGGACATCGAGAATCTCAAGCTCGAACTGGCCAAGCGCCTGGGCGTGCCGGTGGCGGTCAACATCGAAGAAATCCGCAAGCCGGAAGTCGATGCGCAGTTGATTGCCGACAGCATCACGCAGCAGCTCGAAAAGCGCATCATGTTCCGCCGCGCCATGAAGCGCGCGATGCAGAACGCGATGCGACTGGGCGCGCAGGGCATCAAGATCATGTCGTCGGGGCGCCTGAACGGCATCGAGATTGCGCGCTGCGAGTGGTACCGCGAAGGCCGCGTGCCGCTGCATACGCTCAAGGCCGACATCGACTACGGCTTCTCGGAAGCCAAGACCACCTACGGCGTCATCGGCGTCAAGTGCTGGGTCTATCGTGGCGATCGCCTCGGCGTGGGCGAAGCGCCTGCGCTGCAGGCGCCGTCGGGTGAAGAGGACCGTCGCGGCCCGCGCCGCGGCCCGCGCGGCGATCGGCCCGGTGGCGATCGCCCCGGCGGTGGCCCCGGTGGCGCACCTCGTGGCCGTGCGCCGCGCCCGACGGGCGCACCTGTCGATGGCGCCGACAAGCCGGCTGATGCCGGTGGCGCTGCTGTCGATGCTGCCAAGCCCGCCGTCAAGCGCGTGCGCAAGGTGCCGACGCCGGGCGGCACGGGCGCTTAAGGAGAACACAACATGCTGCAACCCAATCGCCGCAAATACCGCAAGGAACAAAAGGGCCGCAACACGGGCGTTGCCACGCGCGGCGCCAACGTGTCGTTCGGCGAATTCGGCCTGAAGGCAACCGAGCGCGGCCGCCTCACGGCGCGCCAGATCGAAGCCGCGCGCCGCACCATCAGCCGTCACATCAAGCGCGGCGGACGCATCTTCATCCGCATCTTCCCGGACAAGCCGATCAGCCAGAAGCCGGCTGAAGTTCGCATGGGCAACGGCAAGGGCAACCCGGAGTACTGGGTGGCCGAGATCCAGCCGGGCAAGGTGCTGTACGAACTCAACGGCGTGCCCGAGCAATTGGCGCGCGAGGCGTTCACGCTGGCCGCGGCCAAGCTGCCGCTGTCGTGCACCTTCGTCGCGCGCCAGGTCGGCGCTTAAGGAAAAGTCACGTGCCCCCGAGCTCACTAAAGTTCGCTGCCCCCCGAGGGGGCGCCCGCCTCCTAGAGGCGGCTCGTCGGAGTCGAAATGAAAGCATCTGAACTGCGCGCCAAGGACATCCCGGCGCTCGAAAAGGAAGTGGGCGACCTGCAACGCGCTCACTTCGGCATGCGCATGCGCAAGGCCACGCAACAACTGAACAACCATTCGGAGCTGGGCAAGACGCGGCGCGACATCGCGCGCGCCAAGACCATCCTGGCGCAGAAGAAGAAGGAGGCCGTCAAGTGACGAGTACCACCACCGCCACCGCGGTCCACGCCGCAGGCAAAGTCACGCGCACCTTCGTCGGCAAGGTCGTCTCCGACAAGCGCAGCAAGACCGTCACCGTGCTGGTCGAGCGCCGCACGATGCACGAGCTCTACGGCAAGATCGTCGGCAAGTCGAGCAAGTACCACGCGCACGACGAGAAGGGCGAGTACAAGATGGGTGACGTGGTCGAGATCACCGAGAGCCGTCCGATCTCCAAGACCAAGTCGTGGATCGTGACCAAGCTCGTCAAGAAGGCAGAAGTCGTTTGATGACGGCCCCAAGCTCGCTGCGCTCGCGCCCCCCGAGGGGATTTCGGGCCGCTTGGGAGCGGCCCGGAGCGGCCCGAGCGCCGGAGCAATACTGGAGAAGCACATGATCAAGGTCGGCGACAAGCTGCCCGCGGGCAAGCTGCAGGAGTTCATCGAAGTCGAAGGCAACGGCTGCTCGGTCGGCCCGAACACCTTCGACGTGGCTGCATTGACGGCCGGCAAGAAGATTGCCGTCTTCGCGCTGCCCGGCGCCTACACGCCGACCTGCTCGGCCAAGCATGTGCCGGGCTACGTGGCCAACTTCGACAAGTTGAAGGCCGCCGGCATCGACGAAGTTTGGTGCGTCTCGGTCAACGACGCCTTTGTCATGGGTGCCTGGGGCCGCGACCAGCACACGGCCGGCAAGGTGCGCATGATGGCCGACGGCAGCGCCGATTTCGCCAAGGCCACCGGCCTGACGCTGGACCTCAGCGCACGCGGCATGGGCCTGCGCAGCAACCGCTACTCGATGCTGGTGGTCGATGGCGTGGTCAAGACGCTCAATGTCGAAGGCCCGGGCAAGTTCGAAGTCAGCGACGCCGATACCCTGCTCAAGCAAGCCCAGGAAATTTCCCGCTAGAATCCGCCCTTCGCGTTTTTGGGGGCTCCCCCGAAAACGCTTCAACCCATACCACGGGTCCAAGACTGCTTGCCGCATGGTGAGCAAGTTGGGAACACAAAATGATCCAAATGCAGTCGCGGCTCGACGTCGCGGACAACACCGGCGCGAAGACCGTCATGTGCATCAAGGTGCTGGGCGGCTCGAAGCGCCGCTACGCCGGCATCGGTGACGTGATCAAGGTCAGCATCAAGGAAGCCGCGCCGCGCGGTCGCGTCAAGAAGGGCGAGGTCTACAACGCCGTGGTGGTGCGCACTGCCAAGGGCGTGCGCCGCGACGACGGCTCGCTCGTCAAGTTCGACGGCAACGCCGCCGTGCTGCTCAACGCCAAGCTGGAGCCGATCGGCACCCGCATCTTCGGGCCGGTGACGCGCGAGCTGCGCACCGAGCGTTTCATGAAGATCGTTTCTCTCGCACCGGAGGTGCTCTGAAATGATGAAGCTGAAGAAGGGCGATCAGGTGATCGTCACCACCGGCCGCGACAAGGGCAAGCGCGGCACCGTGACGCGCCGCGTCGATGACAGCCACCTGATCGTCGAGGGTGTCAACGTTGTCAAGAAGCACGTCAAGCCGAACCCGATGAAGGGCACCACCGGCGGCGTGATCGACAAGACGATGCCGATCGACCAGTCCAACGTCGCCATCTACAACCCCGAGACCGGCAAGGCCGATCGCGTGGGCATCAAGTTGCTGACCAAGGCCGAACAAGCCGCGCGCAAGACCAAGGACAACGGCGTGCGCGTCTTCAAGTCCAGCGGTAAAGAAATCGGGGCGAAGTGATCATGGCCAAAGACAACGCACCCAAAGACAAGGCGCCGAAGGCCGATAAGGCCGCCAAGGAGCCCAAGGCCGAGAAGGCCGTCAAGGCGCCCAAAGGCGAGAAGGCTCCCGCCGGCGCGGCCGTTGCGTCGGCCGGCACCGCGCGCCTGCATGCGATCTACCGCGAGAAGATCGTGCCCGAGCTGATCAAGAAGTTCGGCTACAAATCGATCATGCAGGTGCCGCGCCTGACCAAGATCACGCTCAACATGGGTGTGAGCGAAGCGGTCGCCGACAAGAAGGTGATGGACAACGCGGTAGGCGACCTCACCAAGATCGCCGGCCAGAAGCCGGTGGTCACCAAGACCAAGAAGGCGATCGCGAACTTCAAGGTGCGCGAGAACGTCGCCATCGGCACGATGGTGACTCTGCGCGGCGCGCGCATGTACGAGTTCCTGGATCGCTTCGTCACCGTCGCGCTGCCGCGCACGCGCGACTTCCGCGGCATCTCGGCGCGCTCGTTCGACGGCCGCGGCAACTACAACGTCGGCGTCAAGGAACAGATCATCTTCCCCGAGATCGACTACGACAAGGTCGATGCGGTGCGCGGCATGAACATCTCCATCACGACCAGCGCGAAGACCGACGACGAGTGCAAGGCGCTCCTCACGGCTTTCCGCTTCCCGTTCAAGACCTGAAGGCAGCAACTCATGGCGAAAATGTCCCTGATCCAACGTGAGTTGAAGCGCGAGCAACTCGTTGCCAAGTACAAGAAGAAGTACGACGCGTTGAAGGCAACCGCCAACGACGCCAAGAAGTCCGACGAAGAGCGCTACGCCGCACGCCTGGCGCTGCAGGCGCTGCCGCGCAACGCCTACCCGACGCGCCAGCGCAACCGCTGCGGCGACACGGGTCGTCCGCGCGGCACGTTCCGCAAGTTCGGTCTGGGGCGCAGCAAGATCCGCGAGCTCGCCTTCAAGGGCGACATCCCCGGCGTGGTCAAGGCCAGCTGGTAAGGCGAAGGAGCAAACAACATGAGCATGAGTGATCCGATCGCCGACATGCTGACGCGCATCCGCAATGCCCAGAGCGTGGACAAGTCGGCCGTCACGATGCCGTCGTCCAAGCTCAAGGTGGCGATCGCGCAGGTGCTGAAGGACGAGGGCTACATCGACGGTTTTGCGGTCAAAGGCGGCGAGAAGGCCGAGCTCGAGATCGCGCTGAAGTACTACGCCGGCCGCCCCGTCATCGAGCACATCGAGCGCGTCAGCCGCCCGGGCCTGCGCATCTACCGTGGCCGCCACAAGATCCCGACCGTGATGAACGGCCTGGGCGTGGCGATCGTCACCACGCCCAAGGGCGTGATGACCGACCGCAAGGCGCGCGCTGCCGGCATCGGCGGCGAAGTGCTGTGCTACGTCGCCTGAGGGGGTACAAGCAATGTCACGCGTAGGAAAAATGCCGATCACCGTCCCGCAGGGCGTGGACGTGGCGGTGTCGGCCAACGAGATCAGCGTCAAAGGCGCGCAGGGCACGTTGAAGCGTGCCGCGAACCCGCTGGTCGTGGTCAAGAACGAAGCCGGCAAGGTGACCTTCACGGCCACCAACGACAGCGCAGAAGCCGACGCGATGAGCGGCACGATGCGCGCGCTGGTCAACAACATGGTCAACGGGGTCACCAAGGGCTTCGAGAAGAAGCTGTCGCTCGTCGGCGTGGGCTTTCGCGCGCAGGCGCAAGGCGCCAAGCTGAACCTGCAGATCGGCTTTTCGCACCCGGTGGTGATGGACATGCCGGCCGGCGTCAAGGTCGAGTGCCCGACGCAGACGGAAATCATCATCAAGGGCGCTGACCGCCAGGTGGTGGGCCAGATCGCTGCTGAAGTGCGCGCCGCGCGGCCGCCCGAGCCCTACAAGGGCAAGGGCATCCGCTATCTCGGCGAGCGCGTGGTGCTCAAAGAAACCAAGAAGAAGTAAGGAGCGCAGGTCATGTCACTGAACAAGAACGACCAGCGGCTGCGCCGCTCGCGCCAGACGCGCGTGCGCATCGCCATCCAGCGCGTCGCGCGCCTGACGGTGTTTCGCAGCAACTCGCACATCTACGCCAGCGTCATCTCCGACGACGGCGCCAAGGTGCTGGCTTCTGCATCGACGGCCGAGAAGGGTGTGCGCGCCGAGTTCATCAAGGGCAAGGGCGGCAACGCCGCCGCCGCCGCCGCAGTCGGCAAGCGCATCGCCGAGAAGGCCAAGGCCGCGGGCATCGAGACCGTCGCGTTCGATCGCGCGGGTTATGCCTACCACGGCCGCGTCAAGGCGTTGGCCGAAGCCGCGCGCGAAGCTGGTCTGAAGTTCTAAGGAAACCACGATGGCAAAGTTTCAACCCCGCGCCCAGACCGAAGCGAACGACGACGGCCTGAAGGAAAAGATGATCGCGGTCAATCGCGTCACCAAGGTCGTCAAGGGCGGTCGTACGCTCTCGTTCGCCGCACTCACGGTGGTGGGCGACGGCGACGGCCGCATCGGCATGGGCAAGGGCAAGGCCAAGGAAGTGCCGGTCGCCGTGCAGAAGGCGATGGAGTCGGCGCGCCGCAACATGGTCAAGATCTCGCTCAAGGACGGCACGATCCACCACAAGGTCGAAGGCGAGCACGGCGCGGCCAAGGTGCTGATGGCGCCGGCCAAGGTCGGCGACGGCATCATCGCCGGCGGCCCGATGCGCGCTGTCTTCGAGGTGATGGGCGTCAAGGACATCGTCGCCAAGAGCCACGGCTCGACCAATCCGTACAACATGGTGCGCGCCACCTTGGATGCGCTGCAGCGCATCAACACGCCGGCCTCGGTGGCGGCCAAGCGCGGCAAGTCGGTTGAAGACATCTTCAGCTGATCACGCCGCCAGGAGCAAGAACATGGCTGAGAAGAAAACGCTGACCGTCAAGCTCGTCAAGAGCGTGGCGGGTACTCACCAATCGCACCGCGACACGGTGCGTGGTCTGGGCCTGCGCCGCATCAACAGCACGCGCACGCTGGAAGACACGCCGGCCGTGCGCGGGATGATCAACAAGGTCGACTACCTCGTGCTGGTGCTTTAAGGGTGCTGTGATGCAACTCAATTCGATCAAGCCTCAAGAAGGCAGCAAGAAGGCGCGTCGCCGCGTCGGCCGCGGCATCGGCTCGGGCCTGGGCAAGACCGCGGGCCGCGGCCACAAGGGCCAGAAGAGCCGCGCCGGCGGCTATCACAAGGTGGGTTTCGAGGGCGGCCAGATGCCCATGCAGCGGCGCCTGCCCAAGCGCGGCTTCAAGTCGCATGCGCTGAAGTACAGCAGCGAAATCACGCTGGCCGATCTGCAGAAGCTGGCGCTGGCCGAAGTCGATCTGCTCGCATTGAAGCAGGCCGGTCTCGTCAATCAGCGCATCAAGACCGTCAAGGTCATCAAGACCGGCGAGCTGAGCGCGAAGGTCGCGCTCAAGGGCATCGGCGCCACAGCTGGCGCCAAGGCGGCGATCGAAGCGGCTGGTGGCTCGGTCGAGGCCGCGCCGGGCTCGAGTTCCGTCGCCGAGTAAACGAGCAAGGAAGAAGTTGGCCACCAACGCCACCACCCTCGCCAAGAGCGGCAAGTTCGGCGACCTGCGACGCAGGCTCGTCTTCTTGCTGCTTGCGCTCGTGGTTTATCGCATCGGCACGCACATTCCTGTGCCGGGGATCAACCCCGACCAGATGTCGCAGCTCTTCCAGCAGCAGGGCGGCGGCATCCTGAACCTGTTCAACATGTTCAGCGGCGGCGCGCTGTCGCGCTTCTCGGTGCTGGCGCTGGGCATCATGCCCTACATCTCGGCGTCGATCATCATGCAGTTGATGACCTACGTCGTGCCCTCGCTCGAGGCGCTGAAGAAGGAAGGCGAGAGCGGCCGGCGCAAGATCACGCAGTACACGCGCTACGGCACGCTGGTGCTGGCGATCTTCCAGGCCAGCGGCATCGCCGCAGCGCTGCAGCAATCGCCCGGGCTGGTCATCACTCCGGGCAGTACTTTCGTCTTCACCGCCGTCATCAGCCTCGTGTCGGGCACGATGTTCCTGATGTGGCTGGGCGAGCAGATTACCGAGCGCGGCCTGGGCAACGGCATCTCGATCCTGATCTTCGGCGGCATCGCCGCGGGCTTGCCCAGCGCGATCGCGGGCCTCTTCGAGCTGGTGCGCACCGGTGCGATGAGCACGCCGGCGTTCCTGTTCATCACGATCATGGTCTTCCTCGTGACCTGGTTCGTCGTCTTCGTCGAGCGCGGCCAGCGCAAGATCCTGGTCAACTACGCCAAGCGCCAGGTCGGCAACAAGGTCTATCAGGGCCAGTCGTCGCACCTGCCGCTCAAGCTCAACATGAGCGGCGTCATCCCGCCGATCTTCGCCAGCTCGATCATCCTGTTGCCGGCCACCGCGGTCGGCTGGTTCGCCACCGGCGACAGCGTGCGCTGGCTGCGCGATCTCGCCGGCGCGCTCTCGCCCGGGCAGCCGATCTACATCCTGCTGTACGCGGCGATGATCGTGTTCTTCTGCTTTTTCTACACCGCGCTGGTCTTCAACAGCCGCGAGACCGCCGACAACCTGAAGAAGAGCGGCGCGTTCATTCCCGGCATCCGCCCGGGCGACCAGACCGCCAGGCACATCGACCGCATCCTCGGCCGCCTCACCCTGGCCGGCGCGATCTACATCACCGCGGTGTGCCTGTTGCCCGAGTTCCTGGTGCTGCGCTGGAACGTGCCCTTCTACTTCGGCGGCACCTCGCTGCTGATCATCGTCGTCGTGACGATGGACTTCTGGGCGCAGGTGCAGAGTTACGTCATGAGCCAGCAGTACGAAAGCTTGTTGAAGAAAGCCAACTTCAAAACCAGCTAGATCGGATATGTCCAAGGACGATGCCATCCAGATGCAGGGGGAGATCCTGGAGAACCTCCCCAACGCCACGTTCCGCGTGAAGCTGGAAAACGGGCATGTGGTTCTGGGGCACATCTCCGGAAAGATGCGCATGCACTACATCCGCATCCTGCCGGGGGACAAGGTTACCGTCGAGTTGACACCGTATGACCTGACGCGGGCACGCATCGTGTTCCGCGCCAAGTGAAGGAGAGTAGGAAATGAAAGTCGCCGCCTCAGTCAAGAAAATGTGCCGCAACTGCAAGATCATCCGCCGCAACCGCGTCGTGCGCGTGATCTGCACCGACCCGCGTCACAAGCAGCGTCAAGGTTAAGGACAAGCAACATGGCACGCATCGCCGGCATCAACATCCCGCCGCACAAGCACACCGAGATCGGGCTCACGCACATCTACGGCATCGGGCGCACCACGGCGCAGAAGATCTGCACCGCCGCGGGCATCGCCCACAGCAAGAAGATCAAGGATCTCACCGACGGCGATCTGGAAAAGATCCGCGACGAGATCGGCCGCATGACGATCGAGGGCGATCTGCGGCGCGAGATGTCGATCAACATCAAGCGCCTGATGGACCTCGGCTGCTACCGCGGCATGCGCCATCGCCGCGGCCTGCCGGTGCGCGGCCAGCGCACCAAGACCAACGCGCGCACGCGCAAGGGTCCGCGCAAGTCCGCCGCCGCGCTGAAGAACAAGTCTTAAGGAACGCTCATGGTCACCAAGGCACAACCGAACACCGCCGCGCGCCGCGTCAGCAAGAAGGTTCGCAAGAACGTCAGCGACGGCATCTGTCACGTGCACGCGTCGTTCAACAACACCATCATCACGATCACCGACCGCCAGGGCGGCGCGCTGTCGTGGGCGTCGTCGGGCGGCCAGGGCTTCAAGGGTTCGCGCAAGAGCACGCCGTTCGCCGCACAGGTCGCTGCCGAGAACGCAGGCCGCGCGGCGCAGGAGCAGGGCATCAAGGCGCTGGACGTTCGCATCAAGGGCCCAGGCCCCGGACGCGAGTCGAGCGTGCGCGCGCTGGCCTCGCTGGGCATCCGCATCAACTCGATCAGCGACGTGACGCCTGTGCCGCACAACGGTTGCCGCCCGCAGAAACGGCGAAGGATCTGAGCCAACCACGGACACGGCTGCCGCAGGCATGTGCCGTGTTCCTGTCAGCGATAACCCACCGCCTGAGCGCACAGAACAACATTCGCCAGGCTCGCGCAGCAAGAAGGCTGCGTCAGTTGAACAGAAGGAAGCAAGCAAGTGGCACGCTATCTCGGCCCCAAGGCCAAACTCTCCCGCCGTGAAGGCACCGACCTGTTCCTGAAGAGCGCGCGCCGCGCCATCAGCGACAAGGCGAAGTTCGAGTCCAAGCCCGGCCAGCATGGCCGCACCAGCGGCAGCCGCACCAGCGACTTCGGCCTGCAACTGCGCGAAAAGCAGAAGGTCAAGCGCATGTACGGCGTGCTCGAGCGCCAGTTCAGGCGCTACTTCGCCGAAGCCGAGCGCCGCAAGGGCAACACCGGGCAAACGCTGCTGCTGCTGCTCGAGTGCCGTCTCGACAACGTCGTCTACCGCATGGGCTTCGGCAGCACGCGCGCCGAAGCGCGTCAGCTCGTTTCGCACCAGGGCATCACCGTCAACGGCAAGGTGGTCGACATCGCGTCGTACTCGGTCAAGGTCGGCGATACAGTTGCCGTGCGCGAGAAGGCCAAGAAGCAGTTGCGCGTCACCGACTCGCTCAAGCTCGCCGAATCGGTGGGCCTGCCGGCGTGGGTCAAGGTCGACGCGTCCAAGCTCGAAGGCGTCTTCACGAAGGCGCCGGACCGCGACGAGTTCGGCGCCGAGATCAACGAATCGTTGATCGTGGAACTTTACTCGAGGTAGTCAACAGGGCAGCGGGATCGCGGCCTTCGGCCTCGACCCTTTCCTTGTTCATCCTTATCGGTGTAACGAGCCGAGGGAATTGAAGTCAACAGGAACTACATGCAAACGAATCTGCTTAAGCCCAAGTCCATCAACGTCGAGCCGCTCGGCGGCCATCGCGCCAAGGCGGTGCTCGAACCCTTCGAGCGCGGCTACGGCCACACCCTGGGCAACGCGCTGCGCCGCGTGCTGCTGTCGTCGATGGTCGGCTATGCGCCCACCGAAGTGACGATCGCCGGCGTGCTCCACGAGTACTCCACCGTCGACGGCGTGCAGGAAGACGTCGTCCACATCATGTTGAATCTGAAGGGCGTGGTCTTCCGTCTGCACAACCGAGACGAAGTCACGCTGGTGCTGCGCAAGGAAGGCGAGGGCCCGGTCACCGCGGCCGACATCCAGACGCCGCACGACGTCGAGATCGTCAACCCGCAGCATGTGATTGCGCACCTGGCGCACGGCGGCAAGCTCGACATGCAGATCAAGGTCGAAAAGGGCCGCGGCTACGTGCCGGGCAACCTGCGCCGCTTCGGCGACGAGCCGACGAAGAGCATCGGCCGCATCGTGCTCGATGCGTCGTTCGCACCGGTCAAGCGCGTCAGCTACGCGGTGGAGAACGCGCGCGTCGAACAGCGCACCGATCTCGACAAGCTGGTGATGGAGATCGAGACCAACGGCGCGATCAGCCCCGAAGAGGCGATCCGAGCTTCGGCCAAGATCCTCGTCGAGCAGCTCGCCGTGTTCGCACAGTTGGAAGGCAGCGATCTCGCCGCCTTCGACACCCCGGTGCAGACGCGCAGCTCGCAGTTCGATCCGATCCTGTTGCGCCCGGTCGATGAGCTCGAACTCACCGTGCGCTCGGCCAACTGCCTGAAGGCCGAGAACATCTACTACATCGGCGACCTGATCCAGCGCACCGAGACCGAGCTGCTGAAGACGCCGAACCTCGGCCGCAAGTCGCTCAATGAAATCAAGGAAGTGCTGGCCTCGCGCGGGCTCACGCTCGGTGCGCGCTTGGAGAACTGGCCACCTCAGGGCTTGGACAAGCGATAAGCATCGCCACACGCGCACCCGGCAGTACCTGACACGGCTGCCGGCAATCGAAAAGGAAACACCATGCGCCACCGTCACGGACTCCGCAAACTCAACCGCACCAGCAGCCATCGCCTGGCGATGCTGCGCAACATGTGCAATTCGCTGATCACGCACGAGGCGATCAAGACGACTGTGCCCAAGGCCAAGGAACTGCGCATGGCGGTCGAACCGCTCATCACGCTGGCCAAGGAAGACTCGCTCGCCAACAAGCGTCTGGCGTTCAACCGCACGCGCGACCGCGACGTGGTGGGCAAGCTCTTCGGCGAGCTCGGCCCGCGCTACAAGGCGCGCCCGGGCGGCTACACGCGCATCCTGAAGATGGGCTATCGCGTCGGCGACAACGCGCCGATGGCTTTCGTCGAGCTGGTTGATCGGCCCGAGCCGAAGATCGAAGACGAGGCCAAGGCCGACAGCGCCGATTGAGCCGCACGATCCGCTCGAGCACAAACCCTGCCGCCGGCGGGGTTTGTCATTTCAGCGCCCGCAAAGATGCGCGATCCGGCAAGACCAGATGCCTGTGCGTGTCGACACTGATGTGGATCGCCTCGTCGGCGCGCGCCTCGGGAACCGCGCCGACGGTGTTATCATCCGTTTCCTGACGCGGAGTGGAGCAGCCTGGTAGCTCGTTGGGCTCATAACCCAAAGGTCGCAAGTTCAAATCTTGCCTCCGCAACCAAATTCTCGAAGAAGAACAAGAACTTTCGAAGCCCGCCTTGAGCGGGCTTCGGCGTTTCTGGGCCTTTGCGCCGAGGCTCGTGACGAGCAACGTCGTCTTCGAAGCCGGCGGCAAGCACCGCCAGGTCGGCGCAGGCAGATCGTGCGCAGCCGGCGCACTGCGCAGCAGTTCGGCACCTACTTCAGCCGGTACGCCGATTGCCGCAGTCGTTCATGAGTGCGCGCAGCGAACAAGCGACTCCCGAGCCGCGGCCCGACCCGAACGACGACGACGACGACGACGAGCGGCGCGAAGACGAGCAGCCCGAGCCTCATCCGACCTGAATCGGGCTCCGCGCTGCGCGCGTGCGGGATCGGCGTGTTCGTCTGCGGGCACGGCGATTGCCGAACAGGCGCACCACCCACCCAAGCTGGAAGGAAACTCCAATGATCCAATCTCCCGCGCTGCGTCTGCTGCTGGCAGGCGTGGCTTGCGTCGGACTGCTGGCCGCCTGCGGCGGCTCGGACGACGACTCCTTCGACGATCGCGCCGACATCGCCGATCCCAAGGTGCGCTTCGTGCATGCCGTGCCCGGCGCGCCCAACGTCACCTTGCGGCGCAACGACACCGACGAGTCGGGTGCCAGCGACATGGCCTACAAGTCGGCAAGCCAGTACTACGACGTCGCCACCGAGAACTACACGTTCACTTTGCGCACCGCCAGCACCGGCGTCGAATTGGCCGACAGCAACTTCAGCGCCGACCGCGGCAACAAGTACACGCTGGTTGCATTGCCGGGCGACAGCGGCGTGGAGCTGCTGGCCATCCGCGATCCGTTCAACAAGAGCGTGACGAGCGACGATGCGCGGGTGCGCGTGCTCAACGCCGCGGTCAATGCGCAGCCCTTCGACGTCTATGTCACGGGCGACGCCGCCGACATCACCGCGGCCACGCCGCAACTGGCCGACATCGGTTTCAAGGAGGTGCTGCCCGCGAGCGGCGCCGACTCGATCGAGCTCGAGCAGGGCAGCTATCGCTTGCGACTGACCTCCGCCGCCAGCAAGACCGTGATCTTCAGTGCCACGGTGAACGTGCCCGAGGACGGCGACTGGCTGCTGGTCGTTCTGCCCGAGGACGAAACGCCGAACAACCTGCGCGTCCTGCTGGTGCGCTCGGACGACAGCGACGATGCCACCGACGAAATCATCAGCGAATAGGAGAAGGCTCATGGAATACGTTTCGATGCACCGCGCGAGCCGCAACACCATCGCCGCGCTCTCATTGGCCGCCTTGGCCGCTGCTTGCGATCCGCGTGCGCCGCAGACGCCGCCGATCCAGACCACGCCGCCGGCCACCACATCCGGCACCGCTGCCACGACGCCGCCTGCGCCGCCGGCTTCGGCCGCGAGCAACTGACGCGGCCTGGTCTGCCTGCATTCCGCAACCCTGGCGGCGGCCGTCGCAACGTCGATGCACTGAGCCTCGGCTACGTCCATCGCTTCTGATTTTTGTCGTAAGCAGGCGCGCTGATCGCGCGGCTTCACTCGGACAGCACGGTCGCCGGCGCCGTGGCTTCGGCGGTCAGCGTGACGATGTAGCGACGCGCCTCGTCGGCGTGCGGCAAGGCGACCCACTCGCCGACATTCACAGGCACGGCGCCTTCGCGTTGGGCTGCTTCGATCGCGGCAGTCGCCGTGTCGCGGCAGATGACGATGCGCGCAGCAAGCGCGCCCTTGCGCACGCGCAGTTCGATCTCCGCCCAAGCCGTGGGCAGGCAGGGCGCGAGCGCGATGCGATCGCCGCGCCACTGCAATCCGCAGATCGATTCGAGCGCGGCGCGGTGCAGCCAGGCGGCCGAGCCGGTGTACCAGCTCCAGCCGCCACGCGCTGCATACGGCGGCTGCGAGTAGATGTCGCCCGCCACCGCATAGGGCTCGAGTTGATAGGCCGCGGCCAGTTGCGGATCGCGCGAGCGGTGCGCCGGGCTCACCGCAGCGAAACTGCGATACGCCGCATCGGCATCGCCGCGCCGCGCCTGCGCCATCAGCGCCCAGACCGCGCCGTGCGAATACTGGCCGCCGTTTTCGCGAATGCCCGGCGGGTAGGCCTGGATGTAGCCGGCTTCGGGCCGCGAGTGCACCAGCGGTGGATCGAGCAGGCGCATCAGCTTGTGCTCGCGATCGATCAGCAGTTCGTCGGCCGATTGCATCGCCAGCGCCTGCTGCGACGGCGTCGCCGCGCCCGACAACACCGACCAGGCCTGCGCGATCAGGTCGATGCGCGCCTCGGCGTTGACGTGCGAGCCGAGCGGGCTGCCGTCGTCGAAGAAGGCGCGCTTGAACCAGCGTCCGTCCCAGGCCTCTGCACGCAGCGCGCGGCCCCAGCCGACCGCGGCTTGCTCCCACGTCAACGCGCGCGATGCATCGCCGCGACCGCGCGCGATCGGTGCGAAGCCTTCGACGACGCTGATCAGGAACCAGCCGAGCCAGACTGATTCGCCGCGCCCCTGATGACCAACGCGGTTCATGCCGTCGTTCCAATCGCCCGTGCCCATCAACGGCAGGCCGTGCGCGCCGACGGCCAGGCTGCGATCGATGGTGCGTGCGCAGTGCTCATAGAGCGTGGCCTGCTGCTCGCTCGTCGTCGGCACGAAGTACGCATCCTCGGCGCCGCTCGGGATCGCCTGGCCGTCGAGAAACGGCACGACCTCGTCGAGCAGTGCTTGGTCTTCGCTGCAGCGCAGGTAATGCGTGGTGGCGTAGGGCAACCACAGCAGGTCATCGCTGAAATGCGTGCGCACGCCGGCGCCGGTGGGCGCGTGCCACCAGTGCTGAACGTCGCCTTCGACGAACTGGCGCGAAGCGGCCAGCAGGATCTGCGCGCGCAGCATCTGCGGCTGCGTGCCGGCCAAGGCCATCGCGTCCTGCAACTGATCGCGAAAGCCGAAGGCACCGCCCGCCTGGTAGAAGCCGGCGCGCGCCCACAAGCGGCACGCCACCGTCTGGTACAGCAGCCAACGGTTGACCATCGCGTCGAACATCGGATCGGGCGTCTTCACCGAGACGCCGCCGAGCAGTTCGTCCCAATGCTGCTGCACTTGCCGCAAGCGCTGCGCGGGTTCGACCCACAGCGCGCGGCGCGCCGTCGCGCGAGCATCGGCCGGCGTGCTGCCGTAGCCGACGAGCAGGGTCCAGGCCCGCGCGCCGCCGGCGGGAACGTTGAGCGTCGTGGCCACTGCAGCGCAGGGGTCGAAGCCGAGGCCGCACGCTTCTTCGAGCCGCTCGGGCACGATCAGGCGGCCGCGCGCATCGAAGCACTCGCGGCGATCGCAAGTCCATTCGTCGAGCAGCGCAGCGGTGCTCGCATCGGCGCGGCAGGCGACGAACGCCGTGGCGCCGCCGAAGCCGGCATGCGCGTCGCGCTGCGTCGCCAGCAGCACCTGGGCCGCAGCACCCTGCGCGTTCGACATCGATTCGCAGGCGGTGGCCAGCGTCTGCCGGTCGCCACGCGCCGCGCCGATGATCCATTCGACCAGCGCCAGCACGCGCAGCCGCGCGTTGCGTGCGCCGCGGTTGACGATGCGCAACTGCAGCTGCTTGACCGCGAGCAGCGGATCGACGCACCAGCTCACGGCCACCTCGAAGTCGCGCCACGCGTGTTCGATGCGCGTCGTGCCCTGGCCGTGTCGCACGCGGTAGCGCACCGGCGCCGCGCCGATGCCGGCGGCGACGTTCCAGACCTCGCCGCTGCGCAGGTCCTGCAGCAGGAGCCACTCGCTCGCGGCATCGGTCACTGCGTCGTTGGACCACGCGCTCAACTGGTTGAGCCGGCTGTTGCCGCCCCAGCTGTGGCCGCCGCCGGCTTCCGACACCTGGGTGCCGAAGTGCGGGTTGGCCAGCACATTGACCCAGGGCCGCGCCGGGCGCTGCGCGGCATCGACGTCGAAGGCGAAGTCGCCGCTGGCCGCATCGAACTCGCCGCTCGTCACCTGCGCCACGCGCGCATGCATCGGGCGCAGCGGCAGCGCGCTCGGCGACTGCTCCTGGCGCTGGTCGAGCGCCGCGTCGTGCCACTCGACGAGATCGGCCACGTGTTGCGCCAGCGGACGGCCGTCGGCCGTCAGGCGGATGCGCGCCAGCGCCTGCAGCGTGGCCCGCTCTTCGGCAGAGACCTCGGCCGCGCGCAGCACGTGCAGGCTCGAACGCGCGCTGTGGCCCGGCAACGCCGCGGCGTCGGCGGCGACGCGGTCGCGCAGCGCGGCGAGCTCGAGCTGCAGCGGCATCAGGTACGACGCGGGTTCGTTGTTGATGACCACCAGGTCGCAGGCCAGCGCCGACCACGACCACAGGCGCAGCGCCTGCGCCAGCGTGCGCATCAGGCCCAGGCCGTGCACCGCGCCGCCGGCAACGAGCACGATCGGCCGATCGCCCGAGATGCCGAAGCGCCACAGCAGGCGGCGGTCGCAGCCCGCGCGCTCATCGGCAGCGCCGGCGTCGCGCGGTGCCGGCCGCGGCAGCGTCAGCACCAGCGGCGTCGTCAGCGTCTGGATCGCGGCGAGCTGCTCGGGCTTCAACTGCAGCTCGCGCAAGCGAATCGCGGCGAGCGTGGCCGACATCAACGAGGCGCGCTCGACGTTGGCGTGCTGCAGGTATTTGTCGACCAGCGTGTCGAGCGCGGCACGGCTCGCGCCGGCGGCGGTGACCCAGGTCAGGCGCGCGCTGCCGTGCGCCGGCAATTCGATGCGCACGGCGATCGAGGCGATCGGATCGAGCCCGGTCGAGACCTCCGTCGCAGCAGCGTCGCAGGCCGCCAGCGGATGCGCGACGCTGCGGTTGCGGCCGATCCAACGCGCGCGGTCGGTCTGGAACTTCACTTCGAGCGGCGCGCGCTCGCTGTGCGCGAGGAAGTGCACGGCATGCAGACCTTGCTCGGTCGCCAGGCGCGGCAGGCGTTCGAGGTGCAGCGCCGAGTCGGCGGCGTCCCAGGCCGCGCGCACGAACAGGTTGGCGAAGGCGGGGTGAGCCTCGTCGCCGCGCGCATCCATCAGGCTGACTTCGAAGTACGACATCAATTCGATCTCGCGCGCCTGCCCGCTGAGGTTGCGCAACTCGACCTGGCGCAGCTCGGCGTCGTCCTCGGGGCTCACCCATACCGTGCAGCGCGATTCCAGATCGTTCCAGCGTGCGTCGAGGCAGACGCGGTCGGCGTGCAGGCTGCATTGGTAATCGGCGCGCGGATCCGGCGCCGGGTGCTGCGTCAACGAGACCGGCTCGGTGCCGGGCGCGCGGCGAATGAAGAAGAAGCTGCCGTAGGCATCGCGCAGCGCATCGTCGCGCCAGCGAGAAACGAACTGGTCGCCCAGTCGGCTCCAGCCGGCGCCGTTGGCGCGCAGCGCCACGCTGTAGCGTCCGTTGGAGAGCAACTGCGTCGGCTGCAACGCAGCAGCGCCGGGCACGATGTCGCGCCGCGCTGCCAGCGGCGTCGTGCGCTCATCGGAGCGCAGCGCCACCGGCGGTTCGAGCAGCGACGAGACTTCGCGCGGCACGCGCTCGGACAGCAACGGCGCCACCGCACCCAGGCGCGGATGGCTCATCGCCCAGCGCCGCGGCGCCTCTTCGAGCAGCACGTTGGCCAGGGCCACGATCTGCATGCCCTGGTGATGCGCCATGAAGGTCATCACCGGCGCGAAGGGCGCGTCCTGCTCGGCTTCGCCGCGGCGTTCGGGCGTGTAGTCGAGCGCTTCGATGAAGCCCATCGCATGACGCGCCTTCAACCTTTCGAGACGGCGAAAGTTCTCGGTGGCCTCGCGCGGTGCGACCAAGGCCGCCAGCGCGGTGGCGTAGGGCGCGATCACCAGCTCGTCGGGCGGGGTGCGGCGCAGCGCCAGGCGCGGCACGCCTTGCGGACCGTACTGGTAGGCCATGGTGTGATCGCGCGCCGCGTACGCCGATTCCGAAACGCCCCAGGGCACGCCGTGCTCGCGGCCGAACGCCATCTGCTCGCGCACCGCCGCCAGCGTGGCGCTGCGCAGCGCACTGCCGCGCGGCTCGTCGAGCAACAGGCTCGGCATCAGGTACTCGAACATCGAACCCGACCAGGAGCGCAGTCCGACCTGTGAACCGGTGGCGTACCAGGGCCGGCCGAGCGCGAGCCAGTGGTTCGCCGGGACGTCGCCCTTGGCGATGGCCCACAGGCCGGCAAAGCGCGCCTCGGAAGCGAGCAGGTCGTAGTACGAGGTATCGAGCTCCTGCTCGGCGATGCGAAAGCCGATGTGGAACAGGCGCCGCCGCGTGTCGTAGAGGAAGGCGAAGTCGGGTTCGAGCGCGAGCGCGTCGAGCCTGTCGGCCGAGCGTTGCGCGCGCGCGGCCAGCAGCGCGTCGTTCGACTCTTGCGCGAACTCGCGCAGCGCCTGCGCGGTGGCGATGAACGCGCCGCAGAGGTTGCCGCTGTCGACGGTGGAGACATACGCCGGCAGCAGCGGCTGCAGGCTGCGCGTGTCGTGCCAGTTGAGGAAGTGGCCACGATGACGCTGCAGGCGGGCGAGCGTGTCGAGCGTGGCTTCGATGCGCGTGAGCATCGCCGACGCGTCGATCCAGCCGAAGCGCCGCGCGCACGCCGCCGCCAGCAGGTACAGGCCGATGTTGGTCGGCGAGGTGCGGTGCGCTGCCACGGTCTCGGGCGCGGTCTGCACGTTGTCGGGCGGCAGGTGGTTGTCTTCGGCGCCGACCCATTGCTCGAACAGCGTCCAGGTGTCGCGCGCCACGTTGTGCAGGTACAGCCCGTCCTTGGCCGAGAGGGCGCTCGCGGCGTCGGGCCGCGAGCGGCCGGCCCACCAGGTCCACAGCGGCGATGCGCCCCACACGAGGCATGCGAGCACCGCCAGCCACGGCCAGGGCGAACCCGAGGCCAGCATCACCAGTGCCAACAGGCCCGCGGCCACGCTCACCTTCGCATGCTGAGCAACCAGCCCCGCCAGATCTCGCCGCGCGGCGGCTTGCGCGGCAGCGGCCGTGGTCCACTGCAACAGGTGGCGCCGGCTGAAGAGCAGCCGGTAGAGCGCGCGGCCGATGGCGTCGGCCTGCAGCATCGACTGGCTCAACAATTGAGCCAGGTGCCAGGCCGTGCCGAGCAGCGCGCGCCACAAGCTGATCAACGCCTGACCGAAGAAGTGAAGCAGCGCCAGGCCGTCGCGGCTCGGCGCGAGCGCGGCGATCGCGCCCATCACCGGACCGGCGCCGAAGGCCGCGGCTACCAGCAGCCAGGTCGCGCCCGGTTGCAGCAGCGACGTGGCCATGGCGATGACGAGCAGCAGCAAGGACAAGGGCGCCACCAGCGAGCGGCGCAGGTTGTCGAGCAGCTTCCAGCGGGCGATCGCGCCCAGGCCGAAGCGGCCGGCGTGCAGCAGGCAGGGCAGCAGTTGCCAGTCGCCGCGCGTCCAGCGGTGCATGCGCGCGGCGGCAACATCGGGATGCATCGGCGCTTCTTCGAGCAGCGAGACATCGCTGACGCCGGCGCAGCGCACGATCGAGCCTTCGATCAGGTCGTGACTCAACACCTGCTCTGCCGGCAAGCGTGCGCTCAACACGCGGTGGCAGGCCTCGACGTTGAGCAGGCCTTTGCCGACGAAGCTGCCTTCGCCGGTGATGTCCTGGTAGACCTCCGAGGTGGCCGCAGCGTAGGGGTCGATGCCGCCCTGGCCGGCAAAGAGGGCGTGGTACGCCGACTCGTCGTTGCCGACGGGCAGCGGCGTTGCGACATGCGGCTGCAGGATGCCGTAGCCGGCGACGACGCGCCGGCTGTGCGGCATCGATGCGCGGCTGATTCGCCGGATGCGCGGCCACGCCCACCAACTCGCGCAGCACACCCGGCGGCAGTTGCGTATCGCTGTCCAGCGTCAGCACGTAGCGCGTGTTCGGCGCGAGTCGCGACAAGCTGCCTTGTTCGACAAAGGCACTTGCGTCGCCGGTGGCGAGCGCATCGACCAGCTGTTCGAGCTTGCCGCGCTTGCGCTCCCAGCCGATCCAGCGCCGCTCGGTGTCGGACCATCGGCGCTCGCGGTGCAGCAGCACGAATCGCGGCGGCTCGCCGGCAGCCACCGGGTAGCGCCGGTTGAGGCCCTGCAACGCGGCGATGGCAGCGTCGAGCAGTGCCGCATCGGCGGGGGTGTGTGCCTGGTCTGCATCGGTGTGATCGCTGAGCAGCGCGAACTGCGCGTGGGCCTCGGCATTGGCCAGGTAGTGCCGCTCCAGCGCCGCGGCCAAGGCCTGCGTCGTGCGCGCGCTCGTCAGCAGCGCCGGCACGACGACGATGACACGGTGTTCAGCCGGTATGCCCTGCGCCCAGGCCAGGCGCGGCAGTCGTTGCGGGCGCAACGATTCGCTCACCAGCCGGTGCAACAGCGCGATCACCGTCTCCGACGCCGGAAACAGCGCCAGCATGGCGATCAAGGCCAGGGTCAGCGGCGATGCGCCGGCGGCCGACTGGGCGAGCACGAACCAGGCGGTCAGCGCCGCGCTGCCCGCGACGATCAGGCCCAGGTACAGCGGCACGGCGACGTGGCGCCGCAACTGCTCGCGGCTGGGCCAGGTGCGCGGCGGCAGCGCCAACGCCTTGCGCAGCACCGGCCGGCCGCGGCCGTGCAGCCACCAGCCGGGCGAGGCATGCGTCGCGTCGCCGGCGTCTTGCGTCAGCTGGAGCAACATGTTCGCGACCTCGGTCTCGCTCTTGCCGCTGCGACGCGACAGCTTCTCGATGGCGCGCAGCGTCGAGTCCTGCGTGTCGTCGCGCTCGGCGCGGAACAGGGCCGATTGCTGCATCGTGCGCATCAAGCGGCTCGACTGAGCGATCAGCTCGCGCCAGTCGGCGTCGCCGAGCATGCGCAGCGAGCGAATGGCGTTGCTCATGCTCAGGTTGTCGGCGGCCTGCTCGCCCTGCTGCTGCAACTGCTGCCAGGCGCGGTCGGGCAGCACGCGCTCCAGCCACAGGCGCAGCGATTCGTGTGTCGGCAGGCGATGGTCCTGCAGGCGCAGCGCCAGTTGCAGCGCGAAGGCGTCGGCGACGCCGCGCGGCTTCATGCGCAGGTACAGGTCGTCGGGCACGAGCTCGCTCTCGTCGTCGAGATCGTCGGCCCAGCGGTTGGCGAGCTCGCGCGCGGCCTTGGCCGCTGCCACGCGTTCGGCCAGGCGCCGCAGGTTTTCGACCAGCACCACGCGCAGCGTCGTCGGCAGCGCCCACAGCTCGCCCAGCGTCAGCGGCCGCGTCTCCTGATAGGCCGTGAGGAAGGCGCTGAGCAGTTCCTCGTTGAAGGCGCTGTCGGTGTGGGCGACGAAGGCCCAGGCCACGCCGTAGATGCGCGGCAGGCCGGCCAGGTGTTCGTCGACGAGGACGGGCAGGTCGCGGAAGTAGCGTCGCGGCAGGCCCTCATGGATCTCCTTGACCTGGCCCAGCACGACGTGGAAGTTGTCGAGCAGCCACTCGCCGGCCGGGCTGATGTGTTGGCCGGCGCGGGCCTGCGCGCCGATGTAGCCATGCGCCTGCCGCAGCACGCGCACGCTGCTCTGCGTGCGCGGAAAGAACGCCGGGATGCGCCCGCCGGCCGGCCGCGCCTTGTGGGTCGCCGCGAGGCTGCGGCCATGCTGCTGGAAGCGCGCGGCGCCGAAGATCTCGGCGCGGATCGGTGCTTCGATCGGTCCACGCGACGCATCGAGCATGGCGCGCGCGGCATCGCCGGCGCGGGATGTGGGCCACGGCCTTTGCAGCCGAGGCAGCCACCGCCGTGGCATCGGTCAGAACGCCATCGCGGCGCTGAACAAAACCAGACAAGACACGCAAACGGTCGTCACGAAGCGCGGCGCCACGAAGGCGTGCACCGTTTCTGCGACGCAGCGCAGCCGAAACCCCGGGCCGAGCAGCGCCACGCAAGATGCCAGATGTTCGGCCAGGGGTTGCTTGTCTTCGGGGGTTGTTGTCATCGTCGACTCCTTGGCTGGAACATCAGATTCGATAGTAGGCGGCTGCGCCGACGCAGCCTATCGGCTATGCCGCGATGGCGCGGTAGGACGCGTCCTACGCGTTTGTGCGTGCACGAAGCAAAGCGCGCGCTCAGAGCGCGCGCTTTGTGCGATGAGCGCGAGGTTTCAGCGAATCGATGGGCGGTGCGACAGCCACAGCCACAGCGCCGTCAAACCGGCGCCGACCGCGGCGGCGATCACCACCGACTTGACGGGGTCGTGCTCGATGACGCTGCGTGTGTGCGCCGTTGCAGCCAAAGCTTGTTCGCGAACCGCGACGGCGCTGCGACGCGCCAGCTCTTCGGCACGTGCTGCGCCGTCGTGCAGCACGGTGGGCGCGTGTTGCACCGCGTCCGAGAGTCGATCCAGCGCCTCGTTGGCCACGCGCTGTGTAGAGCGGATCGCCTCGTCGGCCGCGCGGTTGGTGCTGAACGAGTGGTGGGTGAGTGTGTCCATGTCGTGTTCCTGTGTCGAGAGAGTGGGTTGTCTCAGCGTCGCTTGACGAGGCTGACGATGAAGCCGATCACCGCCAGGGCGATGAAGACGAAGAACAGCACCTGGGCGATGCCGGCAGCCCCGGCAGCGATGCCGCCGAATCCGAACAGAGCGGCGATCAGGGCGATGACGAGAAAGACGACTGCGTAGTGCAACATGCTTGGCTCCTGGTGTGTTGGGATGTCACGGCCTGTGGTGCAACCGTTGAACGAGATTACGGGCGAGGGCTTGCCCCCAGCGTGGGAACGAAGCGCGTCGAGTTGTCGTCCAAGCGCCCCGTTGCGGTAGGACCGCGCCTACGAAAGGAGCGCGGGCGCCTGCACCGGCATGGAGTACTCGCGTCCCACCATGGCGCGCGCAAACAGGTAGTTGGCGCGGGCACGCTCGGACAGCGTGTCGATGTCGACATGGCCTTGCTCGTCGCAGGGAAAGGCCAGCGAGCGGCCGACATCGAACAGGTCGTCGAAACGGATCTCGAAAGCGGCGCAGGGGGATGACGTGTTCATGATGGCGTCCTTGTCTTGCATCCTGGCGAACAGCGATGCTGCAAAGTTAGGCCCAGCGGCGCGCCGGGTTTGTCGGAAGGGCCGAACCTCGGACGTGGGTGCGCTCCGATGGCGCTGTAGGCGCGCATGCCGCCGGCACCTCGCGCCGATGCGCTCCGTCCTACAAGCGAATGGCCGCGCCGATGACGCGCGGCCGTCGCGGCGCAGCCGATGCTTGGTGGACACCCTGTTCGTCCCGCGGAGGCCTCATGCACATCAGCGACGCATTCGATCGCATCCACCAGCTTCGCGGCAACACGCGCCGCCTGTTCGACGCGTTCTCGCAGGACGCGCCGCTCGGCTCGCCGCAGGCGCTGCACAAGGTGCTGCTCGCACTCGAACTGCGCTGGAAGATCGAAGATGTGGTGTTGATCCCTTCGTTGCATGGCACCCAGGGCGTGATGCCGGGCGGCAGCCACGAGGCCGGCCGCGAACTCGACGCGCTGCGCGAGCTCGCCGCGCTCGCCGGCGACGCCGGTCTTGGCGCCGAGCACCAGGCCAGGTTGCTCGGCGCGATCGATGCGCTGGCAACGCTGCGCAGCGACCGCATCCATGGGGCGATGAACCGCGCCCAGCGCGCGGCGCTGGTCGATGCGCAGGCGCTCGGCCGCGAGATGGATCGGCTGCTCGAACGCTGGCGCGACGAACTCGTGGAGCGCGGCGACGCCAAGGCACTGGAAGCCAACCCACTCGAACTGCATTGAGCATCATCCATGGACAAGCTCGATCACCCCACCAGCCACGGCGTCTTCAAACCCGTGGGCCATGTCGTCATCTCGTTTCCGAGGCAACTTCATCATCGAGGAACTGATCGAGCACGCCGACGACGAGTCGCAGGTCGCCGAATCGCCCGATCGCGGGCTCGACGCGCAGACGCCGTCGGGCCTCGAAGCGGAGCGCGTGCAGCGCCGCCACGACATTCGATGAAGGAGACCATGATGCCAACCATTGCAGAAATCATGTCGCGCGACGTGCAGGTGATCGGGCCGGAAGACACCTTGAAGCTCGCGGCGCAATTGATGGATCAGCTCAACGTCGGATCGCTGCCGGTCTGCGCCGGCCGCGAACTGGTCGGCATGGTCACCGACCGCGACATCACCGTGCGCGGGACGGCCGTCGGCGCCGACCCGTCCACGGCGTGCGTCTCCGATGTCATGAGCCACGGCACCGAGTTCTGCACCGAAGACCAGGATTCTCAGGAGGTGCTGCGCGTGATGGGCAACGCGCAGGTGCGGCGCCTGCCGGTGGTCAACGTCGATCGCCATCTCGTGGGCATCGTCTCGCTCGGCGACCTGGCCACGCGTCAGCTCGCACCGGTGGATGAAGCCATGCGCGACATCTCGACGCCGTCGCAGGCCGACGGCGGGCCGCAGAACTCGTGAGGCTCACGTTTCGACGTTGTTGCCGTAGTCCTTCAGCCGGTTGTACAGCGTCTTCAGGCTGATGCCGAGGGCAGCGGCCGTGCGTTCGCGCTGCTGCTGGTAGTGGCGCAAGGTGGCCAGGATGATCTGCTTCTCGGCGTCGGCCAGCGACGTGCCGATGGCAACGCTGACTGACGCGCTGTCGACCGCGGCGGAAGCAGCTTCGCGCACGGGCACGTCGCGCGGCAGCCACTCGTCGCCGACCATTTCGCCGTCGGACATGACCCAGGCACGCTGCATCGCGTTGCGCAGTTCGCGCACATTGCCCGGCCAGCGGTAGGCTTCCAGCCGCGTCACCGCTTCGGGCGACAGACGCTTGGTCGCGCCCTCGCGCTGCGAGACCTCGGCCAGCACATGCGTTGCCAGCAGTTCGACGTCGCCGGCGCGCTCGCGCAGCGGCGGCAGCGCGAGCGGAAAGACGTTCAGCCGGTAGAGCAGGTCCTCGCGCAGCACGCCCTCGGCGACGGCCTGCTCCGGCTTGCGGTTGGTGGCCGCAATCAGGCGCACGTCGGCATTGAGTTGCGTCGTCGAGCCGACGCGCATGTAGGCGCCGGTCTCGAGCACGCGCAGCAGCTTGACCTGCAGCGCCGCCGGCATCTCGGTGATCTCGTCGAGGAACAGCGTGCCGCCCGCGGCGCGTTCGAAGAAGCCCTGGTGCTGGCGCTCGGCGCCGGTGAAGCTGCCCTTCTCGTGGCCGAAGACTTCGCTTTCGATCAGGTTGGGCGAGATGGCGCCGCAGTTGACGGCCAGGAAGGGCTGCTTGCGACGCCGGCTCAGGTCGTGCAGCGTGCGCGCCACCAGCTCCTTGCCGGTGCCGCTCTCGCCGGTGATCAGCACCGAGACGGCGGTGCCGGCGACGCGCGCGATCTGGTGGTAGATGTGCTGCATCGGCGCCGAGCGCCCCCAGAGGTGGCCGAAGCGGCCGCTGCGGCGCCACTCGGCTTCGAGCGTGTCGAGCTCGGCGCGCAGCGCTGCCGGCCGCATCACGCGCGACAGGACGGCGCGCAACTGCGCCAGGCTCACCGGCTTGACCAGGTAATCGGCCGCACCCAGGCGCAAGGCCTGCACCGAAGTCTCCAGGCTGGCATGTCCGGTGATCAGCACGATCTGCGACTGACCGATCAGGCTCGGGTCGTCGAACAGATCCATGCCGCTGCCGTCGGGCAGTTTCAGGTCGAGCAGCACGATGTCGGGCGACTGCAGCGCGATCTGGCGCCGCGCGTCGAGCAGGCTGTGCGCGGTGGCCACGGTGAATTGCTCGGCGGCGACGAGCGCGGCGAGCATGCTCGCCGCGTCGTTGTCGTCATCGACGATCAGGGCATGACCCACGCTGCGACCTCCATGCTGCGCATCGATGATTGAAGGGGCCGCAGCATCAGGCCTGCGCCACCAGTTCGGCAAGGCGCTGCGCATCGACCGGCTTGGCCAGGTGCGCATCGAAGCCGTGCCTGCGAGCCTGTGCCGCGTCCGCGGCGCCGCTGTAGCCCGACAGCGCGAACAGCTTGCCGGCGTAGCCGGCGCGACGGCTCTGCCGCGCGACTTCGTAGCCGCTCAGGCCGGGCAGGCCGATATCGACGATCGCGGCATCGGGCCGCTCGTCGATCAGCAGCGCCAGCGCGCGTGGGCCGTCGGCGGCGGTGCTGACGACATGGCCGTCGAGTTCGAGCATCGAACGCATCGCCGCCAGCACGTCGGCGTTGTCGTCGACCAGCAGCACGCGACGCGGCGGCGAGCTCGCGCGCGCCGGTGCATCGTCACGAGCTTGCGGCGCCGCGACCGCCGGCAATGTCACCTGGAAGGTCGTGCCCGCCGGCGAGCTGCGCGCCGAGACATGACCGCCGTGCAGCTCGACCAGACGCCGCACCAGCGTCAGCCCGATGCCCAGGCCGCCGCCGGGTCGGTCGATCGGCCGCTCGCCCTGCACGAACAGGTCGAAGATGCGCGGCAGCAGCGCTGCGGGGATGCCCGCGCCCTGGTCGCGCACTTCGAGCAGGGCGCGGTGCTCGCGGCGCGTCAGCACGACGTCGATGCGCCGTCCCGGCGGCGTGTGCTTGCAGGCGTTGCCCAGCAGGTTGCCCACCACCTGCTCGATGCGCGTCGGATCGGCCTCGACCCAGACCGCGGCGAGCTCGCGGTGCAGGTCGTGATGCTGCGATACGCCGGTGAGTTCGAAGTCGGCGAGCACGTGTTCGACCAGCGCGCCGAGCTCGATGCGCCGCGTCGAAAGCAGCACCTTGCCCGAGATGACGCGGCCGACGTCGAGCAGGTCGTCCATCAGGTGCGCGAGGTGTCGCGTCTGGCGGCCGATGATCAGGCGCGCCTGCGCCGCGAGCTCGGTGCCGGTGCCGACGCGGTCGAGCACTTGCACCGCCGAGGAGATCGCGCCCAGCGGGTTGCGCAGCTCGTGGCCGAGCATGGCGAGGAACTCGTCCTTGGCGCGGTTGGCCGCTTCGGCCTGCTGGCGGGCCGCCTGCTCGCCGGCGATCAACACCGCGCGTTCGGCTTCGGCGCGCTTGTGCTCGCTGACGTCGATGGTCACGCCGACGACGCGGCTCGGCCGGCGCTCGGCGCCGTACGACAGCATCACGCGCGTGGACAACCAGCGCGGCGCGTGCTCGGGCGCGACGGTGCGCAGCTCGAAGGTCTCGCGCTCGCGTCCGGCTGCGATCATTGCGCGCCACTGCGCCAGCAGCGTTTTGCGATCGTCGCGGTGCACGCGCCGCAGCAAGCCGGCGGCAGAGGGCGGCGACTGCGCCGCATCGATGCCCCACAGCCGCGCCTGTCCGGGCGTCCAGGTGCCTGCGCTACCGTCGAACTGGAACTGGAAGAAGCCGACGCCGCCGGCGTCCTGCGCCAGATCGATCAGCTGCAGGCTTTGGCGCAGCCGCTGGTCGGACTCGAGCAGACGCTGTTCGGCGCGCTTGCGTTCGGTGATCTCGACCATCACCGCGACCGCGCCGCGCGCATGTCGATCGTGGTCGAACAGCGGCACGGCGCGCGCCAGCACATGGCGCTGCGGCGCGCTGGCGCTGCGCAGTTCGAGCTCGAGCGGCCCGACCTCGCGGCCGCTGCGCATCGCGCGGCGCAAGGGCTGTTCGGCTGGTGGCAGCACCTGCCCACGCTCGACGATCTCGACCATCGCTGCGCCATCGGCTGGCCCGATCAGCGCATCCATCGCGGCGTTGTGCAGCACACGGCCATCGGCGCCGTCGCTCGAGTAGGCCAGGCCGACCGGCGTGCCGGCAAACAGCGCCTGGAACTCGCCGGCCTTGCTTTGCAGGTGAGCGCGCGAGCGCGCCTCCTGCTCTTGCGCGGCGGCCAGCGCGTCGCACAGCTGCGCGATCTCGCGCACCACAGGCGTCGCGCGCTGCCGTGCTGCGCCGTCGCCCGCCAGCTCGATCAGCGGCTCGGTGACGCGGCGCGCCAGCAATGTGGCCAGCGCCACGCCCAGCAGCAGGCAGGCCGTGGCCGTCGCCAGCGCTGTCAGCAGCGCGCGCCGTTGCGCGCTTTCGATCGGCCCGGCCGCAAGCTGTGCGTGCACCGGCCAGCCCGACGCTGTCACTGTCCGGGTTGCCCTGTAGGCAAAGCTGCCGTCGGCCAGTGCAACGCGCTGCACGCCGGGCGTGGCCGCGGCCTGCGGCGTCGTCGTGCCCTCCTGCGCCGTGCTGCCGGTGCGCGCGATCGTTTGTCCATCGCGCCCGACGATCGCCAGCCGGCCGCCGTCGGCGGGAGCATCGCTGCTGTCGACCAGGCGCTGCCAATGCGACGCATCGATCCAGGCGCCGAGTGCGGAGCGCGCCGTGCCTGCGGACACGAGCGGCACTTCGACGACCGTGCCGCGGCGATCGCCCTGCGCGATCGAGCCGGAGATGCCTGCGGCGTCGAGCCGGGGCAGCGCCGGCATCGCGCCCGTGCTGTCGAAGCGAAGCTGCCCATCCGCGCCGCGCAGGTACACGGCGTGCCAGTGCGCGGGCAGCGCCTGCTCGCGCAAGACCTGGCGCAGCGATGGCAGCGGGTCGCCGTCCGCGCCGGGCTGCACGCGGCGCGACAGTTGCGTCAGCACGTCCACGCTGGCGGCCAGTTCGCGCTCTACCGACGCCTGCAACGCTTGCGCGCTGCGTTGCAGGCCGTCCTCGACGCGCCGCTGCTGCACCTGCATGTCGTCGAACAGCTGATAGGCCATCAGCAGCGCCAACGGCACCGTCGCCACCAGCATGACGAGGACCAGGTAGGCGCGCAGCGTCGGCCTCGGCAGGAGGGGCGATGCGCGGGCGAAGGCGCGGTCAGAGGCGTTGACGGAGGCGGGGACGGAGGCGGGGACGGGCATGTTCACGGCTGCGGGACGAGCTTGCAGCGTAGCGCCCGCGACCCGCGCGTCAAGTCGGCGGGCGCCGTCAAAGCAGGAATTCGAAGCGCCGTGCGGCCCACTCCTTGACCCGGTCGAACCAGTGGCGCTGCAGCCAGCGCTGCAGTTGCACCGGGCGCGAGCGCGCCACGTCGCCGTGAAACACGCGTTCGACTTCGGCCGCAAACGGCGCGTCGAGCACGATCAGGTTGGCTTCGGCGTTGTGCACCGTGCTGCGCCAGTCGAGGTTGCTCGAGCCGACGGCCACCCACAGGCCGTCGATCACGGCCGTCTTGGCGTGCAGCAGCGTGTCGTGCCACTCGTGGATGCGCACGCCGCTGCGCAGCAGGCGCGCGTAGTGCCAGCGTCCGGCGTGCAGCGGCGCCCAGAAGTCGCTGTGCCCGGGCAGCAGCAGTTGCACGTCGACGCCGCGCTCGGCCGCGTCGACGAGCGCGCGCAGCAGGCGACGTGGCGGCACGAAGTAGGCTGTCGTGATGTAGGCGCGCGACCGTGCCGACTGCACGGCCGCGAGCAGCGCGCGGTAGAACGGGTTGCGCCCGCGGCCGCTGCCCGTGGCCGCGACGGCCGCGCGTTGCGTGCCGTGGGCCATGGGCGCCGTCGTCAGTGGCGGCGTCGCGATGCGCGCCGGTGCATGGCGGTTCCAGTGGGCGACGAACAGCGCTTGCAGCTCACCGACCACCGGCCCTTGCACGCGCACGTGCGAGTCGCGCCAACCGCCGCCGGCGTCGGCCTTCGAGCCCGACAGGCGCGGCGCCGAGCCCGATGCGTACTCGCGGCTGATGTTCAGGCCGCCGATGAAGCCGACGCGGCCGTCGATCACCATGATCTTGCGATGGTTGCGCCGGTGCGCTGCGTTGCTGAACCAGGCCAGCAGGCCGCGCAGCGGGCGGTACTCGCACAAGGCCACGCCCTCGCGCTCGAGGCCTTCGAAGAAGCTGCGCGGCGTGCCGATCGAGCCGATGCTGTCGAACAGCAGGTGCACGCGCACGCCGTCGCGGCGGCGCTCGACCAGACGGCGCGCGAACTCGGCGCCCGGCCCGTCGGCATCGACGGTGTAGCTCTCGACGTGAATCGAGTGCCGCGCCGCGTCGATGGCCGCGAACATCGACGCATAGGTCTGCGGCCCATCCTGCAAGAGCAGGACGCGATTGCCGACGGCCAGGGCCTGGCCCAGGCTGCGCGTCAACGCCTGCTCGTGCAGTTGCTCCAGCGGTGTCGCAGCGTCGCGCGTGCGCGCACCGCGGCCCCAGTTGCCCAGCGACAGCCACTTCGGCATCGAACGCTCCGTTGCAGTGCGAACGGGGCAAACGATGTGCCCAGGCGCCTGGCTTGATGCGTATCCCGCTTGCCACGCTCACAACCGCCGTGCACACGGGCATGTCGATTGCCGTGACGAGTCACGCCACGACAAGCCGACAGGAGAGAGCCCATGATGTTCAGCGACGACCCGGCCGTCCTCGTCCCCGACCAGGCCCCGCGCCTGATGACCGCCGAGCGCCTGTGCGGCAACCCGGTGATCAATCCGCAGGACGAGGTCCTGGGCGAGATCGAGGAGATCGTCATCGACGTGCCGCGCGGCCGCATCGCCTATGCGGCGATGGCCTCGGGCGGCTTTCTCGGCCTGGGCGAACGACTGTTCGCGGTGCCCTGGACCGTGCTGCGCTACGACGCCGGCCGCCAGTGCTTCGTCATGGATGCGAGCAGGCAGGTGTTCGAGACCGCGAGCGGCTTCGACAAGGACCATTGGCCGACGCAGCCGCAGCAAGAGTGGCTCGACCGCATGTACCGTCACTACGGCGCCGCGCCGTACTGGAGCTGAGGAATCATGGCATGAGCCTGGACGTGAGCACCGAGCGCGCGCGCCTGTGGGAACTGATCAAGGACATCAAGTTCGGCATGCTGACCACGCGCCATGCCGACGGCTTCCTGCAATCGCGGCCGATGACGACGCAGAACTCGCGCCTGGACGAGGACGGCACGCTCTGGCTGTTCATGTCGCGCCGGGGCGATTCGGCGATCGATCTGCAGGCCGACCCTGGCGTGTGCATGAGCTATGCCGATACCGGCAAGGACAGCTACGTCAGCGTCAGCGCCAACGCGCGCGTCAGCGACGACGAGGCGATCAAGCGCGAGCTGTGGTCGCCGCTGGCCAAGGCCTGGTTTCCGGGCGGCGTCGACGACCCCGACCTGCTGCTGGTGCGGCTGGATGTCGTGCGCGCCGACTACTGGGACGTGAAGGAAAGCAAGATCGTGCAACTCTGGCGCATGGCCAGCGCCGCGGTCAGCGGCGAGCCGCCGCGCGACCTGGGCGAGCGCGGTCATCTGCAGCCGCGCTGAAGTCGGGCGCGGCCGACAATCCTTGCCCAACCTCGAGCCAAGGAGCACGACATGCCCGCCAAGAACACGATCTGCCTCTGGTACGACGGCGCCGCCGAAGACGCCGCGCGGTTTTACGCGAAGACCTTTCCTGACAGCGCCGTCGGTGCCATCCAGTACGCGCCGAGCGACTATCCCAGCGGCAAACAGGGCGACGTGCTGGTGGTCGAGTTCAGCGTTGCCGGCATCCCCTGCATCGGCCTGAACGGCGGGCCGGCGTTCAAGCACAACGAAGCGTTCTCGTTCCAGATCGCCACCGACGACCAGGCCGAGACCGACCGCTTGTGGAACGCGATCGTCGGCAATGGCGGGCAGGAAAGCGCCTGTGGCTGGTGCAAGGACCGCTGGGGCATCTCGTGGCAGATCACGCCGCGCGCGTTGAGCGCCGCCATGAGCAGCCCCGACCGCGCTGCGGCCAAGCGCGTCTTCGACGCGATGATGACGATGACCAAGATCGACGTCGCGGCCATCGAGGCGGCGCGTCGCGGCTGATTCAGCCAAGCGCATGTCTATGGCGGCTTCACCCCGATCGTCGTTCTCGGCAAATAGGCGAATCTCCCGCAGCCGCGCGTTGCGGCACGCCGATTGCCCTGCTGCGGCACTGCAAAGGAGCGCTTCATGAGTACTGTCGTTCAGGATCCCGTCACTGGCACGCCCTTTCCCCGCGCCGGCGAAAGCCCGGCCCAGCCGCTGCTCGACAACATCGTGCGCGGCGCGCACGACACGGTCGATCGCGTTGCCGCCAAGGCCGCGCCTGCGGTCGAGCGCCTGATCAGCGGCGCGCATGGCGCATCGGACGTGGTGCAACAGCGCGCCAAGGATGTCGGCGACCTCGGCCACGAGTGGACCGAGACCTTGCGCGACACGGTGCGCGAGCATCCGCTGGCCGCGCTCGGCGTGGCGCTCGCCGTGGGCGTGCTCGTCAGCCGCATCGCCCAAGACCGCTGAAGCAACGCGCACTGCGATGGACGACACAGCGGCGGCCGAACGTGCTGCAACTTCCGGCACGACGGCGGTTTCGTTGCCGACTTTGTTGCGCGACATCGTCGGCGAGTTGCCGGGACTCGTCAGCGACCGCGTTCAGTTGCTCTCGCTCGAGCTGCGCCGCGCCGGGCTGGCGCTGGCGCAGATCGTGGCGCTGGTGGTCGCCATCGGCGTGCTGGCCGTCACGGCATGGATCGGCCTGTGGGTCGGCATCGCCGCGGCGCTGCTGGCCTGGGGCCTCGGTGTCGGCTGGGTGGTGGCGATCGTCGTCGCCTTGAACCTGGTTGCGGTGGCCCTGGCGCTGCGTCGCGTGCGCCAGCTCGCGCCATTGCTGGCCCTGCCCGCCACCGCACGCCGCCTGACGCTGCCGGCGCCGCGGGCGCAAGCACCAGCGCCATCACCAGCACCATCGACCGCGCCGCCGGTTGCCGCCGCGTGAGCGATTGGGGCGCGCCATCCCGTGGCGGCGATCGTGGTGCCGCCGCGCCCGCCGGCGAGCGCATCGCGTAGCCCTTTCTACTGGGCGCGCACGCGCTCCTGGTCGCGCAGCGCGCGCACTTCGGCGTGGTTGCGCTGCACGCCTTCCAGTTGGCGCATCACCAGCGTGCGCTCGGGCTCGGGCAGATCGTTCTCCAGCGCCCGTCGGTAGCGCTCCAGCGCCATGTCCTCGGTGCGCTCGCAGTCTTCGAGCAGCGCCAGGTCGGAGCTGCCGGCGACGCTGTTGCGCAGGGCCGACCAACCGCGCAGCAGCGCGCCGCCGGCCGAGCCGCCGCTGTCGGGCGTGCCGCCGAGTTGGCGCACGCAGGTGGCGAGGTCGGCCGCCGCCAGCGCGCACTCGTCGCCGCGGCGCGAGAACAGCGTGCGCAGCGCCGCCGACTTGGCGTGCTCGGCGACGTGGGCAAAGCTGCGCTCGCCGTCACGGCAGGTCTCGATCAGGTGGTTGAGTGTGGCGATGACGTCGTCGGCCTGCATGGGCGGCTCCTGCAAACGAAAGGTGGGTCGATACAGGGGCAGGCCGCGTGCCTGCGGCCGCGTTGCGTCGGACGCGGCCTACAAGGTTGCGCGGTGCGGGACGGCGCAGCGCGCGCGCAGCGCGCCTTAGCCTGAGTGCCGTGGCAAACCTGCCTTCGGCATGGCGCGGCTCCCGGCACGGAAGCGGTCGATGAGAGGGCGTTCGAGAAAGGCGATGCATGGCCTCGATGGAGTTCCGCACCGATCGGTGTCAGCAACAGACCCTCAGCCCGAAGTTGCAGCATGCGGTGCGCCTGCTGCAACTGTCGTCGCTGGATTTCGCCCAGGAAGTCAGCCAGGCGCTCGGGCGCAACCCGTTTCTCGAAAGCGAGGACGGTGACGACGAGCACGACGCGCTGCAGTCGGAGGCCGAAGAAGTCGCGGCGCCGCCGCTTGCCGAGGAGCCGGTCGATGCAGCCGATGGCGGCGACAGCGACCGCGAGATCTGGCAGGCCGATGCGCTGGCGCGTCAGCGCCGCGCCGACGGCGACGACTTCGCCGCGCTCGACCTGCTGCCCTCGCAGTCGTCGCTGGCGCAGCACCTGCACGCGCAGCTCACGGCGCAGCCGCTGCCCCTGCGCGACCGCCTGCTGGCGCAGGCGATCATCGACTCGCTCGACGATGACGGCTACCTGCGCACGCCGCTCGAAGAGTTGCTGGCGCTCGACATGCTGGCTGATCTGCGGCCCGCGCCCGATCTCGACGCGATGGCGCTGGCGCTGCAACGCGTGCAGGCGCTCGAACCCGCCGGCGTCGGCGCACGCAACGTCGCCGAGTGCCTGCGCCTGCAACTGCCGTCGATCGATTGCCCGCGCATGCAGGAGCTGGCCGAGGCCATCATCGACGACCACCTGGCGCTGCTGGCCGCGCGCGACGTGCCCGCGCTGGCGCGGGCGCTCGGCCGCACGCCAGCGCAGATCGAGGCGGCGTGCGAGCGCATCCGCCACTTCGATCCGCGGCCGGGCTGGCGTCACGGTGCCAGCGACATCCACTACATCGTCCCCAACGTCATCGTGCGCAAGGTGCGCGGCGCCTGGACGGTGCAGCTCAACCCGGCGGTGGTGCCGCGGATCAAGCTCAACCAGGTCTATGCCGATCTGTTCCAGCGTTGTCGGCGCGAGCAGCAGCACAAGGCCGCGGCCGGCGACGCTGAACATGGCGAACTCGCCAACCATCTGCAGGAAGCGCGCTGGACGGTGCGCAACGTCGAGCAGCGCTTTTCGACCATCCACGACGTGGCGCAGGCGATCGTGCGCAGGCAGAAGCACTTCTTCGATTTCGGCCTGATGGCGATGAAGCCGCTGGGCCTGCGCGAGATCGCCGAGGAACTCGGCATGCACGAGTCCACCGTTTCGCGCGTCACCAACAACAAGTACATGGCCACGCCGCAGGGCGTGTTCGAGTTGAAGCGTTTCTTTTCACGCGCGATGGTCACTGCCAGCGGCAGCGCGTGTTCCGGCACCGCGATCCGCGGCCTGGTGCAGGACATGATCGGAAGCGAAGCGCCGCGTGCGCCGCTGTCCGACGCCGAGATCGCGCGCCAGCTCGAGCGCCAGGGCCTGAAGGTGGCGCGGCGCACCGTCACCAAGTACCGGCAACTGCTGCGCATCGAGCCGGTGGAGCGGCGGCGTCGCGCCGCGTGACACCGATCGCTGCGGGATTGCCGCTTGCCGCAACGCATCACTCGCAAACGACGAAAGGAGTCTTCTCATGCATCGCTCAGTCACCTTGCTCGCGCTCGCCGCGCTGTCTCTCGGCGGCATCAAGGCCCTGCGCAAGAAGCACACGCAACGATTGGCCGCCACGCCGCGTGCCAAGCCTGAAGCCTTGCAGACCTGGGAAGGCGAGGGCGGCGGCCTGCCCAACGGCGGGCCGGGGCAGACCGTCAGCCCGGCAGCGGCGCCGTCCGACGCTGCCGGCGCCGAGCGGTTGAGCTGAGAGCGGCTCAGCGCGCCGGCTTGCCGTGTCTTTTGATCTGCCGTGAACGATGTCCGCGCCCAGTGGCTTGCCGCCGGCCTGACGGGCGTCGGCGCGAGCGTGTTCGTGGCCGCCGCGCCCCTGCCATGACGCTGCGCAGGCTGCTCTGGGGTGCGCTCGGTGCGGCGGTGGTGCTCAACGCCGGCTGCGCGGCCTGGCGCATCGGGCAATCGAAGGAGTTGGCGCAACGCAGCGAGCCCTTTGCGCAGACGCCGCCGTCGGCCGCGCTGCGCCTGCTGGTGGTGGGCGACAGCACGGCGGTCGGCACCGGGGCCACGACCCCACAGCACAGTCTGGCCGGACTCATCGCGCAAGGCCATCCGCGGCTGCTGATCGAAAACCGCGCGCTCGACGGCGCGCGCTTCGAGCAGGTGCGCTCGCAGCTCGAACGTCGGCGGGCAGTTCGACATCGTGCTGATCCAGGCCGGCGGCAACAACGTCATCCGCCTGCGCGATCTGGACGCGCTGCGCGACGACATCGATCGCGTCGCCGACGCGGCACGCGAGCGCGCGGCCGTCGTCATCTTCATGCCCGCCGGCAACGTCGGCAATGCGCCGATCTTCTTCGCGCCGTGGTCGTGGTGGATGACGCAGCGTTCGCGTGCGCTGCATCGACACGTCGCGGCGGCCGCGGCACGCACCGGCGCGATCTACGTCAACCTGTTTCACGAACGCGAACGCGATCCCTTCGTCATCGAGCCGTCGCTCAATGCCGTCGATGGCCTGCACCCGAGCGACGCCGGCTACCGCGCCTGGTGGCAGGCGCTGACGATGCAAGCCGGCATGGCGCAGCGCCTGGCGCCGGCGGCAGCAGCCGTCGCCTGGCGCGCTTCGGCAGCGAGCGCGCGTTGAGCGCCGCCCGTCCTACAGCGCGGCTGCGCCCGCGCCGACGCTAGGCGCAGCGGCGCGTGCCTAGAGTCGAAAGCACCTGTTCTCAACACCCAAGGAGCCATCATGTCTTTTCGTCTTTCAATCATCCGCGGGGCCTGCGCCGTGTCCGCGGGCGTGGTCTGCGCCGTGGCCGCTGCGGCCAACATCAGCCCTGCCGTCCACGACGCGGCGCGCGATCAGGTCAAGATGTCCTACAAGGCCGAGCGCGACGCCTGCGATCGGCTCAGCGGCAACGCCAAGGACATCTGCGTCGAAACCGCCAAGGGCAAGGAGAAGGTGGCGCTGGCGCACCTGCAGTACCAACGCAGCGGCCAGGCCCGCGACATGACCAAGCTTGCCGAGGTGCGCTCCGAAGCGAGCTACGAAGTTGCCAAGGAGGTCTGCGACGATCAGGCCGGCAATTCCAAGGATGTCTGCCTGGCCACCGTCAAGGCCGACTACGCGAAGGCCAAAGCCGACGCGAAGATGAACAAGGAAGTGCGCGCCGCGCGCAGCGACGCCGCGGCCACCAAGGACGAGGCCGACTACAAGGTCGCGACGCAGCGCTGCGACGCGATGAGCGGCAACGACAAGGATGTGTGCATGGCCGCGGCGCGCGCGCGCTACGGCCAGTGAAGCGCCGCGCGGCGCTTCAGGCCTGAGGGTAGGGCGGTATCAGCCGCTCGCGTTCGAGCGTGCTGGCCACGGCCAGCATCAGCTCGAGGTCGATCTGCCGCGGATCGCGTGGCTGCACGTCGTAGTGGCAGAGCGTGGCCAGGATCTCGCCTTCGGGCGTGATCACCGGCACGCCCCAATACGAGCGAACGGCATCGCGCGCCGCATGACCCGCCAGGCGCGGGTCGTTCGGCGCATCGGCGGTGGCGAACACGCCGCGTGCATCGCGGGCGAAGCGGCAGTAGGTGGCGTGGGCCGGCACTTCGTCGAGGCTTGACACCTGCGGGCGTTCGCGGTCGTAGAAGGCCGCCGCATTGGCGCGATCGCCCTCGAAGCGAAACAGGGCGATGAAACGAAAGTCCGTCAGGCTCGACAGGTAGGCCAGCGCCGCGCGCAGACCCGACGTTTCCAGGGTGCGTTTGAACTCGGCGAATGCTTTTCGCGTGGCCTCTTGCGTGGCCTCTTGCGTGGCGCCTTCGTCGCTTGCCATGTGCAGCTCCTGCGTCATGCCGGCCCTCGTGTCGGCGGCAACGCCGGCAGCCAGGCTGCGATCGTCGTGCCGTGCCCCGGCGCGCTGGTGATCTGCATCGCGCCGCCCTGGCCCTCGACGCGGTAGCGCATGCCCTTCAGGCCGTGCGCGCTGCGCTGGGCCGATGCGGCGTCGAAGCCGATGCCGTCGTCGCGCACGCTGATGTGCGCGCGCCCCGGCTGCGCGGCGAGCGCGATGGTGATCTGCTTGGCGCGCGCGTACTTGGCGATGTTGGTCAGCGCCTCCTGCACCAGCCGGTAGACGGTGATCTGCGCGCCGTCGGACAGCGCCACCGGCTCGAGATGGGTCTGCACCGCGATCTCCGATCGCTTGGCGAAATCCCGGGCCTGGATCTCGAGCGCCGGGACCAGGCCGAGGTTGCTCAGCGACGACGGACGCAGGTTCTCGATGATGTTGCGCTTCAATGCGATGCCGCGGTCGAGCGCTGCGTTCAAGTGGTTCAGGCCGTCTTGCGAAGCCGGCGACATCGGCGCGGCGCTGCGCTTGAGCCGCGCCGCGTCGAGCTTGGCCGCCGTCAGCAGCGCGCCGAGCTCGTCGTGCAGCTCGCGCGCCAGCCTTGCGCGCTCGTCTTCGCGCGCGGTCTCGATGTGTTGCGTCAGCTCGGTCAGCTCGGTGGTGCGGCGCGCGACTTCGCTTTCGAGCTGGTCGCGCTCCACGGCGAGCGCGCGCGCATGCTCGAAGCGGGCGCGGTCGAAGGCCTGGGTCTTGCGCAGGAACAGCAGCAGCGCGCCCAGCGCCACGGCCGCCATGAGGTTGACGCCGATGCGGCTCAACATCAGGGTGCGATTCACGTCGATGCGCTGCGCCTCGATGCGCGTGCTTTCCTCGTCGCGCATCGTCACCGCCGCGGCGCGCACCTGCTGCATCTTCTCCATGCCGATGTTCGACAGCAGCACAGCGCGCCACTGTTCATGCTTGCCTTGTCCGTAGAGCTCGAGCGTCGTCGTCAGTTCCGACAGCTTTTCGTGCACCTTGACCTCGAGCGCCTGCAACTGCGTGCTCTTCGCCGGGTCGCCTTCGTACAAGCCGCGCAGTTCTTCGACCGCTTTGCCGACGGCAGCGACGCCTTCGCGGTAGGGCTCGAGGTAGTCCGCGCGACCGGTGAGCAGGTAGCCGCGCTGGCCGGTCTCGGCATCGACCAGCGCCCGCAGCAGGGCCTGGATCTGCACGCGCGCGTCGCTGCGCTCGATCAGTTCACCGACGGCCTGGGTCGATTTGCCGTAGCCCACTTCGTTGATCACCACCACCACCAGCGCCGCGGCCACCGCCAGCGGCAAGGCGATCTTGCTGCGGCGCACGAGATCGAGAGGATTGAACTCCATCAGCGGCTCGCCACCGCGCCGTCGATGTCATCGCAGTACACGAGCAGCTCTTCGAGCTCGCTGGACTTGTCGAAGACGCGGTCGGCGCCGAGCGCGCGGCAGGCTTCGCGCATGTCGTTGGTCGCGTAGTTGGTCAGCACCACGCGCTTGCCCGGAACGGCCAGGCGCTGCGCGGCACGCAGCACGCCCAGGCCGGTGCCCGACTTCAGGAACACGTCGACGATGATCAGATCGCAATGCTGGCCTTCACGCTCCAGCCAGTCGACGGCCGACGCTTCGTCGGGCGCCGAGCCCACCACCTGCACCGGCGCCAGCTCTTCGAGCGTCGCGACGAGCTTTTGCAGGATCAGCGGGCTGTCTTCGACGATGAAGGTCTTCAAAAGGGCGTCGGCCGCGAACGGTCGCAAAGCGCGCGTCGCCGGATTGTCCATGCAGCGCTGCCCCTGTGCTTGTAGGACGATTCCCACGTCGTCGCCGATGGCCCCTCGACGCGCGCCGACGGGCCGGCCGTATGGGCTTCGCCGTCCGGGCTGAGGGTGAGCGTCGGCGCTGGCGATGCGCAGGACATGGCGGCATACTTGTCGCAACCGGACTCGCCGGCGTAGGCACGTTCCTCGCGGCACGTTCACTTCGCTGGAGCCCACGATGGTCGTCACGCAGCCCGATCCCACTCAAGCCGCCGCGTCCCGCCCCGCCGAACACGTCGTCGTCGTCGACGATCAGGATGACGTCGCCACGAGCGTGGCGCTGGCGCTGGCGCTCGACGGCTTCGAGGTGCACACCGCGCGCGACGGCGCCAGCGCGCTCGAGGCGGTGCAGCGCTACGCGCCGATCTGCGTCGTCACCGACGTCAACATGCCCGGTATCGACGGCTTCGAGCTGGCGCGGCGGCTGCGCGTGCGCTACGGCGGCGACATCGTGGTGATCGCCGTCACCGGCTGGGGCGTGCGCGAAGACGATGTCTCGCCGGACTACGCCGACTTCGACCACTGCCTGCGCAAGCCGCTCGACCTGGACCGTTTGCGCCGCATCCTGCGGCCGCATTGAGCGACCCACCGCAAGAACGCGTCATGCGGTCGATCTTCGCGCCGTGCCGTGGCGCGCGATGGCGCTGCGCATCGCCGCCGACAACGCGGCCGGCGTGCACGGCTTGGGCAGTACGTCCACGCCCAGCGCGAGCGCGTTGTCGAGCGACGCCGAGTAGCCGCTGATCAGCAGGATCGGCAGCGCGGGCTGCTCGGCCCTGACGATCGCAGCCAGCCCGATGCCGTCGAGCGAGCCGCACATGACGATGTCGCTGAGCACGATGTCGAAGCGCGACGCGTCGGCACGCAGCATCTCGAGCGCGGCGTCGGCGCTGCCGGCCTGGTGCACGCGGCAGCCCATCGATTCGAGCGCCGTGGCCGTGCCGAACGCGACCTCGGCGTTGTCTTCGACCAGCAGGACGCGCAGGTCGGCGCGCGGCGTGGCGTCGTCGCTGTCGGGCCGCACGGCCTTCGGCGCTTCGGTCGACGCGCACGCGGGCAGGTACAAGCGCACCACCGTGCCCTGGCCCTGAACGCTTTCGATGGTGGCCATGCCGCCGGCACGGCTGCAAAAGCCATAGACCTGGGCCAGGCCCAGGCCCGTGCCCCTGCTCGCTTCCTTGGTCGTGAAGAAGGGTTCGAAGACGCGTTCGAGCACGTCGGGCGCGATGCCGTGGCCGCTGTCTTGCACGCTGACGACGACGAAGCGGCGCTCGGCCCGCGCATCGTCGGCCAGGCCCGCGGGCTCGCCGACGCCCGCATTGGCCGCCGTGACGCGCAGCCGCCCGCCGTCGGGCATCGCGTCGCGCGCATTGATCGCCAGGTTGAGCAGCGCGAGTTCGAGCTCGGCGATGTCGACTTCCACCGCCTCGGTATCGGCTGCGACCTGCGCCTCGACGACGATCGCCGCGCCCAGCGCCGGCGCCGCCAGCTCGACGATGTTGTGCAGTTGCTCCTGCAGGCGCACGCGTTCCAGGCGCAGCGGCTGGCGGCGCGAGAACGACAGCAACTGGCGCGTCAGCTTGGTGCCGGCGGCCACCGCGCGTTCGATCGCCGCGAGCTGCGGGTTTTCGGCGAGTGCGGCCTGCAGTCGGCGCAGCAGGTAGACGTTGTTGCCGACGATCATCAGAAGGTTGTTGAAATCGTGGGCTACGCCGCCGCTCAACCGCCCGAGCGCTTCGAGTTTCTGCGCCTGGCGCAGCGTCTCTTCGATGCGCTGGCGCTGCGCCGTCTCTTCGCCGAGGATGCGCTGCACTTCGAGCGCACGCTGCGTGCGTCGCAGCGCCACCCAGGTCATGTACATCAGCGCCAGCGCAATCGGCAGGCCGAGCGCGGCGAGCATGGCCAGCTGCCGGTACCAGGGCGCCAGCGCCGCGGCGCGATCGATCCAGGCTTCGATGCGCAGCGGCGTGCCGCCGACACTGCGCGCGGCGGCGATGCGGTCGAGCACGACCGGCTCAGGCTTGGTCGCGGTGGCGCCTGCGCCGGCTGGCGCATCGCCGGGCTGCGGCGCCTGCGGCCAGCCGGCCAGCAAGGCGCCGTCGGCCTGGCGCAGCGCCAAGTTGAGTGCGCTGCCGTCGCCAGCGAGCTCGCGGTAGAAATCGGCGAAGTAGCGCGGCGCCATGCTCGCCGAGAGCACCGCGGTCATGCGCCCGTCGGCGGCGTTGCGGCGCAGGCTCATGTCGAAGAAGAACTCGCCGGTGGTGCGGCTGGTCAGCACCTCGGTGAAAAACGGCTGCGCGCCGCCGGCCCGGTGGTGACGGAAGAAGGCGCGGTCGGAGACGTTGACCGCGGGCGCCGGGAACGCCCGGTTGTTGACGAGCATGCGGCCGGCGCCGTCCATGACGAAGAGGCCCTGAAGCTGCTTCAGGTCGGCCGTCATGCGCACCAGATTGTCGTGCAGCGTGCGTTCGCGCGCGCGCAGCTGTTCGTCGCTGTCGTCGCCGAGCGCATCGGCCACGCGCATGAGCAAGGCGACGTTGGTCTCGAACACCTTCAGCGCATGTTCTTCGCCGACGCGCGCGGCGCGATCGACGCGCAACTGCGCATCGGCGATGGCCCGCTGGTACTGACTCCAGGACAGCAGCGCGAACAAGAGCAGCGGCACCGCGGCGGCCAGCCACATCGTGGCGCGCAACCACGCCAGCACCTTGTTCGAATCGGAATGCAACGAGCTGTCGATATCGTTACGGTGGCGGGGTTGACGAACAAGTCTACTGTGCCTCGCGCGCCTGCGGACGCCATTGTCTGATCGACGACGAGAGCGGCGCCACCACGGGCACGCCGTTTGCCTGTCGCGGCCACATGCTGACCGCCACGCTGCTGCTGCTCGGCGCCTTGCTGTTGGCGATGAGCCTGGCCGAGCGCGTCGTCACGCGGCTGCCGTTGTCGCCGGCCACGGTCTACCTCGCAGTCGGTTTCGGCGTCGGTGCGCTGGCGCAGCCGGTGACGGTGGACGACGCGCTGCGCCACGCTCCGGCGCTCGCGCTCGCCACCGAGTTCGCCGTGCTGGTGTCGCTGTTCACCGTCGGCCTGCGTTTGCGCGTGCCGCCCACCTGGCGTGCTTGGCGCGTTGCTGCGCTCTTGGCCAGCGTGGGCATGGTCGCGACGGTCGTACTCGCTGCGGCCGCCGCGACCTGGCTGCTCGGCCTGGGGCTGGCCGCGGCATTGCTGTTGGCGTCGATCCTGGCGCCGACCGATCCGGTGCTGGCCTCCGAAGTGCAGATTCAACACGAGAGCGACCGCGACGCGGTGCGCCTGTCGCTCACCGCCGAGGGCGGTTTGAACGACGGCACCGCGCTGCCGCTGACGATGCTCGCACTCGGCCTGCTCGGCCTGCACGAGCTGGGCGCGTACGGTACGCGCTGGTTCGTGCGCGATCTGCTCTGGGCCATCGGTGGCGGCCTCGTCATCGGCTGGGCGCTGGGCCGCACCCTCGGGCGTGCGGCTCAGGCGCTGTTGAAACGCGGCCACGCCATCGAGTGGGACGAGCTCTTCTACCTGGGCGCCATCGCGCTGGCCTACGGCATCGCGCGCGCCAGCGCCACCTCGGCGTTTCTCGTCGTCTTCGTCGCGGGGCTGGCGCTGTTTCATGGCGGCGCGACGGCCGCGTCGGGCGCGCGCACCGGGAAGATGAGCGAACGCCTGGTGGCCTTCGGCCACCGCTGCGAGCGCTTGATCGAGGTGTCGATGGTGATGCTGCTCGGCGCGGCGCTGCCCTCGGCGCGTCTGGACGCCGCGGTGGCCGGCTTCGCGCTGCTGTTCGTCTTCGTGCTGCGGCCGCTCGGCGTGTGGCTGGTTGTGCGCACGAAGGAGATGCCCGCGCAACAGCGGCGGCTGGTGGCCTGGTTCGGCGTGCGCGGCATCGGCTCGCTGTTCTACCTCGCGTTTGCGCTGGCGCAGGGCGTGACGGCGGGGCTCGCGGCCACGCTGCTGTCGGCCTGCCTGTGGACGATCGCGCTGTCGATCGTCGTGCACGGCATCTCGGCCACGCCGCTGATGGCCTGGCACCGCGCGCGACGCGTGCGGCGCGTGCGCTGAAGCGGCATGCCGCTTGCCGCTTCAGCGCCTGCCTCAGGAGCGCTTCATGACCGACAGCCTGCTTGTCTACTTCCTGATCATGGTCACGTTCGGCCTGGTCAGCGCGTACGTCGCCTACTGCTGGTTCGGTGCCGACCGGGCCCGGCGCGAGCACGAGCCCTGGCGCGCGAGCGTGCAGCCGGGCGCCCGCCGCGCCGAACGGCGGGAACGGCGCTTGCCCTGACGACGGCTCAAGGAGAGTCTCATCATGGGCAAGTACTTGCTCGGTTGGTTGCTCGGCGTGCCGGTGGTGTTGCTGGTGGCCTTCTGGCCTTTCTTCGGCTGACGCGCGCCACAGCGGGCCGTGCCATCGTGATCCGCCTCGGCCGCGCGATCGTCGGCTGCGCCTGGGCGCTGGCGCAAGTCTTGCCGGTCCATGCTCAGGATGCAGCAACGTTGAAGACGCGCGCCAGCGCGCTCGGCGAGGCATTCGCCGACAACGTCTTCCAGCGACCGCTGGTGCTCGAGTCGCGAGAGGGCGACGACAGCCTGCAGGGCGAAATTCACGCGCGCATCGATCAGCCCTTCACACGGGTCGGGCCGGCGCTGCAGGGCCGCCGGCAGTGGTGCGACATCCTGATCCTGCATTTGAACGTCAAGCAATGCAGTGCGCGCAAGGCGAGCGCCGAAGAAGGGCCGGAAGGGCTGGAAGTCGTGGTGGGGCACAAGCACGACCATGCGCTGGACCAGGCGTTTCGTTTCGCCTTCAGCTACCAGGTGGTCGCTTCGAGGCCCGATTACCTGCAGGTGCAATTGCGCGCTGACGAGGGGCCGCTGGGCACCAGCGCCTACCTCATCGTGCTGGAGGTGGCCGCACTCGATGCGCGGAGCAGCATCCTGCGACTCGCCTATGCCTATCGCTTCGGCGTGGCGGCGCGGCTGGCGATGCAGGGCTACCTGGCGACGATCGGCCGCGACAAAGTCGGCTTCTCCGTAGTGGGACGCAACGCCGACGGCCAGCCGAGATTCATCGGCAGCACGCGCGGCGTGGTCGAGCGCAACACCATGCGCTACTACCTCGCGATCGAGGCCTATCTCGGTGCGCTCTCGCTGCCGCCGGCACAGCAGTTCGAAAGGCGCCTGGCCGACTGGCACAGCGCCGTCGAACGCTATCCGCGTCAGCTGCGCGATCTCGAACGCGGCGAGTACCTGGCGTTGAAGCGCGAGCAGATGCGGCGGCAGCCGTAGCCATCGAGGCCGCGGCGGTGTTCGAGTGCCTTTCTTGATCAGCCGGGCCGCTGCCAGAGTCCTGTCGCAGCCCTGGGCCTTTGCGCTTCAGACCCTGAAGGCGTTTCGTGCCAACCAGGGCCTGCTGCTGGCCGGCGCCGTCGCCTACTACGCGCTGTTGTCGCTGGTGCCGATGTTGGTCCTGTCGGTGATCGCGCTGTCGCACGTGATCGACCGCGCCGAGCTGCTCGGCACGCTCGCGCGCTATCTCGAGTGGCTGGTGCCCGGACAGTCGCGCGCCGTCGTCGCCGAGCTCGACCGCTTTCTCTCGCATCGCGACGTGCTCGGCTGGGTGCTGCTGGCGACGATGCTGTTCTTCAGCTCGCTCGGGTTCACGGTGCTGGAGAACGCGATGTCGGTGATCTTTCATCACCGCGTCGCCAAGCGCCGGCGCCGGCTGCTGGTCTCGGCGGTGATCCCCTATGTCTACATCGTCTGTCTCGGCGCCGGGCTGCTGCTGGTGACCCTGGTGGCCGGCAGCCTGCAGGTGATGGGCGAGGAGCGCATCGAGCTGCTCGGACGCAGCTGGTCGCTCGGCGGCGTGTCGCGCGTGCTGCTGTACCTGCTCGGCCTGGGCGGCGAAATCTTCGTGCTGACTTCGATCTACCTGGTGATGCCGGTGGGTCGCCTGTCGCTGTCGCACGCGCTGATCGGCGCCGTCACCGCGGCGCTGCTGTGGGAGCTGTCGCGCCACGCGCTGGTGTGGTACTTCGCCACCTTGTCGCAGATTGGCCTCGTCTACGGCTCGTTGACCACGGCGATTGCCGTGCTGCTCAGCCTGGAGCTGGCCGCCACGCTGCTGCTGCTCGGCGCCCAGGTGATTTCCGAGTACGAGCGCATCGGCCAGCAAGCGCTGCGCGCGCCGCCGCAGCCGTTCACGACCGACGCGGCAGGCTGACAGTGCGAAAGGGCGGATCCGTGCGGCAAGGTTGGCCGATCACGGCACGCCGCGGCGGCGGCGCAGGATTGCGCGGGTGGGCGTGAGCCGGCGAATTCAGTTGTGATCGATGCGCCGCAGACGCTCGACGCGAAAGCCTTGCGCCGCCGCGATGCCGGAGAGGCGCTGGTAGGCCGCCTCATCGATGCGAGGCGTGCGCGCCAGCAGCCACAGACCGTTGCGCGACGGCGTGCCGACCAGGGCGTGCTGGTAGGCGGGATCGACGTTCGAGCACCCACTGGCGCGCCCAGGCACCGGGCACCCAGCGCAGGCCCCGCGGCAAGACGCTGACTTCGAAGCGGGCGCCAGCGCTGCCTTCGACGACGTAGGCCACGGCGCGGTTGTGGCGCCGGGTGCCGTCAGGCAGGCAACAGTGCCTGTCGATGTGCAGTTGATCGGTGCGCGGCGTGACGTCGAAGCTGGCCTCGATGCAGCCGCGTTCGAACGCGGCCGGCAGGTGCGCGATCTCGAACCAGCGGCCAGCGAAGCGAGACAGATCGACGGCCGGCGCTGTCTGCGGCGCTGGGCGCCGTGGCAGCAAGCCTTGCAGCAGCGGCACGCCGATGGCAGCGACCATGGCCGCCGTGGCGGGGTTCATGCGGCGGCGCCACGCGGGCGGCAGCAGCGGCCAGATCAAGGGGATGAGGGCAGGCACGGACGCAGCCAGCGGCGAGGACGCCGGCGCCGCGTGCGCCGGTACCGGCGTGCGGCGCGGCCTCGGCGCCAGCCATGCCAGGGCGAGCGCAGCAGCGCCGCCCCACAAGCCGCGCACCACGCCGTGACGCGCCCCGCGCTCGATCCGCGTGATCACTTCGCGCCCGCGCCGCAGCAGCCGGCGGTCGCGCTCGACGACTGCGCTTTCAGCTTGATCGATGCGTGTATCGAGATCGTCGGCCACTGGCATGCCCGTGCAGGGCAAGCGGCGTTCCCGTCGACGCGCGATGGGCACGCCGTTTGCTTACTCGTGCGCAAAGGAGTTGGCGATGACGATCGAATCGAACCTGGCGTTTCGGCTCACGCCCGAGCAACTTGCCGCTGCCGAACGGGCGCGCGAATACTGGGCGTCGCGGCACGAACATGCAGCGCGCGCGCGGCGGCCGCCGCTCGAGCGCGACGAGCAACGAAAGCACGACGCGGAGCCGCCGCACGACGAGAGCCGCTGAGGGGCTGCTTGCCGTCTCAGTGGTTCCACCGCGCTTGGCGCGACCCGCGACGCATGAAACGGGCGAGTGGCGCGATGTCGGCAGTCGGCCCATTGCCGACTTTGAATGCGCGCTTTGCGCATACACCGTGGGGATCGCAAAGCCGCGGGCGGGTGCGCGCTGGCGCTTCGGTGCGGCGGTCGGCGCCTGCGGCGCCGACTTCGCTGCGGTGCTCGGGTTTCGGTCGCGCCGCATAACTCGCTGCGCTCACTGCGTTCGCTGCGCTCGAACAGATGCGGCGAGTCAGTTGACGAAGCGCGCGCGTACGCGCGCCGACCGAAACCCTCCGCTCCTCGCCGCCGCACAGGCGCGCCACCGCGCACCCGCCCACGGCTTTGCGAGGCAGCCTGGGTTCTTGGTTGGAGAAAGACCCCAGCCGGGCATCGAGCCCGGCTGGCGCCTGCACGCGCGCCTGCGGCGCGCGGCAAGCCACGGGCTCGATGCCCGCGGCTTGCCCCTCACTCCACACCCAAGAACGACTGTTCGCCGCAAGGCGGCGGGCGGGGCGCAGGCGGGGCGAATGGCGCCGCCGAGAAGCGCAGGGCTGAGGTCGGCGCGCGTACCCGCGCGCTTCGTGATCTGACTCACCGCGAGTGTTCGAGCGCAACGAACGCAGTGAGTGCAGCGAGTTTCGCGGTGCGACCTCTGACCGAGCATCGCAGGGAACCCTCGCGCAGCGAGGGCGAGCGACGCGTTGAGCCCCGACTGCGCCCCGCCCGCCGCCTTGCTTGCGCACCGGCCACAGCACAGCGCATTTGCGCACGATCGCGAACGCACCCATCGGGCCGACTCCCGTCGATCACGCTGCGTGTTGGAGTTTCACTTCAGCGCCGCTTCGCGGCACGCCGCTGGGCCGGCGTGAAATGCTCGCGGCTCAATTGCTCGAGCACCGGTCCGCGGTCGGTATCGACCAAGCCGCGTGCCACGTCGCTGGCGGCCTGGCGGCCGACCGCCTGTATGTCCGGATTGACCGGCGCGGCGGGGTCGTCGTTCGATTCGTCGCGTTCGTGCGGCAGGCGCGGTTCGCGCCGGTTGGCGCGCGAAGGCGTGGTGACGGCGGGCGTCGCGCGTCGGCGTGGATCCTTCATGCCGCCTCCACGTCCCGGTGGCGCGCGCCCAGAGCGGCGGGCGCTGCCTCGCATTGCACGCGCAAGCGGCGCAACTGTGCGCGGTGACCCTTCGTGGCGTCGAGGTGGCGCTGCGCTACTGCGCGCAACAGGATCGGCAAGTCCTCGTCGAGCACCCGACGGTAGCGCTGCAACGTGATCTCTTCACCGCGCTCGCATTCGGCCAGCAGGGTCGCATCGCCGGCCGACTCCAGCAGCTTGTCAGGCGCTGCCCACGCAGCGTCGTCGCAGCGCAGCGGCGGCAAGGCGTGCGTGGAGATCTCGTTGCGCAACGCTCGCAATTCGGCCAAGCACTTCCGGCAGCGCTGCGCGCGCTGCGTCAGCAGCCATTGCAGGCGCAACGATTGGGCGTGGCCGGCGCAATGGCGAAAGCCGAGTTCGCTCTCGCGACAGGTTTGCATCAAGGTGTCGAGACAATCATCGGCGCGGGTATCGTCCACGGTCATTCTTCCTGTTGAACCAAGGCGAACACTTCAGAAACGTTCGCGGTAGCTGATCTGCAGGCCCTGACTGCGCGGCCTGAAGTGCAGCGCGGCGTCGCTCGACAGCTGCAAGCGCAGGAGGCTGCTCGAGTCGCGGGCCAGGGAGCGCGCCCGGAACTCGAGCGCGAAGCGCTGGCGCTGCGCCGAGGCATCGATTCCGGGCTGCAGCGGCATCGACGACCAATCGGCGCCGGCGCCCAGCGCCAGCTTGCCCGAGCCCCACCACCAGCGCGCGCTGACGCCCTGGTTGATGGGCGTGCCCGCGGCCGGCGGCACGGCGGCGTTTGCGCGCTGCGGCAGCCAAAGAGGGTTGGCGCGCAGCGGCGTCGCCTCGCTCAGGGTCTCGACTTCGAAACGTGGTGCCGCGGCGCTCGGCCCGGCCCGCGTGATGCCGCAGGAAATCACGATGCCGATCGACAGTGCAGTGCGAATCAGAACCAGCGTGTTCATGACATGTCGTCAAACGAGGTGTCATGAACTTAGAGCAGGCGTGATGACGCCGGCGTCGGCGGCGTTCGCCGGCCGGTGTAGGACGCGAGCCTTGATCGACGCGGGCCGTTGCTGTCATCGAACGCATTGCCGGCATGCCGGTGCAGGGCAGGCGGTGTGCCCACGCCGGGGCGCGGTGATGTCCTACAGCCCGCCGCGGGGGTGGCGCCGAAAGTTCCCCTCGCCTGTGCGCTCAGCAAGCGGCATGCAACGGACCACTACCTACAGGAGAAAGACATGAACTTCATCATCTGGATCGTCGTCGGCGGCTTGATCGGCTGGGTCGCGAGTCTGATCATGCGGACCGACGCGCAGCAGGGCCTGATCCTCAACGTCGTTGTCGGCATCGTCGGCGCGCTGATGGGCGGCTGGTTGATCTCGCCGCTGGTGGGCGTGGGCACGATCAATCAGAACGCGCTCAGCGTTGGCTCGATAGGGGTGTCGCTTGCCGGCGCCGTGATCCTGCTGGCCATCGTCAACCTGCTGCGGCGCGGCGCGCCACGCTGAGTGCAGGGCGCGCGCGCCGGGCGCGCGATCAGCGTCGCGCCGAGCGCGCGGTGCAAAGGGCGTCGACGCGCAGCGGCGGATCGAGTGCTGCTTGCCCGATCAGGCGCTCGATCCCGGCGAACAAGCCCGAGCGATCATTGCGGTCGAGCGCGACGAAAGCGTTCAGTGCCGCGGCATCGATGAAGCCGGTGCGCCACGTCGGCTCGGGCTCGAGCGGCGGCAGCAGCGCTTCCAGATGCACCGACAGCACGTTGTGACGCGAATCCAGCGCGATCGCGCTGGCCAGGCGGCGCACGGCGCCCTGATCCCCGTACAGCCACTGAAAGAAGCGCCGCTGCCGTGCATCGAACAGCAGCACGCCGGCGATGCCGCGCTCGAGATTGCGTGATTGCGCGTCGCGGCAAACGTCGCCGAAGACCGTGGCGTCGTGCTCCGGCGTCAGCTTGCTCGCATAGACGAAGTGAAGTTCATTGGCGTTCATGGGCGCAAGGGTAGACATGCCGGCCATGCGCGCACGCGTCAATTCACATAGTGCGCAGCGGACAGTTGTGCTACCCCTGGGCCATCGACCGCCCGCCGCGGGTTCTACACTGGGGTGTGCCTGCGACCCCGTGCATCGATTGCCCGCTGCGAGCCTTGCCGCTGTTTCTGCCGCACAGCGAAGAGGAGCTGGCGCTGGTGCAGTTCCTGAAGCGTCGCGAGCTCGAACTCGAGGCCGGCGCCACGCTGATCCACGAAGGGCAGACCGACACGCGCCTGTTCACGCTGCTCGACGGCTGGGCCTACCGCTTCAAGACCTTGTCCGATGGCCGGCGCCAGATTCTCAACTTCCTGCTGGCGGGCGATTTCATCGGCGTGCAGCAGAAGATGAGCGATGCGGCCGCGCACGGCGTGGTCACGCTGACGGCCGCGCGCTTTTGCGTCTTCGACCGCGATGCGTTGTGGGAGCTGCACCGCCACCAGCCGTCGATGGGCTTCAACGTCACCTGGCTGACGGCGCACGAGGAATCGCTGGTCGACGACAACCTGCTGTCGCTCGGGCGGCGCAGCGCTCAGGAGCGCGTGGCAACGGCGTTGATCCTTTTGTACAAGCGCGCCGCTGCTTTGGGCACGCAGGGTGACGCCGGCGGCGGCGCCGGCGTGCCGTTTCCATTGACGCAACAGCATCTGGCCGATGCGCTCGGCCTGTCGCTGGCGCACACCAACAAGACGCTGCGCGCGCTCGAGCGGCGCGGCCTCTTTCTCATCGACGACGGCCGCTTGAGGCTGCTCGATCCGAAGGCGCTGGTGCGGCTGGCCGATTTGTACGGCGACGGCCGCCCGCCGCCGCGGCCGCTGGTCTAGCCGCCGCCGCTACTGCAAGCTGCCGCTGCTGACGCCGCTGCAGTAGGCGATCAGCTCTTCGATCTCGCTGGACTTGTCGAAGACGCGATCGGCGCCGAGTTCCTTGCAGCGCTCGCGGATGTCGGCGGTGGCGAAGTTGGTCAGCACCACGCGTGGTCCCGTCAGGCCGAGCGCGAGGGCCTCGCGCAGCACGCCCAGGCCGGTGCCGGATTTCAGGAAGATGTCGACGATCATCATGTCGAAAGCCTGCGGCGACTCGCGAATCCACTTCAGCGCGCTGGCTTCGTCGCCGGCGGTGCCTATCACCTCCACGTCGGCCAGCTCTTCGAGCGTGGCGATGAGGTTGTCGAGGATGACGGGGCTGTCCTCGATGATCAAGGTGCGAAGGGGCGACATGGCAGGGGGCGAGGGAAGTGTGGCGTGCAACGCCTTGTCCTTAGTTTGGCGGCCCGGTGCCGTCTGTATAGATGGATTCGCGCCGAGTGTCTGTAAGCCGCTTCCTACCCGGCGCCTGCGTGCTCAGCGCTTGCCAATGGCGCAGGGCGAAGCGGGCGGCCTCGCGTTGCAGGTCCCACTGCTCGAGTCGCCACGAGCCCGTCTGGCTGCGCCGCAGCAGGTTGACCGACTGCGAGCCGCCTTGGGGCAGCCGATTCGACACGGCGCTGCCGGCCTGGGCCACCCATAGCGTACGCGCCGCGCCGGCGCCTTCGCGCGTGGCGCGCACCGGCATGGTGTAAGGCGCATGGGTGTGGCCACCGAGCACCAGGTGCACGCCGGCCTGCGACCAGCGCGACAGCGCTTCGGCCGCGCCCGCCAGCACAGCGTCTTCGTCGTGCCAGTGCAGGGCCGCGAGCGGATGGTGCGCCACCACCACGCGCAGCGCGTCCGGCGGCGCCGACGCGAGCCAGCGTGCGCTGCGCTGCACCTGCTCGGCCGACAGGGCGCCGTTCTTGTGACGCCAGCGCCGCGCGGAAACCAGTCCGGCGATCCAGATGAACGGCGAACTCAATCGCGGCTCGAGGTCGTCGCCGAAGGCGCGGCGGAACTCGGCAAACGGCGCCAGCAGGCGACGTGGCAGATGCCACAGCGGAATGTCGTGATTGCCCGGCACCACCAGCGCATGGCGCACCGTCAGGCGCTCGAAGAAGCGCGCCGCCGCATCGAACTCGCGAGGTCGCGCCCGTTGCGTGATGTCGCCCGAAGCCAGCACCACATCCGGGCGCTCCTGCTCGGCCAGCGCCAGCAGCGCCTGCACGGCGCGCGGATCTTCGGCGCCGAAGTGCGGATCGGACAGGTGCAGCAGGACGGAGATGTCGGGGGCGTGAACCGCGTCCGTCGGATCGGTTGCTCTCACGTCGCCACGCCTGGCCCCCGACGCGGCTTGATCAGGCGCAGGGCATGCGGCAACACACTGAAGTGCAGCGGGGCCTGCAACGAATGCAACTCGCCGTCGCACGCCACTTGCACGGCTTGCGCACGCGACGTGCCGGCCGGCGCCACCGTCATGCGGCTGAACAGTTCGCTCGAGACTTCGCGCCGCGCTGGCTTGCGGTTGAAGGCGGCTCGCGCTGCCAACGCCAGCAAGCGATACAGCGACAAGGGTGCGATGCACACCGCGGCGAGGCGGCCCCTGCCGACGCTGCCTGCAACGCCCAGCCGCGCCAGCTGCAGCGCGTTGTTTCCGACGAACAGCGTCGGCGTCCAGAACAGGCGCACCGCCTTGTCGCTGGCCGTGACGATGCGCATCATGCGACGCCACGACAGCAGCGTCTTCAGTGCCGACCAAGCCGCCACCACGCGGTTGCGACCCCAGCGCGCGCTGTCGCTCTCGCGCGCCTTCAGCACCTGCGGATACAGGCCCACGCTGGCGTTGACGAGGAAGGGACGGCCGTTGACCTGACCGATCTGCACTGATTCGCAATGGCCGTCGAGCCAGACAGCGACCGCCTGCTGCGGGTCGCTCGGCAAGTCGTGCGCGCGCGCGAAGTAGTTGAAGGTGCCCAGAGGCAGCACGCCGAAGGGGCAATGCACTTTCATCGCCTCTTGCGCCACGGCGTTGATGGTGCCGTCGCCGCCGGCGGCCACCAGCACACCGCGATGGCGCTGCGCCAGCAGCGCCGCGCGGCGCGCCAGCTGCGGCAGATCGGCACTGCGCTCGGCCTTGAAGATCTTGAACTGCCGATCGCCGCGGTGCAGCGCTGCGGCCACTTGCGCCAGCAGCGCATCGCTGGCGCCGCCCGAGTCGCCGTTGGCAACGATGAACAGCGCGGCACCGCCGGGCAGTGCCTCGGTCACGGCCACAGCCCCGTCGCGCCTACGGCCGGACGACGATGTCGTTCTTCACCGTCTGCACGCCCGAGGTGTTGCGGGCGAGCTGCTCGGCCATCGACTTCTCGGCCATGCTCTTGGCAAAGCCCGACAGCTGCACCTGGCCCTTCAAGGTCTCGACCGAGATCGACATGGCGCTGACGGTCGTGTTCTCTGCGAACTTGCCCTTGACGCGCGTTGTCAGCGTGGCGTCGTCGATGTAGGAGCCGACGCTTTGCTGGTCACGCGCGACGGCGCAGCCCGAGGTCTGCACTGCAATGATTGCCGCTGCGGCGGCCAGGGCGAGGGATGCGATTCTCATGATGTGTTCTCCGATGGTTGGGGTTCGAGTGATGGTCGTGCGCGGTGCTGCCGACTTCAGCGCACCAGCCAGTCCTTCAGTTCGTCGGCATGCTCTTCTTCGTCGGCCAGGATGTCCTCCAACATCCGGCGTGTGGTCGAGTCCTTGTCGCCGAGCAGATCGATCATCTGGCGGTAGGCCTCGACGGCCACACGCTCGGCGATCAGGTTGGCCTTGATCATCTCGGTCAGATCGCTCGGCTCGTTGTATTCGGCATGGCTGCGCTCCAGCAGGCCTTGCGGATTGAAGTTGGGCTCGCCGCCCAGCTGCACGATGCGCTCGGCGATGCGGTCGGCATGCCCGAGCTCGGCGTTGGCGTGCACCAGAAACTCCTCGGCGATCTTCGGCGAGGCCAGGCCGGTGGCGGTGTAGTGATGACGCCGGTAGCGCAGCACGCACACCAGCTCGGTGGCCAACGAGTCATTGAGCAGGCGCACGACATCGTCGCGCCACGGTCCGTAGGCAGGCGTCATGGCGCCGTCCTTCAGATCGTGGCGCGCGGCGTCGAGCCCGGCTGGGTCGAGCTTCAAGGCCGCGTGACCGTTGCGCTTGTTGTCGGACTGCTTGTTGTCGGACTTCATGGTGTCTTTCGTTGGTGCTCAGCTCTTGCCGTCGACAGCCAGGCGGTTGTCGACTTCCATGACGCCGTCCACCGCTTTGGCCAGGGTGCTTGCACGCTCGCGCGAGCCGGCGTCAGGCGCGGTGCCGGTGAGCACGACACGTCCGTTGGTGGTGTCGACGTTCGATCCGGGTGGCCTTGAGCTTGTCGTCGGTGGCCAGCGCGGCGTTGATCTTGGTGGTGATGGTGGCGTCCGTCGCCGCCGTGCCGACCTTGGTCGCGGCCTCGTTGGTGGCGCGCTTGGCGTCTTCCATGCCCTGCTTCGCACCGGCGACGGCCTCATCGACCTTCTGCCCGGCGGTGGTGTTGTCGCGTGGACTGCAGGCGGCAAGTGCCACGGCCGCTGACAGAGCGACGGGCACGAAATAGATGGAGCGGTTCATGGCAGACCTTTCTAGGTGAACGCCGATCGAGCGGCGGTGCATGAACGATAGGCAGCCGGCGCAAACGAGCGAATCGGCGCGCAGCGCGTTGCCCTGTCGGACAGCGCCGACAGGGCGATCTCCGCGCGGCGTCGTCCTACAAGCCGCGGCGGTGTGGCCGACAAACCTGCCGCGCGCAGCGCACGACGATGGGTCCTTGTACTGACCAAGGTTCGAGCCATGACAGTGAATGCCGACCGACTGTGCCTGTTCGTGTCGCCACGCGCCGACGCAGACAAGGGCGAGATCGCGCGACGGCTGCGCGAAGCCGGCCTCACCATCCGGCCCTGGCCCGAGCTCGACGCGACGCAGGCAACGCCGCCCGAGTTCGACATGCTGGTGGTGCTCGCCGGCACAGCGCAGTGGCCTGCGTCGAGCACGGCCGCGCTGATCGCCGTTTTGCGCCGGGCGTGGCTGCAAGGCGCGACCATCGGCCTGTTCGACGGCGCCGCCGAGCTGTTGACCGCCGCCGACATCGTGCCGAGCGGCGCGCCGCTCGAGGCCGAGGGTCTGTTCATCGACGAACAGCTGCCGAGCGCCGGCACGGTGCAGGAAATGATCGACGCGATGCACAGCGCGCCGCACCTGGAGCGCTGAGCAGCGGCTCGAATCGAATGCGAACGGCGCCCGAGGGCGCCGTTGCAACAGTGCTTGATCCCCGCGGGGACGGCCGGCTTCGGCCGGCCTTGGGGCGCTCAGTGGCGGTTGCGCACGCTCTCGGCCGGCACCTTGTCGAACCAGGCGTCCTCGACGCGGCGCTCCCAGTCCGAAACCTGGCGCTCGGCTTCGTCGAGCGCGATGCCGTAGCGCTCCTGGATCTTGCCGGCGAGCTGCTCGCGCCGACCTTCGACACGGTCGAAGTCGTCGTCGGTGAGCTTGCCCCACTGCTCGACGACCTTGCCCTTCAACTGCTTCCAATTGCCTTCGATGCGTTCCCAGTTCATTTCGATCTCCTTGATGAGGACGGTGATTCGGCCCGGCCGACAACTTGGCCGTTCACGCAATCTAGGCGAGGCAAGGTCTCGCGCCTGTCGGCCCGGCGGCCTCGGCGGCGTAGGACGACGGGCTTGGCGCTTGTCGTCGGCCGTGTAGGACACGTCTTATCGCGACGGCCTGCCGTGGCTGCTACGCTCGAAGACGACAGGGCCAGCAGGAGTGCGTGATGAGTATGATCAAAGTTGGCATCGTCGATGACCACGCCATCGTGCGTTCGGGCCTGCGCCAGTTCCTCTCCGAGCACGTGGACCTGCGCGTCACCGGAGAGGCCAACAACGGCAAGGAAGCACTGGAGCTGGCGCGCGGCGGCGAGGTCGACGTGATGCTGCTCGACATCTCGATGCCCGATCAGAGCGGCATCGACGCGCTGCAGGCGATCCGCGCGCGCTTTCCGGATCTGCCGGTGTTGATCCTCTCCGGCTTTCCGGAGGCGCACTACGCGACGACGCTGCTGCGCCAGGGCGCCAGCGGCTACCTCAACAAGGAATGCGATCCCGACGAGATCGTCAACGCGATCCGCACCGTGTACCGCGGCCGGCGCTACATCAGCCCGGCGGTGGCCGAGCTGCTGGCCGACAACGCGGCCGGCGGCGTCGACAAGCCGGCGCACGAGCTGCTCTCCGAGCGCGAGCTGCAGGTCTTCTTGCGCCTTGCCAAGGGCGAGACCATCGGCCACATGGCCGAGAGCATGTTCCTCAGCGTCAAGACCGTCAGCACCTACCGCACGCGCGTGCTCGAAAAGCTCAAGCTGGCGAGCAACAGCGACCTGACCTACTACGCGCTGAAGAACGGCTTGATTCAGTAGACGGTCGCTACAACCAGCGCTCGGCCGCGCGCCCGACCAGTTCGAGCGCGCGCTGCTTCAAGCCGCGCTGGCGCCACTGCCCGACATCGATCGCCACCGACGCGTCGCGGTCCTTGGCAAACAAGGCCTCGAGCTGGGCGCCGAAGTCCTCGCCGAGGACGATGGCGTTGAGTTCGCTGTTCGATACCAGGCTGCGCCAGTCGAGGTTGCTGGAGCCGACGGTGGAGAACACGCCGTCGATGACGGCGGTCTTGGAGTGCATCACCGCGCGCTCCATCTCGTGCAACTTGATGCCGCATGCGAGCATGCGCGAGTAGTACGAGCGGCCGGCGTGCAGGACCAGCGCGAAGTCGCTCTGGCCCGGCAGCACCAGCTCGACGCTCACGCCGCGCCGGGCGGCGTCGCACAGCGCAGCGACGAAGTCCTCGCCCGGCGCGAAGTAGGCCATCGTCAGTCGCACGCTGCGGCGCGATGCCTCCACGGCGCCGAGCAGGGCGGTGTAGATGCGGTTGACGCCGTCGCGCGGGTCGCTGGCGATCAGCTTGACGATGCGCTCGCCCGGCTCGCGCGTGGCCGACGCCGGTGCCGGTTGGCCGAGCTCGCCCTTGCAGCCCTGCTCGCGCCAGGTCGCGGTGTAGAGATCGACCATCGCCGTCACCGCCGGGCCGCGGATCTCGATCTGCGTGTCGCGCCAGCCGTCTTCGAGCGGGTCTTGCGCGCGCGCACTGCTGCTGCGCCGCGAGAACGAGCCCGAGCCGTAGACGCGGCTGATGTTGATGCCGCCGGTGAAGGCGATCTGATCGTCGACCATCAGCAGCTTGCGGTGATCGCGGTGGTTGATGCCCCAGTAGCCGGGGCGCTTGGTCGGATTGACCGGGTTGAAGGCGCAGGTGGCGACGCCGCCCTGGTTCAGGCGCTCGAAGAATTCATCCGGCGTGGCGATCGAGCCGACGGCGTCGTAGATCATCGTCACGCGCACGCCCTGCGCGGCCTTGCGCAGCAGCAGCTCGGCGATCTCGGCGGCCACCCCCTGGTCTTCGACGATGTAGCTTTGCAGCAGCACGCGCTGGCGCGCCTGCGAGATCGCCTGCTTCATCGCCGCAAACGTGGCCGGGCCATCGACCAGCAATCGTGTCTGGTTGCCGCGGTACAGATCGACGTCGCCGCCGGCCGTCAGCACCTGCAGGTGCAGGCGAAACGCGTCGGCGGCGCCTTCGGCGGCAACGCCCTGCAAGGCCCGGGTTTCCTGCGCTGCGTTGACCGGGCCTGCGGCGCCATGCACGACGACGCGCGTCGGCGACGGCGCGGCAGCGCGCACCCCCTGGCGCGGCGGCAGCATCGAGCAGGCGACGATGCCGAGCGACAAGGCCGGCAGCGCGAGCCACCGCCACCAGCGCCAGCGGCTGTGACGTTGGGCGGGTGCGGCGCTCACGTCTGGCCCGCGTCAGTGCGCCGCAACGAATGGCCGGCCGGCGACCCGCGCCGGTCGCGAGGGGGTGCAGGGCGGGCGGCAGTCATGGTGGGGGTCTTCATTGGCGCCGGTTGTGGGGAAGAAGTTTGTCGACACGCTCGGCGCGCCGTTGTCGGCCGCTGCTGGTTGCGCTGTAGGACGGCGGCTACGGTCCGGCGCGCCGAGGCTTTGTCGGACAGCGCCTACGCCCGGCCGAGCCGCCGAGGGTCTGTGCAGCGTCGGGGCGGGCGACAACAGTGCGCATTCGGGAGGCCCCATGTCGAACGACCCCTCAGCATCGAGTGCCGCGCCGCAGCCCGGCACGCCGGATCGCCCGGGCAGCGCCGTGGTGCCCGACGCGCCGCGTTTCTTCTTCGTTGCCGCGTCGAGCGCGATCATCGTCATCGCGCTGCACTTCGGCCAAGCGCTGCTGGTGCCCTTGGCGCTGGCGGCCTTGCTCGCCTTCGTGCTCGATCCGCTGGTGACGCGGCTGCGCCGCATCGGTGTGCCGATGGTGCTGGCCGTGACGCTGGTCGTCGCCACGACCCTGGCGCTGCTGGGCTCGCTGGCGACGCTCGGCGCACAACAGATCACGACCTTGAGCGGCGAGTTGCCGACCTACCAGTCGACGATCCAGAAGAAGCTGCGCGAGTTGCGCCCCGCGTCCGGCAGCGGCGGCCTGGTGAGCGGCGCGTCGCGGCTGATCGCGGTGATCGAAGGCGAGCTCAACGCGGCGCGCGCGGCGATCGAGCCCGGCAACACCGATGCCAAACGCGCGCCGACGCGCGTGCAGGTGGAGCAGGCGCCGCCCTCGCCGCTGCGCGCGGTCTGGCAGATGGTCGAGCCGATGCTGGTGCCGCTGGCGAGCGCCGGTCTGGTGATCGTGCTGCTGGCCTACATGCTGGCGCAGCGCCGCGAAATCAGCGATCGCCTCATCCGCCTGGCCGGCGACGACCTGCACCGCATGGCCGAGGCGCTCAACGAAGCAGCACGCCGCGTCAGCCGCTACCTCGCGGCGCAGGTGCTGGTCAACATCGGCTGCGGCGTCGCCCTGGCGCTCGGGCTGTGGCTGATCGGGGTGCCGGGCGCGCTGTTGTGGGGCGCGCTCGCCGCGGTGCTGCGCTTCGTGCCGTATCTCGGGCCGCTGCTGGCGGCGGCGTTGCCGCTGCTGCTGGCCTTCGCGGTCGATCCGGGATGGAGCATGGTGTTGTGGACGGCCGCATGGATCGTCGTCCTCGAACTCGTCGTCAACAACGTCGTCGAACCGCTGGCCTATGGCGGCAGCACCGGCGTTTCGCCGGTGGCCGTGCTGCTGTCGGCCGGCTTCTGGGTGCTGGTGTGGGGGCCGATGGGGCTGGTGCTGGCGACGCCGCTGACGGTGTGCTTCGTCGTGCTCGGCCGGCACCTGGGCTCGCTGCGCTTTCTCGACGTGCTGCTGGGCAACGATCCGGCGCTGGATCCGCCGACGCAGTTGTACCGGCGGCTGATCTCGGGCGATCGCGACGAGGCGATCGCGCAGGCCGGCAACGAGGCCGAGCGCACGGGCCTGCGCGCCTTCTACAGCGACATCGGCGTGCCGATGCTGGCCATGGCCGCGGCCTGGTCGGTGCACAGCGCCAGTTCCAGACAACGCCGTCGCGCCCTCAGCGGCGCGGCGCGCATCGTCGAGGAGATGCGCGCCGATCATGCCGGCGCCGAATCGGCCGCACCGCGCTTGCTCTGCATCGGTGCGCGCAGCGAGTTCGACACGCTCTCGGCGCGCATGCTGGCCCACGCGCTGGCGCACGAGGGCGTCGAGGCGGCGTCGCTGCCGGCGCTGGCGATCGGCGCCGAAGGCATCGCCAGCCTGCCGCTGGAGGGCGTTTCGACCTTGGTGTTGTGCGCCTTTCATCCGCAGCCGCAGGTCTATGCGCGCTTTGTCTGCAAGCGGGTGCGCAGCCGTGCGCCGCACTTGCGCATCGTGCTCGCGGCCTGGGCTGCGCCGCAGGGGCTGGAAGAGCCGCAAACGCTCGCCGCGATCGGCGTCGATGAACTGGCAACGACGCTGGCGCAAGTCGCCTCGCGTCTGGCGCCGGCGGCTGAGGCCTTGGCCGCCGCCGACGACCGCGCTGCCGCGCCGCAAGCCGCTTGGGTGGCGCTGCCCGCGCCGAAGGCGGGTCTGCCGATGGCGTCCGGGCACGCCTTCGACGCGACCGCAGCGGCGAATCCATGAAGCCGCAACGCGGCCGGCTTTGCGCCGACATGTGAAGTGCATCGGGTCCTACACCTCGCAGTCGGCAGCCGTCGAAACATGTCGACCATGCAGCAAGCAACCGCATCCCACGTTGTCGATGAGGCGTTCTGGGCGCAATCGTTGACGGGCCAGCCCTTCTATGTCGACGGCCTGAGCTTCGACGATTACGCCCCGGCGTTTCGACTGGCCCGTGCGCACTGGCGCGACGACACGCTGCTCGACGACGTGCTCGCGCGTCTGGGCGAAGAGTGGGAACACGTCAAGGGCAGCTCGCGCCTGACGTGGATCGAAGCCCGGCACGCCGTGCGTGCGGCGTGGGAGCGCTGTGGCCGGCCGGCTCCAACAACCTTGGAGGTGAAGTGATGAACCACATGACCAAACCCCTGCTGGTCGGCATCGTCGCCGGCGTGATGGCCGGCGCGACGGCGCTGGCCGACAACGCTGCGCCGCTGCGTTTCGAGAGCGGCGGCGCCAGCTATGAAGACGTCGAGGCGATGAACCGCAGGGCCGGCGACTACTCGTTGAAGCTGATCTTCGCGGCCAAGGGCAGCGGCGCCTACCTCGCCAACGTCGACGTGACGATCACCGCGCTGCCGCAGCGCGAGGCGGTGCTGCAGCACCGCACGCAAGGCCCGCTGCTGCTGGCGGCGTTGCCGCCCGGCCGCTACGAGATCCTGGCCAAGTTCGGCGATGTGCTCGCCGGCACGCCGGATGCCGTCCGGCGCACGCTGGTCGTTCCGCGCAAGGGCTTGGTGCAGACGGTGATGTACTTCGACACCGGAGACGAAGTGGGATCGTGACGAGGGTCTGCTCGTCTCGTCGAGGGTGGTGTTGCCCTCAGTTGCGCCGCGCCACCCAATACGTCGCCCCCTCGTCCCCATAACGCTCTGCGTGCGGCACGTCACGCTCCAGCGTGAAGCGATCCCCCGGCTGCAGATGGCGCGTGGCGCCGTCACATGTCAGCCACATCTGGCCCTGCGTGACGACAGCCTCGACGGAGAAGGCGTGGGTGTGGGTGTCGAGCACCGTGCCCGGCGGCCAGCGGCGTTCGAGCACTTCGTCGAAGCCGGTGGCACGGGCGCGGGCTTCGAACTCGGCGAAGCTTTCCTTTGGGGCGTCCATGCGCCTAGTGTGTGCGTGCGCGCCGCTGGATGCAACATCGAGCGGCGCGCACCCGCGCCGAGCATGGCCCGCAACCTGCTTGCCGACGGGCGATCATGAAGCCGCAACGCGCATTCGCCCTCATCACAGCGGCCACGCTGCTGCTGGCTTGTTTGGCTGCGTGGCTGACGCCACAGCAGCAGGTGCCGTCGCCGAACACGACCGACCGTTTCAGCGCGCCGGTCGTGTTCAGCGTGCGATAGCAGTCGCTACTTGTACTTCGCGATCAGCGACTTCGCGCTGGACAGCAGCTGCGCGCCCTTGAAGCCGCGCTTGTCCATGTCGGCCACCCACTCTTCATCGTTCTGGCTCGACAGCTTGACGAACTCCTCGCGCTGCGCCGCGGTGAACTGGTAGATGGTGTTGCCGCGATCGACCGCCGCCTTGCGGCCCGGGATGTCGTTGGCCTGCTGCGTCTTGCCCAGCCATGCCGAGGTGGCTGCGCCGGAGTTGGCGTCGATCACCTTCTTCAGATCGGGCGCCAGGCCGTCGTACTTGGCCTTGTTCATCGCCATCACGAAGGTCGTGGTGTAGAGCGCGCCGCCTGTGTTGTCGAACTCGCTGTGGAACTTGGTGAGTTCGTGCACCTTGACGGCGGGCACCACTTCCCACGGGATGACGCAGGCTTCGATCGTGCCCTTGGACAGCGCATCGGGGATGCCCGGCAACGGCATGCCCACCGGCGTGGCGCCGACGGCGCCGAGCATCTTGGTGACCTGTCGCGTCGGGCCGCGCACCTTCATGCCCTTCAAGATCGGCCACCGATTTGATCTGCTTGGTGGCCGAATGGAACATGCCCGGGCCGTGCACATGCAGCGCCAGCACCTGCGTTTCCTTGAACTCGTCGGGGCACTGCGTCTGGAAGTACTCCCAATAGGCCTTCGACGTGGCCTCGGCGTTGTTCATCATGAACGGCAGCTCGAAGACCTCGATGCGCGGAAAGCGCCCTGCCGTGTTCCCGGGCAGCGTCCAGATGACGTCGACCACGCCGTCGCGCGCCTGGTCATACAGCTGCACCGGCGTGCCGCCGAGCTGCATCGCCGGATAGGCCTCGAACTTGATGCGGCCGGCCGAATCCTTTTCGACCTTTTCCATCCACGGCTTGTGCATGTTGAGCCACACGCCCGATTGCGGCGCCATGAAGGTGTGGAACTTGAGCGTCACGGCCTGCTGGGCCAGGCCTGACAAGTGCGGCGCACCGAGCACGGCGGCAGCGGCGCTGGCCTGGATCAATCGACGGCGTTGGATCATGAGATGTCTCCTCGGGAAGGGTTCAACGATAACGAGCAAGCCTAACGAGCAAGCCATCGGCCGGTGCACCGGGCTTGCACTGAGATCAGGCGATGATCTTCACCAGCCACAACGAGATGCCGGGGAAGAACAGCAGCAGCAGGGTGCGCAGCGTGTCGCTGATGAGAAACGGCATGACGCCGCGGTAGCTCTCGCTGATCGGCACGTCCTTGGCCAGGCCGTTGACGACGTAGACGTTGAGCCCCACGGGCGGCGCCAGCAGGCCGAAGCCCACCGTCATCAGCACCATGATGCCGAACCAGATGGCGACGCTTTCCTTGGGCATGCCGAAGTCCAGGCCCATCACCATCGGAAAGAAGATCGGGATGGTCAGCAGCAGCATCGACAGCTCGTCCATGACCGCGCCGAGCACGACGTAGAACAGCAGGATCGCGCCCACCACCGCGAGCGGCGCCAGGCCCCAGCCCTGGACCACGGCAGACAGCTGTGCCGGCACCTGCGTCAGCGCCAGTGCCGAGTTCATCAGGTCGGCGCCGAGGAAGATCATGAAGATCATCGCCGAGCCTTCGGCGGTGGCGTAGAAGCAGTGCTTGAACTTCTCCCACGTGATCTCGCGCTTGGCCAGCGCGGCGACGAAGGTGGCGGCTGCGCCGACCGCCGCCCCCTCGGTCGGCGTGAACTTGCCGCTGTAGATGCCGCCGAAGACGAGCAGGAAGATCAGCGCGATCGGGCCGATTCCCCAGAGCGCGCTCAGCGTCAGCCGGGGCGCTTCGTCGTGCTCGGGTGCATGCCCAGGCACGACGCGCACGTAGATCGCGATGGCCACCATGTAGCCGAGCATCGCGATCACGCCCGGGATCATCGCCGCCGCGAACAGCTTGGCGATGTTCTGCTCGGCGAGGATGGCGTAGATGACCAGCGGCACCGACGGCGGAATCAGGATGCCGAGCGTGCCGCCGGCGGCCAGCGTGCCGGTGGCAAGACGCCCCGAGTAGCCGTGGCGCTTCATCTCGGGCAGCGCCACCGAGGTGATGGTGGCCGCCGTGGCGACGGACGAGCCGCAGATCGCGCCGAACGCGGCGCAGGCCATCACGGCGGCCATCGCCAGGCCGCCGCGAAAGCGGCCCATCACCGCGGCGGCGAACTCGAACAGGGCCTTGCTGATGCCACCCTGGGTGGCGAAGTTGCCCATCAGCAGGAAGAGGGGAATCACGCTCAGGTCGTAGCTGGCGAAGCGGGCGAAAGCCTGGGTGTTGAGAAAGTTCGCCAGCGGCAGCCAGCCGGCCTGGCCGATGTAGCCGACCACGCCGGCGACGAACATCGCGATCGCGATCGGCGTGCGCAGCGCCATCAGCACCAGCATCACGCCGAAGATCGCCAGCGCCAGGGCAATCGGCGTCATGTGAGCCCCCTACGGCACGGGCCAGTGGCCCATGCCGGTCCCCCCGAGGGGGAGCATGAGCGCGCCGGGCCGCTCCCAAGCGCCATACCGCAGCGCGCAGCGCGAAGGTTTCCTGACGAGCGCTTGGGGCGGCCCGGCGCGCTCATTCGTTCACCTCGTCGCCGAACCCGAAGAAGGCCTGCGCCAGGCCGATCACCGCCGTGAGCGCCAGCCCGGGCACGATGCCGCAATAGACGATCCACTCCGGAAAGCCCAGCATCATGGTGCCGGCCTGCGAGGTCCAGGCACTGATGCCCCCGATGCCGGCGCGCCACGCCAGCAGTGCCATCGACACGCCGAGCAGCAGCGCGCCCAGGCGATCGAGCCGCAGGTTGGTGGCGGCCGTGGCCTTCGCAGTGAAGAAATCGACAATGATGTTGCCGCGCCGGATCTGGCACCAGGGCAGGAACAAGGCGATGGCCGCGCCGGCGGCGGCACCGCTCAATTCGAAGTCGCCGACGATGGTCCAGCCGGTGGTGTTGCGGCCGATCAGGCTGACGCAGGTCATCAGCGTGATCACGGTCAGCAGCACGCCGGCTGCTATGGCGCACCAGCGCGCCAGCCCTTCAAGTGTCTTCAATCGGTGTCCCTCGGTTCCTGTGCTTGTTGTAGTCGGCGATCATTCACGAACGCCGCTCGCGCCAGAAGCCGAGTTTCTCCTGAGCCACGCGGTCGGAGTAGGAGAACAGCACGAGCTCGTCGGCGGCGTGCAGGGTGTAGGCCATCCAGCCGGGGACGACGACGATGTCGTGCGGCGTCAGCGCGAAGCGCTGCTCGCTCGGGCCGAGCACGCGCAGCTCGCCCCTGCCCTCGACGCAGACGAAGACCGCGCTGTCGGAACTGCGATAGGGCTGGGTCGAAAAGCCGCGCGGCACGAGGCGGATCATCGTCGCCATCGTCGGCATGGCCCAGCCGCCGTCGGCCGGGTTGACGTAGCGCATCAGGTGGCCCAGGTGCGCGTCGGGCGCGCCGGACTTGTTCAGCGCGTGCAGCGCTTCGCGCGTGCGCGCGTAGGGATAGTTGAAGACGGGCGAGTTCAGCGACGCGTTGCGATAGCCGACCGGCAGCAGGCCGCTGCCGTAGCGCGCCAGGGCATCGCCGGTCGGGCGCGTGATTTCGGCCTCGTCGTCGCGGTGGTCCTCGCGAAAGGTGCTGCCGAAGAAGTGCGTGACGGGGATGTCCAGGCCGTCGAGCCAGATCATCGGTCCGACAGCGTCGTGCCCGTGGTGATGCCAGGTCCAGCTCGGCGTGATGACGAAATCGCCGGGCTGCATGATCGTCTTCTCGCCGTCGACCGCGGTGTACGCGCCGGAGCCTTCGACGATGAAGCGCAGCGCGCTTTGGGTGTGGCGGTGCGCGGGCGCGACCTCGCCCGGCATGATGAGTTGCAGGCCCGCATACAGCGTCTGCGTGATCTGCGACGAACCGGTGAGCGCCGGGTTTTCGAGGATCAGCACGCGGCGCTCGGCTTCCTTGGCGCTGATGTGCTCGGCCGATTCGAGCACGTAGGGCCGCAGGTCGGCATACGCCCAGCGGTGCGCCACACCCACGGGCGTGGGCTCCTTGGGGACCAACGATTTCAGCCGCGTCCACAACGGCGCCATGTGGCGCGGCGCGATGCGCTCGTAGTAGGCGCTGCGCGTGGCGTCGTCGCTCACCTCACACCACCTTGACGCGGATCTCGCCCAAACCGTCGATGCCGCCGACCATGGTCTGCCCGCGCTCGACCTTGTTCACGCCCTCGGGCGTGCCGGTGTAGATCAGGTCGCCGGGCTGCAGCTCGAACAGCGTCGACAGGTTGGCGATGGTCTCGGCCACGTTCCAGATCAGCAGCGACAGATCGCTGCGCTGGCGGTCGGCGCCGTCGACCTGCACCCACAGCGCGCCCTGGCTCGGATGGCCGACCTTCGAGGCCGGATGGATCGGGCCGATCGGCGCGCCGCCGTCGAAGGCCTTGCCGATTTCCCAGGGCCGGCCCATCTTCTTCATCTGGCTTTGCAGATCGCGCCGAGTCATGTCCAGGCCCACCGCGTAGCCCCAGACATGCGACAGCGCATCGGCCACCGCGATGTCGCGCCCGGCCTTGCCGATGGCCGCGACGAGCTCGATCTCGTGCTGGTAGTCGGCAGTCAGCGTCGGGTAGCGCAATTCGACCGTCTTGCCCGGCGCGCAGACGACGATCGCGTTGTCCGGCTTGCAGAAGAAGAAAGGCGGCTCGCGCACGTCCGCGCCCATCTCCTTGGCATGGGCCACGTAGTTGCGGCCAACGCAGTAGATGCGGCGCACTGGAAACAGCGCGTCGCTGCCGGCCACCGGCACGCCGACTTGCGGTTCGGGGGGGAAGACGTAGTTCATCGATGCGTCCTTGCATTCGGGCCATCCCGCCGCCCGCGGGTAACCTCTGAGTATGATCAAACTCAGTGTAGTGCTCGTGCCGCTGCGCGCGACTTCGCCGTCGTGACGCTGCTGCGCGCCGCGGCGTTGGCCTCGGGCTGGCAGCTGCCGGCGTGGCAGAGCAGCGAGCCGGGCGAGCGCGAGTAGGGCCTGAACGCTATCGGAGGGCGTGCGCTACTGCACGCGCGACTGGCGCGTCGCGTCAAGTTGGCGTCAGGTCTGCCGAAACGGTGGGCACGCCCCCGACCGCTCGCGTCCACACCTTGACCGCCGCCGCCACCATCGCCACCGCCGACCTTCAGATCGGCATGTTCGTCCACCTCGATCTGGGCTGGATGTCGCACCCCTTCGCGCTGTCGAGCTTTCGCATCGCCGACACCGGGCAGATCGCGACCATCCGCTCGCTCGGGCTGGCGCGCGTGCGCTGGAGCCCGGAGCGCAGCGACGGTGCGCTGCTCGCGGCCAACGACGCTTCGGCGGCCGAGACAGCGCACGCTGCCGATGCCGGTGCAACGACAGCGCCGCTCACCCCCGGCGCTGCACAACAAGCCGCCGCCGATCGCGTCGAGCGCCAGTACGCCGAAGCCGCGCGCGACTGGCGCGCCGCCACCGATCTGCTGCAGCGTGACGCTGCCGGCGCCGGCCAGCGCTATGCCGCGCTCTCGCGCGCGCTCGTCACCAAGATGCTCTCGGCGCGTGAACTCTCGATCCGTGCCGTCAGCGCCGCGCCTGCCGAGGACGCCTGCCATGCCCTCAACGTCAGCGTGCTGGCGCTCCTGATGGGGCGCTTGTGCGGGCTGACCGAGGGCGAGCTCGAAGACCTGGGCACGGGCGCGCTGGCGCACGACATCGGCAAGACCGAGCTGCCGCCGGCGCTGCACAAGGCCGATGCGCACTTCACCAACGCCGAGCTGGCGCGCTGGCGCGACCATGTCGCACGCGGCGTCACGCTCGGCCAGCGCATGGGCCTGGCGCCGGGCGCGCTGCTGGTGATCGGCCAGCACCACGAGCACATGGACGGCAGCGGCTTTCCGCTGGGCATCGACGGCCATCGCATCAGCGTGCCGGCGCGGCTGACCGCGCTGGTCAACCGCTACGACGGTCTGTGCCACCCGTCCAGGCGCACGCTGCCGATGACGCCGCACGAAGCGGTGTCGCTGCTGTTCACGCAGGGCCAGCGCCTGTACGACCCGGCCCTGCTCACCACCTTCGTGCGCATGATGGGCGTGTACCCGCCGGGCTCGGTGGTACAGCTCACGGACGACCGCTATGCCGTGGTCGAGAGCGTCTCGGCCTCGCGCCCGCTCAAACCCAAGGTGCTGGTGCATGACAGCGGCGGCGCACCCGCGCTGCAATACTTTGATCTGGCTCAACACGCTGCGCTGGGCATCCGCCGTGCGCTGCCGGCCGCGCAGCTGCCTTCGGCAGTGCGCGAACAACTGATGCCGGCGCGCCGCGCGGCCTGGTTCTTCGAGGTCGTCGACGAAACAGACGACCTCGAGCCGACGCTGCCGCAGGACTTTCGCCGGAGTCATTGAGCGCGGTCAGAAGACCCTGCGCCAGAGTCGATCCGGGCTTGATCCCGAAGCCCTGCGGTCTCTACAGTGGGCGCATGAACCCACTGGCGCATGCCCTGGAGAACCGTCTGGCCGCGCTGGCGCCGCTGCTGGCCGTGCGCCTGCCCGGCGGCCGGCTGCTCGGCGCGGCCGATGCGCGCGTGCGCCTGGCCTTGAAGGACTGGACGGCGCTGATGCACCTGGTGCGCGGCCAGATCGGGCGCCTGGCCGAAGACCATGTGCTCGGCCGCGTCGAACTGACGGGCTCGATGCGCGACATCGCCCAGGCCGCGGCGGCGCTGGTCGATGCCGATCCGACGCGCGGCCGCCGCGCCGGCTGGTGGTCTCACCTGCGCTCGGCGATGCGTCACACGCGCGCGGCCGACGTGCGCCAGGTGCAGCAGCACTACGACGTGTCCGACGAGTTCTATGCGCTCTGGCTCGATGCGCGCCGCGTCTACTCCTGCGCCTACTGGCCGGCCGGCGTTCAGGACCTGGCCGCGGCACAAGAGGCCAAGCTCGACCTGGTGTGCCGCAAGCTGATGCTCGCGCCCGGTGAGCGTTTTCTCGATGTCGGCGCCGGCTGGGGCGGGTTGCTGTTGTGGGCCGCCGAGCACTACGGTGTGCGGGCCACCGGCATCACCTTGTCGAAACATCAGCATGAGCACGTCACGCGGCTGATCGAGCAGCGCGGCCTGGCCAGCCGCGTGACGATGCGGCTGATGGACTACCGCGATCTGCCCGAGGACGCGCGCTTCGACAAGATCGCCTCGATCGGCATGTTCGAGCATGTCGGCCGCGCCCGTCTGCCGTCCTACTTCCGCAAGCTGTGGCGCCTGCTCGAGCCCGGTGGCCTGCTGATGAACCACGGCATCACGGCTGGCGGCACGCGCAATCACGAGCTCGGCGCCGGCATCGGCGATTTCATCGAGCGCTACATCTTTCCGGGCGGCGAGCTGCAGCACGTGGCGGCCGTGCTCGAAGCGATGGCCGACGCCGGCTGGGAGACGCTCGACGTCGAGAACCTGCGTCCGCACTACGGCAAGACGCTGTGGGCCTGGTCCGACGCGCTCGAAACGAACATGGCACCGGCGCAGGGGCTGGCCGACCAGGCCACGTTGCGGGCCTGGCGCCTGTACCTCGCGGGCAGCGCGGTCGCTTTCGAGCGGGGCTGGCTGGCGTTGCACCAGGTGCTGGCGGCGCGGCCGACCGGGTGCGTCGAAGACGGCCTGCTGAGAGGGGCACAATCGGCCTATCCGTTCACGCGCGATCACGTCTATGCACATGACAGCCCCTAGCTCACTTCGTTCGCGTCCCCCGAGGGGAGCGCAGGCCGCTTGGGGCGGCCCGGCGCTGGCCTGTTCAGCCCCTAGCTCACTTCGTTCGCGTCCCCCGAGGGGAGCACAGGCCGCTTGGGGCGGCCCGGCGCTGGCCTGCTCAGCCCCCAGCTCACTTCGTTCGCGTCCCCCGAGGGGAGCGCAGGCCCCTTGGGCCGGCCCGGCGCTGGCCTGCTGATGCTCTACAAGTTCAAATCCAAGGCCGCCGGCGACGTCATCATGCTCGGCCCCAACGGCGATCAGGTGATGCGCATCGTCGGCCGTGAGCCGGCTGCCAAGGGCATCTTCGAAGTCGAGCACCTGCCGCGCCTGATCGCGGCGCTCGAACAAGCCGTGGCCGCTGACGAAGCGGCGCGCAAGCCCGAAGCGGGCGACGACGAAGGCAAGCCCGCGGAACCTGGCAGAGGTGACGGCGTCGGCCTGCGCCAGCGCGTCTGGCCGCTGGTGGAAATGCTGCGGCGCTGTCACGGCGCGCGCGAGGTGATCACCTGGGGAACATGAGCCGCCGAGCTCACGTTCGTTCGCAGCCCCCGAACCAAGGCAAAGGGGCGCCGTCTCCTTTGGGAGCGGCCCTGCCGGAGACATGAAATGAAGTTGTGGAGCGACTCCTGGGCCAACGGCGACCGCATCGCGCCGAAGTACGCGGCAGGCCGCCTCGACGAGAAATCAGGCGTCACCTTCTCCGACAACATCAACCCGCACCTGGCCTGGAGCGAGTTGCCGCCGGGCGTCAAATCGCTGGTGCTGATCTGCCACGACTTCGATGTGCCCTCCAAGGCCGACGACGTCAACAAGACCGACCGCGAGATCCCGAGCGACCTGCCGCGCGTGGACTTCTTTCACTGGCTGCTGGTCGATCTGCCGCCCACGGTGACGCAGATTGCCGAAGGCGAATTCAGCCGCGGCTTCACGCCGCGCGGCAAGCCCGGCCCGGCGGCTGCGCACGGCGCGCGCCAGGGCGTCAATGACTACACCGGCTGGTTCGCCGGCGACGCCGAACGCGCCGGCAACTACTTCGGCTACGACGGCCCTTTCCCGCCGTTCAACGATTCGCTGGTGCACCACTACGTGTTCACGCTCTACGCGCTGGGCGTCGCGCGCCTGGCGCTGGACGGCGCCTTCAACGGCACGCAGGTGCGCGCGGCCCTGGCCGGCCATGTGCTCGATGCCGCAACGTACTCCGGCACCTACACGCTGAACAAGCGCCTGGCGCGTTGAACGACAACGTCACGCGCATCGTGGCCGTGCGCCACGGGCAGACCGCGTGGAACGTGGCCACGCGCATCCAGGGGCAGCTCGACATCGGGCTGGACGACACCGGCCGCGAGCAGGCGCGGCGTGTCGCCAAAGCGCTGGCGGGCGAGGACATCGACGCGGTGTACGCGAGCGACCTGCAGCGCGCGGCCGACACCGCGCGCGCCGTGGCCGAGCGCCTCGGTTTGGCGCTGCGCACTGAGCAATCGTTGCGCGAGCGCGGCTTCGGTGAGTTCGAGGGTCTGACCTGGGCGGACGTCGAGCAGCAGCATCCACAAGCCTCGCGCCGCTGGCGCGAGCGCGACCCGTCTTTCGGCCCGCCCGGCGGCGAGGTGCTGCACGCGTTCTACGAACGCGCGGTCAGCGCTTTCGCGGCGATCGCGCAGCGCCATCGCGGCCAGCATATCGTCGTCGTCACCCACGGCGGTGTGCTCGACGTGCTGTACCGCGCCGCCGCGCGCATCGCCATCGATGCGCCGCGCACCTGGCAACTCGCCAACGCCAGCATCAACCGCGTGCTGCACGGCGAACACGGCTTCATGCTGGTCGGCTGGAACGATGCGCTGCACCTCGAAGGCAAGGCGCTGGAGGAGGACGCGGCGTGAACGGCGTTGGCACCGGCGTGGCCGAAATCGAAACGCCCGCGCTGGTGATCGACCTCGACGCGATGGAGCGCAACCTGGCCGCGATGGCCGCCTTCGCGCGCGAGCGGGCTTTGAGCCTGCGCCCGCATGCGAAGACGCACAAGAGCGCTTGGCTGGCGAATCTGCAGATCGAGCTCGGCGCCGTCGGCGTGTGCGTGCAGAAGACGAGCGAGGCCGAGGCTTTGGCGGCGCAAGGCGTGCGCGAGCTCTTCATCAGCAACGAGGTGATCGATGCGCGCAAGCTGGCACGTGTTGCGGCGCTGGCGCGCGAGACAACGCTGGCGATCGCGGTGGACAGCGCGCTCGGCGCCCGGCGCCTCGCCGACGCGATGCATGCGGCCGGCGCTTCGATCGAGGTCTTCGTCGAGATCGATGTCGGCCACGGCCGCTGCGGCTGCGCGCCGCACGACGCCGCGGCGCTGGCGCGGCAGGTGATCGATCGCGGCCTGCGCTTTGCCGGCCTGCAGGCCTACCACGGCCGCGCGCAGCACCTGCGAAGCGTGGCCGACCGTCGCGCCGCGATCGATGGCGCGGCGCTCGCGGTGCGTTCTGCGCAGACGGCGCTCGCGGCCGCCGGCATCGCCTGCCCGCTCGTCACCGGCGCCGGCAGCGGCAGCTTCGTGCTCGAAGCCGCAAGCGGCGTCTGGGGCGAGCTGCAATGCGGCTCCTACCTCTTCATGGACCGTGACTACGCCGACAACGACGCGCTGCCCGGCGCGCCGCGTTTCGAGCACGCCCTCTTCGTCAAGAGCCAGGTGATCAGCCGCGGCACCGAGCATGCGGTGATCGACGCCGGCCACAAGAGCCACGCCATCGACAGCGGCCTGCCGCGTGTCTGGCTGCGCAGCGACCTCGAATATCTCAACGGCGGCGACGAGCACGGCATCGTGCGAGTTCGCGACTCTCACGGCATCGTGCGAGTTCGCGATTCTCACGGCATCGTGCGAGGCGGTGTTGCGTTACCGGCACTCGGCGAACCAGTCTGGCTCGTGCCCGGCCACTGCGACCCGACGGTCAACCTGCACGACGCGATGCTCGGCGTGCGCGGCGGCCTCGAGCACGGCCGCGTCGAGCGCGTCATCCGCGTGGACGCGCGCGGCTGCGTCGGGTAAGGAAGGTGACGGCACGCGGTTGACGCTCGGCGTCAGCGGCGTAGAGTCGGCGTCATCGTTGTCCGCATGGAGGTTCGCACCATGGCCGTCAAGCGCATGACCAAGGCCGATCACCCGCAGTCCTTCGGCGCCTTCAAGCCGGTGGGGCATGTGGTGGTGGCGATGCCCGACGACGTTCGCGCCGCGGCCGCCGCCGCAGCGCTGCGCGCGGCCGGCTTCGACGCCGGCGACATCCTCGAATACACCGCGGCCGAAGAAGACGACGAGATGGACCGCATGCTCGCCGACGCCGATGCCACCGGCCTGGCCGGCTTCGGCTACGAAGTCAGCCTGATGCGGCGCTACCAGGAGCTGGCGCGCGAAGGCGCGAGCTGGCTGATCGTGTTCGCGCCGGAGGACGCGCAGGCCTCGAGGGTCGCCGCGACGGTGAATGCGCACGGCGCCCTGATGGCCGAGAAGTACCACCGACTGGTGGTCGAAGACCTGCTCTGAACTTCAGAAGCGGAACTTCAGGCCCACCGTGTAGAGGTTGACGCCTTCCTGGCGGCCGACCGAGCCGTCGAGCTGAATGCTCTTGGTGATGTCGCCGCGCAGGCCGATGTTGACGCCGGTGTCGACGTTCTCGCTGCCGAAGACCTCGATGTGCGGCGTCAGCGCGCCGAAGCTCTTCTCCAGCGCGATGCCGTAGTTGGTTTCGCCCGAGCCGCCGCTCGGCTTGGCGTAGCCGAGGTTGACGTGCACGTTGCCGAAGGCGTTGCCGTTGCAGCTGAACAGGCCGTTGACGAAGCTGACGTTGACGCGGTCGAAGTCGTCCTTGAAGCGCTGGGCGCCGAAGGAGGTGCCGAAGTTGCAGCCCTTGTCGCTGGCCGGCGTGATCATCCACTTGGCTTGCACGCCGGTGACCGTCAGGCCACCCTGGTTGAAGCGCGTGAACACGCCCGCGAGCTCGACCGTGTCCCAGACCGCGTAGGCCGGCGACACGCTGAAGCCAGAGATGCCATCGGTGCGCGAGAACCAGGTTTCGACATGGCCTTCGCCCTTGGCGTTGATGCCGGCGTCGTCGAGGATCAGCGGGCGCCCGGCGAAGGACGACGCGGCGGCGGTGACCAGGCCGAGCGCGGCCAGGGTCTTGATGAAACGGTTCAGTTGCATGGAGCGACCTTTTTTGGTGAGGTAGACAGGCCGACTGAGGCGTCGGCGGCGTGTGCGGATTTTCCCGGGGGTGCAGCGCCGGCTTGTCGCCGTGCGGCGTCAAGCCGTGAACGATGGCACAGGCTTGCGCACAGATGTCGCGACCTGTGGCGTCGAAGCCGCAGGCGTGTTCAGCAGCGCGCGCACCTGCCCGAGCAGTTCGCTGTCGCTGTAGGGCTTGGTCAGGTAGGCCGAGACGCCCACCTGCTCGGCGTTGCTGCGGTGTTTGTCGGTGCCGCGCGAGCTGATCATGATCACCGGCAGGTCGCGCCACTCGTCGGACCGGCGCAGGCGCCGCGTCAGATCGAGGCCGTTGAGGTTGGGCATTTCCAGGTCGGTCAGCACGATGTCGGCCTTCTCGCGGGCCAGCGCATCGAGCGCGTCGAAGCCGTCGCGCGCGGTGCGCACCTCGTAGCCGGCATCGGTCAGCAGTTGCGACAGGGTCTTGCGCACCGACAGCGAGTCATCGACCACGAGCGCGCGGCGGCGCTCGGTGCGCAGGCGTTGGCGCAGCGCCTGGGCCGCGTCGGCGCTGACGGCCATGCCGCTGCCGGCCAAGGCATCCGGGTCGAGCATGAACAAGACGCGGCCGTCGCTGCGCAGCACGCCGCTGCCGACGCCGCGCATGCGGCGCAGCAGGCGGCCGGTGTCTTGCAGGATCAGTTCGCGGGCTTCGACGACGCGATCGATGAAGACGGCGATCTGCTCGCGGCCGACGCGCAGCACGATGGCCGGACGCTGCGCGGCCGGCTCCTCGCTGTCGGGCAGGCCCAGCAGCGTCACCAGCGGCGTGACGCGCCAGCGTTGTTCGCCCAGGTGCAGGTGACCGTCGCGCTGTTCGGCCTGACCGGCGGCCAGGCCCATCACCACCGCTTCGGTCGGCAGCGCGAAGCGTTCGCCGCCGGCGTCGACGACGAGCGCGTGCGCTGCGCCGGTGGTGGCCGGCACGCGCAGCGTGAAGGTGCTGCCTTCGAGCGGCACCGAGGCGATGTCGAGGTGGCCCTTCATCGCGCGCAGGCGTTCGGCCACGACGTCCATGCCGACGCCGCGGCCCGAGACGTCGCTGACGCTGTTGCGCGTCGAGAAGCCGGGCAGCAGGATCAGGCGCGACAGCACATCGGTGTCGGGGTTGGCGTCCGCCGCCAGCAGGCCGAGCGCGACCGCCTTGGCGTGAATCGCAGGCAGATCCAGGCCGGCGCCGTCGTCGCGCACTTCGACGCGCACGCTCTGGCCGTCGCGCGTCACGCGCAGGTGCACCGTGCCTTCGGCCGGTTTGCCGAGCAGGGCGCGATCCGCGGCGTTTTCGATGCCGTGATCGACAGCATTGCGCAGCAGGTGCAGCAGCGGCTCGGTCAGGCGCTCCAGCACGTCGCCGTCGAGCTGGACCTGCTCGCCTTCGATCACGAGTTGCGTCGGCTTGCCGGTGGCGGCCGCGCGTCTGCGAGACGTTGCGGCGCAGGCGCGCGGCGATCTGGCGGAAGGGCACGAGACGGGCACGCAGCAGCTCGCCGTGCTGCGCCTTCAGGGCGCGTTCGTGGTCACCGAGATCGATGGCAGCGGCGCGCACATCGTCGCGCGCGCTTCGGGTCAGGTCTTCGCTGTCGGTCGCCATCTCGGCGACGAAGCGCGTCAGCGCGTGCAGCTCGTTGTAGCGGTCCATCTCGAGCGCGTCGAAACCGCCAACGCTCTCGGCGCGCTCCTGCAGGCTCACGCCCTGGCGGTCGATCTGGACCTGCAGTTCGCGCAGGCGTGTCTGCAAGGCGGTCTGCGCCGCGGTCATCGCCGCCAGTCGCTCTTCGAGGCGGCGGATGCGGTCGGTCAGGCGGCCGTGCTGGACCAGGCTCTGTCCGGCCTGGCGCACCAGCTTGTCGACGCGTGCGGCGCTGACGCGGACTTGCGCCTGAGCGTCGCCCTCATTCGTCGAGGCGGTCGTCTGCATTGGTGGCGTCGCGGACGTCGCGGACGCGGCCGGCTGCGCGCTCGGCTCGGGCATCGGTGCGGCATCGAGGTGCGCCATCACGCGCTCGGGCCACGAGCCGTCATCGATGGCGCGGCCCCAGTCGATCAGCGCGGCCAGGTGCGACAGTGCGTCGATCGGCGGCTCTTCTTCACCACGCAGCGCGTAGATCATCTGGTCGAGCGTGGCGGCGGCGCGTTCGAGATCACGCGCCATCGGCAGCGGCAGCGTGCCGCCCTCGGCGACGGCGAACTCGAGCAAGTCCTCCATGCGGTGCGCCAGCCGGCCGATGCCGCGGATGCCGATGATGTTGCCGCTGCCCTTGAAGGTATGCGCCACGCGCTGTGCTTCGACCACGCGCGCGGCATCCACCGGGCCGCGCACCAGCTCGCGGACCACGTCGCCGAGCTGCGCCAGTTGATCGGGCGATTCGGCGAGGAAGGTCTCGTACAGGCCGGCGTCGAGATCGTCGGGCGGGGCGATCGAGACATCGTCTTGTTCGGGCAGCGCGAACGCGGTCGCCTGGGCCTCGGGATCCACCGGCAGCATGGGCGGCGTGCACAACAGGACGCGCAGCGCGTCGAGCTCGTCGCCCGCCAAGGGCTGCGGCGCGAACGACAGGTAGTCACACACCGCCTGCGCCGCGTCGGCATCGCCCGGTTGGGTGAAGCTGGCGGCGAGGGGCTCGCGCCACATCGCCAGCCAGCCCAGGCCTTCGGCCATCGCGGCTTCATCGGCGGCAGCAATGCCCTGCACGGCGCTGTTCAGCAGATCCAGCGCCAGCGCTTGGCCTTCGAGGCCGAGCATGCGCGAGACCTCGGCAACGCGGTCCAAGGTGGTGCCCACGGCTTGTCCGTGCCGCGGCGCATCGGCGGCGGCTTCGCTGATCCAGGCGCCGAACTCGGCGTCGATGTCCTCGGCAGCCTGCGCGAACTCATCGCGCAACACCGACAGCAGATCGTCCAGGCGCATGCGGTCTGCCTCTTGTTCTTGGGGTGGCCGGAAAGCTCAGGCTGCCTGCGGCAGCTTGAACTGGCCCACCGCGTCGGCCAGGCGGCGCGAGAAGTCCACCAGCGTCGCGGTCGAGCGCGTCTGCATCGAGATCGCCGTCACCGTCTGCTCCGAGCCCTTGTCGAGCTTGCTCACCGACAGCTGCAGTTCGCGCGCCAGCAGCGACTGCTGGTCCGAGAACTGCGCGATCTGCTGCACCAGCGTCACGAGTTGCGTGGTCGTGGTCTGCGTCAGCGTCATCTGCTCGCCGGCGGCCTGCGCCTGCTCCGACTGCGACACCACCTGCGAGATCAGGCGGTTCATGGTGTACAGGGTCTCGTTGGTTTCCAACTGGATGTTCTGCACCAGCTGGCTGATCGTGGTCGTGGCCTGGCGCGAGCTTTCCGACAGGCGCTGCACTTCCTCGGCCACCACGGCGAAGCCGCGGCCGGCCTCGCCGGCGGTGGCGGCCTGCATCGAGGCGTTCATGGCGAGCATGTGGGTGCGTTCCGAGATGGTGTTGATCAGGCCCACCGCCGAGGAGATTTCCTGCGAGCGTTCGCCCAGTCGCTTGAAGCGCTTTTCCGTCTCGGAGATCGACTCGCGCAGATCGTCCATGCCGCGCACCGTGGCCGACACCGCGCGCAGCGCGCCGTCGGTGGCAGTCGATGCCTTCTCGGCCGCCTTGTTCGAATCGTCCGAGAGTTGCGCCACCTGCATCAGCTGCTTGGTCGCGCGCTGCAGCTGACCGGCCATGTGCTCCAGCGCCTGGCGTTCGCCCTGCGCGGTTTCATCGACGCGGCTGGCCTGTTCGTTCACGAACTCGCTGGCCTCGCGCACCTGGGACGCAATCTGCTGAACCTCGGCCAGCGTGCTGCCGGTGGAGTGCGTGAGCTGGTTGATCGACGCCGAGAGCGTGCCGATCACGTCCTCGCTGACCGCGGCCTGCGCCGTCAGATCCTTGTTCGAGAGCTGGAACACGGTCTGGATCAGCGCGATCACCGAGTTGTTGAGCTGCTCGTTCTCCTTGGCGGCGACGCCGAGCTGGGCAATGCGCTCGTCGAGCAGCTTGTCCAGCGCGCCGCCGAACTCGCCCAGTTCGTCGCGCGTGACCAGCTTGGCGCGTGCCGTCATGTCGCCGGCGTTGACCTTCTGCACCACGCCGCGCAGCGTGTCGAGCGAGCCGACGATGTTGCGCACCAGGCGCCAGGCGATCAGCAGCGTCAGCACGCCGACCACGGCGAAGGCGATGCCCAGGACCAGCGGCACTTGCGCGGCCAGGGCGGCGCCCTTGTCGCTGGTGGCCTTCACGTCGGCTTCGATCAGGTCGCGCACGTCGGCCATCTGCTTCTCGAGCGTCGAGAACAGGGCCAGAAAGGCATCGACCTTGGGCTGCGCCGCGGCGGCGTCGGCGCCGAGCGCGGCCTGCGCCTCGCGCGCGGCCTTGTCGTAGGCGGCGATGACGGTCATCGCCGCCTTGGTCGCTTCCTGGGTTTCGCTGCGCAGCGCCAGCTCGCGGTTGGCGGCCATGTTTTCGGCGAAGTCCTTGTAGTGCTCGCCCAGATCCTTGGTGGCGTCGGCCAGGCCGGAGGCGTCGCCCTTGGTCGCGGCGATCTGCGCGCCGAGCACGTCGGCGCGCATCGCGTCGTGCATCATGTCGCCCTGCATGTGGTTTCGCATCGCCTTGGACGACACCTCCACGTCGGACAGGGCGCCGTTGAGCTGGCGCACCGCATACAGGCTGATCGCGCCCATCAGTGCAATCAGGACCAGCACGACCACGCTGAACGCGGACAGTTGCTTGCGAATGGTTCCGAACATGGTGTTGTTTCCTTCAGTTGGAGCGCGACGCCGGTCAGAGCAGCGCCAGTTCTTCGATCAACGCCTCGATCAGGCGCGGGGCGTCGAGCGCCACGGTGTGGGTGTCTTCGACGTCGTGGCCGAGTACGTAGGGCGCAAGACGATCGGCCTGGCCCGTCGGTGCCGCGCCGCGCTGCACGCGCACCAGGCGCGGCAGGCCCTGGAACAGCACGGCGACGCAGTCGTCGCCGTCGCCGCCGGTCAACAGGCGCGCGTCCTTGGCGCGTGAGTCGGTGAATTGGCCGGGCGTGCACCAGGCCAGCAGGTCGATCACCGGCACGATGCGGCCTTCGACGTTGGCTGCGCCTGCCAGCCACGCCGGCGCGCCCGGCACGGCGCTGAGCTGCACTTGCTCGACTGCGCTGCGCGCCCAGCCGTGCGAGAACGCGAACCAGCGTTGGCCGCAACGCACGGCCTGCGCGCGCTCGGTGGCGGCTTCGGCCATCGGCGCGGCTGCGACAGCCGGCCGTTGCGGCGCGACCGATTCGAGGTCGAGCATTGTCGGCTTCAGAGATTGGCCAGGATGTCGGCCGGCGCGTAGGGCTTGGTGACGTAGCCCTTGGCGCCGAGCATCTGGGCGAAGACGCGGTCGGCCTTCTGGTCCTTGCTCGTCACGAAGACCACCGGGATGCCCTTGGTCAAGGGATCGGCGGCAAGCTGTCGCGCCGTGGAAAACCCGTCCAGGCCGGGCATGTTGACGTCGAGCATGATCAGTTGCGGCTGCGCTTCCTTGGCCTTGACCAGGGCTTCGGCGCCGCTGGTGGCGGTGACCACCACTGCGCCGGCATCACTGACGATGCGTTCGAGGTTCTTCAGATCGACGCTGGAGTCGTCGACGACCAGGACCTTTTTCATGTGCATTCCTTGTTGGGTAGAGACTGGGTTTGAGATCAGCGGGAGTTCGCGGCGCCGTGCTGCGTGTCGGCTTCGGCCGCGTCGCTGACGATGCGGTCGCCGATGACCTTGAGCAGCGCGTCTTGCTGCAGCGGCTTGGTCAGGTAGGCGTCGCAGCCCGACAGCGTGCCGCGCATCTTGTCGACCATGCCGCCACGGCTGGTCAGCATCACCACCGTCGGCGCGCGCCGGCCGGCGGCGTAGGGCCGCTTCTTGATGAGCTTGCAGGTCTGGTAGCCGTCGATGCCGGGCATCGTCACGTCCATGAAGACGAATTCGTAGTGCGTCGTGGCGACACGGGTAAGCGCTTCTTCGCCGCTGCGCGACAGGTGCACTTCGAAGCCGAAGCGGCCCAGGCTGTTGGCCATGAAGCGCAGCGCGATGTCGCTGTCGTCGACGACCAGGATGTGATCCATGCGGCGGCCGCGGCTGCTCGGCGGGGCTGCGCTGTCGGTCGGCGGCGTGACCGGCATCGCCACCACCTTGGGTGCGGGCACCGGCACCGTCGCAGCGGGCGCCGGGCTGCGTGCGACCGGCGAGGCTGCGGCGGCAGGGGCAGGGGCAGGGGCAGCAACGCGCACCGCCGCGGCGCAGCCGTCGAGCAGCTTGAGCAGCGCCATCATGTTGATCGGGCGTGGCATGTGCGCGAGCTGGCCGGGGCGACCTGCCGCGCCGATGAACAGGCAGCGGCCAGAGTTGACCAGCGCGTGGCTCGTCGCTTCGGAACTGTCGGCATCGACCAGCAGCAGGTCGGCGCGCGCGGCGTCCGGCGTGTGGCTGTACGACGGCGAGCGACGCGCGGCGAGCCGGAAGAACGACTCCAGCGTCGAGCGCTCGAAGGCGCTGAAGCCGATCAAGGCAACGGCGTGCTGACTTCCCATGGTCGACGACCCTTTTGTTGGTTTTCTGGTGGCGGCGGACCCAGGTGCCCGTGCCTCCCACAAGTGACTCAGGATTGTTCGGGGAAACACCCGCTTACGGGCGACGGTGCCTGCCGTCGCGGCGACTAGTGCCGGCACAAGTTCGCAGTTGACGGCCGGGCGCTCGGCCGAGGCGTTTCAGTCGGCCGAGAACAGGTCGATCGAAGCCGTCTTCGGCGGCATCACACCCAGGTGCCGGTACGCCGCCAGCGTGGCGATGCGTCCGCGCGGCGTGCGCTGCAGGTAGCCCTGCTGGATCAGATAGGGCTCGATCACGTCTTCGATCGTGCCCGGCTCCTCGCCGATGGCCGCGGCCACGTTATCGAGCCCGACCGGGCCGCCGTCGAAGCGGTGCACGATGGCTTCGAGCAGCTTGCGGTCCATGACGTCGAAGCCGAGCGCATCGACGTCGAGCATGCGCAGCGCGGCGTCGGCCACCGCCTGGCCGATGCGGCCTTGCGCCTTGACATCGGCGTAGTCGCGCACGCGCCGCAGCAGGCGGTTGGCGATGCGTGGCGTGCCGCGCGCGCGGCGCGCGATCTCGGCGGCGCCGGCGTCGTCGATCGGCGCTTGAAGCAAGCCGGCCGAGCGGTGCACGATGCGCACCAACTCGTCGGCCGTGTAGAACTCCAGGCGCGCGACGATGCCGAAGCGGTCGCGCAGCGGGTTGGTGAGCATGCCGGCGCGCGTGGTCGCGCCGATCAGCGTGAACGGCTGCAGTTCGAGCTTGATCGAGCGCGCGGCCGGGCCCTCGCCGATCATGATGTCGATCTGGTAGTCCTCGAGCGCCGGGTAGAGGATCTCCTCGACCACCGGACTCAAGCGATGGATCTCGTCGATGAAGAGCACGTCGTGCGCTTCGAGATTGGTCAGGATCGCCGCCAGGTCCTTCGGCTTCTCCAGCACCGGCCCCGAGGTCTGGCGCAGGTTGACGCCGAGCTCGGCCGCGATGATGTGCGCCAGCGTCGTCTTGCCCAGTCCCGGCGGGCCGAACAGCAGCACATGGTCCAGCGCCTCGGCGCGCTTCTTCGCCGCGCCGATGAAGATCTCCAGCTGCTCGCGCGCCTTGGCCTGGCCGACGTAGTCGGCCAGCGCCTTGGGCCGCAGCGCGCGCTCGATCGCCTCTTCGTTGGGCGAGGTTGGGGCGGCGCTGACGATGCGGCGCTGCGGTGCAGAACTGCCGAGGTCGTCGGTCTGGATGCTCATGTCCGCCGCCGGGCCGCCCCAAGGCGGACAGCGCCCTTCGGGGGCAGGAGCGCAGCGACTGGGGGGCTCGTGTCAGTCCGCCGCCGGGCCGCCCCAAGGCGGACAACGCCCCTCGGGGGCAGGAGCGCAGCGACTGGGGGGCTCGTGTCAGTCCGCCGCCGGGCCGCCCCAAGGCGGACAGCGCCCCTCGGGGGCAGGAGCGCAGCGACTGGGGGTTTCATGGCGTCATTATCTGGCGGGTAAGCTCGCGTCATGAAGATGCTTCGTTCCTTGGCGCTGATGGCGCTCTCGTTCGCAGCCACGATGGCGGCTGCACAGGTCAAGGTCGAAGGTGCATGGGCGCGTCCCACCGTGCCGGGCCAGCAAGGTGGCGGCGGCTTCGTCACGCTCAGCAGCGCCGGCGCCGATCGGCTCGTCGGCGGCAGCACGCCGCTGGCCGAGCGCTTCGAACTTCACAGCATGGCGATGAAGGGCGACGTGATGGAGATGCGCCAGATCGATTCGATCGAGCTGCCGGCGGGCAAGGCCGTGAAGCTCGAACCCGGCGGCCTGCATGTGATGTTCATCGGCTTGAAGCAACCGCTGGCGATCGGCAGCAGGGTGCCGGTGACCTTGAAGTTCGAGAAGGCCGGCGAGCTCAAGGTCGAGTTCGAGGTGGCGTCGCGGCCGACCGCTGCGCCACACCAGCACAAGCACTGAGCCGCGCTACTTCGACAGCGCCCGCAGCGCCAGCTTGATGCCCTCGGCCACGCCGACATCGGACGGCAGCGCCTTGCCCGCAGCGCCGGCATCACGCTCGTTGTAGCCGAGCGCCACCAGCGCTTGCACGATGTCGGCCTGGGCGTCGCTGGCGACGGTCGCCGGCGACGACAGATCGGGCGCGAGCTTGCCTTTGAGTTCGAGCAGCAGTCGCTCGGCTGTCTTCTTGCCGATGCCCGGCACCTTCTGCAGCCGCGCGGCCTGCTGTTGCGCGACCGCCTGCGCCAGCTCGGCCACCGACAAGCCGGACAGCACCGCCAGTGCCGTGCGTGGGCCGATGCCGCTGATCTTGACCAGCTCGCGAAAGGTGGCGCGCTCGGCCGGTGTGAGAAAGCCGTAGAGCAGATGCGCGTCTTCGCGCACGACCAGGTGCGTCAGCAGCGTGACGCGCTCGCCGAGCGCGGGCAGGTTGTAGAAGGTGCTCATCGGCACGTCGACTTCGTAGCCGACACCGTTGCAGTCGATGAGCAGTTGCGGCGGATTCTTCTCCGCCAGGGTTCCGGTGATGCGCCCGATCATGGGCCGGGATTGTGGGCCCCAAGCTCGCTGCGCTCGCGCCCCCCCGAGGGGAGCGCGGGCCGCTTGGGAGCGGCCCGGCGCTGGCCCGCCGTCAACTATCTCTCAGCGCCGGAACAATCCGAGGCGTTGTGCCTCCAGCGCCGCTTCCGCGCGCGAACTCACGTTGAGCTTGCGGTAGATCTGCTTGACGTAGTCGGCGATGGTGTGGCGCGACAGGCCGAGTTGCACGCCGATTTCCGGCAGCGTGAAGCCCTTGGCGACGCGCAGCAGCACTTCGCTTTCGCGCTCGGTCAGCGAGACGTGCGGCAGGGCGTTGGCCTGCGGCTTGTTCTGCGCGGCGAAGTAGGCGATGACGCGGCGCGCGATCGCCGGCGACAGCGGCGGCTCGCCCTGGGCCATGCGCTGCAACTGCTCGATGATGAGTTCGCGCGCCTGCTCCTTCAGGATGTAGCCGAAGGCGCCGGCCTGCAGCGCCGGGAAGAGGTGATCGTCGTCGTCGTGGATGGTGACCACCACCGACTGGCATTCGCTCTGCGTCTCGCGCAGCTTCTCGACGACATCGACGCCCGAGCCGTCGGGCAGGCCGAGGTCGATCAGCGCGAGGTCGAACTTGATGGCCGAGACCAGCTCGCGCGCATCGTGCACGCGCGCGGCTTCGGAGATCTGGCCGTCGGGGAACACACGCAGCACCAGGTCCTTCATCCAGGCGCGGATTTCGGGCAGGTCTTCGAGCAGCAGGATGGTCTTCATGGCGTGGGCTCCCGTGGCGGGAATATGGAAAAGCCATGCTAGCAGCGCGCAAGCGCGCGCTCACGCCACGATGGTGTGCTTTTCCAGCGGAATCGTGAGGCGAATCACGGTACCGTAGCCTGGGCCGGATTCGACCAGGCACTGGCCGTGCAGTTGTTTGGCTCGGTGCTTCATGCTCTGCATGCCGTGGCCGCGGTCCATGCGGCCATCGACTTCGAGCGGAATGCCCTTGCCGTTGTCCTGGATCTTGAGCAGGAAGTCGCCGCCGGTGAGCGTGCAGCGGATCGAGCAGCGCGACGCGCCGCTGTGCTTGATGATGTTGTTGACGGCCTCGCGCAGGATGCGCGTGGTCTGCACGTAGGCGCGCGCCGACAGCGTCTGCGGCAGTTCCTCGGGCGGTGCCTGCCACTCGCCCTCGACCCCGGTCTGCGACAGCCGCCCGACCACTTCGGCGCGCCAGTCGCCGAGCGCGTCGATCAGCTTCACCGGCTTGCCGGTGAGGCCACGCACCGACAGGCGCATCTCTTCCAGCGCCTCGCGCGCGAGCGTGGAAATGCGCTCGCTCTCGCTGGTGTGCACGATCGTCAGCAGCTTGGCGCCGAGGTCGTCGTGCAGGTCGGCGGCGATGCGCTTTCGCTCCTGCTGCGTGACCTGCTCGACGCGCAGCTCGGCCATCTGCGCGAAGTTGCGTTCCATCGCCGCGGTGGTGTCGCGGATGCGCGATTCGAGCGAGTTGCGCAACTCCTCGGCGCTGCGCAAGGTGCGGCCGTACTGATGCACCAGCAGCAGGCCCATGCCGAGGAAGGCCAGCGGCGTGGCGACATGCAGCAGAGTGCGCCACGGCGCAGGCAGCATGAGCTGTTGCGCCGCGAACTCGATGCACACCATCACCGCCGCGGTGCCGACGAGAGCGGTCACGAGCTGGAAGTCGCGCCGCTGCGTGCGGCGCGCCACGCGCAAGAACCAAGCGATCGCGAACAGCACCTCGGCCACGAGCAGCAGGTACCAGGCGGAGGCCACCGCATAGACATGCTGCGGGCCGGCGACGACCAGCGACAGCGAAATCAACAGGCACTGCGCCACCAGCAGCCAGCTCCAGGTGCGGCGCGGCCGGCGCGCGAAGTGCCGCAGGAACTGGATGGCGAGCAGCGCCGCAACGCCGAACAGCGTGACCAGCGCTGCTTCGGTGACGAAGCTGTCGAAGCCCATGCGGTGCCACCACGGCCGCATCGTCACCAGCGCCCAGGCCAGCGACAGCGCGCCGAAGTAGCGCAGGTGTCGCTCGGCAGGGTGCCACCAGCCGAGCAGGAAGGTCACCAGGCCCATCAGCAGCAAGGCACCGGCGGCCAATTGCGGCAGGGTGACTTTCAGCAACTCGCGGCCTCGCGTTTCGTCCTGCAGTTGGGCAAAGGGACCGAGGCGCGGCGCCGACAAAGACGCTGCACGCTGGCGCGAGGCCACTTGCGTCAGGGTAAAACCGGCCAGTCGCAGATCGAGCGTGTTGGCGCGCTCTTCGAGCAGCGCCGCCGGCAGCGCCACCAGCAGCGGTGTTTCGCAATCGGGCGCCAGCGGCTGCGGCGACGCACCGCCGCCACGCAGGTTCTGGCCGTTCAGGCGCACTTGCAAGTCGCCGCAGGCGCGCTCGATCAGCAAGCCCAGCACCAGGCCGGCCTGGCGCGCGCCGATGGCGTCGAAGCGCAGCCGGTACCACAGCGGCGTCGCGGCGCCGGGGCGCGAGGTGGCCCAATCGTCGGGCAGCGTCACTGTTTGCGCGGCAGCGGTGGCCGGGAACGCGCCACGACCGTCGTCCTCGGCACTGAGCGCATCGTCGAAGCGCTGCACGGCCGAGGCCTCGGCCTGCGCAACCGCCCCGCCGCACAGGGCCGTCAGCACGGCCGCGATCAAGCCGCGCCGGCCGAGCGCCATCGACAACGACCAGAGCAGGGCAAGGCGGTTCATGGGTCGGCTGATTTTGCAGGAGGAGCCGCGAAGCGCCGGGACAGCACAATCGCGCTTTCGTTGCATCCTGCGCGTTCGCGCGCTCTCCACGCTTGATCCTGCGCCACGCCTTCACCCCCGCCGACAACACGCGCCTGGCGCATCTGTCGGGCGCGCTCGACGCCCACCTGCGCACGATCGAGGCCGCGCTGGGCGTGCGCATCTCGCGCCGCAACGAGGTTTTTCGCATCGACGGCGCCGAGGCGATGGCCGAGCGCGCGCTGGCGCTGCTGCAGTCGCTGTACCAACGCGCGGCGCGGCCGATCGGCGAGCAGGCGCTGCAGCTGGCGATCGCCGATGCGCTCGGCCGCGACGGCGCGGCGCTGGTCGACGACCCCGATGCGATCGTGCTGCGCACGCGCCGTGCCGATCTCGAAGGGCGCACGCCCAACCAGCGCCAGTACCTGCGCCACATCCTCGACCACGACATGACGCTTCGGCATCGGCCCGGCCGGTACCGGCAAGACGTTCCTGGCCGTGGCCTGCGCGGTCGATGCGTTGGAGCGCAGCGCGGTGCAGCGCATCGTGCTGACGCGCCCGGCGGTCGAGGCCGGCGAGCGCCTGGGTTTCCTGCCCGGCGACCTGGCGCAGAAGGTCGATCCCTACCTGCGCCCGCTCTACGACGCCCTGTACGACCTGATGGGCTTCGACCGCGTCACCAAGGCCTTCGACAAGCAGAGCATCGAGATCGCGCCGCTGGCCTTCATGCGCGGGCGCACGCTCAACCACGCCTTCGTCATCCTCGACGAGGCGCAGAACACCACGCCCGAGCAGATGAAGATGTTCCTGACGCGCGTCGGCCTGGGCAGCAAGGCCGTCGTCACCGGCGACACCAGCCAGATCGATCTGCCCAAGGGCGCGACCAGCGGCCTGGTGCAGGCCGAAGAGGTGCTGAGGAAAGTCAAAGGCGTGGCCTTCACGCGCTTCACGTCGGCCGACGTGGTGCGCCACCCGCTGGTGGCGCGGATCGTGGAAGCGTACGAGCGTGCGGACAAGAACAACGACAAAGGCTGACCTGCGCCTGTCGCTGCAGCAGCCCGATGCGCGCCACCGCGCCACGCTGACGCGCGCGCGCGTCACTCGCTGGCTGCGCGCCGCGCTCGATGCGCCGGGCGAGATCACGCTGCGCATCGTCGATGAAGACGAGGGTCGTGCGCTCAACCTCTCCTACCGCAACCAGGACCACGCCACCAACGTGCTCACCTTCGACTATCAGCGCACGCCGCTGGTGATCGCCGACCTGGTGCTGTGCGCACCGGTGGTGGCGCGCGAGGCGCGCGAGGCGCGCAAGACGATCGAGGCGCACTACGCGCACCTGATCGTGCACGGCGCGCTGCACGCGCAGGGCTTCGACCACGAGCGCGTGGCCGACGCGAAGAAGATGGAGGCCAGGGAAGTCGAGCTGCTGGCCGCGCTCGGCTTTGCCGATCCCTACCGCTGAGCGCGCGTGCCGCTGCACAGCAGCAACTCGTTCGGGCCCTCCCAGCCCTGCGCGGTGGTGAAGCGGTCGAGTTGCGCGGCGATGTCGGCCCAAGCATCCGCCTGCCGCCCCGGGGGCAAGCCGCGGAGCAGTTCGATCACGGGCGAAGCGCCGGAGCGCAGGAACGCCACGTAGTCGTCAACGCTGGGCAAGCAAAACGGCGCCGCCAGCGCGCGTGACCTCGATCGACTGCAAGCCCGCCTCGCCCAGCAACTGCGCCAACGCTGCCGGCCGCCCCAGGCTCAGCAGCGAGCCGGGTGCGAACGGGTCGGCAGGCGGCGCGCCGGCATGTTGGCGCGCAGTGCGCATCGTTAGCGTGATGCAGGGGTTGGCCTCGGGCGCGGAAAAGACCAACGCGGCCAGGCGACCGCCCGGCCGCAGCGCCTGGCGCATCCGGCGCAGCGCCCGCCCGGGTGCGGTGCAGAACATCAATCCCAGCCGGCAGACGGCGGCATCGAAGTTCGCGCCGTCCAGGCCCAGCGCCTGCGCGTCGGCCACCTGGAAATGCAGGCGCGTGCCGGCGACGTGGCGCAGGTTGTCCTGCGCCAGCACCAGGCTGCGCGGCGACACGTCGGTGACCCAGACCTCGCCTTGCGCGCCCACGCGCTGCACGATGTCGAGCGTCTGGTCGCCGTTGCCGGCAGCCACGTCGAGCACCTTGGCGCCTGGCGCCAGGCCCGCGGCGTCGAGCAGTCGTTGTGTTGCATCGCGCAGCCAGTGGCGAATCAGGGCGCTGTTTTGGTGCCAGCCCGCGGCGTCGTCGTCCCAGGCCTGTTCGGCAGAACGCACAACGTGCGCGCTCATGATTCGAGGCGGATGCCGGTGGCGCCGATCACCTCGCGCCAGTAGCGCTGCTCGGTCGCGATGCGTTCGCTCATCGCCGCGGCCGTCCCCGCGCTCGCCAGCATGCCCATCTCGCCGAGCGTGGCGCCCAGCGCTTTGCTGTCGGCCGCGGCGCGCAGCGCTTGCGAGGTGCTGTCTTGAATGGTGGACGACGCCGCGCCCGGCATGAAGAACCCGAACCACTCGCGGATCGCCAGCCGCGGGTGACCCTGTTCGACGAAGGTCGGCACGTCGGGCATGAAAGCACTGCGCGTCGTGCCCGAGGTCGCCAGCACGCGCAGCTTGCCGGCCGCGTGGTGCTGCCGCAGCAGGCCTTCGGGCAGGACCAGGCAGGCCAGACGCCCGCCCAGCAGATCGAGGATGGCGGCAGGCCCGCCGGCATAGGCCACATGCTGTGCTTCGACCTTGGCTTCGCGAAACAGCAGCGCGTTCAGCACATGCGGCAAGGTGCCGGGGCCGGGCGAGCCGTAGTTGGCGAGTGCAGGGTTGGCGCGCGCCCAGTCGATGAACTCGCTCAAGCTGCGCACGCCGGCCGGCACCGCGGGGCCCACCGCCAGCGCGAGCGTGGCTTCAGCGGCGACCGACACCGGCTTCAAGTCCGCTGCCGGGTCGTAGCCGAGCTTGGCGTAGAGATACGGATAGACGGTGGCGATGGCGCCTTGCGCGAGCAGCATCGTCGTGCCGTCGGCGGCGGCTTGGCGCAGCGCACCGATCGCGATCTGGCCGGCCGCGCCGGGCCGGTTGTCCACCACGACGCCGCCGGGGTAGCGCGCGCCGAGCTGCTCGGCGTAGCGGCGCGCGATGGTGTCGGGGATGCTGCCGGCCGGCCCGGTGCACAGGATGCGCAAGGGAGTTGCGGTCGTCTGGGCCGAGGCGGCGCGCGCGGTCAGGGCGCCGACTGCCAATGCGCCGGCAGCGTGCAGGATCTGGCGGCGGGAAGAAAGGGGGCTGGCTTGCATGGTCTGTCTCCGGGCAGGTGAACGAAGCCGCAGCGTGCCGCGGCCCGGCTTACAGATCGGGTAGAGATTCGCCGGTCATTTGCAGCGCGCGCTGCACCTGGCGGTGCAGCGCCTCGCGCCGGCGCGCCACGAGGGGCAGCGCTTCGTCCGCCAGCAGTGGCGAGGTGTACAGGCGCCGCACATGGCTGACGAGCGCGAGCCGCTGCGACAGCGTCGGCGCCGTCGAGCTCGCCCAGCAGGCGTTCGAGCACGGCCACATCGGTCCAGCAGCGTTGCGGGTTGAGCGCCAGCGCGCTCTGGCGCAAGACGATGCGGTCGTCGCCGCCGAGCAGCTTGCGCAGGCGGTGCAGCGCGTTGTCGAGTGCGTTGCGCGCGGCGTCGCCGTCGGCATCGGGCCACAGCGCATCGGCTACCGTGTCTTGCGCCACCGCGCCGGCGCCATGCGCCACCAGCACGCGCAGCAGTTCGAGCAGGCGGCGGCTTTCCTTGCGCGACGACGCCGGCGGCGCGCCGCCGACCTCGACCGTGAACGCCCCCAGCGCCCGCACCCGCACCGCCCACGGCCACGCGGCGTCGGCCTGCGGCGGCGCCTTGAGCTGGTTGCGCACGGCGATGTCGCGTGCGACCTCGGGCTCGACGCCGTGCGTGAGCGCGAAGGCGCACAGCCGCGCCATCATGTCGCCGCACAGGAAGAGCATCGGCCCATGCCGGTAGCCGCACTCGCGAGCCACCTGCAGCGCCGCGCGCAGGTGGTGCTGCACGCCAGATTCGTCATCGCGCAGCAGCGCCGCGTACGCCGCGACGCAGCCGCCCACCCAGTGGTGCCAGCGGCAGGTGGCGAACATAGGGTGCGAGAACACCTGGTGCAGCGCCTGCTGCGCTTCCTCGGATTCGCCTGCGTGAGCCGCGGCCAGCGCGTTGGCAATGAGCGCGATGTGTTCGCGCATCTGCAAAGCCGCTGGCGCGCGCGCTCGCCACCGCGGCGCGCATCAGGCGCAGGGCAGTGGGCGTGTCGCCTTCGAGCAGCGCCAGCATGCCGCGCTGGTGTTCGTAGGTGGTGCGGTCGAAGGCGTTGTCGGGGTGCAGCGCCTGCGCCGCCTGCTCCATGTGCCGCCGCGCCGCCGCGGCATCGACCGAAGCCAGCGCCACGAACATGGCTTGCAGCTCGCGCACCGGCGCGCTGCGGCGCCAGCGCCGGCTCGGCGTCGATCAGCGCCAGCGCCTGTTGCGCATCGGCGCGCGCCGACGCGGTGTGGCCGAGCAGCGTCTTGACCAGCGTGCCCACGCCCCACCAGCGCAGCATCGTCGCCGGCGCGGCCAGGCCTTGCGCGCACAGCGCGTCGATGCGCAGCACGATGCGTTCGAGCCGGTCGACATGGCCGCGCCACAGCAGGTGAAAGACCAGCGCGCCGATCAAGAGGCGCTGCCCTGCCGCCGATTCGTGGTGCAGCAGCCGCTCGGCGCGTTCGGCCAGCGCTTCGGTGAGCGCGTGCCACGGCCTGCGATAGACCAGCGCCGACAGCAGGCCGGGCACGAGGCGCATCTGCGTGTCGTCGTCGTGCGCGGCCAGCACTTGGTCGGCATGCGCCGTCAGCAGTTCGATCCACGGGTCGAGTTCGCGCACGCGGCCGGTGGAGACCAGCGCCGTGGCGGCACCGGCCGCCGCGGCGAGCCGGGCGCCGGCGTCTTGCGTCGCTGCACCGTCGCGCTCGGCCTGCGCCATGTCCGCCAAGGCGAGGGCGGGTGCGCTGTCGAGCGCGCACCAGCCGCGCCAATACGCCAGGCGTTCGGCGTGGGCCGCGGGCAATGCGTGGATATGCCCGCGCAGCGCCTGCACCCGGCCGTCGGCCGCGTAGCGCGGCGCGTTTTGCGCGATGGCCTGCACGGCTTCGTCCCAGGCCTGGGCTTCGATCAGGCGTTGCAGGCCGGCGTCGGTTTCGCCGGCGCCGATCAGCAGCCGGCCGGCGCGCAGCAGCAACGCGCTCTGCTGCTCGATCGACGCTGCGCGCTCGAAACGCCGGCGCAGGAACTGCGCGAACAGCGCATGAAAGACGAAGACGGCCGGCGGGCCTTCGCGGCGGTCGGTGAACAGGCTCGATGCCGCGAGCTGTTCGAGCAGCGCCGGCGCCTCGGCGCAGCCGCTCATCGCCAGCGCGAGCGGCGCGGTGGTGCTGGGCAGGTAGGCCAGCATGCCGAGCGCCTGCTGATGATCGGCCGGCATGCGCGACAGGACTTCGCCGGCGAAGTAGTCGAACAGGCGCTCGTGGGCGTCGAGCGTGGGCAGCTTGGCATCGCGCGGCGCGCCGAGCAGCATCAGCGTCAGGCCCGCGGCCCAGCCCTGCGCGACGGCCAGCGACGAAGCAATCGACTCGGCACGTCCGTGCAGTCGGATCAGCGCGCGCGTCTCGGCTTCGTCCAGCCGCAGCGGCTCGGCACCGATGAACGCGAGTTGCTGTTTGGCGAGCGCGCCGGTAAAGGGGGCGGGCGGCGGCTCGCGGCTGATGAAGATCCATTGCACGCCGGCCGGCAGGTGCACCAACGCGTGCGCCAGCGCGTCTTGCAACGGCGACGCGGCGGGCAACTCTTGCTGATTGTCGAACACGAGTGTCCAGCCTGCAGGCAACAGCGGCAGCACGCGCAACAGGCGCCTGCGCAACCAGGCGGGCAGATCCGCCAGGTCGTCGGCACGCAGCGCGGGCAGCTGCAGCGGGGCGGGCAGCAGACTGCTCCACAGCGCATCGAGCGACTGCATGAAGGTGGCGGGGTCGGCATCGCCGGCATCGAGCTGCAGCCACAGCGTGGGGATTGCGCGCCGCCGCAGCCACGTCGCCACCAAGGTGGTCTTGCCGGCACCAGGGGGTGCGGCCAGCCAGACGGCGGGGGCCTCGGATGCGCCGTCGAGCACGCCGAACAAGCGCTCGCGATCGAAGACGCGGCCCAGCCTCGGGCTCGCGAGTTTGCCGAGGGCGGCGGCGTGCCGCGCAGGCCGTGCAGACATGCCGGCCAGCTTAGGGCAACGCTGAAAAAGTCCCTCGCGGCGCGCGCATCTCTGCTTTGGGCGGTCTGCGGCGTTGCAAATCCTCGCCATAGCTGGGGCTATGGCTGCGGTTTGCGCCTGGCAGCCCATCCCAAACCAGAGCGCGCGCATCCGCGGGACTTCTTCAGCCTCGCTTAGCGGCTCAACGCCCGTGAGTGCCCAGGTAGCGCTTGCGCCAGAAGAACAGGCCCAGGCCGACGCCCACCAGCGCCATCAGGCCGAGCGTGACCCAGATGCCGGTCTTGTCGTGGATCAGCGGCATGGCGTCGAAGTTCATGCCGAAGAAGCCGGTGATCAGGTTCAGCGGCAGGAAGATCGCGGTCAACACCGTCAGCGTGCGCATGATCGCGTTGGTGCGGTGCGACAGCGCCGAGAAGTGCATCTGCACCGCGTTCTCGGCCGACTGTTCGAGCCGGCGCACATGCGTCAGCACGCGCTCGATGTGCTCCTGCACGTCGCGCGAGCGCACGCGCAGCAGCTCGCGCTCGCGGCGCGCGCGCGGCCTCGGCGGCGTCGGGCCATTCGTCGAGCGCGTCGATCCACTCCTGGATCGACGCGCGCTGGTCTTCGCAGGTGTCTTCGAGCTGGTGCAGCGCGTTGCGCGCGTCGAGCAGCAGCGGCCAGTCGTGAAAGCGGCTGTGCGGATCGAGCAGTTCGCGCTGCACTGCTCCGAGCTGGCGCGTGAGCTGGCGCCGCAGGTCGAGATAGCCGTCGACCATGTGGTTGACCATGCGCAGCATCAGGTCGGCGGGGCTCGCGGGCATGCGCGTCGCAGCGCGGCCTTCGCTGCCGCCGGCCAGCGCGGCCAGGCGCTGCGCGAAGTAGTCGCGCACAGAGCATTCGCCGGGATGCACGGTGATGAGCAGGGTGTCGAAGAGCGCGAAGCCGACGGGACTTGTCTCGACGCCGGTCAGCGTCTCGCGCGCGTTCGCGAGCTGCGCTTTTCTCGACACACCCGCCGATTCGGCGTTTGATGTGTCGCCGCTGTTGGGCAGCAGCCGGCGAAACACCAGCAAGTCGTACCACGAGGTGTAGTCGTACTGGCTCGGCAGTTGCGCGTTGAGCAGATCGGACGCGTGCAGATCGACCAGCGGCCCGCCTTCGAAGCGCTGCAGCCAATCCTGCAGCACCGGCAGCTTCGACTCGAACTCGTCGCGCGTCGCGCCGAGCCAGAGAAATCCGCCGCTGGTCTTCTGCGTCGGCAGCTCCGGCAGCTCGGTGAAACGGTCCGCGCCGACGAGAAAGACGCGCATCGCGTCAGCTGCGCAGCAAGCGTGCGGCGTCGAGCGCGAAGTACGTCAGCACGCCATCGGCGCCGGCGCGCTTGAAGGCGAGCAGCGATTCCATCATCACCGCGTCGTGATCGAGCCAGCCGTTGGCGGCGGCGGCTTTCAACATGCTGTATTCGCCGCTGACCTGATAGGCGAAGGTCGGCATGCGAAACGCATCCTTGACGCGGCGCACGATGTCGAGATACGGCATGCCGGGCTTGACCATGACCATGTCGGCGCCCTCGGCGATGTCGAGCGCCACTTCGCGCAGCGCTTCGTCGCTGTTGCCGGGGTCCATCTGGTAGACCTTCTTGTCGCTCTTGCCGAGGTTTTTCGCCGAGCCGACGGCATCGCGAAACGGCCCGTAGAAGGCGCTGGCGTACTTGGCGCTGTAAGCCATGATCTTGGTGTGGATCGCGCCGCTGGCTTCGAGCGCCGATCGGATCGCGCCGATGCGTCCGTCCATCATGTCGCTCGGCGCGACGATGTCGACGCCGGCTTGCGCCTGCACCTGAGCCTGCTTCGTCAGCACCGCCACGGTCTCGTCGTTGAGGATGTAGCCCTCGTCGTCGATCAGCCCATCCTGGCCGTGCGCGGTGAAGGGATCGAGCGCGACGTCGGTCAGCAGCAGCAGTTGCGGGAAGCGCGACTTCAACTCGCGCACCGCGCGGGGCACCAGACCTTCCGGATTGAGTGCTTCGCGGCCGTCGGCAGTCTTGAGATGCGGCTCCAGCACCGGGAACAGCGCCATCACCGGCACGCCCAGGCCCAGGCACTGCTCGGCCTGCGCATAAAGCCGGTCGAGCGACAGGCGCTGCACCCCGGGCATCGACGCCACGTCCTGCGACTGATTCTTGCCGTCGAGCAGGAAGACGGGATAGATGAAGTCCGACGGCGAGAGTCGGGACTCACGCACCAGCGCGCGGATGGCAGCGTCACGGCGCAGGCGGCGCGGTCGGCTGGCGGGATAGGGCGGCAGGGGCGGTACGGGAGTCATGAAGCGCGGGCTCTGCGGGCCTTAGTGTTTCCGAGGCGTTACATAAGTCACGAACTCGGCTATCTTGCCCTTCGAATGATAGCCGCGAGGTTGTCGTTCCCTGCTTTACCTCCCTGAGCAGGTGCCTTAGCGTGATGACAGCGATAAGGCATTGCAGCCCCAGCCCGCAAAGGCTGGGGCTTTTTTCTGGGCCGCAGGGTCCTGGCTTTCGATAATCGGCGACATGACCACCGGCTACCTCTGGATCAAGGCCTTTCACATCGTCTTCGTCGCCAGCTGGTTCGCCGGGCTGTTCTACCTGCCGCGCATCTTCGTCAACCTGGCGCAGGTGCCGGCCGAGAGCCACGCCGAGCGCGAACGCCTGCTGTTGATGGGGCGCAAGCTCTACCGCTTCGCCTCGCTGCTGATGGTGCCGGCGATCGGGCTCGGGGTCTGGCTGTGGCTCGGCTACGGTGTGTCCGGCGGCTGGCTGCACGCCAAGCTCTTGATCGTCGTCGCCGTGATCGGCTACCACCATGTCTGCCGGGCGCTGCTGCGCGGCTTCGAGAACCGCAGCAACCGCCGCCGCGAGCGCTGGTTTCGGGTTTTCAACGAGATGTCGGTGCTGATGTTCATCGCCGCCGTCGTGCTGGTGGTGGTCAAGCCGTTTTGAGCAGCAGCGTGCGCCATCGCAGCACCGCCTGGCCGCTGGCGCTGGCGCTGGCAGCGCTGGTGGTGTATGCCAGCCTTTACCCCTTCGTCGGTTGGCGCGTTCCGCCCGGCATCGCCGAGGCCGATTGGTGGTGGCTGTCGTGGCCGCTGCAGCGCTGGCGCTGGGGCTTCGACGAGTTGAGCAACTTCATCGGCTATTTGCCGCTGGGCGCGGTGCTGGTGCTGGCGGTGCTGCGCAGCGGCGGTTCGCGCCTGCGGGCCGTTGTCGTGGCGCTGATCGTTCCCGCGCTGCTGGCCTACGGCGTCGAGGTGGCGCAGCAGTTCCTGCCGCAGCGCGTGCCGTCGCTGAAGGACTGTTTGTTCAACCTTGGCGGTGCCGCCGTCGGCGCGGCGCTGGCCACCGCGTTGCATGCCGCCGGCGCGCTCGACCACTGGCAGGGCGTGCGCGAGCGCTGGTTCGAGCGCGACAGCGCCGCGCCCTTCATGCTGTTGCTGCTGTGGCCGGTGGCGTTGCTGTTCCCGGCGCCGGCGCCACTGGGGCTGGGCCATGTCTGGGGCGAGCTGCAGTCGTGGATCCAGTCGGCGCTCGCCGGAACGCCCTGGGCCGACGGCGCGGCGATCTGGTTCGCGCCGGATGCGCAGGCGCGGCCGTTGTCGCGGCTGAAGGAGGTGCTGATCGTCGCGCTGGGCCTGCTCGCGCCTTGCATGGTGGCCTACGCGACGACGCGCGCGGGCTGGCATCGCGTGCTGCTCGTCAGCGGCGCTGCCACGATCGGTGTGGGCATGATGGCGATGTCCACCGCGCTGAACTTCGGCGTCGAACATGCCTGGGCGTGGTGGGCGCCGCAAATCGGGGCGGCGCTGCTGGCGGCGGTGGTGGTGGCCTCGGCGCTCGCTGGCGTCGGCAGCCGCTGGGCTGCGGGGCTGGGCGTGCTGGTGCTGGCGTTCCTCGTCGCGCTGGTGGCGCAGGCGCCCGACGATCCGTACTTCGCGGCCAGCCTGGCCGGGTGGGAGCAGGGGCGGCTGGTGCGCTTTCACGGCATCGCGCAATGGGTCGGCTGGCTCTGGCCCTACGCGGCGATGGCGTGGCTGATGGGGCGATTGGTGCGCGCCTAGAATTCCTCGATGAGCGATCCCTCGTACTACAAGCACCACATCTTCTTCTGCCTGAACAAGCGCGACAACGGCGAGGCCTGCTGCGCCGACCACGATGCGCAACAAGGCTTCGAGCGCTGCAAGTCGCAAGTCAAGGCCGCCAGGCTGCACGGGCCGGGCGGCGTGCGTGTCAACAAGGCCGGCTGCCTCGATCGCTGCGCCGGCGGGCCGGTGGCGGTGGTCTATCCCGAGGCCGTCTGGTACACGTATGTCGATCAGCACGACATCGACGAGATCGTGCAATCGCATCTCGTCGAGGGCAAGGTGGTCGAGCGCTTGCTGCTCGCGCCCGATGTCGGCCACTGAGGCTGCGTGAACCCGAGAACGCAAAAGCGCAGCGTTGCCGGCCCGGCCGGCGATCTGGAGTGCGCGATCGATGCGCCGACAACGGCGGCGCGGGGCTTGGCCGTGATCTGCCACCCGCATCCGCAGCACGGTGGCACGATGGACAACAAGGTCGTCGTCACGCTGGCGCGTGCGCACCTGCAATGCGGCTGGCGCGTCGTGCGCTTCAACTTTCGCGGCATCGGCGGCTCGGCCGGCGCCTGGGACGAGGGCCGCGGCGAGGTCGACGACGCGCTCGCGGTGGCGCGTGCGCTGCGCCTGGGCGACGAGCCGGTGGCGCTGGCCGGCTTCTCGTTCGGCGCCTATGTGGCGTCGCACGCCGCGGCGGCGCTGGGTGTGCTCGACCTGGTGCTGGTGGGCCCGGCGACACAGAACTTCACCGTGGCTGCGGTGCCGCAAGGCACACTCGTCATCCACGGCGAGGCCGACGAGGTCGTGCCGCTTTCGGCCACGCTCGATTGGGCGCGGCCGCAGGCGCAGCCGGTGGTCGTCGTGCCCGGCGGCGGCCACTTCTTTCATGGTCAGTTGCCGCTGCTCAAGGATCTCGTCGTGCGGCACCTGCAATCACAACAAGCGACAACGCCTTGACAACGCTCTACCCGATGAAAACTCTCCATGCCTTGCTGGTGGCTGCGGCCATCGCGCTGTCTGCATCGTTCGCACAGGCGCAAGCGCTGCAGCCGCCCGAACTGGCGGCGCGCCAGTACCTGCTGCTCGATCTGACCACCGGCCAGACCCTGGCCGAGCGCGATGCCGACACCGCCACCGACCCGGCGTCGCTGACCAAGCTGATGACGGCCTACGTCGTCTTTGCCGCGCTGCGCGACAAGAAGCTCACGCTCGAGCAGCCGGTGTCGGTGAGCGTGCGCGCCTGGGACGAGCGCAAGGGGGACCCGTCGCTGATGTTCATCGACACGAAGATGAAGCCCACCGTCGATGAACTCCTGCACGGCATGATCGTGATCTCCGGCAACGACGCCTCGGTGGCGCTGGCCGAAGCGGTGGGCGGCAGCCTCGATGTCTTCGTCGGCATGATGAACCGCCAGGCGCAGGCATGGGGGCTGAAGAACACCGCGTTCAAGAACGTCACCGGCATCACCGAACCCGGCCACAGATCGAGCGCGCGCGACATCGGAACGATCGCCGCGAAGATCGTGCGCGACTTCCCGCAGCAGTACGCCCGCTACTATGGTCTGAAGGAGTACACGTACAACAAGATCCGGCAGGACAACCGCAACCTGCTGCTGCGGCGCGACGCCACGGTCGACGGCATGAAGACCGGCTTCACCGATGCCGCCGGCTACTGCCTCGTCGCCAGCGCCGCGCGCGAGTACCCGAACCTCGGTGCGAACAACAAGCGCCGACTCGTCTCGGTGGTGCTGGGCACGGGCTCGCGCGACGCGCGCCTGACCGAAAGCCAGAAGCTGCTGAACTGGGGCTTCTCGGCCTTCGACCCGGTGCGGCTGTTCGAGGTCGGCAAGACGATCGTCACGCCCGACATCTGGAAGGGCGCGAGCAAGCAGGCCAAGCTCGGCGCCGAAGGCTCGGTGGTGATCGCGGTGCCGCGCGGCGAGGGCGACAAGCTGAAGACCGACGTGCAGCGTACCGACCCGCTGGTGGCGCCGCTCGCCAAGGGCCAGCGCGTGGGCACGCTCAAGGTGACGACGGCCGCCGGCGCGCCGGTGGTCGAGGTGCCGCTGGTGGTGCAGGAGGCGGTGGAGCAGGCCGGCATCTTCGGCCGCGCCTGGGATTCGATTCGCCTGTGGATCAAGTGAGCGTAAGCTGAGGGCATGAACACGCGCCTGTGCTATCTCAACGGTGAGTACAAGCCGCTGTCGCAAGCCAGCGTCAGCGTGCTCGATCGCGGCTTCGTCTTCGGCGACGGCATCTACGAAGTGGTGCCGGTGTACGGCGGCAAGCTGTTCCGCTTCGACGAGCATATGGCGCGTTTGGGTCGTTCGCTTGCCAAGGTGCGGATCGCCAACCCGCTCGCGCACGAAGCCTGGCTCGAGCGCTGCAGAAAGCTCGCGGCGGCGCTGGCGGAGACCGAAGGCGCTCACGATCAGGTGGTCTACATCCAGGTGACGCGCGGCGTCGCGCCGCGCGAGCATGTGATGCCTGAAGGCATCGCGCCGACGGTGTTCATGATGAGCAGCCCGATGAAGCCGCCCACCGCCGACCAACGCCATCACGGCGTGGCCTGCACCAGCGCACGCGACTTCCGCTGGGAGCGCGGCGACATCAAGAGCATCTCGCTGCTCGGCAACGTGCTGGCGCGGCAGATGTCGGCCGACCACGGCGCGGTCGAGACGGTGATGTTCCGCGACGGTTGGCTGACCGAGGCGTCGGCGAGCAACGTCTGGATCGTCAAGGACGGTGCGCTGCTCGGCCCGCCCAAGAGCGAGCATGTGTTGGAAGGCATCCGCGTCGAGCTGCTGCGCGAGCTCTGCGAAGACGTCGGCGTGGCCTACAACCTGAAGCCGATCAGCGAAGCCGAAGTGCGCTCGGCCGACGAGGTGATCCTGAGCTCGGCGACCAAGGAAGTGCTGCCCGTCACCAAGCTCGACGGCGATGCGGTCGGCCACGGCGCCCTGCGTGGCAAGCCGGGGCCGGTGTATTCGCGGCTGTACGAGGCTTATCAGCGGGCGAAGGTGACGATGTCGATATGAGCGCGGGCATGCGCCCCCGCTGGGCCGGTCCCGCAGCACCGAAGGGGCTGCTTTGCAGCCCGGGGGCTCGCACCGCAGTGCGCAGCACGGAGCTTGCCTGATGAGCACCGACATCCCGCCCGAGCAGAGCCTGATCGAGTATCCGAGCGCCTTCCCGATCAAGGTGATGGGCGCGCATGTCGAAGGTTTCGCCGAAGCGATCGTGGCGATCGCGCGTCAGTTCGACCCGGGCTTCGACGCTGCGACGGTCGAGTCGCGGCCGAGCAAGGGCGGCAACTACGTCGGCCTGACGATCACCATCACCGCGACCAGCCGTGAACAACTCGACGAGCTGTACCGCACGCTGAGCACGCATCCGATGGTGAAGGTGGTTCTCTAACCGACTAACTAACTCGCCGGCTTTGCCGCCAGCTTCGCGTCGAGCTCCTTGACCTTCAGGTCCGCGCCCGGCTCGCCGTTGCGCGCGGCCGCGGCGTACCAGTAGCGCGCCTCGGCCAGATCGCGCATCACGCCGTCGCCGTTCTCGTAGAGCGAGGCAATGAAGTACATCGCGCCAACGTCGCCGGCCTGCGCCGCCAGGCGGAACCAGTGCGCGGCCAGAGCGAAGTCCTTCGATGCGCCGCGGCCGAGGTAGTGCGCGGTGCCCATCGAGACCTGCGCATCGACGCTGCCGGCCTCGGCGGCGCGGCGGCTCCACAGCACCGACTGCACCAGATCGACCTTCAGGCCGGCGTGGCCGAACTCATGCAATTCGGCCATGCCGACCATCGCGGTGACGAAGCCGGCGTCGGCCGCGCGCGTCATCAGGCGCAGCGCTTCGGCGTCGCTGGCCGCGGGCATCTCGCCCCGCAGGTGCATCACGGCAAGGTTGTAGTCGGCCGCGGGCACGCCCTTGACCGACAACTGCATGAAGGCCGAGCGCGCCTGCGTCAGATCGCCGCTGCGGTAGGCGGCGACGGCGGCATCCAGCGGCGTTTGCGCTTGCGCCCACACCAACGGCGCGGCTGCGATCAGCCCGATCAACAACAGTCGTTTCATGCCGCAACGATACTGCGAAGCCATGTTGACGCGCTTGCTGGGCCATTGCGATTGGGCTGAAACCGCCGCTGCGATGCGCGCTCTTACCGAAGCGCGCGACGAGACCACGCCCGACGAGTTGTGGATCGCCGAGCACGCGAGCGTGTTCACGCAAGGTGTGGCCGGCCGCGCCGAGCATGTGCTTGCCGCAGGCGACATCCCGGTGCGGCAGAGCAATCGCGGCGGGCAGGTGACGTACCACGGGCCGGGCCAGGTCGTGGCCTATCCGTTGGTGGATCTGCGGCGGCAGGGCATCTACGTCAAGGAGTACGTGTTCCGGATCGAGGCCGCGGTGCTGAGCGTGCTCGAGAGCTACAGCGTCACCGGGCATCGCGTCGTCGGGGCGCCCGGCATCTACGTGCGCCTGGACGACCCGTTCTCACACGCGGCACTCGCCGGCCCGGCAGATCCGCGCGAGCCGTTCAAGGGCTTGGGCAAGATCGCCGCGCTCGGCATCAAGGTCAGCCGCCATTGCGCGTACCACGGCGTGGCGTTGAACGTGGCGATGGACCTGGAGCCCTTCTCGCGCATCGACCCATGCGGCTATGCCGGGTTGGCGACGGTGGATCTCGCTAGACTGGGCGTCGATGCCACCTGGGGCGACGCCGCCGAGCGGCTTGCGACGCGCCTGGCCAACCAGTTCAGCGCATGAGCCCCCGCCCGGCCGCTCCGAAGGGGGCTCGCACCGCAGCGCGAAGCGCGAAGGGTACCCAATGAGCTACGACCCCACCACCAAGCAGAAGGCGCAGGCCAAGACCGCGCGCATCCCCATCAAGGTGGTGCCGGCGGAACCTTTGAAGAAGCCGGAATGGATTCGCGTCAAGGCCGCGACGCCGAACTCGCGCTTCTACGAGATCAAGCAGATCCTGCGCGAGCACAAGCTGCACTCGGTGTGCGAAGAAGCGTCGTGCCCGAACATCGGCGAGTGCTTCGGCAAGGGCACGGCCACCTTCATGATCATGGGCGACAAGTGCACGCGGCGCTGTCCGTTCTGCGATGTCGGCCATGGCCGGCCCGACCCGCTCGATGCCGACGAGCCCGCCAACCTCGCCAAGACGATCGCGGCGCTGAAGCTCAAGTACGTGGTGATCACGAGCGTCGATCGCGACGATCTGCGCGACGGGGGTGCGGCGCACTTCGTCGATTGCATTCGCCAGACGCGCGAGTTGTCGCCGGCGACGACGATCGAAGTGCTGGTGCCGGACTTTCGCGGCCGCGACGACCGCGCACTCGAAATCCTGAAGGCCGCGCCGCCCGATGTGATGAACCACAACCTGGAGACCGTGCCGCGCTTGTACAAGGAAGCGCGGCCGGGCAGCGACTACGCTTTCAGCCTGAACCTGCTGAAGAAGTTCAAGGCGCTGTTTCCTCACATCCCGACCAAGAGCGGCTTGATGGTCGGCCTGGGCGAGACGGATGACGAAATCCTCGCGGCGATGCGCGACATGCGCGCGCACGACATCGACATGCTGACCATCGGCCAGTACCTGGCGCCGAGCGGACACCACCTCCCGGTGCGGCGCTACGTGCATCCCGATACGTTTGCCATGTTCGAGTCCGAAGCGAAGACCTTGGGCTTCAGCCACGCTGCCGTCGGCGCGCTGGTGCGGTCGAGCTATCACGCCGACCAGCAGGCGCATGCGGCCGGCGTGACCGCGGCGTGAGCGAGCGCACACCGTCGCTTTTTCACATCGGCGCGGCGAAGCGGTTTTCGCGGCGTCAATTGCTTGCAACTTCCAGCGCCTGAAAACGCGGCCTGCTGGCAGGCTGTCGTCATGGGAAGAATCTTGCGAACGATTGCGCCCGCGCTGCTGCTGGCGCTGCTCGGGGCCTGCGGTGGCGGCGGAGACGATGCAGAACAACAGTTCGAGCGGGGCGACGCCGACGACGCCTGCGTCGTCTTCACCCCCGACGAATCCGCCGGCCGCCGCCGATTCGGCGCCGAGCGCATCGACGCCCAACGTCACCTGCGGCCTGGCCAACTTCGAAGCCGAGGCGCTGCGCATCGTCAACCAGGTGCGTGCGGCGGGTGCAAGTTGCGGCGCGCGCGGCAGCTACGCGCCCGCCGGCGCCCTGACGCTCAACGCCAGGCTCACCGGCGCCGCGTATGGTCACTCGCGCGACATGGCCGACAAGAACTACTTCAGTCATGACAGCCAGGACGGCCGCAGCATGGTCGATCGCATCAATGCGTCGGGGTACGCGTGGTCCACGGTGGGCGAGAACATCGCCGCCGGTTACGACACGGTGCAAAGCGCGGTCGATGCCTGGATGACCAGCGACGGCCATTGCGCCAACCTGATGAACCCGCGCTTTACCGAGTTCGGCTTGGCCTGCGCGCGCAACAGTGCGAGCACTTACCGCATCTACTGGACGCAGGACCTCGGGCGGCCTTGAGCGTTGCGGCCGATCAGCCTTCGGCCAGCAACTCGTCGATCAGCTGGTGCAGCGCCGCGAAGTCGGGCGCGCCGAGGTACTGCTTGACGATGCGGCCCTGCTTGTCGATCAGGAAGGTGGTGGGCGTCATCTTGACGTCGCCGAAGGCCTTGGCTACCGCGCCGGTGTTGTCGATCGCCACGCCGAAGGGCAGCGCGCGTGATTGCGCGAAACGCGCGACGTAGGCCGGCGGGTCGTAGCTCATCGCCACCGCCACCGTCTCATAGCCACGCGCCTTGAACTTCTGGTGCGTGGCGACGATCTGCGGCATCTCGGCCACGCAAGTCACGCAGCTCGTCGCCCAGAAGTTGACCAGCATCACCTTGCCGCGCTGCGCATCGATCGAGCTCTTGCTGCCGTCGAGCAGGGTATAAGGCACGACAGGCGCGGCCTCGCGCGAGCCGAGCGCGCGCCAAGCGGCAAACGTGCCGGCGGCGATCAGCGCGATGGCTGCAACGAGAATCCAGGATCGAGCAAGCTTCACGAGGAGATGATGGTATGCGACGACGTGAGTTTACGAGTGCTGTGATCATTGCGCCCGTGCTCGGGTTCCCGGCCGTCGCCGACGCAGGTCTTTTCAGCGAGACGGATGCCGCAGCCGGCGTGCGTACCGCGCTCGAACGCGGCGCGATTTCTGCCGTGGCGCTGCTCGGCAAGAGCGACGGTTTCCTCGGCAACCCGAAGGTTCGCATCGAGCTGCCGGGCTTCCTCAAAGACGCCGCCAAGCTGCTGAAGGCCACCGGCCAGGGCAAGCGCGTCGATGAACTGGTCATGGCAATGAACCGCGCTGCCGAGGCCGCGGTGCCGCAGGCCAAGGCGCTGCTGATCAGCGCGGTCAAGGCGATGTCGGTGGACGACGCGGTCAAGATCGTCAAGGGCAGCGAGACGTCGGTGACGCAGTTCTTCAGCGGCAAGACGCGCGAGCCGCTCGGCGTGCAGTTCCTGCCGATCGTGGCTCGTGCCACCGAGAAGGTGGCGCTGGCGAAGAAGTACGACGCGTTGGCCGGCAAGGCCGCCGGTCTGGGCCTGATGAAAAAAGAAGAGGCCAACCTCAACGGCTACGTCACCGGTAAGGCGCTCGACGGCTTGTATTTCATGATCGGCGAGGAAGAAAAGAAGATCCGCAAGGATCCGGTGGGCACCGGTAGCGCGATCCTGAAGAAGGTCTTCGGCCTCTGATGCGCCGTTGCGCCGCGCCGGTGTTGGCATCGGCGCTGCTGTGCGCCTGCGCGCCGACGCACAACTGGCGCGAGTTCCGGCCCGTCGGCAGTCAGGCCGAGTTGATGTTTCCGTGTCGCCCCGCGAGCCACGCGCGCAGCGTCGCGCTGGCCGGCACGACGGTCGAGATGACGATGGTCGCGTGCTCGGCCGGCGACACGGTGTTTGCGTTGTCGTTTGCCGACATGAAGGACCCGGCGCGCGTCGGCGCCGCGCTCGACGAGCTCGCGCTTGCGCTGCGCTCGCACCTGCGCGCGCCCGAGGGTGCGGCATCGCAGGCGGTGGCTGTGGCCGGCATGACGCCGCATCCGGGCGCAGTGCAGTGGCGCCAGAGCGGGCAACTGCCCGATGGCCGCGCAGTGCTGGAGCGCGCTGCGTTTTTCAGTCACGGCACGGTGGTCTATCAGGCAACGATGCTCGGCCCGCGCCTGGACGCCGAATCGCAGGAGACGTTCTTCGGGGCGCTGCGGGTGGGTGCTGCGCGCGGCGTCAAAGGGGCGACATGAGCGCCGACGCCCCGCCGTTCCCGGGGCCATGCAATGGCCCCTTCGGGGCCGTGGAGCGCTGCGTCCCGCTCGGCGGGACCGCGCGCAGCGCGAGGGTGTCCCAGTGAGCGTCGCTGCGCCGCCGCTGATGGCCGTGGCGCGCACTGCCGTGGCCATGTTCACGGCCTTCGCCTTCGCCTACTTCTTGTCGGCGCTGCTGCGTGCGGTGACGGCAACGCTGGCGCCGGCGTTCAGCCTCGAGCTCGGCTTGTCGGCCGGCGATCTCGGCCTGCTGGCGGGCGCCTACTTCCTCGGGTTCTCTGCGGCGCAATTGCCGTTGGGGCATGCGTTGGATCGATTCGGACCGCGGCGCGTGTTGCTCGCGCTGCTGGCGGTGGCGGCCTTGTCGTGCGCGGCCTTCGGCATGGCGCGCAGCCTGAGTGCGCTGTGGCTCGCGCGCGCGATGATCGGCGTGGGCGTCTCTGCCTGCCTGATGGCGCCGTTGACGGCCTACCGGCATCGCTTCGGCGCGATGGCACAGTTGCGCGCCAACTCGTGGATGCTGATGAGCGGCTCGCTCGGCATGGTGGCGTCGACCTTGCCAGTGCAATGGGTGCTGCCGTTCTTGGGCTGGCGCGGGCTGTTCTGGCTGGTGGCAGCGCTGTTGCTGGCGGCGATGGCGCTGATCGTGTGGCTGGTGCCGCGTGACGCCGAACCTGCGCCTGCCGCGTCGTCAGAGCCCGCGCAGGGCTACGCCGCGATCTTTGGTCACCGCTACTTCCTGCGGCTGCTGCCGCTGGCTTTCGTCGTCTACGGCGGCTTGGTCGCCGTGCAGTCGCTGTGGGCCGGCCCGTGGTTGACGGTGGTGGCGGGACGAACGCCGCAACAGGCGGCGCAGGGGCTGTTTCTGATCAATGTGGCCATGCTGTGCGCCTTCTTTGCCTGGGGTGCGCTCATGCCCTGGTTGCGTCGGCGCGGAGTGACTGTGGATGGGCTGATCCACTGGGGCGTGCTGCTTTCGCTCGCGCTGCTGGCTGCCGCGGTCGCGCTCGGCCCGTCGGCGGGCGCCGCGTTGTGGGCTGCCTGGTGCGTGTCCTGCACCTTCGTCTCGTTGAGCCAGCCGGCCGTGGCGCAGGTCTTTCCGCCGCAGTCGGCCGGGCGCGCGCTCACCGCCTTCAACTTGGTGATCTTTTTGGGCGTGTTCTGCGTGCAATGGGGCATCGGCCTGGCGATCGACGCGCTGACGGCGCACGGCTGGGCTCGGCCGCAGGCTTTTCGCGTTGCGTTTGCCGGCTTCGGCGGTTGCTCGGTGCTGGCCTACCTGTGGTTCGTGTGGCAACGTGGCGAACGCGGATAATTTGATGGCTGCCATGGCCCGTCTGCTCATCGTCGCTCATGCCCCTCTCGCCTCGGCGCTGGCCCAGGTTGCGGTGCATCCGTTTGCCGATTGCGCGGCATCGGTGCTGGCGCTGGACGTGACGCCGGAGATGTCCCCCGAGGAAGTCCAGGCCCGCGCGCTGCAGCTGCTCGCGCCGCAGGCAGAGCAGGGCGAGACCCTGATCCTCACCAACGTCTTCGGCGCCACGCCATGCAACGCCGCGCAACGCCTGGCCGACGGCATGCGTATTCGCGTCGTGACCGGCGTCAATGTGCCGATGTTGTGGCGTGCGCTGTGTTATCGCGACGAACCGCTGGACACGCTGGTGTCACGGGCTTTGGCGGGCGGCACCCAGGGCGTGATGCAGGCCGGGGCGTCGCGGCCACAACAACAGGCGCGCGGCGGAGGCGGCGGACCCGACAATGAAGAAGACAACCGTCACCATCATCAATAAGCTGGGCCTGCATGCACGCGCCTCAGCGAAGCTCACCAAACTGGCGGGCAGTTTCGCCTGCGACGTCTTCATGAGCCGCAACGGCCGCCGCATCAACGCCAAGAGCATCATGGGGGTGATGATGCTGGCCGCCGGCATGGGCACCGAGGTCGAGATCGAAACCATCGGCGCCGACGAGGAGCCGGCTCTGCAGGCGCTGACTGCTCTCATCAACGAACGCTTCGGCGAAGGCGAATGAGGGCCGCGCCATGACGCTGCAGATCTTCGGCCTGGCCGTGGCCAAGGGTGTGGCGATCGGTCGCGCCGTGCTGATCGCGTCGGGCCGGGTGGACGTCGCGCACTACTTCATCGCGCCTGAGCAAGCCACTGCGGAGGTGGCGCGGCTGACGCGCGCCCGCGACGAGGTGGCGGCTGAGCTCTCGACCTTGCAGCACGATCTGCCTCGCGATGCGCCGCACGAG
>CAVTXG010000017.1:0-53186 GCA_963738605.1 uncultured beta proteobacterium
GCGGCCAGGCGCAAGGCCTGAGCGGCGCGATTGACGACGCGTTTGGTCTTGCCGCTCATCACCTTGCCGCCGGTGATCTTGGTGCCCGGGCACAGACCCAGCCACGACGTGAAGTGCTTGATCGTCGGGAAGCGCGACAGATCGGTGCCGACTTCCGAGACGACAGCCAGCGCGGTGGTCACGTCCACGCCATCGATGCGCGTCAAGTCCACGCCGCACATCCTGAACAGTTGCGTGCGCAGATCGAACTTCGGCGCATTGCGCGCGCGGCCACGCTTCTTGCCGCGGGCGGGATCGCCTTCGTGAGCTTGCAGGCGCTGCAACTGCAGCTCGATCTCGGTGTCGCACTCGGCCAGCTGCGTGCCCACGAAGTCGAACGCGCCCAGCGCCTGTTTGAGCGCGAACAGGTGCTCGGCGCGCCAGTTGCCCTGCAGGCTCTTGGCGATCTCCTCGACGCTGGCGCGCACGCGCACATTCTTCATCGCGGCCAACGCCTGGCCGTCACGCTCACCGGCGACGATGGCGCGCAGGATCTTCTGGCCGCTCTCGCCCACGACGTCGGACAGCACGTTGGTGAGCTGGAGGTTCATCTGCGTCAGCGCCTTTTGCATGTGCTGCACATGCCGGCCCTGGCTGCGCAGCAGCATGCCGCGCTGGCGGTACAGCGCACGCAGCATGCACACCTGCTCGGCCGGCCGGAACGCCCCGCGCAGCAGGCCGTAGGTCATGAGCTGCTGCAGCCACTGGCAGTCGAGCACGTCGGACTTGCGCCCGGAGACGTTCTTGACATGCCGCGCGTTGACCAGCAGCACGGTGAAGCCGCGCGACTCGAGCAGCTCGAACAGTGGGATCCAGTACACGCCGGTGGATTCCATCGCCACGGTGTCGACGCCGCAGGCGGTGAGCCAATCGGCCAAGGCGTTGAGATCGACGGTGAAGCTGGGAACTCGCGCACCGGCTCGTCGTCGCGATCGGGCGGCACGGCCACGAAGTGCGAGGCGCTGCCGATGTCGATGCCGGCGGCATTGGGGTGGGTGATCGTCAGCGCCGCGGCTCGGGACTTGCCGGGCTTGGGCGTGACGTTGAGATTGCGTTGGGTCATGGCTTGCTCCATCATTCAAGTTGGAATGTGGCGCCGCATCGGGTACGTCGTCTTGCTCACTCTCTTAAACGGGATATCGGCCTGGCGGCTGCGAACCGCCAAGCCGATTCACCAATGTCGATGACGTCACCCAGGACCACGCTAACCCGCGGGCAGTACGCACCACTGCTACATCGGTCTTGCGCGGCGCCGCATTCCACCTTGCCACAACGCAAGCCACCAGAGTTTCTTCGGCGCGATTTGCGGCAGCGGGCCGATTACTTCGCTAACCCCTCCATCGAGCGGAACGTCCAAAAGCTTGCTTCGCAAGCTTTCGGCCGCCGCTCATGTCGAACGTTAGGTGCTCATCAAGAGCCCGCAGCGGTCTTCGCTTGGCATCGCTTAGCTCGCCGTTGCTTGGGCGTCGTGACATATGCTCGTCACCGGCCGTCAAATACTGGCTTTGGCGAGCGAACGCATCTATGCGCGACGCGCGATCGATCAGCGTCATGCTGCATGCGAAATGCCGTCTCGTGCCGGGGAGTGGTCTACATCGAACGCGTTCGACACCATTAGTACTCTTCGCTCGCGGCGTCGAGCCCTGCTTGGCGACCGGCTGTTGAGCGGCAGCCTTCGCAGGTGACGGTGGCGCTATGCGCGCATCGAGTGCGGTCGCCAGGAGACTCGTCGCGAGTCACTGGCGAGCATGCTTCACGTCCATTGGCGGTTGGCTTGCATTTCGTGCGTCGCCGAAGTGTCAGCCAAAGTAGCACGCGCGACACAACATGACGCCTCTCAAGAAACTCCCCCCAAGTAATTGATCTGGAATGTGTTTTCAGGCCGGTTGCGCAATGGGGACCATCTGCATGCCGAGCTTGGCGGCGCGCTGCGACAGCGCACGGAGCACGCGCTCGCGGTAGCGCTCCTCGTAGTAGTCCTGGCCCTGGTCGGTGTATTCCTCGCCCTTGGTCAGCATCGTGTAGATCAGCCGCGCGAGCTTGTGGGCGGCGGCGGTGACGGCTTTGGGTTTGTCCATGCGTGAGCACATCCTGCGGAAGTACGCGCCCAGCGCCGACTTGCTGCTGCGCAGCGCCGCGGCGGCCAGGCGCAAGGCCTGAGCGGCGCGGTTGACGACAGCGCTTGGTCTTGCCGCTCATCACCTTGCCGCCGGTGATCTTGGTGCCCGGGCACAGGCCCAGCCAGGAGGTGAAGTGCTTGACGCGTGGGGAAGCGCGACATGTCGGCGCCGACTTCGCGAGACCACCGCCAGCGCGGTGGTCACGTCGATGCCGTCGATGCGCGTGAGGTCCACGCCGCACATCCTGAACAGCTGCGTGCGCAGATCGAACTTCGGCGCATTGCGCGCGCGGCCGCGCTTCTTGCCGCTGGCGGGCTCGCCTTCGTGAGCTTGCAGGCGCTGCAACTGCAGCTCGATCTCGCGCGTCGCACTCGGCCAGCTGCGTGCCGACGAAGTCGAACGCGCCCAGCGCCTGCTTGAGCGCGAACAGGTGCTCGGCGCGCCAGTTGCCCTGCAGGCTCTTGGCGATCTCCTCGACGCTGGCGCGGACGCGCACGTTCTTCATCGCGGCCAGCGCCTGGCCGTCGCGCTCGCCGGCGACGATGGCGCGCAGGATCTTCTGGCCGCGTCTCGCCGACCACGTCGGAGATCACGTTGGTGAGCTGGATGTTCATCTGCGTCAGCGCCTTTTGCATGTGCTGCACATGCCGGCCCTGGCTGCGCAGCAGCATCCCGCGCTGGCGGGACAGCGCGCGCAGCATGCACACCTGCTCGGCCGGCCGGAACGCCCCGCGCAGCAGGCCGTAGGTCATGAGCTGCTGCAGCCACTGGCAGTCGAGCACGTCGGACTTGCGCCCGGAGACGTTCTTCACATGCCGCGCGTTGACCAGCAGCACGGTGAAGCCGCGCGACTCGAGCAGCTCGAACAGTGGGATCCAGTACACGCCGGTGGATTCCATCGCCACGGTGTCGACGCCGCAGGCCGTGAGCCAGTCGGCCAAGGCGTTGAGGTCGACGGTGAAGCTGGGGAACTCGCGCACCGGCTCGTCGTCGCGATCCGGCGGCACGGCCACGAAGTGCGAGGCGCTGCCGATGTCGATGCCGGCGGCGTTGGGGTGGGTGATCGTCAGCGCCGCGGCTCGGGACTTGCCGGGCTTGGGCTGACGTTGCGATTGCGTTGGGTCATGGCTTGCTCCATCATTCAGTTGTGGAATGTGGCGCCGCATCGGGTACGTCGTCTTGCTCACTCTCTTAAACGGGATATCGGCCTGGCGGCTGCGAACCGCCAAGTCGATTCACCAATGTCGATGACGTAACCCAGGACCACGCTAACCCGCGGGCAGTACGCACCACTGCTACATCGGTCTTGCGCGGCGCCGCATTCCACCTTGCCACAACGCAAGCCACCAGAGTTTCTTCGGCGCGATTTGCGGCAGCGGGCCGATTACTTCGCTAACCCCTTAGAGGGACTTCCTTTCTTGTCAAGCTGTATTGGTTTTCATGGTCGATGAGGTGATGGTTGTCGGTTGTCGAAGTGCGCAGCGGTGTCGAAGGGCCTGAACGAGGAACAGACTGCCACTCTAGAGACGGCCTTGTTGCACGAAGCGCGTGATGCGCCGTTGTTCGTGCGGGCCCAGATGCGAACCGCTTGGCAGGGCTCCAATCCGATCGCGGGGTCATCGAGTGTTGTCGAGCCACGAGGGGTTAGCCGAGCTTGCCTGCCACCGGTCTGACCTGTCAGTGCATCTTCGTCATGAACGTCTGCGCGAGGAAGATCGATTCAGTTCAATCCAATTGGGTTGGGTATCACGCCGTGGCGGCGGGCACGCTGTGCGCCGGCGCCGCGCCGGGCTTGACGCTGACATGGTTGGGGTCGTAGCGATCGCCTCGGGTCATCACCGCCCACAGGATGCGCGCGTTCTTGTTGGCCAGCGCCACCGCGGCCTTCTGCCAGCCCGAGCGCTCGCGCAGTGCGAACGCCCAGCGGCTGATCGGGTCCGAGCGTTTGTGCGCCGTGAACACCGCCGACTTCGCTCCCTGCACCAGCAGGCTCCTGAGGTAGCTGTCGCCGCGGCGCGTGATGCGCCCGAGCTGCGTCTTGCCGCCGCTGGAGTGCTGGCGCGGCACGATCCCCAGCCAGGCGCCGAACTGCGCGCCGCATCTGAACTGCCTGAAGTCATCGACGGTGGCCACCGCGGCGCTGGCGCCTACCGCGCCGATGCCCATCAACCGCGCCGCGGCCTTGACCATCGGGTTGTCGTGCGCGTGCTGCGCGATGCGCTCGTCGCACCAGGCCATGTGCTCGTCGAGTTCGCGCCACTGCGCCTGCGCGCGCTGGATCACCCGCCGCGCCAGCGTGTTCATCTCGTGGCTGGCGTCTTCGAGCACGTCGCTGAGCACGCGGCGCAGCGCCTCGGGGCCTTGCGCATAGGCCAGGCCGAACTCGGCCAGCAAGCCGCGGATGCGGTTGATGCAGGCCGTGCGCTCGGCCTTCAGGCCTTCGCGCAGGCGGTGCACGCACAGCATGGACTGCTGCTCGACGGACTTGACGGGCACGAAGCGCATCGTCGGCCGCGAGGCGGCTTCGCAGATGGCCGCGGCATCGTTGGCGTCGTTCTTGCCGGTGGCGCCCTGGCTGCGGTAGGGCTCGACGAGCTGCGCGCTCATCAGCCGCGGCGCCAGCCCAAGCGCGGCGAGCCGGCGCGCCCAGTGATGCGCGCCCGAGCTGATCTCCATGGCAACAATGCAGCCCGCGGGCAGGCGCGCGCACCAGGCGATGAACTTGTCGCGCGCCAGCGCACGCCGGCACACGATGCGGCCTGCGGCATCGACGGCGTGCACCTGGATCACGCGCTTGGCCAGGTCGGCGCCGACACGAACGATCGCGCTCACCATCGCACCTTGGCGGGCTTCACCAACCACTGCGGCTCGTGTAATCTGCTCCACGGACTTCCCCTTTCACAGGCTTCAGATTGATGATCTCGACAACCACCAATCTTGGCGCTTCGACGCCGTTGCCAGAAGGTGGGAAGTCCCTTCGCATTCCCATCGAGCGGACGTTCAAAAGCTGCTTCGCAAGCTTTTGCCGCCGCTCATGTCGAACGTTATGGCGTCTGATCCCGCGCCGTCGAGGCGCCACCTCGTACACTGCGGGTCATGGCCCAAGCAACGATCAGCCGGTTCCGCCAACTGATTCGGTCGCTGAACTACGTCGTTTCAACCCACGCTGCCGAAGAGCTTGAAGATGACAACCTTCAATCCTCGATCTCGAGAACATCGTCCTACGGGGCAAATCACGGAGCGTCAGCGCGACGTCCAAACCCGCGAAGTCAAGTGCGTCGTCGCGGGCGTCACGCTCGACGGCTCAACCGCAGAAGTCGTCGTCAAAGCCGGCTTCGGCGGCAAGCTCGTCGTCATCACTGTCTACCTCTGCTGAGCGGCAATGCGCGCATTGCGGTGCTGGCTCGCCGCAGCTCAAGTACGTCACGCGCAGCTTCGGCAAGGGAGCGGCGCTCCTGGTCATTGAGGGCATCCCCATGTGGTCTTGCTCGCGCTGTGGCGAGTCCTACTTCACCGCCCAGACCATGCATGAGATCGAGCGCATCAAAGCCCTGCGCAAGTCGGTGGCAGTCAATCGCTCAGTTCCTGTCGCGGCCTTTGAAGCCACAGACGCATAACCCCTCCATCGAGCGGCGTCCAAAAGCTTGCTTCGCAAGCTTTCGGCCGCCGCTCATGTCGAACGTTGGCGCGAACCCGCACACTTCAGGTGACCTCATGTTTGATCACGTCGTATTCGGAGTCAGCAACTACGAAGCGAGCAAAGCGTTCTTCCTCAAGGCACTCGAACCGCTCAGCGTAGCCGTTGTCTCGGAGGGTCCGCTTGGTGTCGAGCTTTGTCGCCCAGAAGGCAAGTCCTCTTTGTGCATCCGCCGAATCGAGGAGAAGGCGACGCATCTCCACTTGGCTTTCACAGCCGACAACCGCCGGCAAGTCGAAGACTTCTACCGCGCGGCTTTGGCCGCGGGTGGCAAAGACAATGGTGCGCCTGGTCTGCGCCCGAAGTACCACGCGAACTACTACGCAGCTTTCGTCATTGGTCCGGACGGGCACAACATCGAAATGGTTTGCCATGAACCCGAGGCCTAACCACTCCATGTTCGAGCGTTCGCACAACACATTCCCGGGATAGGGTCGTGCCTCCAGAAATCGCTGAGGTCGTCGGCTTGGTCGCTCTCACGGTGCTTGCGCCTGGCCTATGCCTGGTCGCCTTTGCAAAATTTGGCTACACGAAGTCGGCCTCTACACAGAGGGGCTCAAGAGAAGTACCGTAGCAGGGGTAGGCTGGTTCTTTGTTCTGCTGGCGTGCGTCTTCTTCTTGTATGTGCAGATGATTGTCGGAAGCTCCAGCGGCCCCGGTGGACTTGGTTCTTTGGGGAACCCTCTCGGAGCGATCTTGATTCTTGGGTTCGCTTTTGTAGTCGGCCCGGTCGCAAGCATCATGTCTGTAGCAATTCTCATCACCATCGTGATTGCGCGCGGCCGAAAGCCAAGTAGCGGTGATCGATAAATTGGGCTTGGATCCGAGATCGCGCGCCTTCATCGCGCTGCCGGAGCAGGTCTTGCGGACCTAGAATGCACCCGCAGTTCCTCGCCATACATGTCCATCGAACCGAAAGATCGAATCGACTTCAGCACGCTGTCGCCAGTGGCGAACCAGGTGGCCGAGGTGTTGGCGAGCGTCGCCAGCGACATGGCGCTGGTGGTCGATTCCGATGGGGTGATCCTCAACGTCGCTGAAGGGTCGGCCGCACTGTCGGGGCAGTGCAGCCGTTGGGTCGGTCGGCGCTGGGTCGACACGGCCAGCGCCGACAGCCGGCGCAAGATCGAGTTGCTGCTCGACGAGGCGCGCGCCGGCCGCGTCACGCAGCGGCGCGAGGTCAACCATCCGATCTTCGATGGCGACGACGTGCCGATCGCCTGGACGGCGATCAGCCTGGGTGGGAACGGGCCGCTGGTGGCAGTGGGGCGCGATCTGCGCGCCGTGGCTGCAATTCAGCGACGCTTTCTCGATGCCCAGCACGAGATGGAGCTCGACTACTGGCGGCGGCGCCATGCCGACGGTCGCTACCGCCTGCTGTTTCAGGTCGCCAGCGATGGCGTGCTGCTGGTCGACGCTGGCACGCTCGAGCTGATCGAGGCCAATGAAGCGGCGCGCCGCCTGCTGTTGCTCGACACACCGGTCGGTCCCCGGCGTGTGTTGAGCGCCGTGCTGCCGCCTGCGGCCCGCGCTCCGGTGGTCGAGTTGCTGACGGCTTCGCGCGGCACGGGCCGTGCGGGCGAGGTGTCCGTGCGCTTTGCCGACGGCAGCCCGGCCTGGGCCGTGTCGGCCACGCCCTTCACCGTCGGAGAGCAGCGGCAATTGCTGGTGCGATTGCACCAGCAGGAGCAGGCCGAGAGCAGCGACGATCCGGCCGCGCTGATTCGCACGCTGGTCGAGTCCACGCCCGATGCCGTCGTCGTCACCGACTCCGCCGGTCGCATCCTGCTGGCCAATCCGGCCTTCGTCAGTCTGGTGGGCGAGGGCAGCGAGGCGCGCCTTCGCAGCCAGCGCCTGACCGAACGTCGTCGGTGACGCCGGTGGCAGCTGGCGCGAGACGATCGAGCGCACGCGCGCGCATGGCCTGTGCCCGCACACGCCCCTGATCGTCGCGCGCGGCGAGATCGGCATCGCTGTGGAGGTCTCCTCCAGCCTGTTGACCGACGGCGACCAGGAACACCTGGGCTTCACGCTGCGCGCGGTCGATCCTCCGCGGGCCGCCGGCCTTTCGACGCCGCCCGATCTCTGGCCCGAGCTGGCCACGCTGGCGGCGCAGGTCGGCCTGGCATCGTTCGAGGACCTGGTGCGCGAGGGCACGCAGATCGTCGAGCGCGGACTGGTTCGCAGCGCGTTGAGATTGGCCAACGGTCGCGTCGGCGCGGCAGCGCAGATGCTGCGCGTCGAGCCGCAGCAGCTGGCGCGCCTGATGCAAGGGCTCGATCCAGGGGTCGATGGCGGCGACGACAGCAACGGCGCCGCGCCGGGCATGCCTTCCCGCATGAACTGATCGCCAGCGCGATGCATGCCGAGCCGGCCGGGGAGGCCGTCACCCTCAGCAACTGCGAGCGTGAGCCGATCCACCTGATCGGCGCGGTCCAGCCCCACGGCGTGCTGTTGACGGTACGCGAGGCCGACGCGGTGATCGTGCAGGCCAGCCGCAACACGCTGGCGCTGCTGTCGGTGAGGCACGATGATCTGCTCGGGCGGCCGCTGCGCGAGCTCGGCGGCACCCTGTCCGACCGCCTGCAACACCTCGCGCGCGACGGCGATCTGCTGCAGCCGCAGGCGCTGCAGTGCGTGCTGGCGCCGCAGGGTGTCCGGCGGCGCTTCGAAGGCGCCGTTCACCGCGCAGCACCCGGACTGCTGGTGATCGAGCTGGAGGCACTCGATCCGTTGCCTGGCGTGCAGGGCCTCACCGACCTGAGCCCCGACGTGCTGGCGGCACGCTCTCGGCCGCGGTGCTGCGCTTCAGCAACGCCCCTTCGGTCGGCACGCTCTGCGACGCGGTGGTGACGGCCATGCGCGAACTCACCGGCTACGACCGCGTGATGGTCTATCGCTTCGACCCCGACGGACATGGCAAGGTCGATCGCCGAATCGCGCCATCCGCGCCTGGACAGCCTGCTCGGCCACCACTACCCGGCCAGCGACATCCCGCAGCGTGCGCGCGATCTGTATCTGCGCAACCGCGTGCGCATGCTCGTCGACGTCGATGACGAGCCGCAGGCGCTGTTGCCGCGCGCTGCTGACGCCGGCGGGCGAGATGCTCGACATGTCGCTGTGCACGCTGCGCTGCATGTCGCCGATCCACCTGCAGTACCTGCGCAACATGGGCGTGAGCGCTTCGTTCGTCGGCCTCGCTCGTGCGCGATGGGCAGCTCTGGGGGCTGGTCGCGCTGCCATCACTACGCGCCGCGCTACCTGCGCCGCACCGTGCGCGCGGCGGCCGAGCTGCTGGCCGAGGTGGCCTCCACGCGCATCGCGGCGATCGAGAACTACGCCCATGCGCAGGTCGCATCGATGGTGCGCCGCCTCGAGCAGCGCCTCGTGGATGCCACGTCGACCGAGGGCGAGTGGCGCTACGCCATCTTCCGCAACCCGCGCACGCTGCTGCAGCCGCTCGAGGCAACGGGTGCGGTGCTGCTGCACGACGGTGAGCTGCTGAGCGCCGGCGAGGTGCCCTCCACGCCCGAGCTGCGCGCCTTGCTCGACTGGATCGGCCCGCGCTGCGGCGACGAACCCCTGGCCTGTTCGTCCATCGCCAAGGCCGAGTCCACGCTGGCATCGCTGACGCCCACCGCCAGTGGCGTGTTGGCGGTGCGGCTGTCGAGTTCGCGCCCGGACTTCCTGGTGTGGCTGCGCAAGGAGCAGTTGCTGACCGTCACGTGGGCCGGCAACCCGAACAAGCCGAGCGTGGGCGACAGCCCGCTCGAGCTGACGCCGCGCCGCTCCTTCGACGCCTGGTCGGAGATCGTGCGCGGCACCGCCGCGCCCTGGTCATCGACCGAGCTGGCCCTGGCGCGTGCGATCGGTGTGGCGCTGGTGGACATCATCGTGCAGGTGCAGGCGGTGCGACTGCTGATCGCCGAGCACCAGTTGCGCCAGGTGCGCGGCGCGGTGGCGGGCGCGCGCGAGCCCGTGGTGGTGGCCGACGTCGCGGGCCAGGTGATCTTCGCCAACGACGCGTATGTCGCGCTCGCCGGGCGCCCTCACGGCAGCGCGCTGGCCGATGAGTTCGTTCAGAACGAGGGCGTGCAGCAGGCACTGGAGGGTTTGCGTGCAGCGCCGCAGCCCTGGCGCCGACAGCTCGACCTGAAGGGCGCGGACGGGCCGGTGCCGGTGGCCGCCCGCGCCGAGGCGGTCAACGGCAGCGACGGTCTGCGCCTGGGCTTCATCTTCGTGCTGTCCGATCTGCGCGAGGTGCGCCGTGCCGAGCAGGCGCGCGCGCAACTCGACGCGTCGCTCCAGGCCGCGCGCGTGGGCCCTCAGGACGCCGATACGGTGTTGAGCGCGATCCTGAACAATGCCAGCCTGGCCGCGATGGACATTGCCGATGCGCGCGGCGGGCCTCCGGTCGCGACCTTGCTGACCGAGGTGGAAGCCTCGACGCGGCGCGCGGCAGCGCTCTATGCGCAGATTCGCAGCTTCATGGCCTAGGGCCTGGGCCTGTTGACGCGATCGGCGGGCTCGCCGAGCCGATCTGCTCGAACAGGCGGCAGTGGGCCTCGAAGGCCCAGACCGCTTCGGCCACGACCTGGCTCGATTCGATCGTGCTCAGGCGCGCACCTGCCAGTTGAGCGCGCAGCCCGGCGCGCAGGGCGAGGACGCGCGCTGCGTCGCCGAAGCGGTAAAAGCGCGTTCCCTCTTCGCCATCGAAGCCGAAGCGCGCGCGCACCAGCGGAGCCAGGACCTGGCCGCCATGCAGATCGCCCAGATGGCGCACGTAGGCGTGCGCCAGCAGGCGATGCGCACCCTCGGCCTCGATGCGCTGCAGCCGCTCGACCATCTCCAGGGCGGCCGGCGGCAAAGCGATGGCGCGCCCTTGCCGCTGCGGCGCGAAGGCCGCGAGATCCGCCTCCAGAGCCGCGCAGCGCTCCAGGTTCGCGAGCGACACGCCGAGCGCGGCCAGCGGGGGGCGCAGACGCTCGAGCGCGGCCTCGAGCGCGCCGTAGAGCGCGTGCAGCGCGCGCAGCAGCTCGACGTAGTCGTCGACGCCGACCGTGCGCGCCAGCAGCTCGGCCATCACCCCGGTGCGCTCGGCGCGCGCATGCAGCGCGCGCGTGGCCTCTTTCAGGCCCTGCGTCAGGTCGTTCGGCGACGTGCCCAGGGCTGCATCCACGCGGTGTTCCTCGGTTGTCGCGTGCCGGTGCAGCGCGCGCAAGAGATGCTAACGGGCAGCGGATCACCCGCGCCGGGGCATCCGAAACGGCAGCAGCGCCTGCACCAGCGGCGAGCACAGGCGCTGCACATCCAGCGTTTCGTGGATCGCATTGACGCGCTCGCCGCCGGGCAGCGCCATGTCGATCAGCGAGCGCGCATAGAAGGGCGTGTCTTCGAGCGTGCGCAGCACGCGGGCGGGCGCACCGGCACGGACCTGGCGCGCGATGCGCCAGACGGGGCTGGGCGTCAAACGCTGACGTGCCGCGGCCTCGAAGGCGCTGGTGCTGCCGTCGGCGGCAAAGCGCTGCGCGATCAGGCGCGACGGGCCACTCCGGTTGTTGTTCGATTGCACGTCGTAGATGACGGCGCTGCTGCCGTCGGCCTGTGCCGTGCGCAGCCAATCCCAGCGCGTGAAGCCGCGCTCGATCGGCTCGTCGCCTTCGTTGCTGTCGAAGTAGGCGTGGCCGCTCCACCTCAAGGCCGGCGCATCGAGCTCGACTTCAACCTGCGCGCACGGCGCGATCGGGCTCCAGCGATGGCGGCCTTTCGCATCGAGCGCGGCGCTGAACAGCGTCAGCGCGCGCGGATGCAGCCGCACGCTGCCGCGCACCGCGCGCGGCAGCGGCGCGCCGCGCTCGTCGATCTCGATGTGCAGCGCGTCGCCGTGCCAGCGCAGGCTGCTCGGTCCGACAGTGAAACTCGAACGCTCGCGCTGCACCTGGCGCGTACCGCGCTCGGTCATGGTCCAGCGTTTCATGCCCGGGCCGTACAGGCAGACGTTGATCGCGCAGTGATCGTCGGCGCGCGTGTGATCGTCGCGCGCGAACGCGCGCCGGTAGTACGGCGAGAACACGCTGCCGGCGAAGGCGATGATCGTCAGCGCGTGACGGCCGTCGCTGCTGAGGGCATCGACGTACCACCAGCGATACGCACCCGGCGCGAGCGCGCCATCGAATCGAGGTGCGCCAGCAGCGTCGCGGCTGCCAAGCGGCCGGACATCGCCGCCATCGGCACGCCCGGCCCCGGGTGCGCGCTGCCGCCCGCCAGGTAGAGCCCCGGCAGCGCCGTCGCCGCGCCCGGCCGCTTGAACAACGCCATCCAGCCGTGCGTCGCCGGGCCGTACAGCGCCCCGCCCGAGCCCGGGTAGAGGCGATTGAAGTCCAGCGGCGTGCGCCGCAGCAGCTGCGCGCGGCTCGTCAGTTCGAGACGCAGGCCGCAGTGCTGCAGCAGCGCCAGGCTGCGGTGTTCGCATGGTTCGATCTCCGAAGCGTCGTCGAAGGCTTTCGCGCCTGCATCCTGGTCACCGTCGGCCGGCGCGTTGACGAGCGCGAGCAGGCGTTCGCGGCCGTCGGCTGCGCCGCCGGCGTCGCCATCATGCAGCCGGTCCTGTGCGCACAGGTAGACCGTGCCCTGGCGCGGCAGACGCCGGTGCGCGAAGACATCGTCGAATTCGCCGGCATAGTCGTCGTCGAAGAAGACGTTGTGGCGCGCCAGCGCGAAGCCTTCGGTGCGCGCGTGCATCGCCCAGGTCACGGCCGAGAGCGAGCGTTGCGCGGGCTCGAGCGGCGCTGGCATTGCCGCGGACGCATCGGCGCCGAGCAGGCCGAGCGCGAGTGCGTTGGCATCGCCGTTGAAGACGATCGAGTCGGCGTCGATGCGTTGCCCGTCGTGCAACTGCACGCCGCGCACGCGACCGCCGGTCGCGTCGATGCGCTGCACCACGGCGCCGCAGCGCACGCGCGCACCGCGCGTGGCCGCGAGATCCGCGAGGCGCTGCGCCAGGCGCGCCATGCCGCCGTCGATCGACCAGACGCCGTCCATCTCGACATGCGCCACCAGCATCAGCGTGGCCGGCGCGGCCCAGGGCGAGGCGCCGCAGTAAGTGGCGTAGCGCGCGAAGAGTTGGCGCAGGCGCGGATCGTGGAAGTGGCGGCCGAGCGTCTGCCACAGCGTCGCGAACGGGCCCAGCCCCGCGAGTGCCTTGATGCCCGCCGGGCCGAGGTCGGCGGCCATCTGCGCGAGGTTGGGCCGGCTCGAGCGGATGTGCGGGCCTTCGAGGCGGCGGTAGATTGTTTTCGCTTCGTCGCAGAAGGCGAGGAAGCGCCTGCCCTTCGGCAGGCGACGAGAAACGCGCGATGGCGTCGGCGCTGCGCTGCGCGTCGGCATGCAGATCGAGACGCTCGGCGCTGCCGCGCCAGGCGTGGCGCGCGAGAACGGACAGCGGCGTGAGCGCGACGAGTGCATCGAGGGACGCACCAACGTCGGCGAGGATTTCGTCGAACACCCAGCGCATCGTGAACACGGTCGGGCCGGCATCGATGTTCACGCCATCGACCTGCACCGCGCGCATCTTGCCGCCGGGCGCATCGCCGGCTTCGAGCAGCGTCACGTCCAGCCCGCGCGCGGCCAGCAGCAGCGCGCTGACGATGCCGCCGATGCCGGCGCCGATGACGACGACTTTGTGGGTCATGGCGGTTCGGCGCAGCGAACGGCCGCGATCGGCGGTTGCGGACAGTGACTTGCCGAGCTACCCATAGCGCTGCCCCTGCCATCGTCCTTCGATCGAGATGGGCACGAAGCGCACGAACATCGATTCGCGGAACCAGCCTTGTTCATAGGCACCGCGGATCGCCGCGAGGTGCGCGCCGCTGCGCGCATACGCGTCCATCGCGGCGGCGTTGTCCCACAGGCTGAAAGTCGCCTGGCGCAGCAGCGGTGCTTCGCCCAGGCCGATGGCGAGGCGACAGCCCGGCGCGCGCGCGATGCCGTCGTGCGTTGCGGGCGCATGGCGCCAGAAGCGAGCGGCGTGGCGCAGGCGGATCGAGGCGCGCGTCAGCGCGGCGATGGGCGCGCTGTCGCTGGTGGGCGCGGTGGCAGCGAGCGTGGCGCCGCTCCAGCTGCCGCGGCACGAACTCGCGCGCAGCAGCGCGAGCAGCGACTCGTCGGCACGCTCGCGATAGGCGCTCAGCAACGGCGCGTCGCGCGCGAAGGCGCGTGCGCTGTCCTCGTCGTTGAAGAAGCAGATCAGACCTTGATGATCGAGCCCCGGCATCAGACCGAAGCCACCGCCGCGGCCGCTGCCGAGCACGCGCGCAAAGCGCAGGCCGGGCACGTCGCCGAGCGCGCGTTCGCCGCGCACGAGGCGGGACAGGCCCCAAGGCACGGCCTTGGACTCGAGTCGAACGAGCAGCAGCAGCGCAACGGTGGCTGTTGATCCCTCGTCGGCGACCGTGCCGGAGGCCGCGGGTTGATGCGTGGTCGCAGCGCCTCCGCTCGCCCTCATCCCAGCCCTCTGCCGCAAGGCAGGGGAGGGAGGAAGACCCGTCGCGCGTCGCGCACGCGCTTCCATCGAGCGCCGCCTACTTGACCGACACTTCGACGCGCCGCGCGAACGGGTCTTCGCCCTTGACGTTGGCTTCGGTCTGCTGCGGCTTGTCGAGCTTGATGCGCGCTTCGGCGATGCCGGCGGCCTTGAGCGCATCGCGGATCTTGAAGGCGCGTTGCTTGGCCAGCTCCTGGTTGGCCGCGAGCTTGCCGGTCGCCGAGTGGTAGCCGGAGATCGTCGCGGTGCTGCCGGGTTGCGCATTCAGCGCGGCCAGCACGCTGTCGATCTTCTTGACCTCGTCGCCCCGCAGCTGCGGCGAGTTGACCGGGAAGTACACGATCTCCTTCATCGCTTGCGCCGACGCCGGCGCTGCCGCCACCGCGACCACGGGCGCTGCTGCCGCCGCCGGCGCAGCAGGCGCCTGCGCCACCGTCGTCATCAACCCCGGCCAGTCCTTCGCCATGGCCAGGCCGGCGAGCGGCTTGTTCACGCCCTGGTGGCAGGTGGCGCAGTTGACCTTGGCGACGTCGCCCGTCGGGCCCGAGGCGATTCGCGGGGAAGCTCTTTGTCAGCGGTTCGAGGTAGGCGTTGTTGACGTCACGCGCCATGCGGATGCCGTGCCAGGCGGTGACGCGCTTGTCGTTCCAGGTGAGGAACGACTGCGTGTTGTGGCAGAAGGTGCAGTTGACGCCGAGCGATTTGCTGATGTGGTTCATCAGGCTGTAGGTGAACTCGGCCTGCTTGATCGACATGCGGTGCTCGTCGCTCGGCAGCGCCTGCGTGTGCTGCACGCGGATCGTCTCGGCACCCGAGAGGTAGGGCGTGAACGGGTCGTAGGGCAGCGACGTCAGCGCAATCGACGGCTCGGCCTTGTTCTGCCCCGCGTCGTCTCCCAGGCCCATGCCGGTGCGGTTGCTCTTCGCCAGCATCGGTGCGAAGGTGACGTTGGCCGGCACCGGCTGGCCACGATGACAGGTGTAGCAGGTGACGCCGGTGCTGCCGACGTGCTTGGCCCAATCGACGTTGAGGTGCCGGTTCATCTCGATCATGCGCCGCGCCACCACCTTGGTGTAGAGCGAATCGTCGGCCAGGTTGGCACCGTGGCAGTAGGTGCAGCCCTGCTCGGGCGCGACCCAGGCCGTGATGGCCAGCATGTGGCGCGTGAACTCGCCCACGGAGAGGTCGCCGAGCACCTTGACGTTCTGATAGACGTCCTTGGCCTTCGGGCCGTCGTTGCTTCCCGGCGGCGGCAGCTCGGGCACCGCCGGCAGCGCGGCCTTCTGCGCAGCAGCCAGTGCGCGGGTTCTGCACGTCTTGCATGCCGGTGCCGCGATACCCCTGCTGCGCGCTTTGCATCGGCGGACGCTCGCACGCCGAGAGCAGGCCCAGCGCGAGCAGCCGAAGCAATCAGGATCCTCGAGTTCATGGCTTGGCTCCTGGCAGCGTGGCCGGATCGATGACGGCCGGCACCACATGCGCATACGGCGTGGCGAAACCGTGCTTGACCGCCCACAGGTACCAGTTGTCGACCACCGTGCCGGTGAGCAGGATGCCGATGCCGCCGGTCAGCGGGCACAGCACGGCGAACCACCAGGCCCAGCGGTGGATCGATTCCATCGTCGCGTTGAAGCCCATCGTCCAGCGCCAGAACAGCGCCGCACGTTCGCTCGCGGTGCCGCGGTCGACGATCTGGTCGATCTCGCGCTCGCCGCCGTAGCGGCTGACCGCGAGGATGGTGGCGCCGTGCATCGCGAACAGCAGCGCCGAGCCGTAGAGGAAGGCGATCGACAGCGCGTGGAACGGGTTGTAGAACAGGTTGCCGTAGCGCAGCGAGAAGGCGGCCGTCCAGTCGAGGTGCGGGAAGATGCCGAAGGGCACCGCCTCGCCCCAGGTGCCCATCAGCACCGGGCGGATGAAGCCGAGCACCAGGAACAGCCAGATCGCGGCGGCAAAGGCCCAGGCCACATGCGTGCCCATGCCGAGCTGACGCGCGCGGCGTGTAGGTGCGCGACCCACCACAGCAGGATCGACAGCGTGAGGAACAGGCCGGCGATCAGCCACCAGCCGCCCTGGTTCATCGGCGGCCAGCTTCAGGCCGTTGCCCGGCGCCGGCGGCTCGAGCGCGAGCCAGGGCAACTGGCGCACGAACTGCGATCGGGTCCCAGTTGACCGAGGCCAGCATGTTGAGGCCGATGATGTTGATCGACAGCACGCCCAGGAACAGCGACGCAAGGCCGAGGCTGCCGAGGTAGATCGGGCCGATCTGCGCGTTGCCCAGGCGACCGAGCAGGTGGACAGAACCACGGCGTCCAGCTGCGCGGGCTGTTGCCGTCGCGGCAGGTCGATACCGGTGTGCGCCGGGCCGACGGCCTGCACGCGCGTGAAGAGGTTCTGGTATTGAGCCATGCGTCTCCGTGTGCTCCTCGCTATTTCCAGATCGGCAGGTTCAGCCACCAGCCCCACCACTCGGGCCAGCCGCGCGTCCAGAACGGGCCGCTGATGACGATGCACACCGCGCTGAAGAACACCGCCGCCAGCGCGAGGAACAGGCCCAGGCGGTGGATGCCGAGCGTGCCGATCGAGTAGCCGATGAAGTCGCGGAAGAAGGTGTCTTCGTGGTCCGGCGTCTTCACCGCCTGGCCGTTGCCCGGGTTGGTCGCCGAGAGGATCAGGCCGCCGTGCATCGACAGCGCCAGCGCGGTGGTGAAGAAGAAGGTGATGGCCAGCATGTGCGCCGGGTTGTAGTGGAAGTGCAGGTACTGGTAGCCGACGTTGCTGACCCAGTCGAGGTGGCTGAAGATGCCGTACGGAAAGCCGTGGCCCCAGGCGCCGAGCAGCACCGGGCGGATCACCACCAGCGTGAAGTAGGCGAAGATCGCCATCGCCGAAGGCGAAGGGCACGTGCAGGCCGATGCCGAGCTTGCGCGCAGATCTCGATCTCTCGAGCATCCAGCTGCCGAAGGCGCCGAGCGCGCAGATCGTGATGATCTGCCACAGCCCGCCTTCTTTCAGCGGCGCCAGGCGCAGGCCGTACTTCAGGTCCGGCGGCGCGATGTTGATCTGCCACAGGTTCCAGGTCGGCCCGAGCGCGGCGCCGTACAGGATCATCGCCACGCCAAGGAAGGTGAAGAAGATCGTCGTCACGCCGAAGAAGCCGACGTAGAACGGGCCGACCCAGAAATCGAACAGGTCGCCCCCGACGAGCGTGCCGCCGCGCACGCGGTATTTGCGTTCGAAACTCAGCATCGCCATTGCCGGCTCCTCATCTCGTCGCTATTCGAAGGACGGGACGAGATGCTCGGCATGCGCCTCGCACCCCGCCCGGCCAGTTGCGGGCAAGCCCTTGAATTACTTCTTGGGCATCGCCGCGTTCTGCTTCACGGACTGGTAGGCATTCGGGCCATCGAGCCAGTTGAAGGTGGGCGTCGACAGCAACACCAGGTGAATCATCACCGCCACCCCGAACAGGAAGATGCCTTGCACCACCATCGCGCGAAGCGGGTCGTACAGCTTCCAGATACGCCACATAACGTGACTCCTATTGAAGATGCGACATGAAGGTGTAGACAGCTGCTTTCACGCCCCCGGTCACCGACTTGACGCTCTCGGCACCCGGCAGCCAGGACCGCCATTGCATGCCCAGCGACTGGCCGACGAGCGCGATCGCCAGCAACAGCACGAAGGCCGGGGCGAAGATCAGGAAGAAGGCCTTGCGGTCCTCCTTGACGATCGTCGCCACCGACGCCACTTGTTGTCTTGCAGGGATGCTCATGACTGTCCTTCCACTCTTCAGTACGCGGTTGCTACAACCAGGGCCGCCAGATCCAGACCAGGATGTGGGCCACCACGGCAATCGCCGTGAAGCCAATGAACCCTTGCGTCCAGTACTGGTGGAATTCCTGGGCCTCTTCGTCGTTCAAGCCCGAAATCGAGCCTCTACGATCAGCCATGTGAACCACTCCTTTTCTTGAATCGACCTTGCGGCCTTTGTTGCGCACGGCCCGCGCAATGTGGGCAGACGCGGCTTGCGGCCACGACGTTCCTGAGCAGCAGGCTTGTACTCACGCGCGCGCCTCCTGCCTGATTCCTGCGATGCGCGCGATCAGCTCGCGCGTGATGCGTTCGGCCCCGGCCACGCGCGCCGCGGCTTCGGCACGGTCGCGCAGGCGCTTGGCGGTGGAGATCTGCACCAGCACCGGCTCGCGCTGCACCGCGTCGGCGAGCAGCGATTCGGCTTCGGCATCCCACGGCAGAGGCGCATCGTTGCTGCGGGCGAGCGTGGCCTCGACGCGGTCCATCTCGGTGCCCAGCGGCAGCACGTGGAAGAGCGCGTCGAAGAGGGCGTTGCAGAACTCCTGCACGAGATACGTTGCGCCGGCGTAGCCCATGAAGGGCGTGCCGGTGGCGCGGCGGATGACGGCGCCGGGGAAGGACGCGGCGATGTACGCGGCTGATGGACCATGTTGGGGGCCGTGGCCTGCGCTGCGCTCGGCCAGGTACATGCGCTCGTTGTAGGAGCCGAACATCACCAGCGGCGCCTTGTCGTGGCAGAGCGTGCGAATGGCGTCGTTGTCGGTCTTCGCGCCGGGCTTGCGCGCCACCGCAAACTGGCAGGGCAGGCCGAGTTCGTCTTCGAGGAAGTGGCGGATGCCGCGCGTGTAGGTTTCGTTGGCGACGACCGCGAAGCTCGCGGTGCCGAAGAAGTCCTGCGTGACGCTGCGCCACAGATCCCAGATCGGCTTGATCGTGGTGTGCTTCTCGCGCTCGATGAAAGGCTCGGGATCGAGGCCCGTCAGCTTGGCTAGCTCGCGCAGGAAGGCGGTGGTGCTGTGCAGCCCGATCGGCGCCTGCAGGTAGGGCCGGTCGAGCGCTTCGCACAGCATGCGGCCGAACTCGCGGTACAGGCAGATGTTGACGTCGGCTTCGACCAGGCGCGACACGTCCATCAAGTGCGCTGCCGAGCGGGAACACCATGTTCACTTCGCAGCCGATGCCTTCGACCAGGCGACGGATCTCGGCCAGGTCGCTCGGGCCGTTGAACATGCCGTAGCTCGGGCCGATGATGTTGATGCGCGGCTTCTCGCCGTCCTTGCGAATGCGTTCGGGCACCTTGCGCAGCCCGTACTGCTGCCACAGCCAGAACATCGCGCGGTTCGCGGACTGCCACTGGTCTTCGTCGATCGTGCGCGGCAGGAAGCGCTGGATCGCGGTGCCTTCGGGCGTGACGCCGCCGCCGATCATCTCGGCGATCGATCCCGTCACCACCACGCTCGGCAGGTCCGGGTCGAGCGTGGCATGCGCGCGCTTCATCGCGCCTTCGGTGCCTTCGCGTCCCAACTGTTCTTCGGCGAGCCCGGTGACGACGATCGGCAGCTCGTGCGGCGGCAGTGCGTCGGTGTAGTGCAGCACGCTGGTGACCGGCAGGTTCTCGCAGCCGACCGGCCCGTCGATGACGACCTGCAGGCCCTTGATCGCGGTGAAGACGTACACCGCGCCCCAATAGCCGCCGGCACGGTCGTGGTCGAGGATCAGCACGAGAGCCTCCCACGCGAGACGGGCCCAACCGAGCAGGCGCCGCGGAACCGGCTTTGCCGGGCCGCTGGCGACGCCCCCCTGGGGGGGAGCGCCGAAGGCGCTTCGGGGGGGGTCATATGACTTCCTCGGCCTTGCGCTTCTTCGCGGCCTTCTCGAGCTGGCGTCGCGTGTCGGCGCGCCACTCGGGGCGCAGCTTCGGCGTGGACTTCCCACACCCCGGCGCGATCGCCCTTGCCGACATCGCCGAAGAAAGCGCTCATCGCGTCGAAGCGCGCCTGGTTGCCGATCGCGGCGTTGACCACTTGCGCGAGCGAGCCGGCACCCGCCGGGCCCATCAGCGGGCGCGCCGAGATCAGGTTGGTGAAGTACAGCGCGGGCGTGTTCGACTGCTTGGCGGCCTGCACCACCGGCGTCGTGCCGATCACCAGCTGCGGCTGGTACTCGCGCATCGCGGCGAGGTCCTGCTCCAGCGACGCGCGGTACTGCACCTGCACGCCCTTGGCTTCGAGCCAGGCCAGATCAGGTGCCGACCACGGCGTCTTCGGGCAAGCCGTGCCGACGTAGCGCACGTCGGCGCCGGATTCGATCAGCAAGCGCGCGACGATCAGCTCCGAGCCTTCGTAGCCCGACAGCGTGATGCGTCCTTTGATCGGCGAGCGCGCGAGCGCGGCGGTGATGGCGGGCAGCACGCGCTGCTTGGCGTCGCCGATCTTCGCGGCCTCGACGTTCATGACGCGCCCGATCGCCTCGAGCCAATCGGCCGTGCCGTCCACACCCACCGGCGCCGAGCCGACGATCGGACGGCCCGCAGCCTCGAACTCGCGCACGCTCGCGGTGTAGAACGGGTGGATCGCAGCAACGACCTCGCCCTTCAGCGCCGCATACAGCTCGCGCCATTCGCGCGTCGGCACCACGGGGCCGGCAGCCAGGCCCATCGGCGCGAGCATCATGCCGATGCCCACCGGGTCGGCCGGGAACATCTCGCCGAGCAGCGTGACGGTCGGCTTGTCGGCGATGCCTGATTGATGTCCTCGCGGCGCCGCGACGGGGCCGGCTTCGGCTTCGCTGCGCGCGTACTTCAGCATCGCGCCGGCGAGCACGTCCTTGGCTTCCGCGTGCGTGGGCACGCCGAAGCCCGGCACGTCGATGCCGATGATGCGCACGCCGTTGATTTCCTTCGGCAGCAACTGCAGCGGCACACCGCTGGCGGTGGGCACGCACAGGTTGATGATCACCATCGCGTCGTACTTGGCAGGATCGGCCTGCGCATGCACCGCCTCGCGGATGTCCTCGAAGAGCTTGCCGGTGACCAGCGTTTCGCTGTTGAACGGCACGTAGCCGACGCTGCGGCGCGCGCCGTAGAAGTGCGAGGTGAACGTCAGGCCGTAAACGCAGCAGGCCGAGCCCGACAGGATCGTCATCGTGCGGCGCATGCGCAGCCCCACGCGCAGCGAGCCGAAGGCCGGGCACATGCTCTGCGGCTGGTCGTGCGGGCCCTTGGCTTCGACGGGGTAGTCGCGTGGCGTACTGCTGCAAGCGTCTCGCTCTTGCCGGCAGCGGCTGCGGCGGCGAGCATCTGCTCCTTGCCGCTGTGGCAAGCGCTGCCCTCAGCAGCGATGGGGATGATGCGCTCGGGAGCGTTCATGCCGCGCAGGACCGCCCCAAGCGGCATGACGCCCCCTTGGGGCGCAGCGAACGGAGAGCGCGTGGGGGCCTCATGCTCATGCCGCGTCGTAGATCACTTCGAGCGTGGGCTTGACGAGGTCGTTCTTGCCGACCATGTCGAACAGCGTCGCCGGTTCCATCTTGAAGTCGCGGCCCGTCACTTCGGCCGAGAACAGGCCGAGCAGCTGGTCCTGCGTCTGCGGCTTGGGCCGCACCGGCGGCGCTTCGGCGACGTTGGTGGCGAGCTCCTCGAACAGCGGCGCCCACTGCGTGCCGGGGCGGCCGATGATTTCGTAGCTCGCGCTCTTGCGGCGGATGTCCTCGTTGGCCGGAATCGTCGCCAGCACCGGGATGCCGGCGTGCTCGGCGAAGACCTTGGCCTCGCCGGTGCCGTCGTCGCGGTTGATCACCATGCCGGCCACGCCGACGTTGCCGCCCAGCTTGCGGAAGTACTCGACCGCGCTGCAGACGTTGTTGGCGACGTACAGCGACTGCAGGTCGTTGCTGGCGACGACGATGACCTTCTGGCACATGTCGCGCGCGATCGGCAGGCCGAAGCCGCCGCAGACCACGTCGCCCAGGAAATCGAGCAGCACGAAGTCGAAGCCCCAGTCGTGGAAGCCCAGCTTTTCCAGCGTCTCGAAGCCGTGGATGATGCCGCGCCCGCCGCAGCCGCGGCCGACCTCGGGGCCGCCGAGTTCCATCGCATAGACGCCGTCGCGCTTGAAGCAGACGTCGCCGATCGGCCACCGCATCACCGGCCAGCTTCTTCTTCGAGCTGGTCTCGATGATGGTCGGGCAGGCCTTGCCGCCGAACAGCAGGCTGGTGGTGTCGCTCTTCGGGTCGCAGCCGATCAGCAGCACCTTCTTGCCCTGCTGCGCCATCATGTAGCTCAGGTTGGCGAGCGTGAAGCTCTTGCCGATGCCGCCCTTGCCGTAGATGGCGATGATCTGCGTCGTCTTCGCGGCCGGCGAGGTGTGCACCGGATCGGGTTCGATCGCGGCTTCGGCGCGCAACTGCGTCGCGCTGGATGAACTGGATCGTTGCCGTCGTGCTCATGCGCAGTGCTCTCCAGTCGAGCACCATCTTCAGACAGCGCGTTGTCGCCGAAGGCGGTGCGGTAGGCGCGCTCGGCAGTCGGCAGGACTCGGCGTGGTGCGTGATCAGGCCGTCGAGCGGCAGGAAGCCGCTCTCGGCGAGTTCGCGCACCGCCAGCATGTCGGCCGCGCTTCCATTCCGCCGCCGCGCGGATCTGCGCTTCGCGCATGAAGGCCGGCGGGAACGAGAAGTGCAGCGGCTCGCTGTAGAAGCCCGCCAGCACCACTTCGCCGCCGGGCGCCAGGCGCGCGATCAGGCGGTCGAGGATCTGCGCATCGCCGCTGACGTCGTAGATCGACTTGTAGTTGCGGCGCATCGTCTTCGTCGGGGTGGATGACCTTGTAGCCGTCGGCACCGCCGCTGCGCACCTTGCACGTCTCCCACACCGTCGGCGCCGGATAGTCGGCGAGCACCGTCATGCGCGCCAGCAGGCGGCCGAGCACGCCATGGCCGACGATCAGATCCGGCGGCACGATCGGGTCGCGCTGGCCGCCGCCGGCCACCGCGTGGTAGGCCGTGGCCGCCAGCGCCAGCAGCACCGCGTGTTCGCCCAGCTCGTCGCTGACCTTGAAGACGCGCTGGCCGGGCACCACCAGGCGCGACGCGGCGCCGCCGAACAGGCCGCGCACTTCGCCGAAGCAGCGCGCGCCGGGCACGAACACGCGCTCGCCGACCTGATGCCCCGAGGTCGGACCGGCTTCGCTGATGCGGCCCACCGATTCGTAGCCCGGCACCAGCGGGTAGCCCATGCCGGGGAACATCGGCATGCGGCCGTCCAGAGCAGCCGCTCGGTGCCGGTGCAGATGCCGCTCCACTCGACGTCGACGACCACGTCGCCGTCCTGCGGTCGGCCAGGTCGAGATCGCTGCAGCGCGAGCTGCTCGGGCTTCTCGAGCACGACTGCGCGTGTGCTGATGTTCATGAACGTACCTCCAGGGCTCCCGCCACGGGGGCGGGTGCGTTTGACGGAGTGAGACCAGCCATGCGTCGTCTGCTTTCAGTGAGTGTCACTGTAGGCTTACTTGTAGAAGTGTCAAGCGGCATTTACGCTTTATTGGGGTGCGCATGCAGCGCCCAGCCCAGCTTCCCGCCACGGATCCGGCTTCGCCGGTCCGTCGGCGGACGGCCCCCTCGGGGGTACCGAGCGCCAGCGAGGTTGGGGACTCCACTTACGCCGCCCGGGCGACCAGCACGCCGGCCTGCAGCGGCAGCGCCGTGGGCCGCGGCCGCACCCGCTCGAAGCCGGCCGCCTGCAGCAGCGCCGTCAGCTCGGCGGCGCTGCGCGAGCGCCCGCTGCCCATGGCCAGCAGGTACATGCCGAAGTAGGCCGCGCCCATCGGCTCGGCCCCGGCCGCGCCGGCCATCGGCTCGGCCAGCAGCAGCGTGCCGCCGGCGGGCAGGGCGCGGCGCGCGGCGCGCAGGATGGCCAGCGCAGGATCGTCGTCGTGGTCGTAGATCACGCGCACCAGCGAGACGATGTCGGCGCCCGCCGGCAACGCGTCGCGGTGGAAGTCGCCGCCGAAGGCCTGGGCGCGATCGGCCAGGCCCGATCGCGCGAAGCGCGCGCGCGGCCGCGTCCGCCACGGCGGGCAGGTCGAACACCATCGCTTGCAGGCGCGGCGTAGCGCGTCAGCGCCGCCGCGGCGAACACGCCTTCGCCGCCGCCGAGGTCGAGCAGGCTGCGGTGATGGCGGCCGATCGGGTAGGCGTCGAGCACCTGGCCGGCCACCAGCGGCTGCGACGCCGACATCAGCGCCGAGTACGGCGCGGTCTGCGCATCGGGCAGCGCCCCGGGCGTGCGCTCGGGCCGATCGCCGCCGGCATAGGCCCAGTAGCGCGCCAGCTCACCCGTGCCGCGGCCCGCAGCGCAGCAGGGCCAGCGGGTCGGCCAGATCGGCGTACAGCGCGCGGTGGTGCTCGACCATCGCGATGACGGCGGCGTTGCCGACCATCGCGCGCGCCGAGCGGGCCCAGGCCGTAGCCGCGCCCCGCGTCGCCCGCGCGCTTGCGTCAGTCCGAGCGACGCCGCGGCTTCGAGCAGGCGCTCGGCCGACAGCAGCGGCAGATCCGACTCGTCGCGCGAGTTGCGCGGCGGTGAGCGGCGCGCGCGCCAGGCGGTCGAACAGCTTCAACTCGACGCAGGCGAAGCAGCCACTGCGAATAGACAAAGCCGGCCACGAGATCGAACAGCTCGCGCGCGCGTTGCCGCGCGATCGGCCGTGTCGCGGCAAAGCGGCTCGCCGCTTCGCGAAAGCGCGGGCTGGTCAGCAGTCGGTCGCGCTGCGCAAACCAGCGCTGGCGCAGGTTGAGTGTCGTGCCGGTCATGCCACGGCTCTGCGGCCCGCACCGTCGGCGGCAACAGCCGCTCGGCCTCCGCACGCAGCATCGCGCGCAGCGCCTTCGCGCCCGGTCCTTCCGGCACGGATTGCCCGAGCGTGATCGACCAGTTGCTCGAAGTGCGCGAGCGCGCCGGCCAGGCCGAACTCGTTGACGGCGCTCGGCCGGCCCAGCGTGCGGTCGCTGCTGCGCCGGCTTGCCCAGCATCTCGGTCTCGCACGCCGCGTCGCGGATGTCGTCGGCCACTTGATAGGCCTCGCCCAGGCGCTCGCCGAAACCGCGCCAGACCTCGGGGTCGCCGCCCGCGGCGAGCGCGCCGAGCTCGGTGGCCGCCGCGAACAGCGAGCCGGTCTTGGCGCGGTGGTAGTCGGGCAGCGCCGCATAGTCCTCGCACTCCCAGGCCTGACCGGCGACGATGCCGTGCGGCATGCCCACGCGCTGCGCCAGCACCGCCAGCAGCGTCGGCAAGCGCAGCGGATTGCGCGTTGCGCCCGCTGCCAGGGTGTCGAACGCCATCACGATCAGCGCATCGCCGGCCAGCACCGCGCAGCGCTCGCCGTAGGCGACGTGTACCGACGCGCGGCCGCGGCGCAGCGCCGCGTCGTCGAAGCACGGCAGGTCGTCGTGCACGAGCGAGGCGCAGTGCAGCAACTCGATGGTCGCCGCCGCTGCATCGGCCAGCGCCGCGTCGCGGTCGCCGCAGGCAGCCGATACGGCCAGGCACAGGTGCGGGCGGATGCGCGCCCCGCCCGGCCACACCGCATGACGAATGGCCGCAGCCAGTCGCGGTGGCGCGCCGCGAGCCTCGCCGCGCGCCACCGCGGCGGAGAGCGCCTGATCGATCCGGACCCGGGCCTGCTGCATGCACGTCTCCTTGCCCCTTGCGGGGAGGGCGATCAGCCAGCGTCATGCCGACGTGTCGCTTCATTGTGTAAACCAGTATAGACACTACGCCGAAACAGCGTCAATCTCGGTTGCACCATGCAACTGCTGCTGTCGCTGCCTTCGTCGCTCCTCAACCGGCCGGTGTTGCGCTGGGGTGCGCATGCGCTGCCGGCATTGGCTCTGGCCGGCTGCGTCTGGCTGGCGCTGGCGATGGCGCCTGCCGATGACGAAGGCAGCCTCGCAGCGGCGCAGCCCGCTGCGCCGACACACGACCTGCAAGCCATGTCAGAGCGCCTGCAATCGCGGCTGGCCGCGGGCAGCGCCGATGCGCAAGACGCAGGGGCCTGGGCGCTTTTGGCGCGCAGCCAGGTCGCGCTCGGCGCCTTCGGCGCGGCCGACGGCTCGTACGGGCAGGCACTGCGCTTGTCGCCGTTGAATGCCGCGTGGCTGGCCGAGCGCGCGCAGGTGCGCGTGCTGTCGGGCGCCAAGCCCGATCGCGACGATGTGAGGCGCCTGGTCGGCCTGGCGATGGTGGCCGATGCGACGCAACCGCTGGCGCTCGCGCTCGCGGGAGACGCCGCCTACGAGCGCGGCGAACTCGGCGTGGCGCGCGCGCATTGGTCGGCCGCGCAGCAGCATGCCGCGCGCGACGACGGCGAGTTGCTCGGCACGCTGTCGCGGCGCCTGGCCGCGCTCGATCAGGCTCAGCGCGCGCTGGGTGCGTTGAGCGCGATCAAGCGCTGACGCGCTGCGCGCGCGCCCACGCCGATTGCATCGGCGAGAACACCGCGCGCGCATCCTCCTCGTGCGCAAGGTGACCCAGACGCGGCAGCAACGCGAATGAAGCGGCCGCGCCGATCAACTGCTGCACGCGCTGCGAGTGCGCCGCCGGCAAGGTGCGGTCGCCCTCGCCGGCAAGCAGCAGCAGCGGCGTGCACCACGCGCGCAGATCGTCGACCAGTGGCTGCAAGTTCCACGACGCCATCAGGCGCAGCGCGCCGGCAGCATGCGCAGCATCGCTCACCAACTGCGCATAGCAGCGCTGGCCCTCGGCGTCGATGCGCGAGCCGGTGCTGTCGATCAGGCGCTGCGCCACCACCGGCAGACGCGCCCACAGCGCGAAGGCTGGCGGCACGAGCGGGTTGACCACGAGCAGGCGCGCCAGCGGCTGGAACAAGCGGCCCACCGGCCCTTGCAGCGGCAGGATCGCGCCGTTGATCGAGACCGTGAGCGCAGGATCGATCAGGCCGTCGAGCGCCATGCGCAACGCGATCGCCGCGCCGGCCGAGTGGCCGACGACCAGCGCCGGCTTCACCTGCAACGCGTCGAGCAAGTGGCTCACCGCTTGCGCCATCGCCGGCAACGACAGGGCCTGAGACGGCGGTGCGTGCGTGAAGGCATGGCCCGGCAGATCGGGCGCGACGACGTCGAACTCGGCCGCGAGCAACGGCGCGAAGTGGCGCCAGCTGTGCGTGGCCGCGCCGGTGCCGTGCAGCAGCAGCGCCACCGGCGCGTCAGGTTTGCGTTGCGGCCAGCGCTGCACATGCCAGCGCAGGCCGGCAGCGTCGATGAAGTGGCTGCGCGCGGCATGCGGCCACCACGGTGGTGGGGCGTCGGGAAGGGTCATTGCGGCGGCAGGTCTGCTGTCGGCCCATTGCCGACTTTGAATGCGCGCTTTGCGCATACACCGTGGGGATCGCAAAGCCGCGGGCGGGTGCGCGCTGGCGCTTCGGTGCGGCGGTCGGCGCCTGCGGCGCCGACTGCGCTGCGGTGCTCGGGTTTCGGTCGCGCCGCATAACTCGCTGCGCTCACTGCGTTCGCTGCGCTCGAACAGATGCGGCGAGTCAGTTGACGAAGCGCGCGGGTACGCGCGCCGACCGAAACCCTGGCCTTGCAGGCCGCGCTGGGCGCAAGCGCCCAGCCGCTCGCCAGGCACGAACAGTCCACTGGACTGTTCGTGTCCGGGCTCGCCTCCTCGCCGCCGCACAGGCGCGCCAGCGCGCACCCGCCCACGGCTTTGCGAGGCAGCCTTGGTTCTTGGTTGGAGAAAGACCCCAGCCGGGCATCGAGCCCGGCTGGCGCCTGCACGCGCGCCTGCGGCGCGCGGCAAGCCACGGGCTCGATGCCCGCGGCTTGCCCTTCACTCTTCCCCAAGAACGGCTCTCCGCGCAAGGCGGCGGGCGGGGCGCAGGCGGGGCGAATGGCGCCGCCGAGAAGCACAGGGCTGAGGTCGGCGCGCGTACCCGCGCGCTTCGTGATCTGACTCACCGCGAGTGTTCGAGCGCAACGAACGCAGTGAGTGCAGCGAGTTTCGCGGTGCGACCTCAGACCGAGCATCGCAGGGAACCCTCGCGCAGCGAGGGCGAGCGCCGCTTGAGCCCCGACTGCGCCCCGCCCGCCGCCTTGCTTGCGCACCGGCCTCGGCCCAGCGCATTTGCGGACGATCGCGAACGCACACAACGGGCCGAACCCCGACACTCGCTGCCGCGCCACCTCACCCACGCTCACGCTCGCTGCGCACCGCCTGCGACAAGACCCGCGCCTGCGCATGCGGCAGTGCAATGCAGCGCGCGCCCAGCGCGGCAGCCAGCGCTGGAGCCGCAGCACCTGCCTGCGGCGACGTATCGATCACGAGCGTCGCTGTGCCCGACGCGCGAAAGGCGCGCGCCGCCTGCATCGCATCGCGCTGCGCCGCTTCGCGCCCAGGCGCGCTGTCGCGTGCGATGTTGGCCTTGCCGTCGGTGAGCAGCACCACCAGCGGCGTCGATCCTGCGCGGCGCGTCGACAGTGCCAGCGCATGCGCGGCATCGATGCCCGCGGCCAGCGGCGTGCCGCCGCCGCCGGGCAGGCCGGCGAGCTGGCGCTTGGCGCGCACCAGCGAGCGCGTCGGCGCCAGCAGCACCTGCGCGCCCGCGCCGCGAAAGCCGATCACCGCAACGCGGTCGCGACGCGCGTAGCAATCGGCGAGCAGCAGCTCGACCGCTCCCTTGGCTTCGGCCAGGCGGTGCAGCGCCTGCGAGCCCGAAGCGTCGATGGCGAAGATCGTCGTCGTCGCGCGGCGTTGCACGCGGCGCTGCACGCGCAGGTCGTCGCGCGCGACATGCACGCGCGCATCGGTGGCCGCCGCGCGCCGCAGGCGTTGCCACGGCGCCGCGGCGCGGAGGGTTTCGATCAGCGCCAGGCGCGCGCCGCCGCGCGGCTCGCCGCGCACTGCGCCGACGACGCGGCCGCGCTGGCGCGATGCCGTCGCCTGGCCCATGCGGCCGGCATCGCCGCGGCGCGGACCCGATGCGCGGCCGGCGGCCAGCAGCGCCAGCAGGCCGGGCGGGATCGCGGCGAGCGCCGCCGCAATGACGCGCTCGTCGAGCGGGCGGTCGACGTCGGCGCTGTCTTCGTCGTTGGCCGACTCGTCGTCGTTGCGCTCGGGCGGCGGCGGCTCGGGCGCTGAGGCTTCTTCAGCCTGCGGCGCGCGCGTGGCGCGTGGCGCGAGCACGAGTCGCGCGGCGAGCGCGGCATCTTCGGCCTGCAACTCGTCACGCCCGTCGAGTGCGGCAGCAATGCGGGCCACGCACAGCGCCTGCCAACTCGCGCGCGACGAGGCCACGCCGAGAGCGGCCGCCGCGGCGACCAGCGCTTCGATCATGGCGTCGCTCGCGTGCACGGCATGCCAACGCCCACGCGCTTGCAGCACACGCGATGCATCGACAGGCACCGCGCTCACGGCAGCGGGCGTCGGCACGACGAACAGCGCCACGCGATCGAGCAGCGCCGGCGGCGGCGCTTCGTCATCGCCCCGGCCTTCGTCGAGAAGCACCACGGCGATGCGCGCGTCATCGTCCAACGCCCCGCACAGCCGCGCCGCCAGCGCCACGCTCATGCGCTCGGCCATCGCGGCAATCACGACGCCGCCTTCGGCCTGTGCCAGCAGCCCGCGCTCGGCCACCGGCTTGCCGCTGGCCAGCGTCGCCGCCAGATCGAGGCCGCCGAGCAGCGCTTCGTCGCGGATGTGCGCCGGCAGGCGGCGCCACGGCATCGACGGCGGCAGCAACGCGCGCAAGGCATCGAGCCAGGCATCGCGCACGGGCCCGGCGCCGCAGCGCAGGCGCACGCCGCCCAGGGCATGCGGCGCGACGGCGAACACCTCCAATGCCGGATCAGACAGCATCAGCGCTGTGCTCTGCAAAGGCCATGACCGCGGCGCACTGTTCCTCTTGCACGGGCCGTCGCAGCGACCGCATGCCGCGCTCAGGCGCCGAACTGCTCGGCGACGACGCGCGCCACGCGCACCGATGCGTCACTGTCATCGAGCGGGTTGCGGCGCAGGCGATGGCGCAGCGCCGGCCCGGCCAGGCGCTTCAGCTGCGTGTCGCCCACCGTCTTCGCGCCCTCGTGCGCAGCCAGCGCGCGCGCCGCGCGCACGAGCGTGAGCTCGCCGCGCAGACCGTCGGTGCCCAGGGCCATGCACAGCTGCGCCGCGCGCTCCAAGCACAGCGTCGGGCACCACCATCGCATCGAGCTTCTTGCGCGCCGCGACGATCTGCTTGCGCGCCTCGTCCTGCGCGTCTTGCCACAGCGCGGCAAACGCCGCGGCGTCGCGCTCGAAGGCATCGCGCCGCTTCACCACCTCGACGCGCGTGGCGATGTCATCCGGCGTGCGCACCTCCACCGCGAGCCCGAAGCGATCGAGCAGTTGCGGCCGCAGCTCGCCTTCTTCCGGGTTGCCGCTGCCGACGAGCACGAAGCGCGCCGGATGCCGCACCGACAAGCCTTCGCGCTCGACCACGTTCTCGCCCGACGCGGCCACGTCGATCAGCAGATCGACCAGGTGGTCTTCGAGCAGATTGACTTCGTCGATATACAAGAAGCCGCGGTTGGCGCGCGCCAGCAGGCCGGGCTCGAAGGCCTTGATGCCTTGCGACAGCGCGCGCTCCAGATCGAGCGCGCCGACGACGCGGTCTTCGGTGGCGCCCAGCGGCAGGTCGACCACCGGCACCGGCGCGGACGTGGATCTTCGGCGCGGCCTTGGCGCCTGCGAAGCGCTCTGCGCACTCGCTGCACCAGGCGCCGCGCGCGGCCGGATCGCAGCCGTAGCGGCAACCTTCGATCACGCGCATCTCCGGCAGCAGGGCGGCGAGCGCGCGCACGGCTGTGGATTTGCCGGTGCCCCGGTCGCCGAAGGCGAGCACGCCGCCGATGCCGGGATCGACCGCGCAAACCGTCAGCGCGAGCTTCAACTCGTCTTGCGCGACGATGGCGGTGAAAGGAAATGCGATGCGCGCCATCAGTCGCTTGCTCCGAGTCGGCGGCGCATGCGCCGCACGGTCCACACCATCAACACCGCCACGATGGGGATCGACACGCCGACGACAACGTCGGGATCGATGCGCGCGCCGGCGCTCTTGGCCGCCTTGGCCAGATAGCCGATCAGCCCGGCGACGTAGTAGACGATGGCGGCGATCGACAGGCCCTCGACCGTCTGCTGCAAGCGCAGCTGCAGTTTCGCGCGCCTGTCCATCGACGCCAGCAACGCCTGGTTCTGGTGTTCGCGCGCGATGCCCACTTGCGTGGCGAGCAGCGCGCTGGCCTGTCCGATGCGCTCGGCCAGCCCCTTCAGGCGCTGCGAAACGTTGGCACAGGTGGCGGCCGCGGGTGCAAGACGCCGGCTCATGAACTCGTCGATCGTCTGCAGGCCCGGCAGGCGCGCCTCTCGCAGCTCGGCGATGCGGCGCTGCACCAGGCCGTGGTAGGCATCGCACGCGCCGAAGCGGAACTGGCTCGCGGCGATGCCGCTCTCGACCTCGGCCGCCAGGCGCATCAGCTCGTGCAGCAGTGTCTCGTCGGCACCCTCGCGCTGCACGCTCCGGGGCGTGAGCGCTGTGGAGCGGCCATGCTCGCTCACGGCAGCCGTGTCCATGCGCGCCATCTGGTCGGTCAAGGTCGCGAGCGAGGCTTCGATCGCGGCGATGCGCGGCGCCTGACGCCGCGCGATCGGCAACGCCAGCAACGCGAGCACGCGGTAGGCCTCGATCTCGAACAGGCGTTGCAGCATGCGGCCGGTCTGCGGCAACGTCAGCTTGCGATTGAGCAGCCACAGGCGGCTGCAACCGTCGTCGTGCAGACAGAAGTCGGTGTAGAGCAGGGCAGCGCCGGCGCCGATTTCGCTGCCGACGACGTTGTGCCCGGCAAAGCGTTGCGCCAGCGCGGCGGCATCGGGCGCTTCGGGCGGCGCCGTCGTCACCTCGGCATGCACAGCGGCCACGGTGCGGCCCGGCACTGCGGCGAGCCAACCGGCCGGCAGCAACGATGCCGAACTCGCGTCGAAGGGGCCATCTGCCAAACCCTCGACGCTGAAGGTGTAGCCCGAGAACTCACCGTGCCGCTCCCACTTCAAGCGCAGTGCGCCGAGCTGCGCGCGAAAGTGCGAGGCATCGGCGAGCGGCCCGGCCACGTCGTAACGCCGGCACAGCGTGTGCAAGTGACGCAACTCGCTGTCGCGCGCATCGCTGTCGATCAGCACCGCGACATAGCTGACGCGCGCGGGCGTGGGCAGCGGCTCGGGCGGGCGCGCGTGCACCTCGTCGGCGAGCACGGCGCGCTGCGGATGGTCGGGCGGGAAGGTGGACATGCGGCGCGGCGTCAGCGAAGATCGTGCGGTCAACGTTAGCGGCCAGGTGCGGCGCGGCGAGTATGTCATCGCCGGTTGGCGCCGCACCAGTCCAGCGGACTGGTGTCATCCCTTCATTCATCCACAGGAGACGGTCAATGAGTTGCAACACGTCCTGGTCTTCGCGCCGGGTCTTCATCGCGCAAATGGTGGCCGGCGGCACCGCGGTCGTCACCATCGCCGCGCGTGCGCAAGGCGCGCCGATGGTCGACGAAAAGGACGCGCAAGCCAGCGCCCTCGGCTACGTCGCCGACACGACCAAGGCCGACGCCAAGAAGTTCACCAAGCACGCCAAGGACCAGAAGTGCAGCGGCTGCACGCTCTACACCGGCAAGGCCGGCGACAAGGGCGGGCCTTGCGCGCTGTTCCCCGCCAAGCAGGTTGCGGCCGAGGGCTGGTGCAGCGCCTGGGTGAAGAAGGCCTGATCGGCTCAGGTCTTCTTCCTGCGTGAGAGCGATCGCCGGCTGATGCCGAGCGATCGCGCCAGCGCTTCTTCGCTGCCGGCGCGCTTGATGGCGCGGGCCAGGAAGTGGCGCTCGGCCAGACGGCGCGCGTCGCGCAGCAGCACCGGCAGCGCGCCCTGGTCGACGCGCTCGACGAGGCGACCCAAGGCTCGCACCAGCTCGCTGTCGTCGAGCTCGGCGCCCAGGCCCAGGCTGTTGCGCTCGCTGCGCGTCATCACAGCCGGCGCTTCGCTGCCGGCTGCGGGCGGCACGCGCCGCTGCGCGTTCCAGTAGCTGCGCTCCAAGGCTTCCTGCGCCGCGACGAAGCGCTGCTGCAGCGCCGATTGCGCGCGCAGATCGTGGCCGATCGCCAACGTTGGGCCTTGTTCGCCCAGACGCGCCGCGGTGTAGGCCACAGGCGTGGGACCGCCGACGCTGTCGGGGTGGTTGAGCTCGCGCCGCCGCGCCTGGCCGCTGACCAGGACCTCGGTCAGCATCTGCTCGACCTTGTCGCGCGAATCGGTGCTGACGGTCTGCACCCACTCGCTGCCGATCCAACCCGGCGGCGCGATCGGATGCGAGTCGTGCTGCGCCATTTTGATGATGCGGCCGGCCGCGTCGATGACGAGCGCGATGTCGCACGACAGCGCAACGAAAGTGTCGGCGAGCTCGGGCGCCCAGGCGGCGAGCACCTGCAGGTCGGCCGGATGCTCGCCCTCGGGCGGCTCTACCGGGCGGTTTTTCGGGGCCATCGTTGCCACAGATCCCAACCATGCGCCAGGCCCGCCGCGCTCAGCGGCAGCGCCACCCAGATCCAGCCGGCGCCGCCTTGCGCGAAGCGCCACGCCAGCAGCAGGCCGAGCGCGGCCAGCAGCGTCGGCAGCGGCAGCACATGCGCGCGTTTGAAGACGGCGCGCAGCAGCAGCACCTCGATGGCCAGCACGGCGATGACGAGGTCGATGGCGCGGCCGCTGCCGAAGAGTTCGGACAACAGGGTGTCCATCATGCGAACGGTCCGTTCAATCGCACCACCGCGAAGTTGAGCCACGCGGCGAACGCCACCCACAGCAGGTAAGGCACGAGCAGCAGCGCGGCTGCCGCATCGTCGCGGCGCGCCAGCACGATCAGCGCAACGATCGACAGCCACAGCAGCGGCACTTCGGCCAGCGCCCAGTCGGGGCGGCGCGCCTTGAAGAAGAGCCAGCTCCAGAAAATGTTGAGCGCGCCGTTCAGGCCGATCGCGGCCAGCCACTGCGTTCGACGGCGCGTGTTCGCGCGCAGCCAGACGCGCACCGCAGCGACCGCCGTCGCCAGGTAGATCGTGGTCCACGCCGGGCCGAACGCTGCATCGGGCGGCTGCCACCACGGCTGCTTCAGCGCGCGGTACCAGGGCCCGAGTTCGGTGACCAGCATGCCCAGCACAGCGACGAGCACGACGCCCAGCGCCGCCCACGCGCTCGCAACGAGCACGCGGCGTCGGTCGTCGGCGGCGGAGGTCAAACGCATCAGGCCACCTTGGCAATGCCCAGCAGGTGCGCCACGTCCTTGAAGAAGATGCGCAGATGCGCCATCGGGCGTTTGCGCACCAGACGCTTGTGCATGTAGGCGTCGAAGGTCAGCTGCTGCACGTCCTTGTCGCGGCAGATGTCGACGAAGCGCTCGCGCCGCTTGTCGCTGGAGTACCAGAAGCGCTGCATGATGCCCAGCACCCAGAAGACGCGGCCATGCTCCTTGAGGAACTGCGTGCGCGCTCGCGCGAGGTGCTTGGCGTTGCCGGTGGCGAGGAACTTCATCGCGGCCTGCGCCGACATGCGCGCGCTCGCCATCGCGTAGTAGATGCCTTCGCCCGATGCCGGCGCAACCACGCCGGCCGCATCGCCGGCCAGCACCACGTCGCGGCCGTTGTCCCAGCGCGGCAGCGGCTTCATCGGGATCGGCGCGCCTTCGCGCCGCACCGTCTGCGCATCGCCCAGGCCGATCTCCTGGCGCAGCGACGCGGTGGCGTGACGCAGCGAGAAGCCCTTGTCGGCGCTGCCGGTGCCGATCGACAGCGTCTGGCCGTGCGGAAAGACCCAGCCGTAGAAATCGGGCGAGAGCGTGCCGCGGTAGATGACGTCGCAGCGCGAGCCGTCGTAGCCCGCAGGCGGCGCTTCGGGCTTGCGCACGATCTCGTGGTAGGCGAAGACGAACTTGCCCTTGTCCCAGCCCTCGATCTCGGCGCGCGCGACGCCGCTCTTGGCGCCGTCGGCGCCGATGACGCAGCGTGCGCGGGCGTGGGCGTGCGCCGTCGCGCCTTCGCCATCGCCCTCGGCGATCCAATGCACCACCGCGCAGCCGTCGTCGTCGCGCTCGATCTTCTCGAAGCGGCCGGTGCGGCGCAGTGCGCCGGCTTCAACCGCGCGCGCGCGCAACCACTCGTCGAAGTGCTCGCGATCGACCATGCCGACGAAACCGCCTTCGATCGGGATGTCGACGCGCTTGTCCGTCGGCGAGACCATGCGTGCGGACGTCGCATGGGCCACCAGCAGGTGCGGCGGGATGGCGAAGTCGGCGATCAGGCGCGGCGGTATCGCGCCGCCGCAGGGCTTGATGCGGCCGGCGCGATCGAGCAGCAGCACGCTGTGGCCGGCGCGCGCGAGTTCGTGCGCCGCGGTGGCGCCGGCCGGGCCGCCGCCGACGACGACGGCATCGAATGTCTGATTGCTCATGCTCGTTCCTCCGAAGTGCAAACGCCGGCCATCACCGGCAACGCGTCGCTGCCGGCGAGGTTCGAATCAGGCACGGCGATGTGCCGCGCCAGCAGGGCCGAGGCGATGAAGAGCAGCGCCTCGGCGGCGAACACGCATGCATACGCCGGCCCGGGCGCGCCGAGCAGCCAGCGCGCGAGGTCGCTGGCCGCCGTGCCGATCAGGCCGCCGCCGGCAAAACCGATCGCCTGCGCCGCGCCCCACAAGCCCATGCGCGTGCCTTCGCGTGGCGAGCGGCCGTGGCCCGAGCCCGATGACAGGGCCATCATCGAGCCGATGGCAGCGATCGAGAACGCGCCGTTGGCCACGCCCATGACGAAGACGTTGGCGCGCAGCGGCCAGTGCGCCGTCACGGCTTCACCACCGAACCCGGCGAAGGCCAGGCCGCCGAGCGCTAAGCACGACGCCACGCAGCCCCACACCGTCCACAGCCGCAGCGAACCGAAGCCGACACCGAAGGGACGCCGCCCCGCCAGCGCGGCCAGCAGCATGCCGGCCAAAGTGCCGCCGTGCTGCACCCCCGACAACTGCGTCGATTCGCCCGGCGTGAAGCCGAACATCACGCCGGCAAACGGCTCGAGGATCAGATCCTGCGCGCTGTAGGCCAGCATCGAGACGAAGACGAAGATCGTGAAACGGCGCGCATCGGGTTCGCGCCAGACTTCGGCGAGCGCGGCGCGAAAGCGCGTGGCCGTCATCGGCGCCTCGACGCTCACGGCCGTGCGCGCCTCGCCTTCGAGCCGCCACAGCGCCAGCATCGAGACGATCACGGCGATCAGCGAGACGGTACCGCTGACCGCCATCAGCCGCTCGGGCGAATACGGGTCGAGGAACTTGCCGGCCGTGCCCGCGGTGACGGCGAAGCCGATGATCATCATGGTCCACACCAGCGCCGCGGCGCCGGCGCGGCGCGGCGCATCGACGCGCTTGGCCAGCAGGGTCAGCAGCGAGGTGCCTGCGGCGCTGACGCCCAGGCCCACCAGCATGAAGGCGAATACCGCGAGCATCACGCCCGACGCGCGCGACGTGCCCATCCACGCGGTGGCCACGGCGCCGAGCAAACCGCCCGTGGCCAGCACCACCAGCCCGCCGACGATCCAGGGCGTGCGGCGTGCGCCGACATCCGAGCCGAAGCCCATGCGCGGCCGCGTCAGCTGCACCGCGTAATGCAGCGCGACGAGCAGGCCGGGCAGCAGCGCCGGCAACATGAGCTCGACCACCATCACACGGTTCAGCGTCGAGGTGGTGAGCACGACGACAGCGCCGAGCATGGCCTGCACCAAGCCGAGCCTTGCGATGCCGAGCCACGACAGGCCGGTCATGCCACTTGCTCCGCCGCGCGCAGCGCGAACGCAGCCACCAGCATGCCGAGCACGAACAGCGGCACGCCGAAGCCGCTGTACCAGAGCGCGCGCTCGACCGGCGCGGCGAGGAAGCGGCGCATCATCAGCACTTGCGCGGCGAGCAGCGCAGCGACGCCGGCCGCATGCAGCGGCTGCGCCCAATCGACGAGCAGCGCGATCACCGCCACCTGGGGCAAGGCCATCGCCCAGCACGCCACCTGCGCCGCACGCTGCGACCCGAGACGCACCGGCAGCGAGCCGATGCCCATGCGCGAGTCGCCGTCGATCGACTTGAAGTCGTTCAAGGTCATGATGCCGTGCGCGCCCGCGCTGTAGAGCGCGGCCAGGATCAGCGAGCGCAGGCTCGGTGCGCCGCCGGCCATCACGGCAGCGCCGGTGATCCAGGCCAAGCCTTCATAACAGAGCCCGCAGGCAGCGTTGCCCCACCAGCCGTTTCTCTTCAGGCGCAGCGGTGGAGCGCTGTAGGCCCAGGCCAGCGCCAGACCGAAGGCGGCAGCAGCGAACACCCACAGACCGATGGCGAGCGCAGCGACGAGCGACAGCAGCGTCCACGCGATCGCGACGTACAGGCCCCAGCGCCCGGGCATGCGGCCCGAGGGAATCGGCCGCTGCGGCTCGTTGATGGCGTCGACCTCGCGATCGAACCAGTCGTTGACTGCCTGACTCGTGGCGCACACCAGCGGCCCGGCCAGCACAACGCCGGCGGCCACCAGCCACAAACGCCCGTCGGCCGAAATGCCCGAGGCCACTGCGCCGCAGGCAAAGGCCCACATGGGCGGAAACCAGGTGATCGGCTTGAGCAGTTCGGCGACCGCTGAGACCTTGGGCAGGGCAGATGCCGGCATCGGCGCATAGTGCGCCTGACACTTCAGTACGTCAACCTAGATTTACACTGAATTTCCAAGGGGAGCGGCGAAGCCGCTACGGGGGCGGGTCCGTCTCGAGTCCGCCCATGCCGAAGCGGCGCAGCTTGACGTACAGGCTTTGTCTGGACAGGCCCAGCAGTTGCGCCGCCATCGCGCGGTTGTCCTTGGTCATGGTCAGCGCGGTCTCGATCGACAGGCGCTCGATCAGGTCGCTCGTCTCGGCGACGATCTGCTTCAAGGGCACGCGCCCGACCAGCTCGGTCAGCTGCGCGACGGAGGCCGGTACCTTGGTCGGCAGCGAGCCTTCGCTGGGCGCCAGGCGCCGGCCGACGTCGCGCACGGCGAAGGCGAAGGTTGCGCCACCGCTTTCGTCGAGTGAGCTGGCCGCGATTTCGACTTCGTTGACCAGGCCGAGCGCGCCGCGCAGCACGGTGGTGAACAAGCCGGCACTGCCGCCGGAAGACGGGTCGCGCAGGTTGGCCAGCAGCACCGACATCTCGACGCCGGTGCGACCGAGCCAGCGGTCCAGCGGCAGGCCGCGCGCCTGGTCTTCGCTCGACAATTGCGCCAGGCGCACGAAGGCGCGGTTGACGGCGACGACGCGGCCCGCCGCATCCGTGAATGCCAACGCATCGGCCGCCTGGCGCACGAACGAGGCTTCGAGGCCGCCGCCGCCCCAGGGCTCGTTGGCGGCCGTTGCGCTCGTCATCGCCGCGCGCCCGCTGGCCCTGCCCCTTGCCGACTCGTGCAGCGCCGGCCCAGCGGGCGACAAGCGCACGAGCAGGAACGCGGCCTGTTCCTGGCGGAACGACGCCAGCGAGACCGTCACCGCGAGCTTGGTCGCGGCCACCGTGGTGGTGAGGCGCTCGTGGCGGCCGACGCTGCGCGCCGAGGCCACGGCCGCGGCCAGCGGCTCGGCCGCCTCGGCCGCGAAGAGCGATGCCAGCGCGGCATCGATCACCTTGCCCGGCTTGGCGCTGCCGCCGCCGAGCAGCGCCAACGCGGCCGGGTTGGCTTCGAGGACGCGCAGCGAGCGCCCGTCGGCGATCAGCACCGCTTCGGCCGAGGCCTGGAACAGGTTGCGGTAGCGCGTCTCGGCTTCTCGAAAGCGCCAGTAGTCGCGCTCCATCGACTGCTGCGCATCGACCAGGCGGCGCTGCAGCATGAAGGTTTCGCGCAGGTCGCGGCCGAGCGCGACCACACGGGTGGCCTGCGCGCGTGCGCCTGAACTCACGCGCACCGCCGCGTACAGCACCGGCAGATCGGGCCCGGCGCCGGCGGGGTGATTCACTTGACGCGCCGGGGACGGCGCATCGGCCAGGGCCGCGGCCAGCAGGTCGGCCACCTTCTCGCGGCTCTCGACGGTGACGGTGTCGGCCCAGGCCTTGCCGAGCCAGGCGCCGCGCGCCGTCTTCAGCAGCTCGCTGTCGTGCGCGCGCACGTCGAGCACGGTGCCCCCGCCGTCGAGCACCAGCACGATGTCGGCGGCAGCGTCGATCAACGCCTGCACCTGCGCCGTGTCGAGCTCGCGCGGCAGCTGCATCGCCTCGCGCACAGCCGTCTTGCCCGCGCGGCTCATGGCGTGCGCGGGTACGACGTGCGGGTACTGCGGTGACTGATGCGGGCGCTGCGCCGTGCGCAGCGAAGTTGAAGTGCCACCGGGTTCATCGGTCAGTTCCTCGTGGATCGGGCCGAGCGCAGCGCTCAGGTGGGGTCAACGGTGCACGAGTCTTGCCGCTAGAAGATCCTCCGCCAACTTCGGCGCCTGCCCGCCATCGCTGCCTGCTGCGTCAGCCCCAACCGACTGGGCCCACGCGGGTTGCAGCACGAACAACGGCCCTCCCACAAGCACGACCCCTGCACGGTTGCGCGTGACCTTGCGCACCTGGGCGATTCGCTCCTTCAGCCAGTCTATCCGCGTTTCGCTGCCGATCGAGAAACCCACCGCGTCGAACCACTCGCGCGAGACCTGTGCCGAAGGGTCCGGCACCGCACCACCGATGCCGCCCAGCACTTCCCAGCCGGCACGGCGAAAAAACTCGGCCACCATCGACAGGCCGAAACTGTGCTGCTCGTCCGGGTGCTGCGCCAGCAGGATGCGGCGGCCGTTGGCCGGGTGCTCGACCTCGGTGCCGAAGGCCGGGCTCCACTCGCGCAGCAGGCGCTGCAGGCGGCCCAGACAGATCGTGACGGTAGAAAAGTCACAGCGATCGGCGACCCAGAGCTCGCCGAGATGGCGCGCCGCCGGTGAAAACAGATCGAGGAAGATCGCCTCCACCGTGAGGCCGCGGCGGTGCGTCGCGGCGACCGCCGCCGCGATTTCAGCATCGGTGCCGTTGCGCAGCAGGGCGACGAAGCCCTCGATCTCGCGAGGCTCGAGATGCACGGCGGTGCGCGGATCCTTGCTGTGCGCGCCGACCAGACGCGGGATCACGTCCGACTCGAGCGCCTTGGCAAGCTTGGACAGCCGCGCTTTGGCATCGACACGTTCCGAGGGGCCGGTCGGCCAGACCGAGCCCACCGTCGCAGACGGCGGGCCCCAACCGGTGTGCGCGGCTTCGCACTCCTCGCGTGCGTTGTCCCTCGATGGGGCGGACGACATGACCTGCGTCTCCTCGGTCTCGTCCACTGCCGGCATGGGCCGGCAAGTGGCGGGCGTTATCAACTTCAACGCGCGCCGTGGACCGACTCGATGCTCCCCGCGACCGCTCGCGGGGTACTGCACTTGCACGGAGACAGCGCTCATAGTTTGTACTCCTTGGAGGCGCACACGTCACGGGTCTCGAAGCGGTGTTTACCCGAGCGTTGCGTCGCACGCACGTCGGCGCCGCAACGCGACTTCGTCACCGCTATCAGGGGAAACCGGCATGGCATGAGCGCCTCCTTGCAGGCGTTGCGCATGCCCGCGCCGCAGCGCGGGCCCTCCCCACCATGATCGAAAACGCGGCCCCGATTGTCAAGCAATGTTTACGTCCATCTGGATTGACACTTTGGCCGGCTCGATCTAGTCTGCTTCCCACAAACACACAGGAGGCACCGCTACATGGTCTCGCTGCGGGCCGCGCGACGATCGACAGGGCACACGCCGCTGTACTCCCCCGAGGAGCGGCGGCGGCGCGACGCATCGCCGTGGACGCTGGTGCAGGGCGTGCTCGCGCCGCTGCAGTTCATCGTCTGCGCCGTCAGCGCGGCGCTGGTGCTGCGCTGGCTCGCCACGGGCCAAGGGCTGGCCGCCGCGAGCATCTCCTTCGTCGTCAAGTGCGCGCTGCTGTACCTCATCATGGTCACCGGCAGCGTCTGGGAGAAGGCGGTGTTCGGCCGCTGGCTGTTTGCGCCGGCCTTCTTCTGGGAAGACGCCGTGTCGATGGTGGTGATCGCGCTGCACACCGCCTGCCTCGTCGCCATGGCCACCGCCTGGCTCGACGCGCGCGCGCAGATGCTGCTGGTGCTGGCGGCCTATGCGGCCTACGTGATCAACGCCGTGCAGTTCGTGCTGAAACTGCGCGCGGCGCGGCGCCACGACGCGCTCGCCGTCGCAGGGGCTGCCGCATGACAGCCGTCATCCCGCTCGTCGCCGAGCGCGCCGATGGTTGCGCGACGCCGCCGGTGCTCAAGGAGCGCGGCCAGCGCGAAGTCTTCTGCGGTCTCACCGGCATCGTCTGGCTGCACCGCAAGATCCAGGACGCGTTCTTCCTCGTCGTCGGCTCGCGCACCTGCGCGCACCTGCTGCAATCGGCCGCCGGTGTGATGATCTTCGCGGAGCCGCGTTTTGCCACCGCGATCATCGACGAGCGCGATCTCGCAGGACTCGCCGATGCGAATGCCGAACTCGATCGCGTCGTCACGCGCCTGATCGAGCGCCGGCCCGACATCAAGCTGCTGTTCCTCGTCGGCTCGTGCCCGTCGGAGGTGATCAAGCTCGACCTGTCGCGCGCCGCGGCGCGGCTGTCGCAGACGTTTTCGCCGCAGGTGCGCATCCTCAATTACTCGGGCAGCGGCATCGAAACCACCTTCACGCAGGGCGAGGACGCGTGCCTGGCTTCGCTCGTGCCGCAACTTCCCGCGACTGACGAACGCAAGCTGCTCGTCGTCGGTGCGCTTGCCGATGTGGTCGAAGACCAGTTCGGTCGCCTCTTCGACGAACTCGGCATCGGCCCGGTGCGCTTCTTCCCGCCGCGCCGGTCGAGCGATCTGCCGGCCGTTGGCGCCAACACGAAACTGCTGATCGCACAGCCCTTCCTCGCCGACACGCTGCGCGCGCTCGAAGCGCGCGGCGCGCAGCGCCTGGCCGCGCCGTTCCCGCTCGGCGCCGAAGGCACCACCGAGTGGCTGCGCGCGGCGTGGACGGCGTGGGGCCGGCAGCAAGCCGAGCCGACGCGCTTTGCCAACGTCGTCGGGCCCAAGCGCGAACGCGCGGCGCGCGCGCTGGCGCGGCAGCGCCTCGAACTGCAAGGCAAGCGCATCTTCTTCTTCCCGGATTCGCAGCTCGAAGTGCCGCTCGCGCGCTTTCTCGCACGCGAGCTCGGCATGACGCTGGTCGAAGTCGGCAGCCCGTACCTGCACCGTACGCTGCTCGACCGCGAACTGGCGCTGCTGCCGGCCGGCACGCAGCTGAGTGAAGGCCAGGATGTCGAGCGCCAGCTCGATCGCTGCCGTGCCGCCAAGCCCGACATCGTCGTCTGCGGCCTGGGGCTGGCCAATCCGCTCGAAGCCGAGGGCATGACGACCAAGTGGTCGATCGAACTGGTGTTCTCGCCGATTCATGGCTTCGAGCAAGCGGCGGATCTGGCCGGTCTGTTCACTCGGCCCCTCGATCGCCGTTCGCGGCTGGTGGCCTGACATGAAGCCCCAAGCTCACTTCGTTCGCGGCCCCCGAGGGGCGCGTCAGTGGCCATGGTCCGCGCTGCGGGCCACCTCGTGGCCCGTGGCGGCCGGGCGCCACTGACATGCAACTGACCCTCTGGACCTACGAGGGCCCCACGCACGTGGGCGCGATGCGCATCGCCACGGCCATGAAGGGCGTGCACTACGTGCTGCACGCACCGCAGGGCGACACCTACGCCGACCTGCTGTTCACGATGATCGAGCGCCGCGACCGCCGCCCGCCGGTGACGTACACCACCTTCCAGGCGCGTGACCTCGGCGGCGACACCGCAGAGCTCTTCAAGACCGCCGCGCGCGAAGCCTACGAGCGCTTCCGGCCGCAGGCGATGCTGGTCGGCGCGTCGTGCACCGCCGAACTCATCCAAGACGACCCGGGCGGCCTGGCGCTGGCACTGAACCTGCCGGTGCCCGTGGTGCCGCTCGAGCTGCCTTCTTATCAGCGCAAGGAAAACTGGGGCGCGGCCGAGACCTTCTATCGCCTCGTGCGCACGATGTGCCCGACCCCGCTCGAACAACGCACGCCGGGGCCGCGCTGCAACATCCTCGGCCCGACGGCGCTCGGCTTTCGCCATCGCGACGACTTGCGCGAGATCCGCGGCCTGCTCGAATCGCTCGGCATCGCCATCAACGTGGTCGCACCACTCGATGCCACGCCGGCCGATCTGGCGCGCCTGCCCGATGCGCAGTTCAACGTCGTGCTCTACCCCGAGACCGCGAACACCGCGGCGACGTGGTTGATGCGCACGCACAAGCAGCCGGCGACCAAGACCGTGCCGATCGGCGCGGGCGCGACGCGCGATTTCATCGCCGAGGTGTGCGCGCTGGCGGGCATCGAGCGCCGGTGAGGACGATGAAGCGACGGGCCGCCCGAGCTTCTCGCTCCCTCGGACGCCGCAAGGCGGCCGGGGCGCTCTCGCGCCAGCGTGGTACTCGCGCTCGGTCGACTCCACCTATCTCACCGGCAAGCGCGTCTTCATCTTCGGCGACGCCACGCACGCCGTGGCCGCCGCGCGCGTCGCCGCGAAGGAACTCGGCTTCACGGTGGTCGGCCTGGGCACCTACAGCCGCGAGTTCGCGCGCGAACTCCGCGAGGCCGCCAAGCTCTACGGCATCGAGCCGCTGATCAGCGACGACTACCTCGAAGTCGAGGCGCAGGTCGCCGCGCTGCAGCCCGAGCTGGTGCTCGGCACGCAGATGGAGCGCCACATCGCCAAGCGCCTGGGTATTCCGTGCGCTGTCATCTCGGCCCCCGTGCACGTGCAGGACTTCCCGGCGCGCTATTCGCCGCAGATGGGCTTCGAAGGTGCGAACGTGCTGTTCGACACCTGGGTGCACCCGCTGATGATGGGACTCGAAGAGCACCTGCTGCACATGTTCCGCGACGACTTCGAGTTCCATGGCGACGCGGCGGCGTCGCATCTCGGGCATGCGGCCGTTCGCGCAGAGCCAAGCCCCGTCAGGGCCGAGCCCGTCGAAGCCGTCGCGAGCAATTCGACAAGCCCGATGGGAACGGCGCAGACCAGCTGGCACGCCGACGCCGAACGCGAGCTCGGCAAGATTCCCTTCTTCGTGCGCGGCAAAGCGCGCCGCAACACCGAACGTTTCGCGCGCGAGCGCGGCGTGGCGACGATCACGGTGGAGACCCTCTACGATGCCAAGGCGCACTTCAGCTCCTGAATCAGCGAGCACACCGATTCGCGTCACTCTCGTGACGCTGGACAGCCACGTTGCCGGCGCGGCGATGCGCGCCGAGAAGCGCCTGCTGCGCGAACTGCCGGGCCTCGTCTTCTCGGTGCACGCCGCGAGCGAATGGGGCGAAGACGGTGCCGCGCTGCAAGCCTGCAAGGACGACATCGCCCGCGCCGACATCGTGATCGCGACGATGCTCTTCATGGAAGAGCACTTCCTGCCGGTGCTGGCTGCGCTGCAAGCGCGGCGCGACGACTGCGACGCGATGGTCTGCGCGATGTCGGCCGGCGAAGTGATGAAGCTGACCCGCATCGGCAAGTTCACGATGGACGGCAAGACCAGCGGCCCGATGGCACTGCTCAAGCGCCTGCGCGGCGCCGGCAAGTCCAAACTCGATGGCGGCACCAAGGCGCCCGCCAGCGGTGCCTCGCAGATGGCGATGCTGCGCCGCATCCCGCAGTTCCTGCGCTTCATTCCCGGCACCGCGCAGGACGTGCGCGCCTATTTCCTGGTGCTGCAGTACTGGCTCGCGGGTTCGGAAGACAACATCGCCAACCTGCTGCGCCTCCTGATCGAGCGCTATGCCGACGGGCCGCGCGCCGTGCTGCGCAGCGCAGTCAAATCGCAGGCGCCGGTGCAGTACCCCGAGGTCGGCGTCTATCACCCCGCATGGCATGAACGCATGAGCGAAGACGCCGCTCCGCTGCCACGCGAAGGCAAGAGCGGCACCGTCGGCCTGCTGCTGATGCGTTCGTACCTGCTGGCCGGCAATGCCGCGCACTACGACGGCGTGATCGCTGCGCTCGAAGCGCGCGGCCTGAACGTGATCCCGGCATTCGCCATCGGGCCTCGACGCACGCCCCGCCGTCGAGCAGTACTTCATCGACGCGACTGGCCGCGTCAAGGTCGATGCCGTCGTCTCGCTCACCGGCTTCTCGCTTGTCGGCGGACCGGCCTACAACGATGCCAAGGCCGCCGAAGAACTGCTCGCCAAGCTCGACGTGCCGTACCTGGCCGCGATGCCGGTCGAGTTCCAGAGCCTGGCGCAATGGCAGGGCTCGTCGCGCGGCCTGCTGCCGGTGGAAGCGACGATGATGGTCGCGATCCCCGAGCTCGACGGCGCGACCGGCGCGATGGTCTTCGGCGGCCGCGCCGACGGTGCGCATGCCAACACCGCGCACGACATGGTGGTGGCGGCAGAGCGTGCCGCGATGCTGGCCTCGCGCGTCGCCAAATGGGTGGCGCTGCGCAAGCGCGAGCGCGCAGAGCGCAAGGTCGGCGTCGTGCTCTTCAACTTCCCGCCGAACGCCGGTGCCGCCGGCACCGCGGCGTTCCTGTCGGTGTTCGAATCGCTCTACAACGTGCTCGCCGCAATGCAGCGCGCGGGCTACACGGTGGAGCTGCCGGCAAGCGTCGATGCGCTGCGCAGCGCGCTGATCTGCGGCAACGCAGAGCGCTACGGCGCGGCGGCCAACGTGCATGTGCGCATCGCCACCGACGACCATGTTCGCCACGAGGCCCACCTCGCGCAGATCGAAGCGCAATGGGGTCCGGCGCCGGGCAAGCAGCAAAGCGACGGCGCATCGATCCATGTGCTCGGCGCGCAGTTCGGCAATGTCTTCGTCGGCATGCAACCGTCGTTCGGCTACGAAGGCGATCCGATGCGCCTGCTGTTCGAACACGGCTTTGCGCCGACGCATGCGTTCTCCGCCTTCTACCGCTGGCTGCGCGAAGACTTCAAGGCCGACGCGCTGCTGCACTTCGGCACGCACGGCGCGCTCGAATTCATGCCCGGCAAGCAGGCGGGGCTGAGCAGCGAGTGCTGGCCCGATCGCCTCATCGCCGATCTGCCGAATCTCTATCTCTACGCCTCCAACAACCCGAGCGAAGGCACCATCGCCAAGCGCCGCGCCGCGGCGACGCTCGTCAGCTACCTGACGCCGCCCGTCGCGCATGCCGGCCTGTACCGCGGCCTGGCTGACTTGAAAGCGAGCATCGAGCGCTGGCGCTGCCTGCCGCCGGCCGAGCAGCTCGACCGGCGCGAGCGCGAAGAACTCGCCGTGTTGATCCAACAGCAGGCCGTCGCCGTCGAACTCGCCGTCGCCGAGCCGGTGTGGGGCGCGAATTCGCACGACGACGTGCATGCGCTCACGCAACGCTTGTCCGAACTCGAACACGCGCTGATCCCGCACGGCCTGCATGTGGTCGGCAAGGCGCCGAGCGTGGCCGAGCGCATCGAGCTGCTGACGGCGATCGGCGAGGCTTCGCAAGGCCGGATACCGGCGCGCGCCGAGATCGAGGCGATCGTCGCCGGCGAGCAACCCGCCAGCGACGCGCTGCGCGAGCTCGCCGCCACCGACCGCCTGCTCTGCGAAGACCACGAAACCCAGTCGCTGCTGCATGCCCTCGACGGCGGCTTCATCCTGCCCGCGCCCGGCGGCGACCTGCTGCGCAACGCCTCGGTGCTGCCGGCCGGCCGCAACTTGCACGGCTTCGATCCGTTCCGCCTGCCGAGCGCGTTTGCAGTGAAGGACGGCGCGCAGCAAGCCGAGCGTTTGCTGGCCCGCCACCAGTCCGACGGTCACGCCTTCCCGGAATCGATCGCGCTCGTTCTCTGGGGCACCGACAACCTGAAGAGCGAAGGCGCACCGATCGCGCAGGCGCTCGCGCTCATCGGTGCGAAGCCGCGCTTCGACGGCTACGGGCGCCTCGCCGGTGCCGAGCTGATAACGCTCGACCAACTGAAGCGCCCGCGCGTGGACGTGATGATCACGCTGTCGGGCATCTTCCGCGACCTGCTGCCGTTGCAAACCAAGCTGCTGGCAGAAGCCGCCTTCCTCGCCGCCAGCGCCGACGAAGCGGAAGATCTGAACTTCGTTCGCAAGCACGCGCTGGCGTACCAGCGTGAACACGGCGGCGATCTGGAAATCGCGGCGCTGCGCGTCTTCGGCAATGCCGAAGGCGCGTACGGCGCGAACGTCAATCACCTCGTCGATTCGAGCCGCTGGGACGCCGAGGACGAACTGGCTGAAGCCTTCACGCGGCGCAAGGGATTCGCGTATGGCCGCAACGGCCGGCCGGTGAAGCAGCCCGAGTTGCTGCAAGCGGTGCTCGCCGGCGTCGATCTCGCCTACCAGAACCTCGAATCGGTCGAGCTCGGCGTGACCAGCGTCGATACCTATTTCGACACGCTCGGCGGCATCAGCCGTGCGGTGCAGCGTGCGAAGGGAAGCGATGCGGCGACGGCGCCGGTCTACATCGGCGACCAGACGCGCGGCGATCTCGGCAGCGGCACGGTGCGTACGCTGAGCGAGCAGGTCGCGCTCGAAACCCACACGCGCGTGCTGAATCCGAAGTTCTTCGAAGCGCTGCTCGAACACGGCTACGAAGGCGTGCGCCATCTCGAGGCGCATGTCACCAACACGTTTGCGTGGAGCGCCACCACGGGGCAGGTGCAGCCCTGGGTCTATCAGCGCATCAGCGAGACCTTCGTGCTGGATGACGAGATGCGCCAGCGCATCGCGACGCTCAATCCGGCGGCGAGCGCGAAGGTCGCCAACCGCCTGCTCGAAGCGCACCGCCGCAACTACTGGCATCCCGATGCCGAAACACTCGCCGCGCTCGAACGCGCCGGCGAAGAACTCGAAGACCGCCTCGAAGGTGTTTTCGCGACCCCCTCCACTCAGAAAGCCGCAGCATGAATACCGCCACCATCGCGCCGAGCGAGATCAAGCGTGGCCCCCGGCCACCCGACGGCGAAGGCAGCGTGCAGGTGCAGCTCGACCCGAACCTCAAGATCGGCAACGCCAAGGTGTTCGCGATCTACGGCAAGGGCGGCATCGGCAAGAGCACGACCTCGTCGAATCTGTCCGCGGCCTTCTCGAAGATGGGCAAGCGCGTCCTGCAGATCGGCTGCGACCCGAAGCACGACAGCACCTTCACGCTGACCAAGAAGATGCTGCCCACCGTGATCGACGTGCTGGAGAGCGTTGACTTCCACCCGGAAGAGTTGCGCGTCGAAGACTTCGTCTTCCCCGGCTACAACGGCGTGATGTGCGTCGAAGCCGGCGGCCCACCCGCCGGGACGGGCTGCGGCGGCTACGTCGTCGGCCAGACGGTGAAGCTGCTCAAGGAGCATCACCTGCTCGAGGACACCGATGTCGTCATCTTCGACGTGCTCGGCGACGTGGTCTGCGGTGGTTTTGCCGCGCCCTTGCAGCATGCCGACCGCGCGCTGATCGTCACCGCCAACGACTTCGATTCGATCTTCGCGATGAACCGCATCGTGCAGGCCATCGGCGCCAAGGCCAAGAACTACAACGTGCGCCTGGGCGGCGTGATCGCCAACCGCAGCAAGGACACGGACCAGATCGACAAGTACAACGACAAGATCGGCCTGAAGCTCGCGGCGCACTTTCCTGATCTGGACGTGATCCGCCGCAGCCGCCTGAAGAAGAGCACGCTGTTCGAGATGGAGCCTTCGCCCGAACTCGAGGCCGTGCAGAAGGAATACATGCGGCTGGCCGCGGCGCTGTGGCTCGGCAGCGAGCCGCTGTCGGCGGTGCCCATGAAGGACCGCGACATCTTCGATCTGTTGGGCTTCGACTGAAAGCACGCGCCATGCAAAGCAACTTCGAAACCCGTCGCGGACAGATCGAAACCTACTTCGATCGCACCGCCAGGCAGGCGTGGGAGCAGCTCACCTCCACCGCGCCCGTCGGCCGCATCCGCGCCACCGTGCGCGCCGGGCGCGACCGCATGCGCGCCACGCTGCTCGACTGGCTGCCGCAAGACCTGCACGGACAGCGCATCCTCGACGCCGGTTGCGGCACCGGCGCCTTCGCGGTGGAGGCCGCGCGCCGCGGCGCGAATGTGGTGGCGATCGACCTGTCGCCGTCGCTGGTGGAGGTGGCGCTGCACCGCATCACGCAGCAACTCGATGTCTTCGACAACGGCGGCCACATCGACTTCCGCAGCGGCGACATGACCGATGAAGCGCTGGGTGCCTTCGACCATGTGGTGGCGATGGACTGCCTGATCCACTACGACGCCGAAGACGCGGTGCGCGTGCTGCAGGGCTGGTCGCGACGCACGCGCGGCTCGCTGCTCTTCACCTTCGCGCCGAGCAACCCGCTGCTGCGCGCGATGCACACCGTCGGGCGGCTGTTCCCGCGCGCCGACCGCGCGCCCGCGATCGAGCCGCTGGCCGAAGCCGCGCTGCGCCGCATGCTTGCCACCGACGACGGCCTGGCGCTGTGGCAGCCGGGGCGCACCGAACGCATCGCCAGCGGCTTCTACACGTCGCAGGCGTTCGAACTGAAGAGAGCCTGATGAGCCTCGTCACGCGCCGCGGCCTGATGCCCAGTCTCGACTGGTCGCAGGTGCCTGCGCGTTTCCTGCCCTTCGCCGACGCAGCATCGCCCGATCTGCCGCTCGCGCGCCTGGTCCGGCTGGCGCTCTTTCAGGTGTCGGTCGGCCTGGCCACCGCGCTGATGGTCGGTACGTTGAACCGCGTGATGATCGTCGAGCTGGGAGTCGGCGCCTGGCTCGTCGCCTTGATGGTGGCGCTGCCGCTGGTGGCCGCGCCGTTTCGCGCGCTCATCGGGTTTCGCTCCGACATGCACCGCAGTTTTCTCGGCTGGAAGCGCGTTCCCTTCATCTGGTTCGGCACGCTGGCGCTGTTCGGTGGCCTGGCAATCATGCCGTTTGCGCTGATCCTGCTGACCGGCACGACCCACCTTCAGCTGATCGCCGGCCACGCCGCCGCCGCGCTCGCCTTCGTGCTCGCAGGATTCGGCCTGCAGACGACGCAGACCGCGGGGCTCGCGCTCGCCACCGATCTCGCGCCCGAAGCGACGCGGCCGCGCGTCGTCGCGCTGATGTACGTGATGCTGCTCGCCGGCATGGTCGGCGCCAGCCTCGTCTTCGGCGTGCTGCTCGCCGACTACTCGCACACGCGCTTGGTGCAAGTGGTGCAGGGCAGCGCGGTGGCGTGCGTGCTGCTCAACGCCATCGCTCTGTGGAAGCAGGAGCCGCGCAACAGCCTGCGCGACAAGACCAGCGCACCCGCACGCGAGGGCTTCGCCGCGCACTGGCAGCGCTTCGCCGCGCAAGGCCGCGTCAAGCGCTTCCTGCTCGCCGTCGGCCTGGGCACGGCAGCGTTCAACATGCAGGACATCATCCTCGAGCCCTACGGCGGCGAGATCATGCAGCTCGGCGTCGGCGCGACGACGCAGCTCACCGCGCTGATGGCCGGCGGCGCGCTGATCGCGTTTGCGCTGGCGGCACGCACGCTGGCGCGCGGCGGTGACCCGATCCGTGTCGCCGCGGTCGGCGTGCTGTTCGGCCTCGCGGCCTTCTCGTGCGTGATCTTTGCCGAGCCCTTCGATGCGCCGGATCTGTTCCGCGCCGGCGCGGCGCTGATCGGTTTCGGCGGCGGCCTGTTCGCCGTCGGCACGCTCAGCGCAGCGATGGGCCTCGAAGGCCACGGCATGAATGGTACGGGCGAGCGAAGCGAGCCCATGTATGGGCTCGTGCTCGGCGCCTGGGGCGCCGTGCAGGCCACCTGCGCCGGCGTGGCCATCGCGCTCGGCGGCGCGCTGCGCGACATCGTTTCGCACGCTGCGGCCCAGGGCTGGCTCGGCGAGGCGCTGCAATCGCCCGCCACCGGCTACGCCGCGGTCTATCACTTCGAACTCGCGTTGTTGTTCGCAACGCTGATCGCGCTCGGCCCGCTGGTGCGGCGTGCATCGGCAGCGCCGCGCACGGCGCTGCCTTCTTCCCAACGATTCGGCCTGGCCGAATTCCCCACTGCCTGAGGAGACGCTATGGGCACCGGAGCCATCACCTCGTACTTCGACATCGCGCAGCTCGTGCTGTACATGTTCTGGATCGGCCACTCCAACCGGATGGATTAGGCTGGGTGGGTTAAATAAGATCCCTTGGGTGCAGAGCGGGTGGAGGGGAGGGCTGTGTCCTTAACTGTTGTTGGTCTGCCGCAGGCGAAAAATTCGATTTTCCTCAGTAAAATGACTCACATTAAGCGAGAGATCGATATCGCTTTCGACCCAAAAATAAAGGGCAAGATCCCTCATCCCTCCCCTCTCACCCTTTCCCCTCTTATGGGGGGGGGGTATGGCTTTTAGGGGAGAGGGGACACGTGACGCACGTTTTGGAAATGGGGGGGGGGGGGGATTTGTGTTCACATGACGCACGTTTTGAGCTTTTACGTGTGGGTCACGTGACGCACTTTTAATAATGAAACAAAGGCGGTCAATTTCTAAATATCAACTTTTTTCGGAAATTGGAGGGGGGGGGGGGGGGGGGGGGGTGGTTGACGTAACGCACGACGCACGATTTGCGACTGTGAGGAATTTGTGTAGTTCACGTGTCGACCTGGATCTGCGTCAAGTGACCCCCCACTCCCAAGCCAAATATATATATATATATATATATAATATATATATATATATATATATATATATATATATATATATATATATATATATATATATATATATATATATATATATATATATATATATATATATATATATATATATATATATATATATATATATATATATATATATATATATATATATATATATATATAATATTACATACTAATATATAAATATATATATACATATATATATATATATATATATATATATATATATATATATATATATATAACATCGGACTACCATAATCCGATCGAATCTATGTGCGAATATCATATAAAGATAATTTGAGGAGCTTTTTGGCAATTTAAATATATATTATATTCCAGACGAGTCAAACATATCATCATATGATCATCGACCGAAATGCATTATAAGTCAATGAATTATCAATTAATTATCAATGAGTTTTCAATGATTATTAATGGATTATTAATGATTATTAATGGGTATATTAAATGATTATCAATGAATTAACAATGGATTATTAATGATTATGCCACGGGTTCGGCACACCCCTACTTAACCAGACGTCCTGTCCTTATTTTATCAGAGGAGTCGAAAATATGCATAAGCGTCGAAATCTCTTCATAATTCCATTTGAGGAATTCGGTAGGATTTTTAGGAGATTCGATCAGTGGTCGATATATATATATATATATATATATATATATATATATATATATATATATATATATATATATATATATATATATTATAATATATATATATATTATAATATATAATATATATATATATATATATATATATATATATAATATATATATATGTATATGAAGGAAAGAAGAAGGAAGGAAGGAAGGAAGGAAGAAGAAGTAAGTAAGTAAGTAAGTAAGAAGTAAGTAAGTAAGTAAGGAAAGAAGGAAAGAAGAGAAAGAAGGAAAGAAAGAAGGAAAGAAGGAAAGAAGGAAAGAAGGAAAGAAGGAAAGAAGGAAGGAAGGAAAGAAGGAAGGAAGGAAGGAAGGAAGGAAGGAAGGAAGGAAGGAAGGAAGGAAGGAAAAAAAGAAGGAAGAAAGAAGAAGAAAACAGAAGAAGGAAAAGAAGAGAAAGAAGGAAAGAAAAAGAAAAGAAAAGAAAAGGAAAGAAAATGAAATGAAATGAAATGAAAGGAAAGGAAAGG
>CAVTXG010000018.1:0-26440 GCA_963738605.1 uncultured beta proteobacterium
CGGATCGATGGCGGCGAAGGCGCGCGCTGCGCTGCGCGTGCCGGTCGCGGGCTCGTAGTCGAAGGCATCGATACGGTGCTGCAGCGAGTCGGCGAAGTACATCGTCTTGCCATCGGGGCTGAAGGCCATGCTGTTGGGGATGGCCAGGCCGCCGGCGATCACCGGCGTGAACCCGCTCGCATCGAGCCGGAACAGGCTGCCTTCGGGTGCGCGCGTCACGTGATGCATCGTGCCGACCCAGAAGCGGCCCTGACGGTCGCAGCGGCCATCGTTGAAGCGGTGGTCGGCCGGCAGCCGGGCCTCGATCACGGTCTCGAAACGTTCGCGCGAGGTATCGAACAACGCCAGCCGCGAGCGCAGCGCAACCAGCAGCACGCCGTCGCGTTCGGTCAACGCGATCGAGCCCACCAGCTCGGGCATCGGCCAGGTGCGCAAGGTTTCGCTCGAGGGCTGCCAGCAACGCAGCGCGGGCGCGCGGATGTCCACCCACCACAGGCATTGCAGCTGCTCGTCCCAGAGCGGGCATTCGCCGAGCAGGTCGGTCTGCGTGCCGACGCGACGCGCCGGCGGGACATGGGGGGTCATCGTCATGAGGCCGGCATCGTAGGCAGCCGGTGCGTCGGCAGCCATCAACAAAACGGCAAGACACGCTTGTCCGAATTCGAATTCACTCGTCCGCGCCCGCTGCCTACGATCCGCTCGCCCTGAATTCAAAGTCCGCATGTTCGATCACCTCTCCCCCGCCAAGCTGTTCTCGCTGCAAGGCCAGGTGGTGTTCGTCACCGGCGCCGCGGGTGGCATCGCCGCCGGCCTCGTGCCGGGATTCGCCGCCGCCGGCGCGCGGCTGGTGCTGGCCGACCGCAGCGACGCCGTGCTGGCGCGCGCCGAGGCACTGAAGCGCGAAGGCGCCGACGTGCTGCCGGTGATGTTCGACGTGACCGACCGCGCCGCCGTGGACGCTGCCTTCGCGCAGGCCGTGCAGCACTTCGGCCGCATCGACGTGCTGGTCAACAACGCCGCGGTGATCGTGCGCAAGCCCTTCCTCGAGATCGAGGCTGCCGACTGGCAGCGCGTGATCGACACCGATCTCAACGCCTGCTTCCACATCGCCCAATGCGCTGCGAAGCGCATGGTGGCCCAGGGGTCGGGCCGCATCATCAACATGAGTTCGATCATGAACCACGTGTCGCGGCCGAACCTCGTGCCCTACGTCACCGCCAAGGGCGCGCTCGCCGCGATGACGCGCGCCATGGCCGCCGACCTGGCGGGCAGCGGCGTCACGGTCAACGCGCTGGCGCCGGGCTACACCGCCACCGAGTTCAGCGAGGCGAAGAAGAAGGAGTTCCACGACTTCATCGCCGACTGGACGCCGCTCAAGCGCTGGGGCCAGCCGGAAGACCTGGTGGGCGCGGCGCTGCTGCTGGCTTCGCAGGCCGGCGGCTACATCAACGGCCAGGTGCTGTATGTCGATGGTGGTTTTCTCGCGGTCACGAAATGAGCGCACAGCACGTGTCCGCCACCTTGCCACTTCCCGCCGCCGCACCCCATGCGCGCGGCGTGCCGCCGTGGCTGCGCAAGACCGGCGTGGCGCTGCGCAGCTTCGCGATCTTCCTGGCGGCGTGGTGGTTGCTCGCGGCCTGGAACAACAACCCGATCCAGTTGCCCGACCCGTGGCGCGTGGCCAAGGCGATGGCTGAACTCGCGCGCGATGGCGAGCTGTGGGAACACGCGTGGGTCAGCACGGCACGGCTGGTGGGCAGCCTGGTTGTCGCAGCGCTGATCGCGGTGCCGCTCGGTTTCTGCATGGGCTTGTCGCGCCGCGTCGAGGCCTACGCCGATCCGCTGGTGGAACTGCTGCGACCGATCTCCGGCATCGCCTGGATTCCACTGGCGCTGTTCATCTTCGGCGTCGGCAACACGCTGCCGATGTTCATCATGGTCTACGTCGCGATCTTTCCGCTGCTGCTGAACACGGTGGCGGGCGTGCGCGGCGTCGATCCGAAGCTGCTCGCCGCGGCGCGCACGATGGGCATCTCCAAGAGCGCCACGCTGCGCCACGTCATCGTGCCGGCCGCGCTGCCCACCGTGATGGTCGGCCTGCGACTGGCCTTCGCCGGGGCCTGGGCCGCCGTGGTCGCCGCCGAGCTGATCGGTGCGCCGAGCGGCCTGGGCTTCGCGATCGAGTGGTACCGCCAGTTGCTGATGAGCCCGAAGGTGTTCGGCTTCATCGTGCTGATCGGCGTCGTCGGCTTCGTCTGCGACGCGCTGCTGCGGGCGCTGCAGCGCAAGCTGACGCCGTGGACGGAAGGGACCGGGCTGTGAGCGCCGCACGGCCGCTCCGAAGGCGCTCGCTCCCCCTTGGGGGGACGACGCGCAGCGTCAAGGGGGCCACATGAGCAGCATCGTCCTCAAGGCGCCGTCGCGCTCGGCCACGCTCTGGCACGCCGTCGCGCTGCCGCTGCTGTTGCTCGTGGCCTGGCAACTGTGGGCCCTGACGCTGCCGCCCGACACGCGCGCGCCGTACCCGAGCAAGGTGCTGACCACCTTCTACGCGCTGACCGCCAGCGGCGACCTGCCGTTGGCCCTGCTGCAAAGCCTCGGCCGCGTGCTCGCCGGCTTTGCTTTCGCGCTCGTGCTCGGCGGCGGGCTCGGCCTGCTGATGGGCTCGAACCGACGCTTGCGCGACAACCTCGACCCGATCATCGAGAGCTTCCGCCCGATCGCGCCGATGGCCGTGCTGCCGATCGCGATCCTGTGGTTCGGCACCGGCACGCCGGCGGCGCTGTCGATCGTCACCTACGCGGCCTTCTTCCCGCTGCTCGTCAACACCGTGCATGGCGTGAGCCGCGTCGATCGCAAGCTGATGCTGGCGGCGCAGACGATGGGCGTGCCGCGCGCGCGCATCCTGCGCCATGTGCTGCTGCCCGCGGCGATGCCGTCGCTGCTGCTCGGCGCGCGCCTGGCGATGGGCGTGGCGTGGACGGCGATCATCGCCGCCGAACTCGCGGTCGGCGCCAAGTCGGGCGCCGGCGGCTCGGGCGGCATCGGCCAGACGATGTTCATCTACTACGCCTACAGCGTCGATCTGAACGCGATCGTCGTCTGCATGATCGTCGTCGGCGTGGTCGCGCTGCTGATCGATCGCTTGTTCCGGTTCATCGAGCGGCGCCTGATGCCGTGGAAGGCTTGACCATGAGTACACCCAAGCTGCGCCTGCGCGGCGTGTCCAAGCAGTTCCTCGCCGCGCGCGCCACCACGCCCACGCTCGCGGTGTCTGACTTCAGCCTGGACGTCGCCGACGGCGAGTTCGTCTGCATCGTCGGCCCGTCGGGCTGCGGCAAGAGCACGGTGCTCAACATGATCGCCGGGCTCGACGCTGCGAGCAGCGGCACGATCGAGATGGACGGCCGCGCCGTCACCGGCCCCGGTGCCGACCGCGGCGTGATGTTCCAGGACTACGCGCTGATGCCGTGGCAGACGGTCGAGGGCAACATCGGCTTCGGCCTCGCGCACGGCACGCCGGGCCAGGGCATGACGAAGGCGCAGCGCGAGACGCGCGTGCGCGAGTACGTCGAGCTGGTGGGCCTGAACGGCTCGGAGAAGAAGTACCCGCACCAGCTCTCGGGCGGCATGCGCCAGCGCGTCGCGCTCGCGCGCCTGCTGGCCAACGGCCCCGAGATCCTGCTGCTCGACGAGCCGCTGGGCGCGCTCGATGCGCAGACGCGGCTGATCCTGCAGGTGGAGCTGCTGCGCATCTGGGGCGAGACGCGATCGCCCGCACAAAGAAAGACCGCGATCTTCATCACGCACGACATCGAGGAAGCCGTGTTCCTCGGCGACCGAGTGATCGTGATGTCGAGCCACCCCGGGCGCGTCAAGGCCGAGATCACGATCGACCTGCCGCGCCCGCGCACCGAGCATGTGCGCGCCCAGCCGCGGTTCAGCGAGCTGACCGAACGCATCTGGAACCTGATCCGCGACGAAGCCTATCGCGCCATTGGCGGCAGCGACGGCGCACTCAACCGCAAGACCGAGGAGACCACACGCATGAGCACTCGGAACGATTCGCGCGCCGCCGCGCGCTGCAACTGCTGGGCGGCAAGCGCCGCCGCCATCGCCTTGCCGCGTGTCGTGCGCGCGCAGGGCGCCAGGCAGGCCCACAAGGTCAGCGTCGGCCGCATTCCCTGGGCGGCGGGCAACTCGCCGATGACCCAGTACATGATCAACAACAAGCTGTTCGAGAAGCGCGCGGCCGAACTCGGCTACGACCTCACCGTCGAGTGGCGCGAGTACCCGACGGCACTGCCGATGGTCGAAGCCGTCGTCGGCAACAACCTCGACATGGGGATGTGGGGCAACACGCCGATCATCCGCGCCATCTCGGCCAAGCTGCCGATCAGCCTGATGGTGGTCGGCGAAGGCCATCTGCGCTTCGTCATCGCCACGCGCAAGGGCTCGCCGATCCGCACCCTGCAGGACCTGAAGGGCAAGACCGTCGGCACGCTGCTCGGCGGCGACCCGTACAACGCGATGTGCCAGATGTTCCGCCACGAGCTCGGCAGCGCCAACCCGAAGGATCACGACATCAAGATCGTCAACATGACGACGCTGGCGCAGGCCGCGCAGGTGCCCACCGGCATCGACGCCACCTGCTCGATCTACCCGGCCTACCTGGCGGCCGAGCCGACCGGCACGGTGGCGATCATGAACAGCTTCGGCTACACCGAGGGCCACTACGAGGGGCCGCTCGGCAAGGGCGCGGGCATCCTGCTGCCCTCGGTGAAGAAATCGCCGTTCTATCCCGACGGCTACTACCTGCACCGCAGCTTCTGGCTCGCCCACAACGCGCTGACCGAGAAGCATCCGAACGTCGTCGTCGCCTTCCTGATGGCGCAGCAGGAGGCGGTGGCGGCGTTGACCGCGATGAACCCGGGCGCGGTGTCGCAACTGGTGAAGGACTACTGGAAGCTCGACGCCGACGCGGGCGCCAAGGTGGTGAAGGACGACGTGCTGTTCGCGCGCGGCTGGAGCTGGCCGACCGAGAACGACGCGCGCGCCGTGCTCGAGACCAGCAAGTACCTGGTGGACAACAAGGTGATCCCGGAGCCGCTGGCATGGTCGCAGGTCAAGGGCGCGTTCGAACGCACCGCGCCGCTGGTCAAGCAGGCCTACGACCGCATGGGCGCCAAGCCCGCCGCGGCCGAGTTCCTGCGCACCGACGCGGCGGACCTGCGCGGGCTGCCCTTGTGGCAGATGAATCAATGGACCGAACGGAGCTGAGACCACCCCGGAGCGGCTTGGCGCTCCCTCGAGGGGCACTGCCGGCCGGCAAAGCCGGATCGCGGCGCTGCTTGGACATCGCTATTCAACGGAGCAACGCATGAAGGTTGGGTTTATCGGATTGGGTGTGATGGGCGGCCCGATGGCGTCCAACATCTTGAAGGGCGGTCATGAGCTGACGGTGTTCGACCTGAACGCGCAGGCGGTGGCAACGTTGATCAAGGCCGGCGCCAAGGCGGCTGCGTCGCCGAAGGACGTCGGCGCGGCCAGCGAGATCGTCGTCACGATGCTGCCGCTGCCGTCGCACGTCGAGCAGGTGGTGCTGGGACCGAACGGCGTTGCCGAAGGCCTGAAGCGCGGCGGCCTCGTCATCGACATGAGCACGATCGACCCGCAGACCAGCAAGCGCGTCGGCCGCGGCTTGCGCGAGCGCGGCATCGCGATGGTCGATTCGCCGGTCGGCAAGACCAGCGAGCATGCCGTCACGGGCACGCTGACGCTGATGGTCGGCGGCGAGCCGGCCGACATCGCGCGCGCCAAGCCGGTGCTCGACTGCATGGGCAACCAGACCTTCCTGTGCGGCGGCCTCGGTGCCGGCCACGCCATGAAGATGACCAACAACCTGCTGGCCACGACGATCATGTGCGCCAACACCGAGGCGCTGGCCATCGGCGTCAAGGAAGGCCTGACGCTGGAGCTGATGATCGAAGTGATGAAGACCACGATGGCCTGGAACCAGCAGCTCGCGGTGGCGATGCCGAAGAAGGCCTTCATCGGCGACGACAGCCCCGGCTTCATGGTCAAGCTCGCCGCCAAGGACGTGCGCCTGGCGGTGGATGCCGCGCGCGTCATGGGCTTCGAGCCGCTGGTGGGCGCCGGTGCTCTGGCCACGCTCGACCGCGCCGCGGCGCTGGGCCAGGCCGACCGCGATACCGCCGCGCTGATGAAGCTGCGCGAGAACGAGTTGGGGATCAGGGTGCGTCCGCTGGGGCAAAGGCAGGCGGCATGAGCGGGCCGAGCGCCGAGCGCCGACCGGCGCGCCCGCCGGGCGAGGGCTGACATGCCGACGGCTTACGTGATCAACGACATGGAGGTCACCGATCCGGTGGCCTTCGAAAAGTACCGCCAGCTCTCGCCGCCGACGGTGGCGCAGTACGGTGGCCGGTTTCTCGCCCGCGGCGGCGCGACGCGCACGCTCGAAGGAAGCTGGTCGCCCAAGCGACTCGTGATCCTCGAGTTCGACAGCGTGCAAAGGGCCTGCGCCTGGCTCGAATCGCCCGAATACGCGCCGGTACGTGCCTTGCGCGAGCGCGCGGCACGTTCCAACATCATCGTCACCGAAGGGCTCGCCCCATGACCACTCACACCAAACGACTCGGCCTCGTCAAGAAACGCGAGGACATGACGCACGAACAGTTCACCAGGCACTGGCTCGGCGTGCACGCCAGGCTGTGCGCCAAGCTGCCGGGCTTGCGCCGCTACTCGGTCAACCTGGTGGACAAGCAGCGCTTCCCGAAGTTCGGCTACGACGGCTTCTCCGAACTCTGGTTCGACGACGAGAAGGCGCTGTGGGCCGCGCTCGAAAGCGCCGAGGGCAAGACGCTGCTGGCCGATCTGCCGAACTTCGCGGGTGCGATCGAGCCGATCATCTCGGTCGAGACGCCGGTGGTGTGGCCATGAGCGGGCAACAGCTCAAAGGCAAGGTCGCGATCGTCACCGGCGCTGCCGGCGGCTTCGGCGAAGGCATCGCACGCCTGTTCGTGGCCGAGGGTGCGAAGGTGCTGATTGCCGATCTCGATCTGGACAAGGCGCAGTCGGTGGCCCAGTCGCTCGGCGCCAACGCAAAGGCGGTGCGCTGCGATGTTTCGAAGCGCGCCGACATCGACGCCGCGGTGGCCGCCTGCGTCGCGGCCTTCGGCGTGCCCGACATCGTCGTCAACAACGCCGGTACGACGCACAAGAACCAGCCGATGCTGCAGATCGACGAGGCCACGTTCGACCGCGTCTTCGCGGTCAACGTCAAGTCCATCTACCACATGACGCAGGCGGTGCTGCCGCTGATGCGCGAACGCAAATCGGGCTCGATCGTCAACATCGGCTCGACCGCCGGCATCCGGCCGCGACCCGGCCTGTCCTGGTACAACGCCTCGAAGGGCGCGGTGAACCTGCTGTCGAAATCGATGGCGGTCGAACTCGGCCCGGACAACATTCGCGTCAACGCAGTGTGCCCGGTCATGGGCGCCACCGGCCTGATCGAGCAGTTCCTCGGCACCACCGACACGCCCGAGGCGCGCGCCAAGATCGTCGCCGGCATTCCGCTCGGCCGCATGTCCACGCCCGAAGACGTGGCGCAGGCCACGCTCTACCTGGCCAGCGACGCGGCGCGCTTCATCACCGGCGTGGAGCTGCCGGTGGACGGAGGACGCACGATCTAAGAGGGTGTGAACGTGACCACGGTCATCCGCCGCGACGACCTCGTCGAGTCGGTTGCGGCGGCGCTGCAGTACATCAGCGTCTATCACCCGGCCGACTACATCGCTGACCTCGCGCGCGCCTACGAGGCCGAGCAGAGCCCGGCGGCGAAGGATGCGATCGCGCAGATCCTCGCCAACTCGCGGCTGTGCGCCGAAGGCCGGCGGCCGATCTGCCAGGACACGGGCGTGGTCAACGTGTTCCTCGCGATCGGCATGGGCGTGCGTTTCGAAGACTTCGAGGGCTCGATCGAAGACGCGATCGACGAAGGCGTGCGCCGCGCCTGGCGGGATGCGGACAACCCGCTGCGCGCCTCGGTGGTCGAAGACCCGCTGTTCGCGCGCCGCAACACGAAGGACAACACGCCGGCCGTGGTGCACATGAGGCTGGTGCCCGGCGACACGGTCGAGGTGCAGGTCGCGGCCAAGGGCGGCGGCAGCGAGAACAAGGCCCGGTTCGCGGTGCTCAACCCGAGCGACAGCGTCGTCGATTGGGTGCTGGAGACCGTGCCGACGCTGGGCGCCGGCTGGTGCCCGCCGGGCTTGCTCGGTATCGGCATCGGCGGCAGCGCCGAGCAGGCGATGCTGCTGGCGAAACAATCGCTGATGCAGCCGATCGACATGCAAGAGTTGAAGCGGCGCGGCCCGCGCGACAAGACCGAAGCGCTGCGCATCGAGCTGTGCGACAAGGTCAACGCGCTGGGCATCGGCGCGCAGGGCCTGGGCGGCCTGACCACCGTGCTCGACGTGAAGATCGCAACCCGCCCGACGCATGCGGCGAGCCTGCCGGTGGCGATGATTCCCAACTGCGCGGCGACGCGCCATGCGCACTTCGTGCTCGACGGATCGGGGCCGGCCTACCTTGCGCCGCCGGACCTTTCGTCGTGGCCCGATGTGCACTGGGCGCCCGATGCGAAGCGCAGCCGGCGCGTCGACCTCGACACCCTGACCCCGGCCGAGGTGGCGCGCTGGCAGCCGGGCGACACCTTGCTGCTCACCGGCAGGCTGCTCACCGGCCGCGACGCCGCGCACCAGCGCATCCACGACATGCTCTACCGCGGCGAGCCGCTGCCGGTGGACTTTGCCAACCGCGTCATCTACTACGTCGGCCCGGTCGATGCAGTGCGCAACGAGGTGGTCGGCCCCGCCGGCCCCACCACCGCGACGCGCATGGACAAGTTCACCGAGACGATGCTCGGCAAGACCGGCCTCGTCGCGATGATCGGCAAGGGCGAGCGCGGCCCGGCGGCGATCGACGCGATCCGCAAGCACCAGCGCGCCTCGCTGATCGCGGTGGGTGGCGCGGCCTACCTGGTGGCCCGAGCCATCCGGTCGGCCAAGGTGATCGCCTTCGCCGATCTCGGCATGGAAGCGATCCACGAATTCGAAGTCAGGGACATGCCGGTCACGGTGGCCGTGGATGCGCGCGGCAGCAGCGTGCACGAGACCGGGCCGCGCGAGTGGCGGGTGCGCATCGAAAGGGCTGCCGGGCAACGGCATCTGCTTCGTGGAGAGCGGCCACAACGGCCATGAAGGAACCTTCGCCGGCCGCGCTTCACAGGTAGCGCAGGCTTGGCGACGCGAACAGGCGTGCATCCTGATCGATCAGCAGCACGCGCTCGACGCCCATGCGGCGCGCAACGTCACGCCAACGCTGCGGCCCGGCGACGAGCAGCGCCGTGGCGGCGGCGTCGGCCAATGCCGCAGAAGTGTGGACCACGGTCACGCTGGCGAACCCGGCGGCAGGTTGTCCTGTTCGCGGGTCGATGATGTGCGTGCAGCGCTGGCCGTCGAGCAGACGCCAGCGCTCGTAGGTGCCGGAGGTGACGACGGCTTCGTTGCCTTGCAGCGTCAGCTGCGCCGCCAGACCCGCGCCGTGCGGGTCGCGGATGCCGATGCGCCACGGCCGGCCTTCGACGCGCCCGCGTGCGCCGAGGTTGCCGCCCAGGTTGAGCAGCGCGTCGTGCACGCCGCGGCGCGCGAGGCGATCGAGCGCCCAGTCGATGGCCACGCCCTTGCCGTAGGCGCCGAGGTCGATCTGCACGGCGCGTTGTGCGCTGCGCACGGCGAGGCCGTCGATGCGCAGGTCGGCCAGCGTCGGCCGCGCCGCGGTCCAGCGCGCGAGCTGTTCGTCGCGCGGGCGCGTGCCGGGGCGCATCACGTCGTCGTGGAAGCCCCACTCGGCGACGAGCGCGCCGATGGCTGGGTTGAAGCAGCCGAGCGATGCGCGTTCGAGCCGCGCGGCGTCTTGCAGCATCACCGACAACGCCGGTGAGACGATGTGCCGCCGGCCGTTGCGCAGCGCCGCGTTGAGGTCGTCCACCTCGCCCGGCTTCCACGCATTCCAGCGCGCGTTCATTGCCGCGAGGCCGGCCCAGATCTCTTCGCTCGCGGCAGTCGGCGCGCCGGCCGGCAGCAGCAACTCGGCCGGTGACCCGAACAGATGGCGGGCCTCGCGCCGCATCGCCCGTGCCGCAGTCGGCAGCACGACGAGTGAGGCCGCAGCGAGCAGCAGGGTGCGGCGTGTCGCGTTCGGCTCCGACATGCGTCTTCTCAATAGCGCAGCCGCAGCGCCGCCAGCGCGCCGAGCGCGAGTTCGCGTTCGCGCGCCAGCGCTGCGATCGGCACGCGCGCGTCGTCCAGACGTTGCTGGCGTGCCAGCGATTCGATCTCGGCGCACAGCGCCGACAAGCGCAGCGCGCCGATGTTCTGCGTGGCCGAGAGGAAGCGGTGCGCCAGCGCGCGCAGGCCGGCCGCGTCGTTGCGCTGCTGTGCGTCGGCAATGCGCTTGACCTGCGCCGCCGAGTCGGCTTCGAACATGTCGATCAGCTCGCGCACCAGCGTCGGCTGGCTCGCGTCCTGCATCGAGCGCAGGTGTTCGAGGCGCGAGGCGTCGATCGCCATTTCGCCGAGGCCGGGCTCGGCGGCGCGCGCGGCGTCGCCGATGCGGGCGAGCGCGTTGGCGAGATCGCGCAGCTCGATCGGCTTGGCGAGGTAGCCGTCCATGCCGGCGGCGATGCAGGCGTCGCGGTCGCCGGGCATGGCATTGGCGGTCATGGCGACGATGCGCGGCAGGCCCTGCGGCCCGCGCCGACGCACGATCGCGCGCGCCGCCTGCAGGCCGTCGACTTCGGGCATCTGAATGTCCATCAGCACCACGTCATAGTGCTGGCGCGAGACCGCGTCGATCGTCTGCTGGCCGTCGGCAGCGATGTCGGCGTGGTGGCCGAGGTGCTGCAGCAGGCGCACGACGACACGCTGGTTGATGGGGTGGTCCTCGGCCACCAGCACGCGCAGCACCTGGCGCGGCGCCGCCGGTGCTGCCGGCGCAAGGGCCTCGGTCGCCTGCTCTGCCGCAGGCGTGCCCGCTGCGCCACGCACCGCGGCCACCAGCGTGTCGTAGAGCAGCGCCGCCTTGATCGGCTTGGCCAGGCAGGCTGCGATCGCGAGCGACGGCTCCAGCGCCTGCGATGGACGCTGGCCGAGCGAGGTCAGCAGCACGATCGGCAGCTGCTCGGCGCCGCGGCACTGGCGCAGTTGTCGCGCCAGGTCCAGGCCGTCGCAATCGGGCATGCTCATGTCCAGGATGGCGAGATCGAACGCTTCGCCGTGGCGCACGCGATCCAGCGCTTCGAGCGCCGACGGCAGCGTCGTCGGCCGCAGGCCCCACAGCAGCGCGAAGCGCGACAGGATGCGGCGGTTGGTCTGGTGGTCGTCGACGATCAGCACGCGCTTGCCGGCCAGCGCCGGCGCGTTGCGCTGCAGGAAGGGCGAGCACGCAGCGGCGCCGGCGGCTTCGACCTGCAGCCAGGCATGGAAGACCGAGCCGCGGCCGGGCGTGCTCTGCACGTCAACGCCGCCGCCCATCAACTGGGCCAGGCGCTGGCTGATGGCCAGGCCCAGGCCAGTGCCGCCATAGCGACGCGTGGTCGAGGCGTCGAGTTGCGTGAAGCGCTCGAACAGGCGCGGCAACTGCTCGGCGGCGATGCCGATGCCGGTGTCTTCCACCGCGATGTGCAGGCGCAGCGCCGAGCCGCCGCCGCGTTCGCTGTGGATCGAGGCGAAGACCTCGCCCTGTGGCGTGAACTTGACGGCGTTGGACAGCAGGTTGGTCAGGATCTGGCGCAGCCGCACCGCATCGCCCAGCAGCGTCTCGGGCGTGTCGTCTTCGATCTGGTAGGCCAGGTTGAGGTTCTTCTCGAGTCGCACGCGGCGTCACCAGGTCGAACGCTTCCTCGACGACGCGGCGCAGGTCGAACGGCCGGCGCTCGATCTCGAGCTTGCCGACATCGGCCTTCGAGTAGTCGAGGATGTCGTTGATGATGTCCAGCAGCGCTTCGCTGCTCGAGGCGATGGTGCGCGCGAAGTCGCGCTGGTCGTCGTTCATCGACGTGTCCAGCAGCAGCGTGGTCATGCCGATCACCGCGTTCAGCGGCGTGCGGATCTCGTGGCTCATGTTGGCCAGGAACAGGCTCTTGGCGCGCGTCGCCGCCTCGGCCTCGGAGCGCGCGCGTTCGAGTTCGATCGCCTTGCCGGCGAGTTCGCGCGCGGCCGCGCGCGCGTTGCTGACATCGCGCACGATCGCAGTGAAGTAGGTGCGGCCGTCGAGTTCGAGGTGCGCGATCGAGGCCTCGGCGTCGAACAGGCTGCCGTCGGCGCGCAGCGCGCGGATCTCGCTGCGCTCGCCCATGCGCCGCGATGCCACTGCGCCGGCCGCAAAGGCGCGCATGTGCGCCTCGTGGCCGGCGCGCTGCGCCTCGGGCAGCAGCCGCGCCAAGGGCTGGCCCAGCAGTTGGCTTGCCTGCCAGCCGAAGGTGCGCTCGGCGCCTTCGTTGAAGACGACGATGCGCAGCGCCTCGTCGGCGACGATCACCGCATCGTCGGCGATGGCGAGCAGGCGCGCGAGCAGCGCGCCGGCCTCGCCTTCGGGCAGGCCGCGCAGCGGCGACACTTTGGCGCGCTGGTCCATCCGCCGCTTCACGATGAGGGCTTGATGCGCGCCACACCGCCAAAGCTGCCGACCCAGAGCGTACCGTCGCGGCCGGTGGTCATCGAGAACACGGTGTCGGTGAAGAGACCGTCGTGCGTCGTCATCACCGCGAAGCCGCCACCGGCCTTGGCCCGCGCCAGGCCCTTGTTGGTGCCGATCCAGAGCGTGCCTTTCGGATCGACGTGCAGCATGAAGACATGGTTGCCGGGCAGGCCTTCGGCCACGGTCTGCTGCGTCCAGGTCGTGCCGTCGAAGCGCGACAGGCCGCCGCCCCAGGTGCCGGCCCAGACCACGCCGTCGCGGTCCACCGCGAGCGAGACGATGTAGTTCGGGTTGTAGGCGACGTTGATGTCGGCCAGCCCCATCTCCTGTTTCTGTTTCGCGTGATGGTCGCTCTGCTTGGCCGGATCGGTCTTGAAGTCGATCGCGTCCTTGACGCGCTCGTAAGGTGCGCCCAGGCCCTTGGCGTGATTCCAGTGGTCCCACTTGCCGCCGGCAAAACGCGCCAGGCCGCCTTCGGTGCCCAGCCACACTTCGCCGTTCTTGCCTTCGGCCAGGCCATAGACCCAGTCGTTGGGCAGGCCGCCCTTCGTGCTCTCGACGGTGTGCAGCTCCCACGCCGCGCGATCGCGCAGGCGCCCGCCCTTGACGCGGTTGACGCCCGACCAGGTGGCGATCCAGACATCGCCGTCTTTGGTCTTCAGCACGTCGTAGACGAAAGCGTCGCCCAGGCCCTCGGGCACGTTGAAGGTCTCCCACTGCTCGGTCTTCGGATCGAGCAGGGCCAGCCCGCCGCCGTAGGTGCCGACGGCGATGCGATCGTCGAGCCTGCCGACGAAGAACACGCCGTTGGACAGCAGGCCGTTCTTCACGTCGTAGAGCTTGTAGTCGTCGCGCTGCGTGTCGTAGCGCACGAGCCCGCCCGAGGTGCCGACCCAGATCAGCGCGCCGTCGGCGTGGATGCGCTTGACGTTCTTGTTGCCGACGCGAAAGTGGGTGAACTTCTGCGTCGCGTCGGCGCCGACCTTGCCCTCGCGCTGCGGCGCCGCAACCGGTGCGTGCCCGGCCGGCAGCGCGGTGGCGTGCACCGCTGTTGGCGCTGCTGCGGGTGGCGATGCGCTGTTGCTGCGCCCGAGTTGATAGGCGCCGCCGAGCGCAGCGCCCAGGCCGATCAGCACCAGACCCGAGATTGCGAACCTGTTGGCCATCGTGTTGCCCTCCGTTGTCGTCAGCGCACGATGCGCGCCACGCCCTTTTTCGTGCCGGCCCAGACATCGCCATTGGGCGCGACCGCCAGCGCATAGACATTGCGATCGAGCAAGCCTGCGGTCACTCCCAGGTTGCGGAACTGCTTGCCGTCCCAGCGCGAAGCGCCCTGGTCGGTGCCGAACCAGAGGTGGCCCTCGCGGTCCTGCGCAATGCTGTAGACGATGTTGCCGGCCAGCCCGTCCTTGGTCGTCAGGTTGCGCCAGCGCTGGCCGTCCCAGCGCGCCGCGCCGCCGCCCCAGGTGCCGGCCCAGATGCTGCCGTCGGCCGCGGCCAGCATCGAGAACACGTAGTTCGGGTTGTAGGTGGCGGTGCCTTCATGGCTCACCGACAGGTCGTGGCGCGTGCGCGTGCCCAGGCCGGTGTTGGCCGAGAAGGGCAGGTTGTCGCTGTTGGGCGCGCCCAGGCCGTCCTTGTGCGTCCACGACGTCCAGGCCTTGCCGTCGTACATCGTGACGCCGCCTTCGGTGCCGAACCAGACGCGATCCAGCGCATCGATCGCGATGCCATAGACCCACTCGTTGACCAGCTCCTTGACGTAGGTGCTGAACTTGCCGGTCTTGGCATCGAGCCGATTGACGCCGGCCCAGGTGCCGATCCAGAAGTCGCCCTTCTTCTGCTGCGCGAAGGAATAGATCCAGTAGTCGGCCAGGCCGTGCATCGGGAAGAAGGTCTTCCACTGCCCGTCCTTGTAGCGCGAGACGCCGCCGGCATTGGTGCCGAACCACTTCTGGCCGTCGCGGTCGAGGCCGACCGCGAACACGTACTCGTTGGCCAGGCCGTCCTTGCGCGTGAAGGTGGCGCGCAGCTTGCCGCTGGCCAGATCGACTTCGTGCACGCCCGCCGAAGTGCCGACCCAGATCGCGCCGCGTGCCGGCTCGACGGTGAGCGCGCGCACATAGACGGCGGGGCCGACTTCATAGACGTCCTTGACGCGCTGCGCGTGCGCGGGGCCGACGCTGCAGGACAGGAGCGCAAGTGCGGCGACGAGGTGCTTCATCTGCGCAGCGTCCTGAGGTGGGCGACGACGTCGAGGATGTCGCCCTCACGCAGCACGCCGTCGTAGGCGGGCATCGCGCCGCGGCCGCGCCGGATCGACGCCAGCAGCGTGAGGTCGGGCTTGAGCAGCGTGGTGTGCTGCGTGAAGTCGGGCGCGGTCGGCAGGACCGGCCGGCCGCCGGCGCCGTGGCAGGCGCTGCAGTGCTGGCGGTAGAGCTCGGCGCCGCGCAGCGGGTCGCCGGCGCGGGCTTGCAGCGCCGCGACCAGCAGCGTCATCGCAGCAACGATGAAGACTCTGCGCTTCATCGCGCCGCCGCCGGCGCGGACGCAGCCGCTTGCTTGCGCAACACATCACCGCGCGCACGCCACTGTTCGGACGCGGCTGCATCCTGCGCCAAGCCGGGTTGCCCGGTGCGGTAAGCCTGCGCCAGCGTGTCAATTGACGGCAGATGCCCCAGCTCGGCCGCTTTCGAGAAATGCAGCCAGGCGCGCTTCTCATCTTTGGCAAGGCCGCGGCCGGTCAGCAGCGCCGCCGCGACTCCGGCGTGGCCCTCGGCATCGTTGCGTTCGGCAGCGGCCTGGTACAGGCGTGCCGACTCATCGACGTAGCCGGCGCGGTCGAGGATGAAGGCCAGCATTGTCTGCGACGGCACATGCCCGGCGTCGGCGCCGCGGCGCAGCTCGCTGATCGCGCCGACGACGTCGCCGCGCCGCCAGGCCTGCATGCCGCGTTCGTGGTCGTCGGCAGGCGCGGCCACGGCCACGGCCACGGCTGCGGCGCAGGCAAGCAACAAGACCCATCCATCGCGACGCATCGCGCAGCACCTCCTGCATCGGAATACGTGAGAGGTGGGCAGCGAATTCCGTGCCAGTGCGGCACGCTGCAACTCAGGCTTCGGCGCGCACCGCCGCATCGCCCGACGCCTCTTCGAGCTTGCGGTACAGGCTCGACAGGCCGATGCCCAGGCGTTGCGCGGCCAGACGCCGATCGCCCGAGGCATCGTCGATCGCGCGCTTGATGAGCGAGACCTCGAAGCGCCGCACGCGCTCGCGCAGCGGGCCTTCGCCGCAGGGCGCGCTGTCACCGCCATCGGCAACGTCGGCGTCGGCCACGCGCGCCACTTCCGGCGGCAGGTCGGCGATGCGGATGCGCCCGCCGTCGGCCAGGATCGCAGCGCGGTGCAGCACGTTCTCGAGCTGGCGCACGTTGCCGGGCCAATCGAAGTTGACGAGCAAGTCTTCGGCCTCGGCGTCGATCTCGAGCTTGGCTGCGCCGGGCGAGGGCACGTGGCGCCGCAGCAGATGGCGTATCAGCGGCGCGATGTCGGCGCGGCGCTCGCGCAGCGGCGGCATGGGGATCTGGAACATCGACAGGCGAAAGAACAGGTCTTCGCGGAAGCGCCCGTCGCGCACCATCGCCGGCAGCTCGCGGTTGGTGGCGGCGACGATGCGCACATCGACCTTGCGGCTGGCCTCGGCGCCCACCGGCCGCACCTCCTTCGATTCGAGCACGTGCAGCAGCTTGGTTTGCAGCGCCAGCGGCAGCTCGCCGATCTCGTCGAGGAACAGGGTGCCGTGGTCGGCTTGCGCGAACAGGCCCTTGCGCGCCCGGTCGGCGCTGGTGAACGCGCCTTTGGTGTGGCCGAAGAGTTCGCTCTCGATCAGATTTTCGGGGATCGCGCCGCAGTTGACCGCGACGAAGGGCCCGTCGCGGCGCGGCGAGAGTTCATGCAGTCGGCGCGCCGCCACGCCCTTGCCGGTGCCGCTTTCGCCGGTCAGCAGCACGGTGCTGTCGGTGGGCGCGACGCGCGAGATCAAACGGTCTGCGGCCTGCATCGCCGGCGCCGTGAAGGAAAAGGCGCTGTCGTCGCTGCCCATCACCATGCGCCGCAGCGTGCGGTTTTCTTCGCGCAGGCCGCGCACCGCGTCGATCTGTTCGAGGCGGCGCAGGATCTCCTCGTTGTGCACGGGCTTGGTGATGTAGTCCCAGGCGCCGGCCTTGATGGCGTCGATCGCCGAATCCACCGAGGCAAACGCCGTGATCATGATGAAGGTGGCGCTGTGGCCGCGCGCGCGCGCTTGTCTGATCAACTCGATGCCGTCGGTCACCGGCATGAAGACGTCCGACAGCACGACGTCGAACGGCGTCTTGTCGAGCTTGGCGAGCGCCTCAGCCGCCGAGCCGGCGCTCTCGACCGGATAGCCGGCCTTGTTGAGCGCGGCGCACAGCACCTGCCGTATCGCCGGTTCGTCGTCCACGACCAGTACGTGCAGTTCGGGCATGCCGTTCATACAGGGGTCTTGTCATCGCTGTCCAGAGGCAGTGTCAGCTTAATTCGGCTGCCCCCCTCGTCGCCTTGACCGAACGCAAGTTGCGCCGCGAGTGGCGCCAGCGCGACGCGCCCGAGCATCACCGTGCGCTGCACGTCTTCACGCGAAAAATCCAGCCGTGCTGGGAATGACAACGACACCTGCACCGTAGCGCCCTCTTGCGCGAGCGCCACGTGCAGCGTTTCCCGGGCGTTGCCTTGCAGCACCAGCGCGTCACAGGCGATGGACAGCATCTGCATCAGCGCCTGCTGCACCGCGCCGGCCGAGCTGCGCACCGCGGGCAGGCCGGGCGCGATGTCGATCTGGAAGACGAAGCCGCGATAACGCCGGTCGTAGCCCATCCACTGCAACACGCGCCGCACCAAGGCTTCGAGGTCGAACCAGTCGCGCGCCACGGGTTGCGGTGCGGCGGCATCGGCCAGCATGCGTGCGGCCTGCGCGGCGCGGCGTGTCTGCAACAGGATGCGGTCGGCCTCGGCGACGGCCTCGGCATCGCGTCGTTCGAGCGCCGCGCTCTTCAAGGCTTCGGCGGTGCCGGCGATCACGGCCAGCGGGTTGTTGACCTCGTGCGCCACGCCGGCAGCCAGCGCGCCCACGGCCAGCATCTTGTCCTCATGCGATCGGCGCTGGCCCTCGACTTCGATGTGGCGCTCGCGTTCGTCCAGGTCCAGCGCCATGCGATTCACGGCCAGCATCAAGCGCCCGAGTTCGTCATCGCGCTGCACCTCGAGTGCGCTGCCGCGCGAGCCGTGCACGATGCGGCGCGCATGCGCTTCGAGCCGGCTCACGTCGCGCGCCAGACGGTTGAAGAACCAGGCGGCGAAGGTGCCGAACACCGCCAGGCCGACGATCGACAGCAGCATGGTCTCGACGGTCACCGCGTCGTAGCTGCGCTGGTAGGTGGCGGTCAGCGATTCACGCTGCTCGACGAGCTGACTGCGGCGGATCTCCAGCTCGGCCGCGGCGCGCGCCAGCGCTTCGCGCAGGTCGATCCAGTTGGCGCGCGCCGGCTCGGCCAGCAGCGCGTCGTAGCTGCGGGTGATGGCGCGCGGCAAGCGCGCGTAGGCCGGGTCGAACACCTCGAGCGCGCTGAACAGCTTGGTGCAGGACTCCATGTAGAGCTGCAGTTCGGTCGGCGCGGGTGGCGTCGAAGCGCCGGCGCTGCTGGCCTCGTTGACGTCGAGCAGCGCGCCGCTGACCGCGGCCTCGGTCAGCGCCAGCGCCTTCTCGTGCCTGGAAAGTTCGTCGAGCGACTGCACGCTCTCGTAGATGCGCGTGCGCTCGCCGGAGACGTACAGGCCGGCCAGCACGACATAGGACAACAGCGCCAGCGTGGCGAACAGGCCGCGCGCGCGCAGCGACTTGTAGGCGGGCAGCGGCGCTTCGGCGGGGTCGGTCATGGTGTGAACGCGGGAACGCAGCTTGCATGAGGGCGCGGCGTGGCGCCGGTTGCGCCCCGGAGTTCCGCCGTGCTGCTGCGACACCACCTCATCGCCATCCTCGTTGCCCTGACGCCCATTGTCGGCCTCGGCGCGCGCACCGACGCCTCCCAGGAAGCCGCCTCGGCCGTTCAACGCAAGGATTACGCCAGCGCACTGCGCCTGCTCGAGCCGCTCGCGGCCGGCGGCGACGCGCGCGCCCAGACGCAGCTCGCCACGCTCTACTACCACGGACACGGCGTGACCGAAGACAACGCCCGTGCGCTGCAGTGGTACGAGCTGGCCGCGCGCCAGGGCCACGCCAACGCCCAGTACCTGCTGGCCAACATGTATGCCTACGGGCATGGCGCGGCACCCGAGGGGCACGATCCGATGCGGCTGGCCGCGCAGTGGTACTTCGAGGCCGCGCGCCAGGGCCATGTCGATGCGCAGTACGGCCTGGGCCTGCTGTTCCTGGCCGGCAGCGGCGTGCAGCAGAACGCGGCCGAAGCGCGCAAGTGGTTCGCGCGCGCGGCGCGCCAGGGGCATGCGGATGCGAAGGCATATCTGCGGGCGAGCAGCAAGCCGTAACCGTTGGAAAGGGTTCTGCTGGACGGCCCGTACCGAGGCACCGACGGTCAGGGCAGCGACGCCAAGTGCGCGGCCAGCGACTCGATCTCGGCGTTGCTGAGGTCGGCAAGGAGCGGATCGGGAGTCGCGGCGGTTCCGTGCGACCGCGTACCGCCCCGCATCAGCGTCAACGACCAGGCGGTGTAGCGCGCCTTCTGGCCGGCGAGCCGTGCCGCGCCGGCGTTCGTCCCCTGCAACGCCGGACCGTGGCAGTCGGCGCATCGCAAGCGCCCGGCCAATGCACGGCCGGCATCGCTGCCGGACAATTCCGCGGCGCGCGCAGGCAGCCGTGCCGCATAGTGTTCGGCGAGGTCATCGACATCGCGCTTACTCAACTCTTGTGCGAGGCTCACCATGACCGGCGCGGTGCGCGTGCGCTCCCGGAAGGCCCGCCACTGCGCAATGAAGGCGGCTTTGGGCTGCCCGTCGAGAAGCGGCACCATCGAGTGGATCGTTTGCGCGGACGAGTGACAGGATACGCAGCGCGACGCGGCGAGCCGTGCGCCGGCTGCCGCGTCGCCGGCCGCCGCGCCGTGCGCGAACAGCAGGCATCCTGACAGCGCGGCGCCTGCGGCTGCGTGCCGAGCACGATCAGCGATCACGTCGCGTTCTCGGCCACGCATGCCGTCAGAGCGGCTTCTTGTAGGTCACCGCGCCGCGGATTCGCCCCACCACGAGGCCGATCGCCTTGTCATGCGGGTAGTCGTGGGCGAGCTGGGTGCGGATCGAATCCGAGATCTGCTCGGCCGGCCCGTGGCAATGCATGCAGGCCTGCGCCATCGGCAGCGCGCGCATGTAGCGCAGGTACTTGCCGCTGGGTTCGTTGACGACTTCCCACTGCTCCATCGCCTCGGTCTTCTCGCCCTTGGCGGCGCGCTCGTCGAAGGCCATCAGCGCCTTCTGCTCCCAGACGTCGCCCCAGCCCAGCGCCGGGTTGCGCGGCGTCAGCGAGACGCGGGTGACGCGCGCGCCGTACTTGCGCGACACGGCCGACGCGATCTCGGGCACGGTGTACTTGCAGACGACGAGGGCGCGCAGCGGGCCGCTGGCCTCGATCGCCTTGAGCAGTTCGCCGCGCACGCCGGTGACCAGCTCGGCCGAGGCCTTGCGCGCGTCTTCGAGCGCGGCGCGCGGCGGCTCCTCGCCCTGCGCGCTGCCCGCGCCGGTGGCGAGCACGAGGCACAAGCCGGTGAACGAAGTGGCAACCAGGCGCATGCGCGCATTCTCGCGCCGCCGCGGCGCGCCCCGCAAGGTCGATTTCAGGGCTGAACGCGGTCGATGACGATGCGCAAGTCCTTGGCGCCGACACGCACCGGCGCGCTCTGGCCGACCAGGTCGCCACTCTGCGGCGTGGCGTTGCCCGACTTGGAGATTCGCGCGCCGACGATCACCTCGCCATGACCCGACAGGCGCAGCTCGGGCGACATCGCCATCGAGTCGTCGAGCGCGAAGCTGGCCGGCAGCGCTGCCGCGCTGCGCTTGACGATGGCCAGCGGCATGCGCGGCCCCTGCACCGCGCGCGCGAAGACGAAGAGCGTGTCGCCCGCGGCCAGGCGCGAGGCCAGCTCGGCGCTGACGATCACCTGGCCGCGGATGTCCGCCGCGGTCGGCGCCGCCGCCGCGCCGTCGCCGGCGGCGCGCACCGCGCCCGCACCGCCCGCGGTCGGCTGCTGCTGTGCCTGCTGCACCTGCGCCAGGCTGCCCTGCACCGAGCGCGCCAGGTTCGAGTCGGCCGGCACCACCGCGAGCAGACGTTGCCAGAAACTGCGCGCGCCCTCGTAGTCCTGCGCATCGAAGGCGGCGGTGCCGGCCAGCGCCAGCGCCTTGACGTGCTTCGGGTCGATGTCCAGTGCCTTCTGGATCAGGCGCGACGGTTCGCCGGCGAGCTTGCGGCCCTGCGCCATGCCGGTGACGTCGGCCAGGTCGGCCAGCAGGCTGGCGTCGTCCGGTGCGAGCGTGTGGGCGCGCTGCAGTGCCGTGGTCGCGTCGCGATAGCGGCCGAGCGCGACGTACGAGCGGCCGAGCATGGTCCAGCCGTCGAGATCGTCGGGCTGCGCCTTCAGCCGCTCGGCCAGCGCGGCCACCATCTGCTGCACCTGCTCGGGCTGCGTGCTGTGGCGCGCGATCGTGGCCGCGGCCGGCGTCGTGGCCTGCGGTTTGCCGAGCACCAGGTACAGGCCGATGCTCGCGGCCGGCAGCCACAGCGCCAGGGCCAGCGCCGTGCGCCGTGCGGGCCGCTGCGCGCTCGACGCGCCGCTGTCTTGCGGCAACGCTGCGTCTTCGCGCGCGCGGCGATCGATGTCGGCGCGCGCCAGTTCGAGCTGCGCCGCGTCGAGTTTGCCGGCGGCAACGTCGGATTCGAGCTCGCGCCATTGGTCGCGGTGCAAGGCCAACGCCGCCTCGCGCGCATCGATCGTCGGCTCGACGCGCGCGCGCCACAGCCCCGCCAGCAGCAGCAGCATCGCGCCGCCCAGCAGCATCGCGACGACGATCCAGAACATCACCATGCGACTTCGATCCTTCGCTTGCCGTTGGCGGGAACGTCTTCCCGGAACCGGGAAGACGCGACGCTCGGGCGGTCATGCAATTGCGCTAGCAGCTCACACGTCATGCAGGCGGGCGCGGGGGCTCGACCGCCAGCGGAAGTTCTTGGGGCTTCGTGTTCGGCCCGGTCAACCATTCGCGACCACTCGGCGTGCCGTCGGCTGGCTGCGGTGCAGAGCGCCGCACCGACCGCAGGCCCAGGATCAACCCGAGCGCGGCCAACAGGGCCGGACCGGCCCAAAGCAACCAGGTGCTGGCCTTGAGCGGCGGCTTGTAGAGCACGAAGTCGCCGTAGCGCTGCGTCATGTAGTCGATGACCTGCGCTTCGTCGCGGCCGGTGCGCAACTGCTCGCGCACCTGGTTCTTCAGGTCGAGCGCCAGGCCGGCATGCGAGTCGGCGAGCGACTGGTTCTGGCAGACCAGGCAGCGCAGTTGCGCCGACAGCGCTTCGACGCGCGCTTCGAGCGCGCTGTCGTCGGCGAGCGGCTCGGCGACGCCGGCATGCGCGCCGAGCGGTGCGGCCAGCACCAGCGCACACCACAGCGCACACCCCGGCGAACCGCGCCGCCGCGCATTCACGGCGCCGCCTCCCGTTGCAAGCGCTGCAGCAGCGGCTGCACTTCGCGCGTCCACGCCTGCTGCGTCAGCGGGCCGATCACCTTGTGGCGCACGACGCCGGCGCGGTCGATGACGAAGGTTTCGGGCACGCCATAGACACCCCAGTCGATGCCGACGCGGCCGTCGCGATCGACCGCCGTGTTGAGGTACGGATCGCCCAGGCGCAGCAACCACTCCTGTGCGGCGCGCCCGTCGTCCTTGTAGTTCAGGCCGACGATCGCCAGCTTCGTTTCGCGCGCGAGCGTCACCAGCAGCGGATGCTCCTCGCGGCACGGCGCGCACCACGAGGCCCAGACGTTGAGCAGCCAGACCTGGCCGCGCATCGATGCCGGAGAGAAATTCTTCGAGGCATCGACCAGCAGCGGCAGCGTGAACGCCGGCGCGGGCTTGCCGATGAAGGGCGACGGCACCTCGCGCGGCTTCAAGGTCAGCCCGACGCCGAGCAGCACGGCGAGCAGCGCGAACAGCAGCAGCGGAACGAAGCGGCGCGCCGCGCTGCCCTGGCGTGCGACCGCCGGTGCCGCGATGTCGCTGGCGGGGCTCATGCCGCAGCCTCCTTCGGCAACGCCGCCGCCGCCGTGGCCTGCGGCCGCGCCGCCAGCCGGTAGCGCCGATCGCTGACGGCGAATGCGCCACCCAGCGCCATCAGGAAGGCGCCGCCCCAGAGCCAATCGACGAAGGGCTTGACGTGCACGCGCACGGTCCAGGTGTTCTGGTCGAGCGCTTCGCCGAGGGCGACGTACAGGTCGCGCGCCAGCCCGCTGTCGATCGCGGCTTCGGTCATCGGCATCTGCTGCACCTTGTACAGGCGCTTCTCGGGCGACATCGTGAAGGCGCGGCTGCCGTCGTCGCGCTGCACCGTGAAGCGCGCACGCAGCGCCGTGTAGTTCGGGCCCGGTGCTTCGGCCAGGCCGTCGAGCGTGAAGCGCCAGCCGGCCAGCTCGACATGGTCGCCGATGCGCATCTTGACGTCGCGCTGCTGCTCGTAGTTCTTGACCATGGTCACGCCAACGATGAACACCGCCACGCCCAGGTGCGCCACGACCATGCCCCAGAAGCTCGCGCCGGAGCGCGTCAGCGCAGCCATGCCGTGCTGTGCCTGCTGCAGCACCAGCACGACCGTGGCGGTCGCGACCCAGGCCGCGAGGAACAGGCCGAATGCGGCGCCGAAACTGAATTGCCCTGCCGCCAGCGGCAGGCCCAGCGCCGCGGCCGTGCTCGCCAACGCCGGCCAACGCAACGCACGCGCCACCTCGGGCAGCGACGCCGCCTTCCAACGCGTCAGCGGGCCGACCGCCATCAACAGCACGAGTGGGGCCATCACCGGCGCGAACACGGCCTCGAAGTAGGGCGGGCCGACGGAGATCTTGCCCAGGCCGAGCGCGTCGAGCGCGAGTGGATAGAGCGTGCCCAGCATCACCGAGCCGGTGGCCACCAGCAGCAGCACGTTGTTGGCCAGCAGCAGCGATTCGCGCGAGAAGCGGCCGAAGCTGCCGGCAAACCCGACGGCGCTCGAGCGCCAGCCGAAGAGTGCCAGCGAGCCGCCGATGACGAGCGCGAGGAACACCAGGATGAAGATGCCGCGCTCGGGGTCGGTGGCAAAGGCATGGACCAACGTCAACACGCCCGAGCGCACGAGGAAGGTGCCGAGCAGCGACAGCGAAAACGCGCCGATCGCCAGCAGCACCGTCCAGGCCTTGAAGGCGCCGCGCTTTTCGGCGACCGCCAACGAGTGGATCAGCGCCGTGCCCGCCAGCCACGGCATGAACGACGCGTTTTCCACTGGATCCCAGAACCACCAGCCGCCCCAGCCGAGTTCGTAGTAGGCCCACCAGCTGCCCAGGGCGATGCCGATGGTGAGGAAGGCCCAGGCCGCCGTCGTCCACGGCCGCGACCAGCGCGCCCAGGTCGCGTCGAAGCGACCGGCCAGCAGCGCCGCGACGGCAAAGGCGAACGCGACCGCAAAGCCGACATAACCCATGTACAGCATCGGCGGGTGGATCACCATGCCCGGGTCCTGCAGCAGCGGATTCAAGTCGCGGCCGTCGAGCGCGGGGGGCGACAGGCGCTCGAACGGATTCGACGTGAACAGGATGAAGAGCAGAAAGCCCACCGCCAACAGCCCCATCACGCCGAGCACGCGCGCGGTCATCGCCAGCGGCAGGTGCGACGAGCGCGCCGCCACGGCCGCCGTCCAGCCGGCCAGCATCAGCACCCACAGCAGCATCGAGCCTTCGTGACTGCCCCAGGTGGCGGCCAGGCGGTAGGCCAGCGGCAATTCGCTGTTCGAGTTGGACGCGACGTTGACGAGCGAGAAGTCGTTGTTGGCGAACGAGCCCATCAGCGCGGCGAAGGCGAGTGCGACGAACAGGCACTGCGCCAGCGCCGCCGGCCGCGCCAGTGCCATCCAGGCGACGATGCCGCGCTGCGCGCCGATCAGCGGCAGCGTGGCGAGCACCGCGGCGATGGCCAGGGCGACGATCAGTGCGAAGTGGCCGAGTTCGGGCAGCATGTCAGTGCGATGCCTTCAAAGTTTCGCGCGCCTTGGCGTTGGCCTTGTGCGCGCGCTCGACCGCATCGGCGGCTTCGGGCGGCATGTAGTTCTCGTCGTGCTTGGCCAGCACCTCGTCGGCGCGGAACACGCCGTCGGCGGCGAGCTGGCCCTGCGCGACCACGCCTTTGCCTTCGCGGAACAGGTCGGGCAGGATGCCGCGGTACTCCACCGGCACGCGCCGCGCGGTGTCGGTGACGACGAAGCGCACCGTCACGCCGTCGACCGCGCGCGCCACCGAGCCGCTCTCCACCAGGCCACCCAAGCGGAAGGTGCGCGCGGCCGGCGCCTTGTGCTCGGCGATGTCGCTCGGGCTGTAGAAGAACACCAGGTTGCTGCGAAAGGCATTGGCCACCAGCGCCACGGCGATGGCAGCGGCGCCGAGCACGCCGGCGGCGAGCACGAGACGTTTGTGGCGCGGCGTCATGGCAAGCCTCGCTCCGTTCGCGCGTCGTCGCGCAGGTCTTCGAGGGCGCGGCGGCGTTGCTGCGCGAGCAGCGCGGCTTCCCACACCAGCGCGGCTGCGGCCATCGCGAACGAGCCCCAGACGTAGAGCGCGTAGCCACCCATCTCGGCAAACTCGGCGAGGCTGCTCCATTGCATCACGGCCGGGCCTCGATCACTTCGGGCAACTCCCTCGCCCACTCGCTGCCGCGCTCGCGTTCGAGGATGATCGAGCGCACGCGCTGCAGCGCCGCCGCGATCGACCAGGCCCAAAGCGCCACCACCATCAGCAGCATGCCCCACAGCATGATGCTGGCCATGCTCGGCGCCCGGGTGAGGTTGATGGTCGCGCCCTGGTGCAGGGTGTTCCACCAGCGCACCGAGAAGTAGATGATCGGGATGTTGACCACGCCCACCAGCGCCAGGATGGCGCCGGCGCGGTCGCCGCGGCGCGCGTCGTCGCTCGCCGCCTGCAGCGCGATGAAGCCGAGGTAGAGGAACAGCAGCAGCAGCTCCGACGTGAGGCGCGCGTCCCACACCCACCACGTACCCCAGGTCGGCTTGCCCCAGAGCGCGCCGCTCCACAGCGCCAGCACCGTCATCATCGCGCCGGTGGGGGCGAGCGCGCGCGCCAGCATCGAAGCCAGGCGCGCGTTGAGCACCAGGCCGACGCCGGCCCAGAACGCCATCGCCAGGTAGATGATCATCGACATCCACGCCGCCGGCACGTGGATGAAGATGATGCGGTAGGCGTCGCCTTGCTGGGAATCGGTGGGTGCGATCAGCAGGCCGACGACGAGGCCGGCGATCGCCGTCACCAGCGCGACGCCCCAGCACCACGGCAGCCAGCGGCCCGCGAGCGCATAGAACGTCGAGGGCGCGGCGTAATGCGTGAAGC
>CAVTXG010000019.1:0-163173 GCA_963738605.1 uncultured beta proteobacterium
CGATGCGCGCAACGGTACGACGCTGATCGTGATGGACGCGCCGCCGCCGCAGGAAGACGTGCGGCCTTTCGTGCACGTCGCCGGCTTGATCGCCGGCCGGCCTGCATGGCCCCGAGGTGCTGGCCAGCCGATGTCGAGCGCGGCTTCCTGTTGCTGACCGACCTCGGCCACACGCTGTACCTCGACGCACTGCGCGAGGCCCGCCGCAGCAGGCCGACCGCTGATGCGCGACGCGATCCGCGCGCTGGTGCAGTGGCAGCTGCAGGTGCCGCGCCGGCGCGCTGCCGCCTACGACCGAAGCGCTGCTGCGGCGCGAGCTGGCGCTCTTTCCCGATGGTGCGTGCAGCGCGAGTTCGGCGTCGATCTGGAACGCGGCGCAGCAGCGACACCTGGCAGCGCGTCTGCGAGCTGCTCGTGGCCAGCGCGCTGGCGCAGCCGCGCGTGGCCGTGCACCGCGACTGGATGCCGCGCAACCTGATGGTCGCCGACGCCCAACCCGGCGATCCTCGACTTCCAGGACGCGGTGCGGCCCGATCACCTACGACATGGCCTCGCTGCTGCGCGACGCCTTCATCTCGTGGGACGAGGAGCGCGAGCTCGACTGGGCCGTGCGCTACTGGGAAGCAGGCGCGCCGGCCGGCGCTGCCGGTGGCCGACGACTTCGGCGAGTTCTGGCGCGACGCTCGAATGGATGGGCCTGCAGCGGCACCTGAAGGTGCTGGGCATCTTCTGCCGCCTGAAGCACCGCGACGGCAAGCCGCAAGTACAGCGAAGACCTGCCGCGCTTCTTTGCCTACGCGACAGGGTGGCGCCGCGCTACCGCGAGCTGCAGCCGCTGCTGAAGCTGCTGGAGCCGCTGTCGGGGATGAAGGCGGTCGATGGCGTTCTCCATGCGATGAGCGTCGAGAGCGCGCGGCGCACAATCGCTTGCGCTGCATCCGGCAGCGTTGTGCAAGGAGACCTCGATGAAGCGCACCTTGATCCTGCTGTCCCTGGCGGCCGCGTGCGGCGTGGCGCTGGCCCACAACTGCCCCAACGAGATGAAGGCCATCGACGCCAAGCTTGCCACCAATCCGAAGCTCGGCCGAGGCCGACGCGGCCAAGGTCGAGCAAATGCGCGCCGACGGCGAAGCCGCGCACAAGGCCGGCAAGCACGACGACTCGATGAAGGTGCTCGGCGAAGCGAAGAAGCTGCTTGGGATTTGATCGAGCCGCTTCAGTCCGCCCCGTCGGCTACCAGGGTCGGCTGACGCAGGCTGGCCAACGCCAGCCAGTGATCGATCTGCTCCGGCGTGGCCGACCACTGGGCGCGATACAGCACCGGTCCGAAGCGCAGCATGGCGAAAACGATGCGGGCCGACTCGGCATGTCCGCTGTCGGCCAGCGCGGTCAACTGCCCAAACGCCGCCGCGTAGTGCCCTTCGTGATACAGCCGCATCGCCGCAATGAACCGCGCGTGGTCGCCTTCCCATGCGGTCGGGTTCGGCGTGACCCGGGCGACCTGGGCCACCGCATCGCCCGAAAGGATCGACGAGGCCAGCATCCCGTTCGCAAGATAGGCCAGCGCCAGCACGATCGACGCCATGGAGACTGAAGTCACGGCCAGCCCCAGCCCCTTGCGCAAGCCCTGCTGAATCGACATGGCGCTCTCCCGAAGTCCCGAAGGGCGGAGCACCGATGCCTTCAGCGCTCCTGATTCCTCATACGGGCGCGCACGTCGAAACCGGCCATTTGCGGTCGCGGCGTCCATGTCGCCCATTCCGGCGGCCAGCATGGTGGCGATTTCCGGGTGGCGTTTGGCGATCGAGGCTGCCTGCAATGCCCAGCTTCGGGCTTCGGTCGTTGCTCCGACGGCCCTCAGTCCTGCAGCGAGCGCCAGACGAGCCGCTGCCGCATTGGGCCCGAAGGCGGGGTCCTCGATTTGGTCCCAGTCGGCCACCGACGCGCGCAGCACGGGCACAGCCTCCGCCACCCTGCCGCTGAGCCAGCGCCCAGGCCCAGCAGCAGACGCAGGCGCGCGTGGGGTTCCGGCGCGGCGCCTGCGTACCCGGCAGCGCAAGCGCGGCGGCGGCCTGACTTGCAGACCGGCTGCAATCCGCGCGCGCGAGCGCAAGTTCGGCTCGTGTGATCGCTGGCCATCCACAGAGTGCTCAGGTGGTCGGGCAAGGCACGCTGCGCGAGGCGCTCCGTCAGCGCAGTCGCCGCGTCGATATCGCCTCGGCGCAGCTCCAACCGGATCTGCGCCTGTTGCACGCGCAACCAGGCGTCGGCTGCCAGCCGGTGGCGCTCGATCAGTCGAGCCGCCGCCTCCAGCTGATCGTGCGCCTCGGCATCGCGGCCGATCTGCGACAGTGCTTCGCCTCGCAGCAAGTGCGGCTGCGCCGTTAAGTGAGGCCGCTCAGATTGCGCGGCGCGATCATGGTCGGCACCGGCGGCGGCCAACAGTACCAACGCCTTCCCCGTTTGCCCCGGCACATCCAGACGCTGGCCTCGAGCGCCAGCGTCTCCGGACCCTGATAGCGGCGGGCAGGGGTCTGCTCGGGCCAGCTGTCAACCGCCTGGCGCGCGCGCGCGAGCAGGGGCAACGCCTCGGCAGGGCGTCCGAGCGCTATCAAGTGTCTCGCCATCTGGTGCCTGCGCAGCACGCTGGTGACGCTGTCGGCGCCTTCGCGGCGGTCGCTCTCCTCGAGCGCACGCTGGAAAGCCGCGCGGGCGGCTTCATGATTGCCGAGCGCCGCCTCGGCGCGCGCCCGGCTCACGGTCAGCGCGCTGAACATGCTAGCACAGGCGTCGGGAACCTGCGGTGCCCGCTGCATCGCTTCCTCGACGATCGCCAGGCTCTCGGCGGCGCGGCCCTGCGAGCGCAAGGCGCGGCAGCGCGTCCAGCGCCACCAGCAGGCAGCGGCAGTGCGGCTGCGAGCGAAGCAGGCGCACGGCGCGTTCGGAACGCTCCAGGTCGTAGCCGCCACCGCGCATCAGGCGCATGCCGATGCGGGCCAGGTCGAGCTTCGCGCGCAGCTCAGGGTCGGGCGTGGCGGCGTTGTCGAGCAGCCGCTCGGCGCGGTCCGCCACGGCTTCGGCGCGCTCATCCTCGCCGGCCTGCGACAAGCTGGAAGCCCACTCGGCCAGGGCCGTCACATGCTTCGGATCGGCCGCGCCGGACAGGCTTTCCAGCAGCGCCGCGCGGCGCTCGTTCAGGGCCGCGGCCTTGCCCGGCTTGACCATGTCGGGGGAGTACATGTCGGCGGCCGCGCTTCGAGGACGCGGCGCCTGCGCCGCGGGCACGTCGCGCGCAGCGCTTCTTTCGATGCGTGCCGCGCCTTCGTCCCGCGAGACTCCTCCGCCGTCGTGGGCCGGCGCGGGGGGGGTCGGGGGTCGATTTCCTCGATGCGGGTGGCGCGGGAGAGCAGCTGGTATGAACTCCTGCCAGCCTAACGGTACAGGCCTCGAGTCGTGCGAGGGCGCTTGTTGCCGGTGCGACGCCGCCTGCACGGCGGCCCGGCGCTGTCGTCTCGCCGCGGACGGGTTCAGCGGTCGGCCGCGCACTGGCTGCTGGTGGCTACACCACGAACATGGAGCTCGGTACCAAGTGCTGTCGGCCTGCGCGCGCACCGGCCGGCCATCGAGCCAGCGATCCAGATCTTCGGCAACGCGGCGGCGCTGTCGTAACGTTGCGCCGGAGTCTTCTTCAACGCCTTGCGCACGATCGTGTTGAGATCGACGGCCTGACTGCGCGTCATGCCGAGGCTGCGTTCGGCGCCGGTCCTTGCGGGCTCGCCGGCGAGGATCGCCTGCTCGAGAGCGCCGCGCAGTTCGTGGCGGAAGGGCAACTGCTCGTAGATCAGTTCGTACAGCAGCACGCCGAGCGCGTACACGTCGGTGGCGATGCTGATCGGCGCGCCGGCGAGCTGCTCCGGCGCGGCGTAGTGCAGCGTCATCGCGCGCCCGCCGAGCTGGGTCAGTTCGGTCTCGAGCGCCTGCCCTTGCTCGTCGGCCAGCAGCTTGGCGATGCCGAAGTCCAGCAGCATCGCCTGACCTTCGGGCGTGACCAGCACGTTGCTGGGTTTCAGGTCGCGGTGGATCACCAGGTTGGCGTGTGCGTACTGCACGGCGTCCATCACCTGGCGCAGCAATCCGATGCGTCCCCGTGCGTCCAGCGGCGTGATCGCTGCAATAGGCCACGATCGGCTGGCCTTGCACATACTCCAGCGCCAGATAGGGTTGCCCGTCATCGGCCAGCCCGGCGTCGTACAGGCGCGCGATGTGCGGATGGACAAGCGAGCCGAGGATGTCGCGTTCGCGCGCGAAGCGCTGCACCAGCAGGCTGCGCCGGGCGCCGAGCATCGGCAGCTTGAGTGCCACCGCGCGCTTGAGCGGCCGTCGGTGCGCTCGGCCAGCCACACCTCGCCCATGCCGCCGCGGCCGAGCGCACGCTGCAGCCGGTACGGGCCCGACGGCGTCGCCGGCCTGGAACTGCGCGGCAGCGGCAGACACGTCGTCGACGACTGTGAACGCCGGCAAGCGGTCGATCAGGTCACCGGTCTCCCCGGCTGCCTGCCTGGCGAACAAGCTCGCGCAGCGTGGGAGCCAGCGCAGCGCGTCGCCTTCAGCGCGCGAGCCAGGCCTCGCGCTCGGACTGGGGCAGCTCGAGCGCTTCGTCGAGCAGGTTCGACAGCGTGCGCAGATCGTCGGGTTTCATGAATCCCTTCGTACGCATGGGCGCTCGGAAACCGGCCATCAGGACGGTCTGAGGGCCGCGAACAGCAGCAGCCTGGCCTTTTCCCAATCGCGCCGGACGGTGCGTTCGGACAGGCCGAGCGCCTCCGCGATCTCGGACTCGTCAGGCCGCCAAAGTAACGCATCTCGACGACTTGGGCCAGCCGCGGGTCGGCCTGCGCGAGCACTTCCAGCCCTTCATGCACGCGCAGCACATCGTTCTCCGGTGCGGCCGCGACATTGGCGATGTCGGTGTCGAGCACCAAGCGTTCCACAACGCCGCCGCGACGTTCGGCTTGCCGGGCACGCGCGAAGTCGACGATCACCGAGCGCATCACGCGCGCCGCATAGGTGAAGAAGTGATGTCGGTCTTCGACTGCAAGCGCCTGCAACCCTGCCAGACGCAAGTACGACTCGTGGACCAACGACGTGGTGTCGAGCAAGGTCAACGTCCGGTGCCGGCGCAGCTTGGCATGGGCGAGTCCACGCAGCTCGGAGTACAGCAGGCCGAAGGCTTCGCCCGCAGCCTTCTCGTCGCCCTCGCGGGCGCTCCTGAGCAAATCCGTGACGGTCGCCATGTTCTGACGCCTCAAGGCTGCGCCAGCAGCCAGATGCAAATGCAGTCGATGATGGGTTCCACAAGCCGCTCCGGACCGCCATCTTTACTCATTTGTCCAGCGGTCCGGCTGGCAGCCACCCTTTAACGCCGCGCTCGCCGCTCTTGAGCCTAATGACAGGGTTTTCGATGCGCCGAAGGGCTGAAATCCAGCAAGGTTGAGCAGTACCATCGCGCCGCTTCCCTCTCAACAAGGAGACACACACAAATGAGCCGCTCGATTCACATCCTCGCCGGCGTTGCGCTGGCTGCCATGAGCACCTTCGCCGCCGCGCAAGCCGTGGGCGTGAGCTGGTCCAACTTCCAGGAAGAGCGCTGGAAGACCGACGAGAAGGCGATCAAGGACCAGCTCGCCAAGCTCGGCGGCAGCTACGTCAGCGCCGACGCCGGCGGCTCGCCCGAGAAGCAGCTGGCCGACATCGACGGCCTGATCGCCAAGGGCGCCAAGGCGCTGATCATCCTGGCGATGGACAAGGACGCGATCATCCCGGCGCTGACCAAGGCCAAGGCGAAGAACATCCCGGTGGTCGCCTACGACCGCCTGATCGAAGCGCCCGGCGTCTTCTACATCACCTTCGACAACAAGGAAGTCGGCCGCATGCAGGCGCGCGCGGTGCTCGACGGTCAAGCCCAAGGGCAACTACGTGATGATCAAGGGCTCGCCCACCGACCCGAACGCCGACTTCCTGCGCGCGGGCCAGCAGGAGGTGCTGGCCGACGCGATCAAGAAGGGCGACATCAAGATCGTCGGCGAGGAATACACCGACGGCTGGAAGCCCGAGAACGCGCAGAAGAACATGGAGCAGATCCTGACCAAGAACCAGAACAAGGTCGATGCGGTCGTGGCCTCCAACGACGGCATGGCCGGCGGCGTGGTGGCGGCGCTGTCGGCGCGCGGCCTGAAGGGCGTGCCGGTGTCGGGCCAGGACGGTGATGCCGCGGCGCTGAACCGCGTGGCGCTGGGCACGCAGACCGTGTCGGTGTGGAAGGACTCGCGCGACCTCGGCCGCGAAGCCGCCACCGCCGCGGTGTCTCTGGCCAAGGGCAAGAAGGTGGAGGGCGCCAAGACCTGGGCCGAAGGCGAGAAGAAGGTGCCGATGGAGGCGATGTTCCTCAAGGCCGTGCCGGTGACCAAGGCCAACCTCGACGCGGTCATCAAGGCCGGGCACATCAGCAAGGACGCGGCCTGCAAGGGCGTGGACAAGGCGGCTGCGCGCGGCCTGCGCGGCGGTGCTAAGCGTACGAAGACGACGGAACAGCTGCAGATCAGCGCGCTCGACCTGCGCCTGTCGATCATGGCCGGCGTGCTGGCCGTGATGGCGCTGGTCTTTCACGTCTTCACCGGCAACTTCCTGACGCCGGAGAACCTCTACAACATCGCGCAGCAGACCGCCGTGGTCGGCATCGTCGCCGCGGCCGTCGCGCTGATCATCGTCGCGCGCCAGATCGACCTGTCGGTCGGTTCGGTGATGGGCGTGGTCGGCGTGCTGATCGCGTTCCTGATGTACACGCACAACTGGCATTGGGTGCCGGCGTGCCTGGCCGGGCTGGCCGTGGCGCTGGTGATCGCGCTCTACCAGGGCTGGCTCACGGCCTACCTCGGCGTGCCGTCGTTCGTGGTCACGCTCGGCGGCCTGATGTCGTTTCGCGGCGCGGCCTTCCTGGTCGCCGACGGCAAGACGCAGCCGATCACCGACGCCACGTTCCTGCTGTTCGGCGGCGGCCTCGACGGCTCGCTCGGCGCGATGTGGAGCTGGGTGCTCGGCGCGGTGCTGGCCGCGCTGCTGCTGTGGAACACCGTCAGCCGGCGGCGCAACGCCGTGGCGCACGGCTTCCCGCTGCGGCCGGTGTGGTTCGACATGGCGGTGACCGGCTTCTTCATCGTCGTGCTGCTGGCCTTCGTCGCGACGATGAACGCCTACGTGCTGGCCGACAAGGGCGCGGGGCAGGGCATTCCGATCCCGGTGCTGATCTGGGCGCTGGTGGTGATGGGCATGGCCTTCATCGTCAACCGCACGCGCTTCGGGCGCTACGTCTATGCGATCGGCGGCAACCCGGAGGCCGCGCTGCTGGTCGGCATTCCGGTCAAGCGCGTGATGCTGAAGCTGTTCCTGCTGCTGGCGGTGCTGGTGACGATCGCGGCGGTCGTCTCGGTGTCGCGCCTGAACGCCGGCACCAATTCGCTCGGCACCAACATGGAGCTGTACGTGATCGCCGCGGCCGTGATCGGCGGCGTGGCGCTGTCCGGCGGCAGCGGCACGGTGCTCGGCTCGGTGCTCGGCGCGCTGATCATCCAGTTCCTCGAGAGCGGCCTGCTGCTGATGGACGTGAGCATCGGCTGGCGCATGGTGATCATCGGCCAGGTGCTGATCGTCGCGGTGGTGTTCGACGTGCTGTACCGCCGCGCGACCGGGGAGCGGATGTCATGAGCGCGATTCCTGGCGGGCGCCTCTCATCGAGATGCGCGGCATCCACAAGGCCTTCGGCGGCGTGCGCGCGGTCGAGGACGTGAGCCTGTCGGTGCACCCCGGCGAAGTGGTGGCGCTGCTCGGCCACAACGGCGCCGGCAAGTCGACGCTGATGAAGATGCTGGCCGGCGCCTACCCGATCGACAGCGGCGAAGTGCGGCATGAACGGCCAGGCCGCGAAGATCGCCAACCCGGCCGATTCGCAGCACCTGGGCATCGAGACGATCTACCAGACGCTGGCGCTGGCCGACAACCTCGACGCCGTGGCCAACCTGTTCCTCGGCCGCGAGCTGATGACGCGCTGGGGCACGCTCGACGACTACGCGATGGAGAAGGCCGCGCGCGACGTCTTCCACCGCCTGAACCCGAACTTCAAGAACATCCGCGTGCCGGTGCGCTCGCTCTCGGGCGGGCAGCGCCAGGTGGTGGCGATCTCGCGCGCGCTGTACTTCAACGCCAAGGCGCTGATCATGGACGAGCCCTGCGCCGCGCTCGGCCCGGAAGAGACGCGCATGGTGCACGACCTGGTGCGCAAGCTGAAGGCGCAGGGCGTGGGCATCTTCCTGATCTCGCACGACATGCCCGATGTGTTCGGCCTGTCGGACCGCCTGTGCGTGATGAAGAACGGCAAGACCGTCGGCACCTACCGCACCGCCGAAGTCACCGAAGACGAGGTGCTGGGCATGATCATCGCGGGCAAGAAGGTCACGCGCGTGCCCGAGGCGTTCGCGCCGGCGTGAGGGCCGTTGCTCGATCGCCGCGCGATCGGCTCGGCGGCGTTCGGCGCGGCTGTCGCGTGGCGACGTCGCCGCTGCCAGACCGACGCCGCGATGCCGCCCGTGCCGCGCTTCGTCGAAGAGACCGACAGCCGCCGGCTTCAACAGCCGCTTCGACGGCGAGGCCGAGTACCTCGTCGGCGGCGGCGTCGCCACCTTCGATTGCGACGGCGACGGCCTGCCGGAGATCTACGTCACCGCCGGCGTCAACAAGGCCAAGCTCTACCGCAACAAGAGCGCGCGCGGCGGCGCGATCAAGCTGGCCGAGGAGCGCTCGGGGCTCGAGCTGACGAACGCCATCGGCGCCTACCCGATCGACATCGACGGCGACGGCAACGCCGACCTCGTCGTGCTGCGCGTCGGCGAGGTGCAACTCTTCCGCGGCCTCGGCGGCTGCCGCTTCGAGCGCGCCAACGAGAAGTGGAACTTCGCCAGCAGCAACGCCTGGCACAGCGCGTTCGCCGCGACCTGGGAGCGCGGGCAGGCAGTGGCCGACGCTGGCGATCGGCACCTACGTCGATCGCGCCAAGCCCGAGTTCCCCTGGGGCAGTTGCACGCCCGCCGGCCTGTGGCGCCCGGCAGCGGCCGACGGCGGCGCGTATGCGCCGCGTGTTGCCGCTCGCGCCCGGCCACTGCGCGCTGTCGATGCTGTTCTCCGACTGGAACCGCAGCGGCGAGCCGGCGCTGCGTGTCAGCAACGACCGCGAGTACTACAAGGGCGGGCAGGAGCAGCTGTGGAAGCTCGCGCCCGGCGCAGCCGCCGGTGCTGTACACGGCAGAGCAGGGCTGGAAGCCGCTGCAGATCTGGGGCATGGGCATCGCCAGCCACGACCTCGACGGCGACGGCTAGCCCGAGGTCTTCCTCACCAGCATGTCCGACAACAAGCTGCAGCAGCTCGAAGCCGGTGCAGCACAGCCGACGCTACCGCGACATCGCCTTCAAGCGCGGCGCCACCGCGCACCGGCCCTACATCGGCGGCGACGTGCATCCGTCCACCGCGTGGCACGCGCAGTTCGCCGACGTCAACCACGACGGCCTCGCCGACCTGTTCATCGTCAAGGGCAACATCTCGTCGATGCCCGACTTCGCCGCGCAGGACCCGAACAACCTGCTGCTGCAGCGCGCCGACGGCACGTTCGCCGAAGCCGGCCAGCAGGCCAACATCGCCAGCTTCAAGCGCGGCCGCGGCGGCATGCTCGTCGACCTCAACGGCGACGGCCTGCTCGACATGCTGGTCGTCAACCGCTGGGACAAGGCGCAACTGTGGCGCAACGTCGGCGCCGGCACGCGCCGCGCAACCGAAGCCGATGGGCCACTGGCTGCAACTGCGCCTGCGCCAGAGCCGGCGGCAACCGCGACGCGATCGGCGCCTGGGTCGAGGTCGATCTCGGCGACGGAACCGCGTCGTGCGCCAGGAGCTCACCATCGGCGGCGGCCACGCCAGCGGGCATCTGGGCTGGATGCACTTCGGCCTCGGCGAAGCCACCGCCGTCAAGCTGCGCGTGCAGTGGCCGCACGGCGAGTGGAGCGCGTGGCAGAGCGTCGCGGCCGATGCGTTCTACAGCGTCGATCGCGAGGCTGGCGTGAGCGCGTGGAAGGCGCCGTGATGAGTGCACCGGCCCGCGTGTATGATTAAATCCTACTCCGACGGAGAGTCTTTCCATGCGCTCAACCCAGCAGTTCAGCATCACGCTGCCCAATGAGATGGCGAGGCTGTGCGCGGCCAAAGTGGCTTCGGGCGAATACGCCACCGAGAGCGAGGTGATCCGCGACGGCTCTGCGAGCCCTCATGCGCGCGTGACCAGAGCCGTCGATGTGTGGCTGCGCACGCGAGTGGCGGCCGCCCACGACGCGGCTCAAGAGGGAGCCGGGCCGAGCGGTCACCGCCGCTAAGGTTCGTGCAGCGCCTTGTCGCGGCGCACGCGCCGCGTGTCTGCCAAGACGTGAAAACCTACAACGTCGTCTTCGCGCCGGAAGCCGAAGACGATCTCGTAGAACTGTTCGAGTACATCGTCGAGCAGGGATCGCCCGCCAAGGCACGCGCAGTACACCGAGGCCATCGTCGCTTATTGCGAAGGCTTGGCCACGTTCGCACACCGTGGAACGACGCGAGACGACATCCGCCATGGACTGCGCACACCAACTACCGGGGCCGTGCGGTGATCGCGTTCAGCATCGACGAGCGGCACCAGAGACCGTGTCCATTCTCGGCGTGTACTACGGTGGCCGGAACTACGAATCGGAACTGGGCGGCAGCGAAGACAGGGCGCCGTGATCGGCGTCACTCGAACGCTTCCTTGCTTCTGCGCTCCGGACGCATTGAAAGATCGTTGCATGCGATGGGGCATTCAGATGCTCAGTCGACGCTAGGCGCCTTGCATTCCGGAGAGTGGAACAGCCCAGGGCAGTTCGTCGCATTCGTGACGCTCATCTCACGTGGCAACTGAAGTCGTCGTATCAAGTAATCTGCTCAGCGCCTCAAATGAAGCGCGTACTACTCTCGTCGCGTTCATCGCATGCGCCGCGATCACACTCGGCCACCCGCGCGCAGCAGCCCGCGGCCAAAGACGCTTCGAACTACAGCGCCAACGTCGCCATCGACTGGTTCCAGCTCGACCTGCAACTCATGCAGCAGACGCCCGGCTTCAGCCCGCCGGTGGCGGCGCGCGCGCTCGGCTACCTCGGCCTGGCGCTGTACGAGTCGGTGGTGCCGGGCATGCCGGCGCACCGCAGCCTGGCCGGCCAGTTGAACGAACTCGACTCGCTGCCCTGGGCCCAACCCGACGAGGTGCTGCACTGGCCCACCGTGGCCAACGCCGCGCTGGCGGCGATGACGCGCATGATGTTCCCGACCGCGAGCGCGGAGAACAAGACGCGCATCGATCTGCTCGAGCGCAACCTGCCGCTGAAGTACCCGCAGGAGTTCGACCCCGCCAGCGTCACGGCCGAGATCACGCAGCGCTCCGAGAGTTTCGGCAAGCTGATGGCGATGGCGCTGATGACCTGGGCGCGCACCGACGGCGGCCACGAAGCGTGGGGGCCGTTGCGCCGCTCGCAGGCCAACTACGTGCCGCCGAGCGGTGCGGGCCAGTGGAGCGCGACGCCGCCGAACTTCGCGCCCGCGCTGTTGCCGTGGTGGGGCGAGAACCGGCCGTTCGTGCTGACGGCCTCCGACGCCTGCCCCGCGCCCGCGCCGCCGCCGTACTCCGAAGCCACCGGCTCACCCTTCTACAAGGAAGCCGACGAGGTCTGGCGCATCGCCAACGCCGCCACGCAGGCACAGCGCCAGTTCGCGCTCTACTGGGCCGACGACCCGGGCAAGACGCCGACACCGGCGGGGCACTGGGTGCACATCGCCGGCGACGTGCTGAAGGCGCGCAAGGCCACGCTGGCCGACGCTGCCGAGACCTATGCACTGCTCGACGCTGGCGATGAACGACGCCTTCATCGCTGCCTGGCGCACCAAGTACCAGGTCAACCTGCTGCGCCCTGTCACCTACGTGCAGTTGATCATCGACAGCAACTGGACGCCGCAACTGATGAACACGCCGCCGTTCCCCGAGTACCCGTCGGGGCATTCGGTGCAGTCGGCGGCGGCTGCGGCGGTGCTGTCCAAACTGCTCGGTGCGCAGACCGCGTTCACCGACAACGCGCACAACGACCGCGGCTGGGGGCCACGCACGTTCGCGAGCTTCAATGCGGCTGCGGAAGAAGCCGCGCTGTCACGCCTGTACGCCGGCATCCATTACCGCAGCGCGGTGGTCGGCGGGCAGGTGCAGGGGCGGTGCGTGGCGCGAGCGGGTGCTGGGGTTGAAGACGCGGCGCTGAAGTGAGACCCAGTCTCGCGTTGCGGTCGGTGGTGTCGGCTTTCGGCCCGTGCCGACTTTGAATGCGCGCTTTGCGCACACACCGTGGGGATCGCAAAGCCGCGGGCGGGTGCGCGCTGGCGCTTCGGTGCGGCGGTCGGCGCCCGCGGCGCCGACTTCGCTGCGGTGCTCGGGTTTCGGTCGCGCCGCATAACTCGCTTCGCTCACTGCGTTCGCTGCGCTCGAACAGATGCGGCGAGTCAGTTGACGAAGCGCGCGCGTACGCGCGCCGACCGAAACCCTCCGCTCTTCGCCGCCGCACAGGCGCGCCACCGCGCACCCGCCCACGGCTTTGCGAGGCCGCTTGGGTTCTTGGTTGGAGAAAGACCCCAGCCGGGCATCGAGCCCGGCTGGCGCCTGCACGCGCGCCTGCGGCGCGCGGCAAGCCACGGGCTCGATGCCCGCGGCTTGCCTTTCACTCTTCCCCAAGAACGACTCTCCCCGCAAGGCGGCGGGCGGGGCGCAGGCGGGGCGAATGGCGCCGCCGAGAAGCGCAGGGCTGAGGTCGGCGCGCGTACCCGCGCGCTTCGTGATCTGACTCACCGCGAGTGTTCGAGCGCAACGAACGTAGTGAGTGCAGCGAGTTTCGCGGTGCGACCTCAGACCGAGCATCGCAGGGAACCCTCGCGCAGCGAGGGCGAGCGACGCTTGAGCCCCGACTGCGCCCCGCCCGCCGCCTTGCTTGCGCACCGGCCACCGCACAGCGCATTTGCGCACGATCGCGAACGCACCCAACGGGCCGAGAGCCGACGCCGCAACCGTTGTGTTTCATGCGTCGCAGGTGGCGCGCAGCGCAATAGGGCACTGAGCGGCGGCTCAGGCCCTGTTTCTCGTCAGCTCGACGCCGAGCACCTGCATCTGCAGGTGAAAGACGTTCGACTGTCAGGTCGATGACGGCAGGCTCCTCGCCGAAAACGTCGGCCACCATCGGATGGTCGGCGCCGATGTCCTGCTGCTCTGCGCCGAACTCGATCAGCACTGTCCACGCGGCCGGCCGAACCAGCGTCTGATCCTTCTTCTCCACCGACTTGATCGCGCTGGCGTCGATCTTGGTTGCGCACAGGTGGACGCCGACGACGCCGCTCACCAGACCGATCCGTTCCAGCCGTTCGATCAGTCTGCCGCGGATGCTCGTCGCGTCAGCGCCGGCGGTGTCGAACTTCAACACCCGCAGCACCGTACCGTCGCCCGTCGAGCGGCTGAAGGCCACCTCCGACAGAGCCCTCGACAGATTGGTGAACGCGCGAATCGATTCGACGGTCCAGGGCGTCGGCGCGTTGAGCCGGGCCAGGTACTCGCTGCTGGTCAGCACATCGGTGCCCTGCGTTTCGTACAGGGTGAAGAGCTCGGCCGGGTTCTTGTGATCGTGGTAGCGGCGCCCGCGCACGAAGCCGGCAATGCCGGCACGCTCGGGCATGTGCTCGGTGTTGTGCCACTCGTAGAAGTTCTTGCGGCCATCGTCGTGCAAGCCGTGCCAGATCGCCACCACGCCTCGGCCGAACAAGCTCATGTCGTCTGTCTCCGGTTCAGGCCAGGTGCGCCGCCTTCTTGGCCGCGGTCAAGCGAATCATCTCGGGCGACTTCTTGTAGTGCGCGTCGAGCGGATAGCAGCCCGAGACCAGGCCGTTGCGCGGCGCCGTGGTGCAGTCGCTGAACGTGCGGCACAGGCGCTTCCTCTGCACCGTGCGGCCGGCCAGCACATCGGCCGGCAGCTCCGGGTAGGCCAGCACCATGCGCCCGAGGCCGACGAAATCGACCCAGCCTTCGCGCACCACCGCCTGCGCCACGTTGGGCAGGAACTCCTGCAGGTAGGTGTAGCCGCTGCCCATGAAGGCGAGCTGCGGAAAGGCACGCTTGAGATCGCGCACCGTCTGCAGATGCCGCATCACGCCGAGCAGCGGATCTTCCGGCGGCTTGTAGCCGTCGGACGGCGGGTACAGCGCCGGCCGCGTCAGGTGCGGGTTGTAGTAGGGGCTGCCGAGCGTGACGTTGATCAGGCGGATGCCCAGGCTCTTGCGCGATCTCGAGGAAGGCGCGGGTCTCGGACAGGTCGGCCTGCGATCGGCGCGGCCTCGTCGGCACCGAAGCCGTAGCGATAGGGCAGGCAGCGCGTAGTCGTCGGGCACGCCGGGACCCAGCTCGTCGGCTTCGGCCTGCGCCGGATCGGGTTTGAACGGGCACGAAGTCGAAGGCCGAGACGCGCACGCCGATCTCGAGCCCCGGCGCCTCGGCGCGGATGCCCGCGACCAGTTCGCGCAGGAAGCGCGTGCGGTTCTCGAGCGAGCCGCCGAAGTCGCCCGGCGCGTGTCTTGGCCGAGAGGAACTCGTGGCCGAGATAGCCGTGGCAGTGCTTGAGGTCGACGAACTGGTAGCCGCTGTCCCAGGCGCGCCGCGCCGCGATCACGAAGTCGTCGATCAGCGCGCGGATGTCGCCGTCGCTCATCAGCGGATGGTCGGCCGCGGTGTGGAACTTGCGATCGAGGATCGGGTGGCGGTAGAGGATGTGCGGCTCGAAGCGCGTGCGGTCGTTCGGCTTGCAGAAGCGGCCCGAGTGCGTGAGCTGCAAGCCGATGACCAGCCCCGTGTCGTCGCCCATCGCCTCGCGGTGCGCGGCGACCAGCGTCTCGCGCAGACCGGCGATGCTGGCCTGGTTGTCGGCGCTCATCACCAGCTGGTTCGGATTGGCGCGGCCGTCGTGGCGCACCGCCACCGCCTCGCCGCCCCAGATCAGCTTGGCGCCCGAGAGACCGAAGTGCCGCCAGCGCCGGATCGTGTTGTCGCTGGGCTTGCCGTCGGCGGTGCCGTCCCAGCCCTCCATCGGCTGGATCGCGAAGCGGTTGCCGATGGTCGAGCGGCCCCACCGTCAGCGCGGCTGCGAGCGGCGAGCGCGGCCCGGCTTCGACGATGTCGTCGCACGGCATGTCGACGCCCAGGCGCCGCAGGTTGTCGCGAAAGCCGCTCGCCGTCTCGAGCGACTTGATCTTGGTGATGTCGCCGAATTTCATCGCGATCGCCTTGTTGAATTCATCCAAACGCACGACCCGCGGCCCGTTCGGGCTGAGCCTGTCGAAGCCCTGCGCGGCGCTTCGACAGGCTCAGCGCGAACGGATCCGGCGGCGGTTCTCATCAGAAGAACTGATTCGGTTTCTGGAAGATGCCCAGCAGCAGCGCGCCGTCGGGCGCCGTCGCGGTGTGGCGGCTGCCGGCCGGCCGCCAGACGAAGTTGCCGGCGGTGGCGCTGCCTTCGTGATCGACCAGGCTGCCTTCGAGCACCCAGGTCTGTTCGACGGCGACGTGCATGTGATCGGTCAGCACCGCGCCGGGCGCCATGCGCGTCAGCACGGTCTGCAATCCGGTCTGCGGATCTTCCATCAGCACCTTGAGCTCGACGCCGGCAAAGCGCGTCGGCTGCCAGGGCAGCGCGGCCACGTCGATGTAGCGCGAAGACAGCGCCGGCAGTTGCTCGTGCTGCGCTTGCAAGCCGGGGGTCTGCAGTGTCATGGCGATGTTCCTTGTGTGATGCGCGACGGCTTCAGCCGCCGCAGCACAGCGCGCACGGCCTCGAAGCGCAGCGCGATGATGAGCGCGATGCCGACCCAGATGACGAGCGAGATCGGGCGCGTGAAGAAGGGCGCGAGGCTGCCGTCGGACAGCACCAGGCCGCGGCGCAGGCTCTTTTCCAGCAGGTCGCCGAGCACGATGCCGAGCACCAGCGGCGCCATCGGATAGTGGCCCTGGCGCAGGACGAAGCCGAGGATGCCGAAGCCGAGCATCACCCAGATGTCGAAGAGCCGCCCGGCGATCGCGAACGAACCCACCGTGCACAGCACCAGGATGATCGGCACCATCACCGTCTGCGGCACCTGCAGCACGCGGATCATCAACTTCGTCAGCGTCAGGCCGTAGAACAGGATGCCGAGCGTGGCGAACAGCATCATCGCGACGACGTCGTAGACGAACTGCGGCGACTGCACCATGATCATCGGGCCGGGTTGCACGCCGTGGATCAGCATCGCGGCCATCAGCACCGCGGCCGGTGCCGAGCCGGGAATCGCCAGCGTCAGCACCGGGATCACGGCGCCGGGCACGCAGGCGTTGTCGCCGGTCTCCGCCGCCATCAGGCCGTCGATCGAACCCTTGCCGAACATCTCCGGCTCCTTGCTCGCACGCTTGGCGGCAGCATAGGACGACCAGGCGGCCACGTCTTCGCCGACGCCCGGCACGATGCCGATGAAGGTGCCGATGCAGCCCGAACGCAGGATCGTCCTCCAGTGCCGCGTCACATCCACCAGCTTCGGGATCACGGAGTCGAAGGGATTGATCTTCACCGGCGTCTGCCGCGTCTTCATCACCGACAGCAACTCGGCGAAGCCGAAGGCGCCGACCAGCGCCGGCACCAGGGCGATGCCGCCGGCCAGATCGCGGTTGCCGAAGGTGAAGCGGTCGAAGGCGTAGGTCGCTTCCTGGCCGATCGCGGCGACGAACAGGCCGAGGAAGCCGGCCATCCAGCCCTTCAGCGGATCGTCGCCGGTGAGCGTGCCCGAGATGACGACGCCGAACACCGCCAGCCAGAAGAATTCGTAGGCGCCGAACTTGAGCGCGAGTTCGCCCAGCAGCGGCGTGAACAGCGCGAGAAAGAACATGCCGATCAAGGTGCCGAGCACCGAGCCCGAGGTGGCGATGCCCATCGCGCGGCCGGCGTGGCCCTGGCGCGCGAGTGCATGACCGTCGAGGCAGGATGCGGCCGACGCCGGCGTGCCCGGGATGTTGAGCAGGATGGCCGAGCGCGAGCCGCCGTAGATGGCGCCGACGTAGGTGCAGATCAGCACCAGCAGCGCCTGGCTCGAAGGCATCTTCAGCGTCAGCGTGGTCATCAGCGCCAGGCCCATCGTCGCGGTCAGGCCCGGCAGGGCGCCGATGACCAGGCCGATCAGCGTCGCGGCGAAGACATAGAACAGCGACTCCGGTGTGACGAAACTCCAGATCGATTGGCCGAAGGCGATCAGTCCGCTGAACATGTCAGTGGACCACTGCGTTGCGCGCCATGCGCGACGCGTGAAACACAAGGGTTGCGGCGTCGGCTCTCGGCCCGTTGCCGACTTTGAATTCGCGCTTTGCGCACACACCGTGGGGATCGCAAAGCCGCGGGCGGGTGCGCGCTGGCGCTTCGGTGCGGCGGTCGGCGCCTGCGGCGCCGACTGCGCTGCGGTGCTCGGGTTTCGGTCGCGCCGCATAACTCGCTGCGCTCACTGCGTTCGCTGCGCTCGAACAGATGCGGCGAGTCAGTTGACGAAGCGCGCGAGTACGCGCGCCGACCGAAACCCTGCGCTCCTCGCCGCCGCACAGGCGCGCCACCGCGCACCCGCCCACGGCTTTGCGAGGCAGCCTGAGTTCTTTGTGGGAGAAAGACCCCAGCCGGGCATCGAGCCCGGCTAGCGCCTGCACGCGCGCCTGCGGCGCGCGGCAAGCCACGGGCTCGATGCCCGCGGCTTGCCCCTCACTCACACCCAAGAACGACTGTTGCCGCAAGGCGGCGGGCGGGGCGCAGGCGGGGCGAATGGCGCCGCCGAGAAGGCGAGCCCGGACACAAACAGTCCAGTGGACTGTTTGTGCCTGGCGAGCAGCTGGGCGCTTGCGCCCGGCGCGGCCTGCAAGGCCAGGGCTGAGGTCGGCGCGCGTACCCGCGCGCTTCGTGACCTGACTCACCGCGAGTGTTCGAGCGCAACGAACGCAGCGAGTGCAGCGAGTTTCGCGGTGCGACCTCAGACCGAGCATCGCAGGGAACCCTCGCGCAGCGAGGGCGAGCGACGCTTGAGCCCCGACTGCGCCCCGCCCGCCGCCTTGCTTGCGCACCGGCCCAGGCCCAGCGCATTTGAGGACGATCGCGAACGCACACAACGGGCCGAAACCCGACGCCACTGACCGCAACTCGCGACTGGGTTTCATCCTAGGGCAGGCGCACCAGGAAGACTTCCTGGAAGACGACGCTGACGACGAACGCGGTGGTTGCGCCGATGGTCGCGGCGAAGAGCACGCCGCGCAGGGTCTGCCCTGCGGCGCGGCGCCGTGTCCAGTCGAACGCCAGCACCGACGCGGTGACGAACAGAAAGGTCGCGAGCCAGAACGGCATGCCGCCACGGCCGACCAGGCCCGCCGCATAGATCAGCGCGAAGGCGAGGAACGCGCCGACGCGAATCACCACCGCGCGTGTTGCCGAGGACGGCGCCCATCGCATCGAGCGTAGCCGGTGGCCACCGGCACGCGCGGCGCGCAAGGCCAGCAGCACGCCGAGCAACAGCAGCACCGCGCCGAGGATGCCGGGCACCAGGCCGGGTGCGGTGTAGAGCGAGGCGCCCTGGCTCTCCAGCCGGTCCATGCGCCAGGACGCGATCATCACCGCCAGGCCGAATGCGACCCAGACGCCGGCGCCGATGAAATCGGCCTGCGGCGAGACCTTCTTGTCGCCGCTGCTCACCCGCGGCCGGTCATGGCTTGGGGATGCCGACGGTGTCGGGCGAGATCTTGGCCTGGCCGGCGTTGAACTTCTGCCAGGCGGCATCGGCGATGGCCGGCATCGCGATCCTCTGCGCCTCGGCGCCGGCGGCCACCACCATCAGCGCGCCGCGGCTGGTGGCGTACTTCTTGATGACTTCCGACTTGGCGATCTTGTCCATCCAGATCGCATCCAGCGTCGCCGTCACCTCGGCCGGCACGCCCTTGGGCACGAAGATGCCGAAGTAGCTCACCGGCACCTTGAAGCCCGGCACGAACTGCGACAGCGGCGGGATCGTGCCGTGGCCTTCGATCTCGATCGCCTTGTCGCCGACGACCGCCAGCGGACGCAGCCGCTTGCCGCGGATCATCTCCGACTGTTCGGACGACAGTTGCGTCGTCACCTCCGTCTCGCCGGCCACCGTGGCGATCACCGCCGGGTTGCCGCCGTCGTAGGTGACGTGCTTGTACTTGATGCCGGTGGCCGCGGCGATCTGCTCGATGGCCGTGTGCCCGCTCGAATTCACGCCCGCGGTGGCCACCGACACCGCGCCGGGCTTGGCCTTCATCGCTTCGAGCAGCGCCACCATGTCCTTGTGCGGCGAGTTGGCCGGCACGCTGACGATGGTGGGCAGCGCCAGGTGCAGGTAGAGGTGCCAGTCCTGCACCGTGGTGTCGGCCATGCCGAGGATCTTGTAGGAGCCCAGGTCCTTGGGTGCGCCCGAGGTCCAGGTGTAGCCGTCCTTCGGCGCTTCGAGCGCATTCTTGGTGCCGATCGAGCCCGATGCTCCCGGCTGATTCAGCACCACGATCTTCTGCCCCAGCGCCGCTTCGAGATCGGCCGCGGTGACGCGGATCATCTGGTCGGTGGCGCCACCCGCGGCCCAGGGCACGATGATGTTGATCGGCTTGCTCGGCTTCCACTGCGCCTGCGCTGCGGTGGTCAGCGTCAGGGCGGCGAGGGCGGCAGCAGCGGCAGCAACGCGCAACGCGCGAATCGTTTTCACAGTGAAGTCTCCTGGGTGGGTTCGCCGTTGACGAGCATCGAGAGTGACATGGGCGCTTGTGGCGGTGGCATCGGGCAAACCCGTGAGTCCTCGCCCACGACCAACCTCAAGGCGCGGCGTCAACCCACGGATTCAGCACCGGGACTCGGGCGATCGTGAAATCGCTGGTGTCACGGGTCACGACGGTCAGGCCGTGGTGCAGAGCGGTCGCTGCGATGATCAAGTCGGGTTGCGAAAACGTATGCCCATTCTTGCGTCCGTCTTCGACCAGCAGACGCCACTTGAACATGACGTCTTCGGAAACATCGAGCACGCGCTGCTCGAACAACGGACGCACCTTGTGCACCAGCCAGTCGTTGAGTTCTGCGCGCCGGATCGGATCCTTGTCGGCCTCGATGCCGAAGCGGATTTCGGCGAACGTCACCGCGCTGACGAAGAGATCCTCCAGCGCTTGGCGAGCGACGAAGGCACGCACACGCGCGCTCGGCCGCGGTTTGCGCAGCTCGGAAATGACGTTGGTGTCGAGCAGCCAGCCGCTCACAGCTTGACGGCCCGCACCGGCATGGACGAACGGCGCGGCGCGATGTCGATCTCGCGATGCGGCGACGTTCGCAGGGCCTCAGTCAGCAGCTGCCCGGTTCGCGCACCCTTCAGGCGGAGAAACTCGTCTGCGTCCACAACGACCACGGCATCGCGGCCATGCAGCGTGACGTGCTGCGGCCCATCGCTGTGCGCGAGGCGCACCAGTTCGCTGAAACGAGCCTTCGCATCCTGAAGGCGCCAGCGGCCACGCTGTGGATGCGCAGGCGTGCGAGCGAGGGTTGGTGACTTTCTGGTCATGCTGACCAGATTAGCAGAGCGGCGCGGCCGCGGCAAGCAAGACCGCGCGCGACGGGTGTTCGCGGGGCGGCCAGGCGCAGGAATATGCTACCTGCCTGTTTTCGTCGCTGAGAAGCCCGCAACCATGTCAGACGTACGCTGGGGAATTCTGGGCGCTGCGAAGTTCGCGCGCGAGCACATGGGTCCGGCGCTGACGCTGGCGCCGGGCGGTCACATCGTGGCAATGGCCACGTCGGATGCGAGCAAGGCCGAACCGTTCCGCACCTTCGCGCCGGGCCTGCGCGTGCATGCCAGCTACGAAGCGCTGCTGGCCGATCCCGAAATCGACGCGGTGTACATCCCGCTGCCCAATCGCTTGCACGTGGAGTGGAGCGTCAAGGCGATGCAAGCCGGCAAGCATGTGCTGTGCGAAAAGCCGATGGCCATGCAGGCCAGTGACTTCGATCCGCTCATCGCCGCGCGCGATGCAGCCAAAGTGCTGGCGGCCGAAGCCTTCATGATCGTGCACCACCCGCAATGGCAGCGTGCGCGCCAGCTGCTGGCCGAAGGCGCCATCGGGCGGCTGTGGCGCATCGACGGCGCGTTCTCGTTCAACAACCGCGACGCGGCCAACATACGCAACCAGGCCGCGATGGGCGGCGGCGGGCTGCGCGACATCGGCGTCTATGTCATGGGCGGCGCCCGTTTCGCGACGGGCCTGGAGGCGAGCGACGTGCAAGCGCGCATCCAGTGGGAGAACGGCGTGGACGTGTATGCCGCGATCACAGCGAAGTTCGGCGAGGCCGACTACGCCACCTTCACGTCGATCCGCATGCATCCGCGCCAGGAGATGAGCTTCCACGGCGACGCGGGCGTGCTGCGCCTGCCCGTGCCGTTCAACGCGCGCGTCTTCGGCGAAGCGCGGCTGGAACTGCACCGCGGCATGGAGACCATCACGGAACGCTGGCCTGCGGTGAATCACTACGAGCTGCAGGCGGCGGCGTTCAACCGCGCGGTGCGCGAGGGGATGGCGTATCCGTGCCCGCTGGAGTTTTCGCGGGGGACGCAGGCGATGATGGACGCGGCGTTTGCCGGTGCGGTTCGACCCGGCTGAGTCGCCAGCAGATCAAGCGCCGAGCACGCGCCGGATCATGGGCGCCACTCCCGCGCCGGCGTTCGACACCTTCAGCGTGAGGGTCGGGTTGGCCCGCGCGAACACGCGGAAGATCTCGTCGGCGAAGGCTTGACCGATTTCGGGCACGCCTTCGAAGTCCAGCTCCACCACCTTGAATTGCTCCACGCGCCCCAACAACCGTTTGGCCTGCGAACGCGACAGCAGGTTCTCGGTGCCGAGCCGGGCCAGCTTGACCGGGATCACGGTGCGATCGAAGCTCAGGTCATCGGGCGAGCCGGTCGTGTACTCGTTGAAGATGTCGCGCAACGCCTTGCGTGTGTCGGTGCGCAGCGCCATCGTGACGCGGGTGCCGACAGCGCGCGGAATGCCCGGCCAGGGCGGCAGCGTGGTGGGCCTTGCGCCCTCTGAGGCCGGCTCGGGATTGCGCCGCTCATAGACAAGGTCGTTGGCTTCGATCTTGAACACCGCGAAGGCGCGCGAGGTGAAGAAGATGCCCTCGCCGCTGTGGCGGGCAGGGTCCGTGGTGACGCGGCCTTTGGAAAGCTCCAGCATGGCCAGGCGTGGGTCTTCCAGTTGCAGGCTCCTGCGCATGCGCTCGAACAGGCCGATGCCGTCGTCGCCGAGCCAGAGGTAGAGCACAGCGCCGGCCGCTGCGCACCGGGCCTGCAGCGTCCGGCCCTCGGAGTGGTCGATGGCGTTGTTGACGATCTCGGTGAAACCGTAGTGAACAAGGTTGGCCACGTGCGGCGGCAGGTCCAACAAGGGCCGAAAGTGCTGCTCCCATAGCGTGGACTCGTCCAGACCCGCGAGGGCGAACTCACCGGCAATGCAGCGGCTCGCGCCGGCGCTGAACACGGGCCGCGTACTGCCGCCCGTGCGGATCACGAAGCCTTCCGCTTCGAGCCGGCGCACCACCGGCGCCGCCGCGGCGCGCGTGACGCCGAATGCCTCGGCCAGCGCGTGCGTCAGGTCCTTGGGGTGACGCGCCACGTGGGCCGTGGCCCAGCGGCGCACTTCGTCGATGGGGAGTTGGGGAAGCCTCGGCATGGGCGAATCTTGACAATCGGGTGCTGATTGTCAAGTTTCAGCGGTGGCACTGCCAGGGGCGTGCGCACGTGCCCATGCTTGACACGATCAGCGCGAAATCTGTGAGTCCGACTACGCCGCGTTCACGTCGACGCGCATGCACCGCGCCGGAGATGACCTGCCACGGCGAAGCGGGCTTGCTGCGCTTGCACGTGCCGTTCAACGCGCGCTTGATCGTCGCGTGCGCACCACGTACTACTCCGAGAGGGATCGCGCCGGTGGGGTTGGTGCTCTCGCGGCATCTGCAGACCGCGGCAGATAGTGTCGAAGGCGAACGGCCATCGTTGGATCCTGTTCAGCCCAGTGTCGCAGTACGTCCACCGTAGCACTGCTGACCCGCTGTGCGCCTTCCGTCGCACCGCTCAGACCCTTGAGATCCAGCAGAACACGCACTCGTGATCGGAAATTTGCGCGCGTAGCATGGCGCAAAGCGGCTTCGACATCGTCTTTGGTGGCTTCGCAGACGCGCGCGACGTCAGCGCGGCTCCACTCCTCGTCCAGCCGTATGCGATCGAGGGACTGTTCAAAGGTTGGCAGCACGCGAAGTTTCGCGGCTTCTTGCCGGACCAAGTCTCCGAACTCGCTCTTGTCCTGGTCCTGGAAGTGGCCGTTCACCGCTTCAAATACAGCCGGCCGTTCTTGATTTACGTCGATGAAGTGAGTGAGCAACGCGCGCGCTTCGTCGGCGCGCCCGCACTTGGTGAGAATCCACCAGGCTCTGTTGATGCCGCTCAGGCTGATCACAGGAGCCGCCTTTCGCGCAGCCGCCGCGACTGACTCCAGAGTCGCATTGCTGTCGGCGTTGATGTCGTGCCAGAAAGAGGTGATCGCGTTGTCCAATTCACTCTGTAGGTCATCGCCACCGAACTGCTCGGACAAGGGCGCTGCCGCAGCACGCAGGGCGCTCGCGTCGATGAAGCCACGCACTACTGATTTACCGACCTCGGCATCCATTGATGATGTCTTTTGATATTGATACTCGTTCAGCAACTCACTCCACCGATCAAGTTCCCGGTCGCGATCGGTTGCCTCGCCGTCCTCTTTCTCTCGAGTTGCGTAGTGCACCCAGTTGTCTTCCAACTCGAACAGGTGGTCGGTTGTTGGCAATCTATCGTTGCCCAAAAGGTGGCAGGCGCCGAATAGGGCCAAAGCCTGAATTGCTTCCTCCACGACTCGCGGGTGCATGGCTTGGAGTTCGTTGTAGATTGGCAAAGCCAATCTCTGTAGCTGTCGCAGCACGCGGACGTTTCCAATTTTTAGCTGCGCTGCGCGCGTCCGGAGAAGCTTCGTGACCCCATCAGGGACGCTTCCGAATGCGATGGCCGATGCCTCGGCGAGACTGGGTGCAAGGTCAATCCGTTCGTCAACAACCTTTTCGAAGTAGTTCTTCAACACGCCCTTGTCGTCGTCGCCTAGCTTTTCGTGATTCGATATCAGGAGCACGCGGCAACCACACTCCTCCTTCAGGTAATTCGCGAGACCAAGAACGTCTGCCAGCTTGAGGTTCGCCCCTGCGCGTTCTAGGTCGTCGAGGCACACGACGGTATTGCGGACAAGGCTGAACGACAAGTCTTGGGCGACTTGATCGAGCTTCGCCAGCACGGGCACCAGCGGAAGAAACTTCAGCAGTTGCAGTGGTCCAATTTTTAGGCCGCCAACGCCAACAATGTCAGCGAGTCTGCCGCCTTCAGGTATCTCATACGACGCAACCGACTCTTCCGCGATCCGGCGCCGAAGGTCCGGAACGGATCCGAGACCAAACAGCGACACGTATGCATGGCGCGGCTTCTCACCGTTGAAGCGTGCTCGTGCTGCGCGCCATTGATGCGTTTTGCCAGACCCCCAGGCGCCGGTCAACAACACAATTCGCGACGTGGCGTCGGAGAGGAGCGCATCCAGGCGCTCCTCGACAAGTCGAATGCTCATCAAGGCCCGGCGACGGCCGCCTCCTCCGCCACCTCACTCATCGGAATGCAAGAACAAAACAGATTCCGATCCCCGTACACGTTGTCCACCCGCGCTACCGGGCTCCAGTACTTCGCCTGTTCGAGCCCTGCCATCGGATAGGCAGCCTGCGCTCGCGTGTACGGATGCGCCCACTCGGCCGCGAGCAGCGACGCCGCGGTGTGCGGCGCGTTCTTCAGCGGGTTGTCCGTCCTGCGGCCACTCGCCTTTCTCGACGCGCCGGATCTCCTCGCGAATCGCGATCATCGCGTCGCAGAACCGATCGAGTTCGACCAGCGGCTCGCTCTCGGTCGGCTCGACCATCAGCGTGCCCGGCACCGGAAAGCTCAGCGTCGGCGCGTGGAAGCCGTAGTCGATCAGGCGCTTGGCCACGTCCTCGGCGCTGACGCCGCTCGTGTCCTTCAGCGGGCGCAGGTCGAGGATGCACTCGTGCGCCACGCCGCCGCCCTTCAACGCCCGCGATCTCGCCGCTGTAGTGGATGTCGTAGTGGTCCGACAGCCGCGCGGCGACGTAGTTGGCCGCGAGGATCGCGCTCTCGGTGGCGCGCGGTCAGGCCGTCGGCGCCCATCATGCGCACGTACATCCACGAGATCGGCAGCACGCCGGCGTTGCCGAGCGGCGCGGCGCTGACGGCGCCGACGGGCGATTCCTTGCCGCTGCCGGTGTGATGGCCCGGCAGGTACGGCACCAGGTCTTCCACCACGCACACCGGGCCGACGCCGGGCCCGCCGCCGCCGTGCGGGATGCAGAAGGTCTTGTGCAGGTTCAGGTGGCTCACGTCGCCGCCGAACTCGCCCGGCGCGGCCAGGCCGACCAGCGCGTTCATGTTCGCGCCATCGACATACACGCGCCCGCCGTGCTGGTGCACCAGCGCGCACAGCTCCTTGACGTGCGGGTCGAACACGCCGTACGTGCTCGGGTAGGTGATCATGATCGCGGCCAGCTTGGCGCTGTGCTGCGTCGCACTTGGCCTCAAGGTCGGCCATATCGACGTTGCCGAGCGCGTCGCACTTCACCGCCACCACGCTCATGCCCACCATCTGCGCGCTCGCCGGATTGGTGCCGTGCGCCGATTCCGGAATCAGGCACACGTGGCGCTCGCCCTGGCCGCGCGCGCGCTGCCAGCCGCGGATGGCGAGCAGCCCCGCGTACTCGCCCTGCGATCCGGCGTTGGGCTGCAGGCTGATGCCCGCGTAGCCCGTGGCCTGGCACAACCACGCGCGCAACTGCTCGTCCATCAGCGCGTAGCCGGCGCGCTGCTCGGCCGGCGCGAACGGGTGGATGTCGGCGAACGCCGGCCAGGTGATCGGGATCATCTCGGCCGTGGCGTTGAGCTTCATCGTGCACGAGCCCAAGGGGATCATCGAGCGATCCAGCGCCAGGTCCTTGTCCGAGAGCTTGCGGATGTAGCGCAGCATCTCGGTTTCGCTGTGGTGCGTGTTGAAGACCGGGTGCGTCGAGGAAGGCGCTGGTGCGGCGCAGCGCCAGCGGGATCAGCGGCTCGACGCCGCGCTCGAACTCGGCGAAGTCGGGCAGCGCGCTGCCGGCCGGTGCGAACACGCTCCACAGCGCGGCGATGTCCTCGCGCGTGGTCGTCTCGTCGAGCGTGATGCCGATGTAGGCGTCGTCCCATTCACGGAAGCGTCGCAGGTTCATGCCGCGCTGCAGGGCCGCGTCGATGTAGGCGCCGGTGCGGCCGTCCGTCTTCAGGCTGAGGGTGTCGAAGGCGCTGTCGAGGTTTCGCGGCGCGTGCCCCAGTCGCTTCAGGCCCTCGGCCAGGATCGCCGTGTAGCTGGCCACGCGCTGCGCGATGCGCTTCAAGCCCGCCGGCCCGTGGTAGACGGCATACATGCTGGCGATCACCGCCAGCAGCACCTGCGCCGTGCAGATGTTGGAGGTGGCCTTCTCGCGCCGGATGTGCTGCTCGCGCGTCTGCAATGCGAGGCGATACGCCGGCTGGCCCTGCGCATCGACGCTCACGCCCACCAGGCGCCCGGGCAGCGAGCGCTTGAAGTCGTCGCGGCAGGCCATGAAGGCGGCATGCGGGCCGCCGCCGCCCATCGGCACGCCGAAGCGCTGCGAGTTGCCGACGACGATGTCGGCGCCCCATTCGCCGGGTGGCGTGAGCAGCGTCAGCGCGAGCAGGTCGGTGCAGACGATGAAGGCCGCGTTGTGCGCGTGCACGCGCTCGGTGTCGGCGCGCAGGTCGTAGATCGAGCCGCTGGTGGTGGGGTAGCCGATCATCACGGCGAAGTAGTCGCCGCCGGCCAGCAGCGCATCCCACTCCGGCCCCGAGTTGGCGAGCACGATCTGCAGGCCGAGCGGCTCGGCGCGCGTGCGCACCACCTCGATCACCTGCGGATGGCAATCGCCGGCGACGACGATGGTGTTGCTCTTGCTCTTCACGCTGCGCTTGGCCAGCGTCATCGCTTCGGCTGCTGCGGTCGCCTCGTCGAGCATCGAGGCGTTGGCGATGGGCATGGCGGTGAGGTCGCACACCATCGTCTGGAAGTTGACCAGCGCTTCGAGCCGGCCTTGCGAAATCTCCGCCTGGTAGGGCGTGTAGGCGGTGTACCAGGCCGGGTTCTCGAGGATGTTGCGCGCGATGACGCCGGGCGTGAGGCTGCCGTGGTAGCCCTGGCCGATGAAGCTCTTGACGACCTGGTTCTTCGCCGCCACCGCCGCCAGCTCGGCCAGCGCCTGCGCTTCGGTGACCGGCGGCGGCAGGTCCATCGGCGCGTGGCGTGCGATCGAGCGCGGCAGCACGGCGTCGATCAGCGCGCGCTTCGAGGCCGCGCCGATGACCGACAGCATGTGCTGCTCGTCGGCAGCGTCGGGGCCGATGTGGCGGGCGCGGAACTCGGCGGTGTTCTCGAGTTCGGCGAGCGGGACGGTGGCGGACTTCAGCATGGTGCATCGATCGTCGTGAAAGCGAACCGTTCGCCCTGAGCTTGTCGAAGGGCAGGGCTTCGACAAGCTCAGCCTGAACGGGGGGAGTGAACGGGCTCTTGGCTCAGAGGCTCTTCAACAGCTTGTCGTAGGCCGGCGCTTCCATCAGCTCGTCGAACTGCTCCATGTGCGTGACGTGCACCTTGAAGAACCAGCCGTTGCCCATCGGGTCCTTGTTGGCGAGCGCCGGGTCGGCGCGCAGCGCTTCGTTGACCTCGACCACCTCGCCCTCGACCGGCATGTAGATGTCGGCCGCGGCCTTGACCGACTCGACGACGCCGACGGTCTCGCCACGCTTGTACGTCTTGCCGACCTCGGGCAGATCGACGAACACCACGTCGCCCAGCGCGTCCTGCGCGTGCAGCGTGATGCCGACCACGGCGGCTTCGTGATCTTCGATGTTGATCCACTCGTGGTCAGGGGTGAACATGGTCGTCATGGGCAGGGACTCCTCGCTGGTTGGTTAGCCGCGGAAATATCCGGGCGGGACGAAAGGCATCGAGGCCACGCGCATCGGCTGGCGCTTGCCGCGCACCTCGGCGTAGACCTCGTGATTGGCGATGGCGTGATTCGCGGCCAGGTACGCCATCGCGATCGGCTGGTTCACGGTGGGCGCGAGCGTGCCGCTGGTGACGTGGCCGAGCTTGTGGCCCTGGGCATCGACGATGGTCGCGCCTTCGCGCACGGGGATGCGTTCGAGCCCGAGCAGGCCGACGCGCTTGATCTGCACGCCGCTCGCCAGTTGCCCCGCGATCTTGTCGGCGCCGGGGTAGTGGCCGGCGCGCGCGCCGCCGGGGCGCCGCACCTTCTGGATCGACCAGCTCAAACCGGCCTCGACCGGCGTCGTGGTCTCGTTGATGTCGTGCCCGTACAGGCACAGCCCGGCTTCGAGCCGCAGCGTGTCGCGCGCGCCAAGCCCTGCCGGCTTGACCTCGCGCTGCGCGAGCAGCTCTTTGGCCAACTTCACCGCCGCATCGGCCGGCACCGAAATCTCGAAGCCGTCCTCGCCGGTGTAGCCGCTGCGCGTGACGAAGCACTCGGCGCCGGCCAGCGTGAACGCGCCGCCGGTCATGAAGGTGAGTTGCTCGACGCCGGGCGCCAGGCGCTGCAACGCATTCACGGCGTGCTGGCCCTGCAAGGCGAGCAGGGCTCGATCAGGCAGCGGGATCACCTGGCAGCGGTGCCCGATGTGGGTCATCAGGTGCTTGGTGTCGGCCGCCTTGCACGCCGCGTTGACCACGACGAACAGGTCGTTGGCGCGGCGCGCGATCATCAGGTCGTCGAGGATGCCGCCGGCGGCATTGGTGAAGAGCGCGTAGCGCTGTTTGCCCACCGCCAGGTCGATCACGTCCATCGGCACCAGCGATTCGAGCGCGGCGGCGGCATCGTCGCCGACGAGACGCAGCTGGCCCATGTGCGAGACGTCGAACAGCGCCGCCGATTCGCGGCACTGTCGATGCTCGGCAATGATGCCGCCGGGGTAGTTGACCGGCATCGCGTAGCCGGCGAAGGGCACCATCTTGGCGCCGAGTTCGAGGTGCAGCTCGTACAGCGGTGTGCGCAACAGATCGGCAGGCATGGTTCGGGGTCTCCGTGGCAACCAACATGCCCCCGCTGTCCGCTTTACCTGAGAGTTTGGCGCCGCGGGTCTTGCCCCGAGGCGTTTGCCCCTTCGGTGGACGCCCTTTGGGGGCGCCTCTCTCCAGTGAGGTGGCACCGGTGTTTCGACCGATGCTTTGCCGGTCGGGGTGAGCCCGTCGGCCCACCGTCTTCTGGCGGCGCGCAGTGTACCGCTACAGTCCTGCGCTATGGCCGACCCGCTGAAGAAGAAAGAGATCGCCGCGCTGGCGATCAAGCGTTACGACGAGGTGCGCACCGAGATCCGCTCGGGCGATCTCGCGTTCTGCTCAGGCTCGTACGTGTTCTCCAAATTCATCCAGGGCTTCACCGGTTCGGTGTGGAGCCATGTCGGCCTGATCTACCGCGACGATCACCTGCGCCGCGTCTTCCTGCTCGAAAGCGAAGTCGGCATCGGCGTGCGCCTGGTGCCGATTTCCAAGTACCTGCGCGACTATCACGGCCGGCGCCGCCCCTACCGCGGCCAGATGGTGATCGCGCGCGTCAATCCATTGCTCGGCGACGAGCAGGTGCGCGACGCCGTCAGCTACGGCATGGACCTGCTGACCAAGCCCTACGACAATTTCGAGATCCTGCGCATCGCCGCGCGCATCGCCTTTCGCGTCGGCAAGCGCACGCAGGACCGCAAGTTCATCTGCTCGGAGCTGGTCGACGAGTGCTACCGCGCCGCGGGCGTGAAGTTCAAGCGCCGCGACAACTTCATCAGCCCGGACGACATCTGGCGCGATCCTGTCGTCTCTTCGATTGCGCGCATCCATTGAGCGCGTGCGGCTGCGCCTTCTCCTGCTGCTCGCCATGAGCCTGCCTGCCGCTGCCCAGATTCCCCCGCCCACGCCGCTGCCGCCGGTCGCGCCGCAGGTGCCCCATGTCGTCAAGGCCGCGCAGGGCGAGCGCAGCGACGAGTACTTTTGGCTGCGCGACGACGACCCCAAGGCCAAGCGGCCGGAGGTGATGGCCTACCTCGAAGCCGAGAACGCCTACACCGAGGCCGTGCTCGCGCCGCTGGCGGCGCTGCGTGGTGAACTGGCGGCCGAGATGCGCGCGCGCATCGACCCGGACGACAGCACGCCGCCGCAGTACGAGCACGGCTTCTGGTACTGGAGCGAGTACAAGACCGGCTTCGAACATCCGCTGCTGATGCGTCAGCGCGGCACGCGCGAACGGCCCGATCGGCGCGCACGGCGCGAGCTGCTGCTCGATCAGAACGCGCGCGCCCGCGGCCAGCCCTTCTACCGGGTGGGCGCCACGGCGGTGAGCCCCGACGGCAGCGTGCTGGCCTGGGCCGAAGACACCGTCGGCCAGCGCCGCTACACGCTGCGCTTTCGCGACCTGCGCAGCGGCGTCGAGTACGCCGATCGCATCGACGGCGTGCTCGAGGAGCTGGCCTGGGCCAACGACAACCGCACGCTGTTCTACATCCGCCAGGACCCGGTGACGCTGCAGAGCGGGCCGGTGTGGCGCCATCGCCTCGGCGCCGCGCCCGAGGCCGACGTGATGGTCTACGACGAGCCCGACAAGACGCAGTTCGTCGAGCTGCGCAAGAGCGTGTCGGGCCGCTGGATCGTGATCGACAGCGGCGGCCACGACAGCAGCGCCACGCTCGCCGTCGATGCCGATCATCCGCAACGCCCGGTGCGCACCGTCTTTGCGCGCCGCGCCAAGGTGCGTCATCACGCGGATCATCAGGGCGGCCGCTGGGTGCTGCGCACCAACGAGGACGCGCCCAACTTCAAGCTCGTCGCCGCGCCGCAGCGCGCGAGCGACGAGCGCTCGCGCTGGCGCACGCTCGTTGCCGGCCGCGACGACGCGGCGCTCGAACGCTTCGCGCTGTTCAAGGGCGGCGTTGCGGTGCAGGAGCGGGTGCAAGGCGATTTGCGCCTGCGCATCCAGCAGCATGGCCGCTGGCGCACGCTGCCGACGCCGGCTGCCAGCACGCTGAGCCTGCATGCGACGCACGATGCGCGCGCGGCCTGGTTGCGCTACGGCGTCACGTCGATGGTGCAACCGCCGACGCTCTACGACTGGCATCTGGCGCGCGGCCAGGCGGTGCTGCGCAAGGTGCAGAAGGTGCCGACCTACGACGCCTCGCAATACCGCACGCAGCGGCTGTGGGCCGATGCGCGCGACGGCCAGCGCATCCCCGTCACGCTGGCATGGCGCGAAGGCCGTGCGCGCCAGGACGGCGGCGCGCCGCTGCTGGTCACCGGCTACGGCGCCTACGGCCATGCGTCCAACCCCGAGTTTCGCAACCACCGCGTGAGCCTGATGGATCGCGGCTTCGTCGTCGCCATCGCCCATGTGCGCGGCGGTGCCGATCTCGGCCAGGCCTGGTACGAGGCCGGCCGCCTGATGCACAAGAAGAACAGCTTCAACGACTTCGTCGATGCGACACAGGCGCTGGTGCAGGCGCAGTGGGCCGATCCGAAGAAGGTCTTCGCCGGCGGCGGTTCGGCCGGCGGCTTGCTGATGGGCGCCGTCGCCAACCAGGCGCCGCAGCTGTACCGCGGCATGGTGCTGCAGGTGCCGTTCGTGGACGTGGTGACGACGATGCTCGACGACACCATCCCCCTGACTGTCAACGAGTGGGCGCAGTGGGGCGATCCGCGCGAGAAGGCGGCGTACGACTACATGCTCTCGTATTCGCCCTACGACAACCTGCGCGCGACGGACTACCCGGCGATGCTCGTCAGCACCGGCCTGTGGGATTCGCAGGTGGCGTACTTCGAGCCGGTGAAGTACGTGGCGCGCCTGCGCGCGAAGAAGACCGACCGCAACCCCTTGCTGCTCGCGGTGAACATGAGTGCCGGACACGGCGGCGCGTCGGGCCGCTTCGCCATCCTCGACGAAATCGCGCGCGAGTACGCGTTCCTGATCGACCTGGCGCGCTGACGGTTCAGCCCTGTGCGGGCGTCATCTTCCTGCGATACCACTCGTGGAAGTGCTGCATGCCGTCTTCCATCGGGCTCTGGTACGGGCCGACTTCGTTGTCGCCGCGCTTCATCAGCGCCTCGCGCCCCGCATCCATGCGCAGCGCGATCTCGTCGTCTTCGATGCAGGTCTCCATGTACGCGGCCTGCTGCGCCTGCACGTACTCGCGCTCGAAGGCGTGGATCTCTTCCGGGTAGAAGAACTCGACGACGTTGGTGGTGTGACGCGGCCCCTTCGGGATCAGCGTCGAGACCACCAGCACGTTCGGGTACCACTCGACCATCACGCCCGGGTAGTAGGTCAGCCAGATCGCTCCATGCCGCGGCGGCGTGCCGTTCTGGAATCGAAGCACCTGCTGCTGCCACGCCTTGTAGACCGATGAGCCGGCCTTGCCGAGCGCTTCGCTGCCGCTCTTGGCCACGCCGACGGTCTGCACCGAATACTCGCTGCCCATCTCCCAGCGCAGGTCGTCGCAACTGACGAAGTGGCTCAGGCCCGGATGAAACGGGCCGACGTGGTAGTCCTCGAGATAGACCTCGATGAAGGTCTTCCAGTTGTAGTCGCACTCGTGGACGATGGCGTGGTCGAAGACGTAGCCCGAGAAGTCGAGGTCAGCGCGGCAGGCCAGTTGTGCCAGGTCTGTCGCCGGATTGCGTCCGGCGGCTTCGAACAGCATGCCGTTCCATTCGGTGAGCGGCCAGCGGTTCAGGTTGAGGCAGGGGTCGTGCTCGAAGTGCGGCGCGCCGATGAGCTGGCCCTGCAGGTCGTAGGTCCAGCGGTGCAGCGGGCAGACCACGTTGGCGCCGGTGTTGCCGCTGCCGCGCAGCATCACCGCCTGACGATGGCGGCAGACGTTGGAGACCAGCTCGACGCCGTGTTGACTGCGTATCAGCGCGCGGCCGTCGCCTTCGTGCGCAAGCACGCGGTAGTCGCCCGGGTTCGGCACGCAGGATGCGTGGCCGACGTAGCGCGGGCCGGCTTTGAAGAGGGTTTGTATTTCGCGCTGGTACAGCGCCGCGTCGAAGTAGGTGTCGACGCTCAGTTGGGAGGCGCTGCGGTCCAGCGCGGTACGGCCGATGCTCAGGTCAGACATGTTCTCAGGGTCTCCAAGAACCATCACGAACAACCCGGCAACGTCACGGCGACGCCTGTCGGGACCCAGGGGGCTGTACCCTCGAAAAAGATCGACGGCCTCGGCAGGGGCGCGCAGTGTACCCCGGGGGTGGCGTGCCACCTCGCGGGCGCCGTGCGTTTGCGGCGCTTGCGGCGGGTTGGGGGCGGCTCTCGAATCCGTTGCCCTCGGTCACTGCAGGCCCTGTAGTGCACTGACTACAATCCCTGCTGGTTTTCACTAGTCGAAATGCCGCGCAACAGCAGTCCACCCAACGACGCGCCGACCTACGAACAGGCGTTGGCCGAACTCGAAGGCCTGGTTCAGCGCATGGAGGCCGGGCAGATGCCGCTCGATCAACTGCTCGCCGGCTACAAGCGCGGCGCCGAGCTGCTCGAACTGTGCCGCTCGCGGCTGGCGGCGGTGGAGCAGCAGGTCAAGGTGCTCGAAGACGGTCAGCTCAAGCCGTGGAAGTCAACGCAGGCATGAAGTCCGACGCCTTCGATACCTGGGTGACCGCGCGAGCAGCGCGCCGTCGAAGCCGCGCTCGAGCGATTGGGTGCCCAGCGATGCACCCGGCCGGCCTGGGCGAAGCGATGCGCTACGGCGTGCTCGACGGCGGCAAGCGCCTGCGCCCGCTGCTGGTGCTGGCCGCCTGCGAGGCCGCGCGCGGCGCGCGCGCGGCGGCGATGCGCGCGGCGGTGGCGGTGGAGCTGATCCATGCCTACTCGCTGGTGCACGACGACATGCCGTGCATGGACAACGACGTGCTGCGTCGCGGCAAGCCCACCGTGCATGTGCAGTACGGCGAAGCGCAGGCGATGTTGGCCGGCGACGCGATGCAGGCGCTGGCGTTCGACGTGCTGACGCCCGACGAAGAGCGCCGGCATGCCGGGCGCATGCAGGCGCGGCTGTGCGCGCTGCTGGCGCGCAGCGCGGGTCATGCCGGCATGGCCGGCGGGCAGGCGATCGATCTGGCGAGCATCGGCGTCGCGCTCGACGAAGCTGCCTTGCGCGACATGCACCGCCGCAAGACCGGCGCGCTGCTGCAGGCCAGCGTGCTGATGGGCGCGGCCTGCGGCAGCGTCGATGCGCGCGCCTGGAAGGCGTTGTCGCAGTACGGCGCCGCGATCGGCCTGGCCTTCCAGGTGGTCGACGACATCCTCGACGTGACGCAGGAGCTCCGAGACGCTGGGCAAGACGGCCGGCAAGGACGCGCACCACGACAAGCCGACCTACGTTTCGCTGATGGGGCTGGACGCAGCGCGCGCGCTACAGCTCGAGCTGCGCGACGAAGCGCATGCGGCGCTGGCGCAAAGCGGCCTGACCGACGCCGCCCGGCTGGCGCTGCTGGCCGACCGCATCGTCGATCGGGAACACTGACGAGACAACGCAAGAAGGGCGCTCATGAACGTGATCACCCCCGCCGCTCTGCTGGCGCGCATCGACAGCCCGGCCGATCTGCGCAAGCTCTCGCGCGATCAGCTCGGCCAGCTCGCGCGCGAGTTGCGCGACTACGTGCTGCAGAGCGTGTCGCGCACGGGCGGCCACCTGTCGCAGCAACCTCGGCACGGTGGAGCTGACGATCGCGCTGCACTACGTCTTCAACACGCCGCACGACCGGCTGGTGTGGGACGTCGGCCACCAGACCTATCCGCACAAGATCCTCACCGGCCGGCGCGACCGCATGGAGTCGCTGCGCCAGCTCGGCGGCATCAGCGGTTTTCCGCGCCGCGACGAGAGCGAGTACGACACCTTCGGCACGGCGCACAGCAGCACCTCGATCTCGGCGGCGCTCGGCATGGCGATCGCCGCGCAGCGGAAGGGCGAGAAGCGCCACTGCGGTTGCGATCATCGGCGACGGCGCGATGACCGCCGGCATGGCCTTCGAGGCGATGAACAACGCCGGCATGCCGCACATCGGCCATGTGCCCAGCCTGCTGGTGGTGTTGAACGACAACGACATGTCGATCAGCCCGCCGGTGGGCGCGCTCAACAAGTACCTGGCGCGCCTGATGAGCGGCCAGCTTCTACGCGACCGCGCGCGAAGGCGCCAAGGGCGTGCTGAAGAACGCACCGCCGCTGTTCGAGCTGGCGCGGCGCTTCGAGGAACATGCCAAGGGCATGGTCGTGCCGGGCACGATGTTCGAGGAGTTCGGCTTCTACGTACGTCGGCCCGATCGACGGCCACGACCTCGACTCGCTGATCCCGACGCTCGAGAACCTGCGCGACAAACCCGGCGCGCAGTTCCTGCACGTGGTGACCAAGAAGGGCTACGGCTACAAGATGGCCGAGGCCGATCCGGTCAAGTACCACGCTGCCGCCGGCAGGTTCGACCCGGCCGAGGGCATTCGTCAAACCCGCGACGCCGCCGAAGCAGACCTTCACGCAGGTCTTCGGCCAATGGCTGTGCGACATGGCCGCGGCCGACGAACGCCTGATCGCGATCACGCCGGCGATGCGCGAGGGCTCGGGCATGGTCGAGTTCCACAAGCGCTTTCCCGAGCGCTACTTCGACGTCGGCATCGCCGAGCAGCATGCGGTGACGTTCGCCGCGGGCATGGCCTGCGAAGGCTTGAAGCCGGTGGTCGCGATCTACTCGACCTTCCTGCAGCGCGCGTACGACCAGCTGATCCACGACGTGGCGCTGCAGAACCTGCCGGTGACCTTTGCGCTCGATCGCGCCGGCCTCGTCGGCGCCGACGGCGCCACGCATGCCGGCGCCTACGACATCGCCTACCTGCGCTGCATTCCGAACATGGCCGTGCTGACGCCGGCCGACGAGAACGAGTGCCGCATGGCGCTGACCACGGCGTTTCGCCATCAAGGGCCCGTGGCCGTGCGCTATCCGCGCGGCGCCGGCGCGGGCACCGAGATCCGGCGCCGAGCTGGATGAATTGCCGTGGGGCCAGGGCGAGGTGCGGCGCAAGGGCGAGCGCATCGCGATCCTGGCTTTCGGCACCATGCTCTATCCGGCGCTCGCCGCAGCCGAGCGATTGAACGCGACCGTGGCCAACATGCGCTTCGCCAAGCCGGTCGACGCCGGGCTGATCGCCGAGCTGGCGCGCACGCACGAATGCATCGTCACCGTCGAAGAGGGCTGCCTGCCGGGCGGCGCCGGCTCGGCAGTGATGGAGGTGCTGCAAGCCGAAGGCTTGGACAAGGCTGTGCTCGCGCTCGGGCTGCCCGACGTCTTCATCGAGCATGGCGACCCGGCCAAGCTGCTGGCGCTCAACGGCCTGGATGCCGACGGCATCGCGCGCTCGATCGCGCAGCGCTTCGGTGCGCGGCCGGCGTTGGTGCGGGCAAAAACTAGCCGCGCGACTGCGAAACGGTGCGATGCTCGCTGCGATGACGTCATGACCATCTGACCCAGTCCCTGCACATCCCCGACACGCAGAGCGAGCGCGACGAACGGCAGCTCGCGATCCAGCGCGTGGGCGTCAAGGACGTGCGCTACCCGGTGCGCGTCAAGGTCGCCGGGGCCGAGCAGAGCAGCGCCGCCCTGTGGGACCTGGACGTGGCGCTGCCGGCGCAGAAGAAGGGCACGCACATGTCGCGCTTCGTGGCGTGGCTCGACGCGCTCGATGCGCCGCTCGACGCCGCCGTGCTGCGCGACAAGCTGGCGGCGATGCTGGCGCTGCTCAACGCGAGCGAAGGCCGCATCGAATCGCGCTTCTCGTTTTTCGTCCGCAAGCGCGCGCCGGTGTCGGGCGTGAGCAGCCTGCTCGACTACCAGGGCCGCTGGATCGCCGAGACGCGCGACGGCCGCACGACGGTGTGGTCCGAAGTGGCGGTGCCGGTGAAGAGCCTGTGCCCGTGCTCGAAGGAAATTTCCGACTACGGCGCGCACAACCAGCGCTCGACGGTGACGATCCGCGTCGAGACGCATGCGCCGGTCGGCTGGGAGGAACTCGTGCGCTTTGCCGAGGTCAATGCTTCTTCCGAGATCTGGCCCCTGCTCAAGCGTTCCGATGAGAAATGGGTCACCGAGCGCGCCTACGAGAACCCGAAGTTCGTCGAAGACCTGGTGCGCGACGTGGCGCTTTCTCTCGAACGCCGACCAACGCATCGGCCGCTACGTCGTGGAGGTCGAGAACCATGAGTCGATTCACAACCACTCGGCCTACGCGCGCATCGAGCGCGCGTAGGGATCGCGTGCAACGCGATAGCCGCGCCGTGCGCGGCCCGAGTGGGTGGACTTCGCTCATATCGCGCAGCGATGTGAGCGAAGGCACAATCACGGTGCCTACGCGCGCATCGAGCGCGCGTAGCGTTGGCGTCCGGCTGCTTGCAGCACTCCTGCTCGCTGCCTGCGGCACCTACGGCCCCGGCAAGCTCCAACCCGGCCAGTCCGAAGCCGATGCCCGTGCCGAACTCGGCGAACCCACCACGCGCAGCCCCTTGCCCAACGGCGGCGCGCGCCTCGACTACGCGCGCGGGCCGATGGGCAGGCACACCTGGCGCGTCGAGCTCGACGGCACCGGCAAGGTCGCGAGCATCAGCCAACTGCTGACGGAACAGAATTTCGAATCGCTGCGCGCCGGCGACACGCGCGACGCTGTGGTCGATCGCCTGGGCCCGGCGACGAACGTCCACGTCGGCTGGCGCGGCGTCGGCACGGTCTGGCTCTACCGCTACGAGACACCGCCGCCGTACTGCCGCTTGTTCTCCGTCTGGCTGGTCGAGGAGCGCGTGCGCGAGGCATCCTACGTCCACGATCCGCGCTGCGACGACCGCGACCGCGACGACATGCGTCCGAACTGAGTCAGGCGGGTGCCAGCATGCAGGCGGCACTGGCGACGACGCGGCCGTTGATCGAGATCTCGATGGTGTGCCGACCGGGGTGGTAGCGCCGCGTCGTCACCGGCTTGAACGAGTGTTTCTTCGTCAAGCTGCGTTCCTCGCCGGGCGCGAGGTCGAGCTTCCAACCCTTGAACACCTTCGCGCTCGTGCTGCCGTCGGCCTTGACGTGATGCACGCTGTAGTCGATCAGCAGTTTCTGCGCCCGGCGTGAGGTCGAGCGCAGCGCGAGCGTCAGCCCGACGCCGTCGCCCACGGCGACGCGCCGCGGCGCGATTCGCAGCGTGGCTTCGCCTGCGTAGCGCCTGCCGGCCTCCCACTGCGCGAGCATGCCGGCGTGGCCTTGCTTGATCAGCGTGCGGCTGGCGTGCGCCAGCAGGGCGCGGCGTTCGGGCGCGGCTTCGGGTCGATGGCGCCGCACCCAATCGACGACCAGGGCCGGATGGTCCTTGGCGATGTCGTTCAGGTGGTTGGCCACGCTGCGCCGCACGTAGGCGCTGGGGTCGTCCTGCAAGGCTTCGAGGATCGGCAGCGTGGGCGTGGGGTCGAGGACGAGCGCTTTCAGGCGCAGGCCCCAGGGCAGGCGCGGACGGCTGCCTTCGCTGCACAGGCGTCGCACATGCGCGCTGTCGTCGCGCGTCCAGCGCAACAGCGTGTCCAAAGCGAGCTGCGGATGACGCACGATCAAGGGCCGGATCGCGAACTCGGCCGTCAGCCGCTGCGTCAGCGCGTGCAGCGCCTGCAACGCCCGCACCGGTTCGTCCAGCCCGCGGCGTGCGACGAATTCGCCGAGCGGCCAGACGATCCAGCCGGCCAGCCCCTGGCTGTGGTCGTCGCGCACGGCGGCCACGCCATCGACATCGATCGGCGGCGCCAGCGCGGCTTCGATCGCGCGGCATGCAGCGTCGAAATCCGACGGCAGCGTGGCTTCGAGCGCATCGGCGATCTGCATGGCGCGCGCCTTCATCTCCAGCGCATCGAGCCCCTTCAACGCCACGCGCGCGAAGCGCTGGCCATCGAAGTCGCTCGCGTGCCGCGACAACGCCGCCCCAGCAGCGCGCACCAGCGCTGCGTTCAACAGGTTCTTGAACGGCTCCACGCCGCGCTACCACTTCACCGGCAGGCGCCTGAAGCCGCGAAAGCGCAGGCGCGCGTCGCGCTCGGGCGCGCCGTCGAGCGCGAGGCCCGGCAATCGACGCGCCAGTGCAGCCAGCGCGACGCGCGCTTCGAGCCGCGCCACGTTCATGCCGGCGCAGGCATGCGCGCCGTGGCCGAAGGCCACGTGCAGGTTGGGTTTGCGTGCGATGTCGAGCGCATCGGGCGCATCGAAAGCGGCCGGGTCGCGATTGGCCGCGCCGATCGCCAGCGTGATGAAGCTGCCGGCCTCGATGCGAAAGCCTTGCAGCTCGATCGCCGCGGTCGCCAGCCGGTTGTTCAACTGCAGCGGGCTCTCGAAGCGCAGCAGCTCTTCTACAGCCGTCGGCAACAACGCTGGCTCGTTGACCAAGCGCTCGTACTGCGCGCGCTGCGTCAGCAGCGCGTGCACGCCGTTGCCGATCAGGTTGGTGGTTGTCTCGTGTCCGGCGTTGAGCAGGAAGATGCAGTTGTGCAGCAGTTCGATGGGCGACAGGCGCTCGCCGTTGACTTCACCCTGGATCAGGCGCGTCAGCACGTCGGCTTCGGGGTCGCCCGGCGCCGCGCGGCGGCGCTGCACCAGGCTGTCGAGCGCGGCAAGAAACTCGCGCACGGCAGCATGGCCGCGTTCGAGCACGACCGCAGCGGGCGCGGGTTCGAGGGCAGACAGGATCGCCAGCGACCAATCGCGCAGCGGCGCACGTTCGGCCTGCGGCACGTCGAGCAGGTTGCCGATCACCTCCACCGGGATGCGCGCGGCAAAGTCGGCGATCAGGTCGGCGTGCCTGCCGCGGGCCTGCATCGAGTCGAGCAAGGACTCGACCAGCGCCACCACGCCCGCTTCCATGCGCGTGATCGCGCGTTGGTTCAATGCGCCCATCAGCAGGCGCCGCACGCGCGTGTGCAGCGGCGCGTCGTTGAACACCAGGCTGGTGGTGTGGTGCTCGTACAGCGGCGTGCCGACGCCGAACTTCGGTGCGAACTCGCGCTGCTTGTCGGAGCTGGCAGCAGGGTGCCGATAGACCGCGGCGACGTCGTCGTAGCGCGTCAGCAGCCAGGTGCCAGGAGCGAGTTCGTGGCGTGGCGCGTGCGTGCGCAGCGCCGCATAGAACGGGTAAGGGTCGTCGACGAAGCCCGGCGGCGGCGCCGTGAGCGAAAAGACCACGTTGTTGCGGACTGCGACAGAGGGCATCGCGCCAGTGTGCCGCAGCGCCGGGGTTCCCCCTTGCTTGCAAGTGGCGAGGCAAAGGGACAACATCGCCCCCGCCCATGTTGGGCGGATGACGGCAACGAGGTAAACGCATGATCGCTCTGACCATCAACGGCAAGTCGCGCAACATCGAGGTCGATCCGGCGACGCCGCTGCTCTGGGTGCTGCGCGAGAACCTGGACATGACCGGCACCAAGTTCGGCTGCGGCATGGCGCTGTGCGGCGCCTGCACGGTGCATCTGGAGGGTCAGCCGATCCGCTCCTGCTCGACGCCGGTGTCGGCCGCTGCCGGCAAGCGCGTGCAGACGATCGAGGGCATCGGCGCCACTGCCACCGGCAAGAAGGTGCAGGAGGCGTGGAAGGCGATCGACGTGCCGCAGTGCGGCTATTGCCAGTCGGGGCAGATCATGGCGGCCGTCGCGCTGCTGGAGAGCAAGCCCAGGCCCACCGACGCCGACATCGACGCCGCGATGAGCGGCAACATCTGCCGTTGCGGCACCTATCCGCGCATCCGCGCCGCGATCCATCAGGCCGCCGGCACGAAGGGGGCGTGATCATGAGCACGATCACCCAACCTTCACGCCGCGACTTCCTGCAAAGCGGCGCTGCCACCGGCGGCGCCTTGATGATCGGCTTCGTGCTGCCCGGCTGCGCCGCGCCCGGCGCCGAGCGCAGCAGCGCGCCCGTCACGAGCGCAATGCCCAATGCCTGGGTGCGCGTCGGCTCGGACAACAGCGTCACCATCCTGTGCGCGCGCTCCGAGATGGGTCAGGGCGTCTACACCTCGCTGCCGACGCTGGTGGCCGAGGAGCTCGAAGTCGATCTGTCCAAGGTGGCGGTCAAGGTCGACATGGCGCCGGCCGGCGAGGCCTACATCAACACCATGGTCGGCGGCCAGCTCACCGGCGGCTCGACGTTGGTGAAGGAAGCCTACGAGCGCCTGCGCGTCGCCGGTGCGCAGGCGCGCAGCGTGCTCGTGCAGGCTGCGGCCGACAAATGGAAGGTGAATGCCGAAGCGTGTCGCGCGCAGGATGCGTGGGTCACCGGTCCGGCAGGGCAGAGGGCGAGCTATGGCGAGCTCGCTGAAGCTGCATCGAAGCTGACGCCGCCGAAAGAACCCAAGCTCAAGGCCGCGAAGGACTTCCGCTACGTCGGCAAGCGCATGAACCGGCTCGACACTCCCGCCAAGGTGGACGGCACGGCCGAGTTCGGCATCGACGCCAAGGTGCCCGGCATGCTCACCGCGGCACTGGCGCAAAGCCCTGTCTTCGGCGGCAAGGTGGCGAGCTTCGACGCCGGCAAAGCGCGCGCGATGCCCGGCGTCAAGAACGTGGTGCAGATCTCCAGCGGCGTCGCGGTGGTGGCCGACACCTACTGGCAGGCCAAGCAGGCCCTGGCCGCGGTGGACATCAAGTGGGACAACGGCGCGTTCGCCAGCGGCAGTTCCGCAGGGATCGCCGCGCAACTGCGCCAGGCAGTGGACAAGCCCGATGCCGCGGGTTTCAAGAAGGTGGGCGACGCCGATGCCGCGCTGCGCGGCGCAGCCAAGAAAGTCGAAGCCGCCTACGACCTGCCCTACACCGCGCACGTCACGATGGAGCCGATGAACTTCATCGCCGACGTGCGTGCCGACCGCTGCGTGCTCACCGGGCCGACGCAGTTCCAGCAGCTCGCGCAGGGCATGGTGGCGGGTCTGCTGAAGATGAAGCCCGAGCAGGTGACGGTGCGCACCACCTTCCTCGGCGGCGGCTTCGGCCGCCGCGTCGAGGTTGATTTCGTGCTGCAGGCCGCGGAGATCTCCAAGGCCGTCGGCCGGCCGGTGAAGCTGGTCTGGTCGCGCGAGGACGACATGACGCACGACGTTTATCGCCCGGCCGCGCACATCAAGTTGAGCGCCGGGCTCGATGCGGCCGGCAAGCCGGTGGCGTTCAAGTACGCGCATGCCGGCGCGTCGGTCACCAAGCGCATGTTCCCGGCCTTCGTCAAGGACGGCGTCGATCCCTTCATGCTCGAAGCCGCGCCCATCCCCTACGACATCCCGAACCAGCTCGGCACGGTGTCTATCCAGGACAGCCCCGTGCCCACCGGCTTCTGGCGCTCCGTGTCGCACGGCCTGAACGCATTCGCCAACGAATCCTTCATCGACGAGATGGCCGCAGCCGCGGGCAAGGATCCGCTCGACTACCGGCGCAGCCTGCTCGCCAAGGAGCCGAAGTACTTGCGTGTGCTCGACATGGCGGCCGAGAAGTCGGGCTGGGGCAAGCCGCTGGCCGCAGGGCGCAAGCTCGGCGTCGCGGTGATGGAGGGCTATGGCACCTACCTCGCGCAAGTGGCCGAGGTGTCGGTGACCGGCAACGACATCAAGCTGCACCGCATGGTGGTGGTGGCCGACGTCGGCACGATGGTCAATCCGAACATCGTCGAGCAGCAGATCGAATCGAGCGTGATCTACGGCATGGGCGCGGCGATGTACGACGAGATCACCGTCAAGGATGGCCGCGTCGAGCAGACCAACTTCCACAACTACCGCGTGCCGCGCATGAACGAGGTGCCCAAGATCGAGATCCATCTCATCGCCGACGGCGACAAGCCGGGCGGCATCGGCGAGCCGGTGACGGCGCTGGTGGCACCGACGGTCGCCAACGCCGTGTTCGCGATCACCGGCAAGCGCCTGCGCAAGCTGCCGTTGAAGCTGGCCTGATCCGACCCCCTTGGCCGCGCGCTGGTTGCTCGCCGCTGCGCTGCTGCTCGGCAGCAGCGCGGCGCTCGCTCAGGATCACGAGCGCGAGGCGCGTTGGGCCGAGCAGACGCTGGCCACGCTGGTCGCGGGCGACGCGGTGCAACTCGCGCAACGCAGCGGCCATCGCTTTCTCGCGCTGCATTTGCCGGCCTCGCCGGCGAGCAAGCCGCGCGGCGCGGTGATCGTCGGCCACGGCCGGGGCTGGTCGCCCGACTACGACCTCTACGGCGCGTTGCGCATCGGGCTCGCCGACGCCGGCTACTCGACGCTGTCGATCCAGCTGCCGGTGCTGCCGAGCACGGCCAAGGTCGGCGACTACCTGCCGACCTTCCCGGATGCGGCCGAGCGCTATGCGTTGGCCGCAGCATGGCTGCGCGCGCAGGGCCACGCGCGCATCGCCATCGTCTCGCACAGCCTGGGCGCGACGATGGCCAACCACTACCTGATCCGCGATGCAGCGTCGCCGGTCGGCGCCTGGGTCTTCATCGGCATCATCAACGGCCTGGAAGACATGTTCCGCCTGCGCATCCCCGTGCTCGACGTCTACGGCGAAATGGATTGGGACGTGACGCGCGTCGGCGCCAACGAGCGCCTGGCGCAGATCAAGCGCATCCCGGGCTCGCGCCAGGTGATGGTGCCCGGCGCGCAGCACTTCTTCGAAGGCCGCCACGACGAGCTGACGCGGGTCATCGTCGAGTTCCTCGACAGCGGCCTCGCAGTGCCGCGCTAACATCACGACGCGGTGCATCGTGCACCGTTGAATCAAGCCGCACTGCAACCGGTGCGCCGACAAGACAACGAGGAGACCCAAGGTGGTGGAGACTTTGAAGCAGGGCAGCGACGCGCTGTTCATTCTGCTGGGCGCGATCATGGTGCTGGCGATGCATGCCGGCTTCGCGTTCCTCGAACTCGGCACGGTGCGCAAGAAGAACCAGGTCAATGCGCTGGTCAAGATCCTGGTCGACTTCGCGGTCTCGACGATCGCCTATTTCTTCGTCGGCTACGCGGTGGCTTACGGCACCAGCTTCTTCGTCGGCGCCGAGTCGCTGGCGGCGAAGAACGGCTACGAGTTGGTCAAGTTCTTCTTTCTGCTGACCTTTGCCGCGGCGATCCCGGCGATCGTCTCCGGCGGCATCGCCGAACGCGCGCGCTTCGGCTCGCAGCTGATCGCGACCGCCGTGCTGGTGGGCCTGATCTATCCGCTGTTCGAGGGTGCGGTGTGGGGCGGGCAGTGGGGCTTCCAGGCCTGGGTCAAGCAGGCGACGGGCGCCGAGTTCCACGACTTCGCCGGCAGCGTCGTCGTGCACGCGGTGGGCGGCTGGATCGGCCTGGCCGCGGTGCTGCTGCTGGGCGCGCGTGCGAACCGCTATCGCAAGGTCGGCGAGAAGTCGGTGATGAGCGCGCACCCGCCGTCGTCGATACCGTTCCTTGCCTTGGGCGCCTGGATCCTCGCGGTGGGCTGGTTCGGCTTCAACGTGATGAGCGCGCAGACGCTCGACAAGATCTCGGGCCTGGTCGCCGTGAACTCGCTGATGGCGATGGCCGGCGGCACGTTGATGGCCGCGCTGCTCGGCCGCAACGACCCGGGCTTCGCCTACAACGGGCCGCTCGCCGGGCTCGTCGCCGTGTGCGCGGGCTCGGACGTGATGCATCCGATCGGAGCGCTGGCGGTAGGCGGCGTTGCCGGCGCGATCTTCGTCGTGCTCTTCACGCTGACGCAAAACCGCTGGAAGATCGACGACGTGCTCGGCGTCTGGCCGCTGCATGGGCTGTGCGGCGCTTGGGGCGGCATCGCCTGCGGCATCTTCGGCGCGCCGGCGCTCGGCGGACTCGGCGGCGTGAGCGTCAGCGCTCAACTCATCGGCACGCTCGCCGGCGTGGTCTGGGCGTTTGTCGCCGGTGCGGCCGTGTACGGTCTGCTGCGCGCGACGATGGGATTGCGCCTGAGCGCAGAAGAAGAGCACGACGGCGCCGACCTGTCGATCCACAAGATCGGCGCGACGCCGGAGCGCGAAGTGTCGTGGTGAGTCCAGCGACAATGTGCGCATGTTCACCGGCATCGTCCAAGGCATCGCGCAGGTCGAGCGCATCGAAGACCGCAGCGGCCTGCGCTCCCTGCAGCTGAAGTTCCCGAGCGGCTTCGACGCCGGCCTGCAGATCGGCGCCAGCGTGTCGGTCGATGGCGTGTGCCTGACCGCCAGTGCATTGCACGGCGGCGCGGCCGGCTTCGACGTGATGCAGCAGACGCTCGCCGTCACCACGCTCGGCGCCTTGCAGCAGGGCAGCCGCGTCAACGTCGAGCGCGCAGCCAAGGAGGGCGCCGAAGTCGGCGGCCATGTGCTGTCGGGCCATGTCGATGGCAAGCCACGATCGCCGCGATCCACACGCCCGAGAACAACCGCGTGCTGCGCATCGCGCTGCCCGCACCGTGGATGCGCTACGTCTTCGCCAAGGGCTACATCGCTGTCGATGGCGCCAGCCTGACAGTGGCCGAAGTGCAGCGCGAGCGCGACGGCAGCGGTTGGTTCGAAGTCTGGTTGATTCCGGAGACGCTGCGCATGACGACCTTCGCCGACAAGCGCGAGGGCGCGGCGCTCAACATCGAGATCGAGCGGCAGACGCAGGTGATCGTCGATACGGTGCGCGCGGCGGTCGAGGAGCGGCTCGGGCCCTTGATGCCGGCGCTCGAGGCGCTGATGCGCGAGCGCGGTTGAGCGCTCTCGAGGAAATGTGGCTCTGCCCTTTCCTTGATCCCCGCGGGGGACGGCCGGCCGCGGCCGGCCTTGGGGCGCTCAGAACGCTGCCAGCGCCGGATGCTCGCGCGCCAGCCACGCGCGCAGCGGATCGTCGTCGTTCATCAACGTGAAGTCCTCGAAGTCGAAACCCGGCGCGACCATGCAGGCGGCCAGGCTGTACTCGCCGAGCGGCCGTGCGGCCTGCCAGGCGCCGGCCGGCACGGTGCACTGGGGTTCGGCCTGCTCCGACACCGATGCCAGCAGCACCGATTGCACACGGCGCGTCGCCGCATCGAGCCGATGCAGCTCGATCGGCGCGCCTTCAAGATGGCACCAGACTTCGTCGGACGCGACGCGGTGCCAGCGGCTGACTTCGCCCGCGCGCAGCAGGAAGTAGATCGAGGTCAGCGCCGCACGGCGGCCGCGGCTTGCTTCGACCTCGGCCGTCGAGCGGAACACCTCGGCGTAGTGCCCGCCTTCGGGATGCGGCCGCAGATGCAAGCGCTCGATCAGCGCCGCAGCGCGCGGCGCGATCGTCACTTGCGCGCGATCTCGGCGCGCAGCGAGCGCAGTTGCGCCTTCAACTTGCTCGCATGCTGCGGGCCCATGCGCAGCAGCATCTTCGAGCCGGCGGGCAGGGCTTGCAGCGCGGGGTCGGTAAACTCGTAGCGCGTCCACGGCTGGGTCGATGCGACTTCGCCCTTGACTTCGGTCAGCCGCAGCGTCGGCGGTGTGCCCGGCTCGGGCGTGGCGAGCAGCTGGTCGATCACGGCCACCACGCGATCGTTGAAGTAGGCATTGGGATAGCCGAGTTCCTGGTAGGCGCGCTGGAACAGCGGGTAGTAGCGCCGGTACATCGCAGCGGCGCGCTTGGCATCGACTGCGGTGGCGAAGGCGACGAAGGCGTCGTAGCGCGCGCGTTGCTCGCGGCGATCTGCTCGCCCTGCAGGCTGAAGCGGCCGGATGTGGGTGCCACCGGCCACAGGCGCGGCGCCGCGTGGGCGCGGCCGAGGTTGTCGAGCGTGGCGACGAAGCGGCGCGCGAAGTCGTCGGTCTGCAGCAGGGACGACACCGACTTGCTGCCGAGCAGATCGACCAGCGCGTTGCGCAGCACCGGGTCGGCGTTGTCGAGCGTCAGCGGCGCTGGCGCCGAAGCGGCTGCCTGCGGCGCGTCCTCGATCGGGTGCTGGATGGCGGGGGGCGAAGGTGCGGGCGCAGGCGGCGCCGGGGCCGCGGCCACCGGCTCGGGCGCCGTGACGGGAACCGGCGGCGCGGCATTGCGCTGCTGCCACCAGTACCAGCCGCCGCCGAGCAGCAGCACGATGAGCACGGCAGCCGCAGCGATGGCGCCGCGACTGATGCCCGCAACCGAGGCCGGCTGCCAGGCGCGCGGATTGTCTTCGCGGGAAGGGCGGTTGTTGCGGTCTTCGTCCATACCGCATCGTAGTACCGCAGCGCCGGGAAAGTGTGTCCCGACGCTTCGGTGTTCAGGCCGCCAGCAACTGCCGCAAGACGAACGGCAGGATGCCGCCGTGCTTGTAGTAATCGACCTCGATCGCGGTGTCGATGCGCAGCGTCACGGTGACTTCGCGTTGGCTGCCATCGGCCTTCGTGATGACGAGCGTGGCATCGGTCTGCGGCTTGATCTGCGCGCCGAGCACGACGTCGATGGTCTCGTCGCCGCTGATGCCGAGCGATTCCCACGACTGCCCGCTCTTGAACTGCAGCGGCAGCACGCCCATGCCGATCAGGTTGCTGCGGTGGATGCGCTCGAAGCTCTTGGCCACCACGGCCTTGATGCCGAGCAGTTGCGTGCCCTTGGCCGCCCAGTCGCGCGACGAGCCGGTGCCGTACTCTTCGCCGGCGAAGATCACGGTCGGCGTGCCTTCTTTGATGTACTCCATCGCCGCGTCGTAGATCGCCATCTTCTGGCCGCCCTTGACGGTGTAGCCGCCTTCCTCGCGCGAGCCGTCGGCCTTGGCAGGCAGCATCAGGTTCTTGACGCGCACGTTGGCGAAGGTGCCGCGCATCATCACGTCGTGGTTGCCGCGGCGCGCGCCGTAGCTGTTGAAGTCGGCCTTCTGCACACCGTTGTCGGTGAGGAATTTGCCGGCGGGCGTGGTTTCCTTGAACGAGCCGGCGGGGCTGATGTGGTCGGTGGTGATCGAGTCGCCGAACAGCGCCATGATCTTGGCGCGCTGCACACCGGCCACGAGCGCCTTGGGCTGCATCGTGAAGTCGTCGAAGAACGGCGGCTGCGCGATGTAGGTGCTCTTCGGCCAGTCGTAGACCTGGCCCTTGCTGCCCTTGAACGTCGTCCCACAGCTTGCCGGGCTGCGTCTTGACCTTGCCGTAGTTGGCGCGGAAAGCGTCGGGGTTCATCGCCAGCTTCATCAGCGCATAGACCTCGTCGGAGGACGGCCAGATGTCGCCGAGGTAGATGTCCTTGCCGCCCTTGCCCTTGCCGACGGGCTGCGTCATCAGGTCGCGCGTCACGTTGCCGGCGATGGCATACGCCACCACCAGCGGCGGGCTGGCGAGGAAGTTGGCCTTGAGGTTCGGGTGGATGCGCGCTTCGAAATTGCGGTTGCCCGAGAGCACCGCGGCGCAGATCAGGTCGTTGTCGGTGATCAGCTTGTTCAGCTCGGGCGTGAGGTCGCCGGCGTTGCCGATGCAGGTCGTGCAGCCGTAGGCGGCGACGGCGAAGCCGAGCTTCTCGAGGTAGGGCAGCAGACCCGCCTTCGTCAGGTACTCGGTGACGATGCGCGAGCCCGGTGCGAGCGAGGTCTTGATGTGGGGCTGCACCTTCAGACCCGCTTCGACCGCCTTCTTCGCCAGCAGGCCGGCGGCGAGCAGCACGCCCGGGTTGCTGGTGTTGGTGCAGCTCGTGATCGCGGCGATCAGCACGTCGCCGTTCCTGATGTCGAGGCCGCCGTCGGTCTTGAAGATCTTGTTGAGTTTGTCGGCCGGCTGGTTGAAGCCGTTGTCGGCGATCGGCTTGGAGAAGAGCTCGCCGAACTTCTTGGCCAGGTGCGTGATCTCGATGCGGTCCTGCGGCCGCTTCGGGCCGGCCAGGCTCGGCGACACCGTCGAGAGATCGAGCTTGACCACGCTCGTGTAGTCGATCTCGCCCTTCATCGGCACGCCGAACATGCCCTGCGCCTTGAAGTAGGCTCTCGAAGCGCTCGATCTCTTCGGCCGTGCGGCCCGTGCCCCTGAAGTACTCGACGGTGCGCTCATCCACCGGGAAGAAGCCCATCGTCGCGCCGTACTCGGGCGCCATGTTGGCGATGGTGGCGCGGTCGGGCAGGGCGAGCGTCTTCGTGCCGGCGCCGAAGAACTCGACGAACTTGCCGACGACCTTGTGCTTGCGCAGAATCTCCGTGACCGTCAGCACGAGGTCGGTGGCCGTGACGCCTTCGCGCAGCTTGCCCGTCAGCTCGAAGCCGACCACGTCCGGCGTCAGGAAGTACACCGGCTGCCCGAGCATGCCGGCTTCGGCCTCGATGCCGCCGACGCCCCAGCCGACGACGCCGATGCCGTTGATCATCGTCGTGTGGCTGTCGGTGCCGACCAGCGAATCCGGATAGACCACGCCGTCCTTGCCCTTGTGCACGCCGCGCGCCAGGTACTCGAGGTTGACCTGGTGCACGATGCCGAAGCCCGGCGGCACGACGCCGAAGGTGTCGAAGGCCTGCATGCCCCACTTCATGAACTGGTAGCGCTCCTGGTTGCGCTCGAACTCGAGCTTCATGTTCAGGTCCAGCGCCTCCTTGTTGCCGTAGTGGTCGATCATCACGCTGTGATCGACGACCAGATCCACCGGCACCAGCGGCTCGATCGTCTTCGGGTTCTTGCCCAGGCGCTGCGCCACGTTGCGCATCGCGGCCAGATCGGCCAGCAGCGGCACGCCGGTGAAATCCTGCAGCACGACGCGCGCGACGACGAAAGGGATCTCCTCGCTGCGATCGGCGTTGGGCTTCCAGTTGGCGACTTGCCTGACATGCTCGGCCGTCACCTTCTTGCCGTCGCAGTTGCGCAGCACGCTTTCGAGCACGATGCGCATCGAATGCGGCAGCCGCTTGACGTTGGGGAACTCCTTGGCCAGCGACGGCAGCGAGAAGTAGGTGGTGCCCTTGTCGAGCGGCTTTTGCGTGGAGGCGAAGGCGTGTGTCATGGTGCGCTCAGTGTGAGGTCAGGATGCTTTCGGGACAATGACTTTGAGTCCCTTGAAGTAGTCGCGGAAGAAGCCCGCGTCGCGGGTGATGAGGCCGGTGCACTGCAACAGGGCGTGCGCGCCGATGAGAAAGTCGGGCACCGAGCGCGGGGAAGCGTTGGCTTCCTTGCCGCCGCGCACACGTTCCTTGTAGCGCCGCTGCATCTCGCCGGCGCGTACGGCCGCGCGCAGCTCCAGCGGCACGAAGGAGATGCCGGATTCGTCCAGTGCGTCGAGCAGGAGCGAGCCGCTGCCCAATCCGGCGACGACTTCGCCGATGACGACATCGCAGGCCACCACCGGGCCGTGGCTCAGCGCAGCGCGCACCGTCTCCTCCGCGGCCACGGCGCGGGCGTCGGCGCCGATCAGATCGATCAGCACGGAGGAGTCGATGGCGATCACGCGCGTGTCTTGGGGGCCTTGGGTTTGGCCTTGGCTTTGCTCGACAGAGTGCCGTCAGGCCGCACGTAGGGGTCGCCCGGCGCCCGGCCGCGCAGCTCGCGCATGATGTCGTCGGTGGTCTTTCCAGGCGGCAGCTTGATCAGGCCGCGCAAACGCGAGAGGGCATCGCTCACGTCCTTGCGCAGGATGATGCGTCCGCCCTCGACCTCGACCTTGAGCTTCATGCCTTTGCTCAGGCCGAGCGCGTCACGCGCGGGCTTGGGCAGCGTGATCTGCCCGCGTTCGGCCACCGTGGCTTCCATCGCAAGCTCCTAGAGTATGTACGGAGTGTACGTACTTTCTCAGTCAGATGGCAAGTAGCGTACCGACAGAACCCCTTCGATCGACGCCAGCTTGCCCAGCACCGCCGCCTGCACCGCGCTGTCCACGTCCACCAGCGTATAGGCCACTTCGCCGCGGCTCTTGTTGACCATGTTGTGGATGTTCAGCCCCGCGTTGGCCATCGCGGTGGAGATCTGGCCGAGCATGTTGGGCACGTTGGCGTTGGCGATGGCCACGCGCCAGGCCGACTCGCGCGCCATCGACACTTCAGGAAAATTCACCGAGCGCGCGACGTTGCCGTGCTCCAGAAAATCGCGCAGCTGATCGACCACCATCAGCGCGCTGTTGTCCTCGGCCTCGCGCGTCGAGGCGCCCAGGTGCGGCAGCGCCAGCACGCGCTCGTGGCCGTTGATCGCCGCGTGCGGGAAATCGCAGACGTACCAGCCGAGGTGCCGGCTCTCGAGCGAGGCCAGCACTGCCGCGTTGTCGACCACGCCCTCGCGCGAGAAATTCATCAGCACCGCGCCGCTCTTCATGCTGCCGATGTTGGCGGCGTTGACCAGGCCGCGCGTGGCTTCGACCAGCGGCACGTGCAGCGTCACGAAGTGGCTGGCCTTCAACACCTCGGCGACGCTGGCGGCGCGCTTGACCTGCGAGGGCAGGCTCCACGCCGCATCGACGGTGATGTCCGGGTCGAAGCCGAGCACGTTCATGCCGAGCTTGATCGCGGCATCGGCCACCAGGCAGCCGATCTTGCCCAGGCCGACGATGCCCAGCGTGTGGCCGGCGAGCTCGAAGCCGGCGTAGGCCTTCTTGCCGTCTTCGACGCGCGCGTCCATCTCGGCGTCCCCGGCGTCGAGCGCGGCGACGAAGCGCAGCGCGCCCGGCAGGTTGCGCGCCGCCATCAGCATGCCGGCCAGCACCAGCTCCTTGACCGCGTTGGCATTCGCGCCCGGTGCGTTGAACACCGGCACGCCGCGTGCGCTCATCGCCTTGACGGGGATGTTGTTGGTGCCGGCGCCGGCGCGCGCGATGGCCTTGACGCTGGCGGCGATGTCCATCGTGTGCATGTCGGCCGAGCGCACCAGCACCGCGTCGGGCTGTGCGATGTCCTTGCCGACCTGATAGCGCTCGCTCGGGAATCGCTTCAGGCCGTTGGCCGAGATCTGGTTGAGAACCAGGACGCGCAGCACTTCATGCGAGACCTCAGCCATGCTTCGCCTCGAACTCTTTCATGTAGGCCACCAGCGCCTTCACGCCTTCGATCGGCATGGCGTTGTAGATCGACGCGCGCATGCCGCCGACCGAGCGGTGACCCTTGAGCTGCAGCATGCCGCGCGCGTCGGCGCCCTTCAGGAACTCGGCGTCGAGCGCTTCGTTCTTCAGCTTGAACGGCACGTTCATCAGCGAGCGGCAATCGCGCTGCACCGGGCTCGCGTAGAAGGCGCTGGCGTCGAGAAAGTCGTACAGGACTTTCGCCTTCTCGCGGTTGCGCTCGGCCATCGCCGCAAGCCCACCCTGGTCCTTCAGCCACTGGAAGACCAGGCCGGCGATGTAGATGGCATACGTCGGCGGCGTGTTGTACATCGAGTCGTTCTCGGCCACGGTCTTGAAGTCGAAGGCCGAGGGGCAGATCGGCATCGACCGGCCGAGCAGGTCGTCGCGCACGATCACGATCGTCAACCCCGCCGGGCCGATGTTCTTCTGCGCGCCGCCGTAGATCAGGCCGAACTTCGAGACATCGAGCGGCCGCGACAGGATGTCGCTCGACATGTCGGCCACCAGCGGCACGCTGCCGACGTCCGGCGTGAAGTGGTACTCGACGCCGCCGATGGTCTCGTTGCTGCAGATGTGAACATAGGCGGCGTTGGCGTCGAGCTTCCATGCTTCGCGCGGCGGCACGCGGTCGTAGCCGGTGTCGGCGCTGCTCGCGGCGACGTTGACGGTGGCGTACTTCTTGGCTTCCTTGATCGACTTCTTCGACCACTCTCCGGTGTCGATGAAATCGATGCTGGTCTTGTCGCGCAGCAGGTTCATCGGCACGATGGCGTTCTCGCCGATGGCGCCGCCCTGCATGAACAGCACCTTGTAGTTCGCGGGAATCGCGAGCAACTCGCGCAGCAGGGCTTCGGCCTGCTCGGCGATCGAGATGAACTCCTTGCCGCGGTGGCTCATCTCCATCACCGACATGCCCGAGCCGTGCCAGTCGAGCATTTCTTCGGCAGCGCGCCGCAGTACGGGCTCGGGCAGCGCCGCGGGGCCGGGGCTGAAGTTGAAAACGCGGGTCATCGAGGCTCCTGAAGACGCAAGCCGCGATTATCGGGGCCTACTGGCGCAGCAGCGTGCCTTCGGCCGGCTTGCCCTGCAAGGTGCGCTCGAACTCGCGCTGCTTCTCGTGCTGGCAGCCGTCGACCAGGCGCTGGCCGAGCTGCGCGTCCATCAGCATCGACTTGTTGGCGATCTGGATCATCAACATGCGGCCCTTCACGTCTTCCAGGCGCAGCGCGCCGGTGGAAGACAGCACCGGCTTCATGACCCAGGTCTGCGCCTTGTGCGTGACGTCGATGTAGCCCGGCGCCAGCGGGTTGATGCCGACCTTCACCGTCTGATCGAACTCGCAGGCGTAGTCGCCGACGTGGGTCAGCGCGGCGGCAGCCTTCTGTTCTTCGTCGGCGCTGTCGAGCGCCGGTGCGGCCACGGGTGGTGCGACGGCCTTGGTGGTCTTCTTCGCCGGCGCTTTGCTCGCAGCCTTCTTGGCCGCAGGTTTGCTCGTCGTCGTGCTGCCGGCGGCCAGGCTCGATACGGGCGCGCACAGTGCCATGCCGAGCACAACGACAAATGCGGTGAGGGGTCGTGTCATGCGGCGTCTCCTTGTGGCAGCAGGCCGGGCATTGTCGCGGCGCTGCTTCCGGCGGCGTTGCAAGACGTTGCGGTCAGGTCGCGAAGAAAGCCGCACGCACCTCGTCGGGCAGTTGCGGCCCTTGCGCATACGACGTTCGATGCGCGCGCTCGACGATCTGCCAGAAGTAGCGGTAGCTGGCGCGGTCGTGCAGCGTGTCCTGCCCGCCGTGCTTGTGGCGGATCGGCGCCCAGTTCGCGGCGCGCGCGGCCATGACGATCTCGACGGCCTGATCGACTTCGGCCACGCTCGGCGTGAAGGCATCGACGATGACGCGGATCTGATCCGGATGGATGCTCCACATGCGCGTGTAGCCGAACTGGCGGCATGCCAGCGTGGCCGCGTCCATCAGCGCGCGCGTGTGCTTGAACTCGGTGACGACGCAGTGCGACGGCACCTTGGCGTGCGCATGACACGCGGCGGCGATCTCGAGCTTGGCGCGCACCACCAGCGGGTGTTCGAACTGGCCCTTGGCGCCCATCGCCGAAGCCGGAATCGCACCGCGGTGCGCGCTGACGAAATCCATCAGCCCGAACGACAGCGACTCGATGCGCGGGTGCGCCGCGATCACACTCACATCGAGCAGAGCGCCGTGCGTTTCGATCAGCGCGTGCAGCGCCACCGCGCCGCCCCCCAGCCGGTCGATCGCGTGCGCCGCGCGCGTGATGTCGGCGGCATGGCGCGGCTTGGGCAGCATCAGGTACGCCGGCGCTCGCGCCGCGTCGAGCACGATGCTCGCCACCTCCTCGAACTTCGGGTGGTGCACCGGCGGCAAGCGCACGCCGACGCGGCCGAAGCAGTTGTCGGCACCGGCCAGCAGGGCCGCGATCAGCAGCGCGTGCTCGGCCTCGCCGCCCACCGGTGCGCCATCCTCGCAATCGAGCGTCACGTCGAACACCGGGCCGAGCTCGCCCTGCAGCGCCAGGCTCTTCTTCATGCGCGCCTCGACGCCGGCGTAGTGGTCGCAGACGGGCAGCAGCGGCGGCGCCGGCTCGTCGGCGTCGAACAATGCGGCTCTCGGATGCAAAGACATGACGGTTGCTTGCTCATTGCCGCCGCAGGCGGCTCGTCATTCGAACTGGAGCCCCCTCCTGGAGGGGCTCGGGGCAGCAGTGTGGAAACGAAGCTCTGCTTTGAGCCTCCGGCTCAAAGCAGATGCTTCACACCATCCTGCTCTGCCAGCAACTCCGCCAGCGTCTTGTCGATGCAGCTCTGCGAGAACTCGTCGATCGGCAAGTCCTTGACGATCGTGTACTTGCCGCCGGCAGTGGTCACCGGGTAGCCGAACATCACGTCCTTCGGGATGCCGTACTCGCCGTTGCTCGGCACGCCCATCGTCACCCACTCGCCGTTGGTGCCGAGCGCCCAATCGCGCATGTGGTCGATGGCGGCGTTGGCGGCCGACGCGGCCGAAGACAGGCCGCGCGCCTCGATGATCGCCGCGCCGCGCTTGCCGACCGTCGGCAGGAAGCTGTCCTTGTTCCAGACCTGGTCGTTGATCATGTCCTTGACGCTCTTGCCGTCGATCGTCGCGAAGCGGTAGTCGGCGTACATCGTCGGCGAGTGGTTGCCCCAGACGCCGAGCTTCTTGATCGAGGCCACCGGCTTGCCGGTCTTGGCCGCGATCTGACTCAGCGCGCGGTTGTGATCCAGGCGCAGCATCGCGGTGAAGTTCTCGCGCGGCAGTGACGGTGCGCTCTTCATCGCGATGTAGGCATTGGTGTTGGCCGGGTTGCCGACGACCAGCACCTTGACGTTGCGGCTGGCCTTGGCATCGAGCGCCTTGCCCTGGGCGGTGAAGATCGCGCCGTTGATCGACAGCAGCTCGGCGCGCTCCATGCCGGCCTTGCGCGGCATCGAGCCGACCAGCAGCGCGTAGTCGGCGTCCTGGAAGGCCGTCATCGGATCGCCATGCGCCTGCATGCCGGCGAGCAACGGGAAGGCGCAGTCTTCGAGTTCCATCATCACGCCCTTCAGCGCCTTCTGCGGGCCCTCGACCGGCACTTCGAGCAATTGCAGGATGACGGGCTGATCCTTGCCGAGCATCTCGCCCGAGGCGATGCGAAACAGCAGGGCGTAGCCGATCTGGCCGGCGGCGCCGGTGACGGTGACGCGAACGGGTTTCTTGGTCATGGTGGGGCTCCAGCTTGCGAGGAAGGCCCGCAGTGTAGTGCGCAAACCGCCCCGAGGAGCGGGTCTTCTATAAGACAGCAGACTGTGCTTGAATGCGCCATGTCCGCTGTGCCCCACGCCGAAGCCACGCCGCTGTTCCAGCCGCTGTACCGCCAGATCGCCGCGCTCATTACCAAGGGACTCGACAGCGGCGAGTGGCAGCCGGGGCAGGCCATCCCGAGCGAGCTCGAACTCGCGGCGCGCTTCAAGGTGAGCCAGGGCACGGTGAGGAAGGCGATCGACGAGCTGGCGGCGGCCAACCTGCTGGTGCGGCGCCAGGGCAAGGGCACGTTCGTCGCGACGCATGCCGAGGAGCAATCGCGCTTTCGCTTCCTGCGCCTCGAACCCGACGACGGCAGCGCCGAGCGCCTGTCGCGCAAGTTCCTCGACTGCAAGCGCACGCGGCCGAGCGCCGAGGTGGCGCAGGCGCTCGACATCCCCGGCAGCCAGGCGGTGCTGCAGGTGCGCAGGCTCCTGTACTTTCGCGGCGCGCCGGTGGTGCTCGACGATCTGTGGCTGCCCTTGTCGCTCTTCAGAGGGCTGACGGAACAGCTGCTGTCGGCCTACGAAGGGCCGCTCTACGGCCTGTTCGAGAAGGAGTTCGGCGTGCGCATGATCCGCGCCGAAGAGCAGATCCGCGCGGTCGCCGCCGACGCCGACGTCGCGCCGCTGCTCGAGGTGCCGGCGGGCGCGCCGCTGCTGTCGGTATCGCGCGTGTCGTTCACCTACGGCGACCGGCCGGTGGAGCTGCGTCGCGGGCTGTACGACACGGCGACGCATCACTACCGCAATCGGCTGAGTTGAGGCGATAGCATCGGCGCCACGCGCTTTGCGTGTTATTGAGCAGGAGGTTTCGACATGTCGTGCATGATTTCCATGCTGGCCGGTGGCGAGCCGCGTCGCGAGATATTTCCACTGCCGTTGGCGCAAGTGAAGAAGCTGCAGGCCGACGGCTTGGCCGCGATGCTTTCGATGCTTGGGGTTGCGCAGCTCAAGGATCTGCCCCTCAAGGCGGAGCAGTACGTCGGCGCTGCGCTGCGAACCGACGGCACAGCGTTCTACCTGACGACGCTTGCGCCACCGGACGTCGGGCGGGCCAAGAACCCCGAAGGCCGATGGCGTGGTGCTTTCTTCGCGCCTTTCGGCATCGGCAACATCGTGGGCGTCGTCGATGGCGATTTGCGCCGAAGCGCGCCGACATCGATGAAGGTCATGGCAAGGCTGTTCGCAGACCCCGGCGACGACCAGCCCGAAACGGCGCAACGGCCGGCGCCGCTTGTCAGCGTCGATTGGGAGGTGCTCGGCAATCAGGCGACTCGGCCCAACAAGGCTTCGCTGATCGGCGGCATCACGATCCACCAGCCGGGCCCGCACGACCCTGCCGACATCCGGCGTTGCATCGCGCTGCACGCGCCGCAGCGCTGTTTCGGCGAGGTGGCTGCGGTGGTCGCGATGCAATGCGGCGTGGCTGCGGCCTGTCTGCTGGAAGCCATCTGCTAACGTCGCGGGCACGGCAACAGCGGCATGCGGTCGATGTACGCCGACGATCAGCAAGCTGCGGCGGTGTGCCTGTCCTGTGGCATGGCGCTGCCCGGGGAGGCCCGCTACTGCATTCGATGCGGTGCAAGGGTGCCGGCCATGTCGGCAGCAGCCAATGCGACGCTCACCGAGCGCAAGTTCGTGAGTGTGATGTTCATTTGCGGCGCCCGGCCGAGGGCCCCAGACCCGGCACGAATTTGTCGGGCGGCTCGTCGAGCTGGCGCAGCTCGACCAGGCACTGCAGCGCGCGCTCGATCGCGAGGGCGGCGTGCTCGGCATCAGCGGCGAGGCCGGCATCGGCAAGACGACGCTGATCGATCGCTTCGTCCATCGGCACCGCAAAGCCGTGCAAACGGTGCGCTGCGCAGCCGAGTACCACACCAATGTCGCCCCGCTGCGACCGCTTGCCCTTGTCGCGGAGCAACTGCTGGGCCTGGGCGCAACGGTGCCGCCAGCAGAGCGCCGATCGCGCATTGCCGCGAGCCTGGCGCGACTGGCACTTGACGTCGAGTTGCACGAAACGCCGTTGCTCGATCTGCTTGGTTTCAAGGATCTGCCCGATCGCTGGCGCGTGCTGGCGCCATTGCTGCGTCACGACCTGATCGCTGCGGCGATCGTGCAACTGCTGCTCGCGCACAGCCATCGGCGCTGCTTGGTGGTCGTTCTCGAGGACTTGCAGAGAGCCGACTCGGCGACCATTGAATTGATCGATCGCCTGGCCAAGCCGATCGAAGGACACCCGCTTCTCGTGATCGTGGCGTTTCGGCCTGAGCTGAGCCGACCCTGGGCGCGCAATTTGAGCTACCGCGAATTGCGGCTGCAGCGCTTGAGCGACGGCGACACGGCAACGCTCGCGCGGCATCTGCTCGGTGGCGCGGTGCCGCTCAGACTCGGACAGCGCCTGCTCGCCTGGAGCAAGGGCAATCCGATGTTCCTGCGGGAGAGCCTGCGCGCGGCGGTGGACGCCGGCGCGTTGCAGGACCCGGATGTGAACATCACCGTGCCGGCATCGATCAGCGCGGTGATTGCTGCACGCATCGATCGCTTGGCGCCGCCGGCCAAGCGGGTCTTGCTTGCGGCCAGCGTGCTCGGGAAGACCTTCTCGCGAGACGTTCTTGCTGACGTGTGCGGCTTCGACGCTGCTGCGATGGCGCCGGAGTTCGACTGCGCCGGCCATGCCTATCTGACTCGCACGTCCGCCGAGTGCGTCGAGCTTTGCGGCGATGCGCAGCGGCTGGCCGACAAAGCGGCCGACGCTCAACTGAAGATCGCCCCCGTCCTGTACGCCGCGCAGGCGCGCTACGGGCTGGGCCAGTACCGACGTGCTGTCGCCGAGCTTGTTCGCGATCCGCTGTTGCTCGAACGTCGAGTTGGCAGGCTCTGCGGTCGGACTGCCTGTGCGGCCATGGTTCATGCGAGGTTACTGGCTGTCGATTGCGCGGGCCGAACTCGGCCGCTTTGCCACCGCGCGCGAGCTGACCGCCGACTTGCTGGCACGGGCTGATGAGCAGCAGCCGTTCGAGATGCTGTATGCGCTGACGGCACAGGGCTTCGTCTCGATGCACGAAGGCGATGTCGCGGCAGGGTTGCGCTCGAGCCTTGCGGCGCTGGCGATCGCCGATCGTCACGACATCGCGTTCATCGTGCCGGTTCTCGCATCTCAAGTCGGCTTTCTGCTGGCGGAGCAAGGCCAGGCGAACGAAGGCCGTTCGATGGCGCGCCGCGCCGTGCGCAAGGCCGAGGAACTCGGGATCCAGGCGGGCCGATCCCGTTGGTCGGCCCGCCTGGGTGAGGCATGTCTGCGGGCAGACGACGTTGATGGAGCGAGGCAACACGCCGAGACCGCCGTCGCCGTCGCGCAACGCGGCGCGGAGCTTGGCTACCTGTGTTCCGCCTTGCGCCTGCGCGCGAAGACGCGCATTGCTTGCGATGACCTGCAAGGTGCTCGACGTGACTTGTCGCAATCGCTGGCGTTGGCGTGCAGCTTGAGGCTCGGACCGGCGCTGGCGAAGTGTTGTTTCGACAGCGGCGCGCTCACGTATCGCGCGGGCCGCATTGCCGAGGCGAGAAGCGCATTCGAGAGAGCAGGCAGGCTGTTCCGGCGTTATCGCATGGCCGCGGCGGTCGCGAGGGTCGAGCGCGCGCTGGCGTTGGTCGAAGCCGCGTCGGGTTCGATGGTGCTGTTGGATTGCTTCGGCAGCGCGGAGTAGGTTCGCTCGCCTTCGCATCCACCTGGATCTGCAGTTCGTCGCCGCCAACCCGCGTTCCGTCGCAACCCGGTCAACCGCAAGCGCGGCGCTCGTCACACTCGTCGCCGCAACAGGAGAGCGACGCATGCGCGGCAAGACGAGGGCGTGGTGGATCGGGGGCGTGGCGGCTGTGACGCTGGCGGGCGCGGTGGGCGCGCTCGCGCTGTCCAAGCAGAAGAAGGACGACAAGCCGGCCGAGGTGACGCTGGAATTCGCGCCGCGCGAAGTGGCCACGCCGATGCTCGCGTCGATCGCCACGCGCGTCGAGTTTTCCGGGCCGCTGGTCGCACCGCAGACGGCGACCGTGCGTGCCAAGGCCGGCGGCACGCTGCTGACGCTGACGGCAGCCGAAGGCGCGCGTGTTGCGGCCGGGCAGGTGCTGGCGACGATCGACGGCACCGAAGTCGCCACGCGCCTGGCCGAGCGTGCGGCGATGATCGAGTCGGCGCGTGCGTCGCTCACGCAAGCCGAGCGCGCGCATGCCAACAACCAGCGCCTCGCCGATCAGCAGTTCATCTCGACGACCGCGCTCGATCAGTCGCGCTCGGCGCTGGAGGCCGCGCGCGCGCAGGAGCGTGCGGCGCGCGCGCAGATGGACACGGTGCGCGCGGTCTCGCGCGACACGCGCATCGTCGCGCCGATCAGCGGCATCGTCGCCAAGCGCCATGCGGTGGCGGGCGAGAAGGTGACGGCCGAACAGAACATCGTCACCATCGTCGATCTGTCGAGGCTCGAGCTCGCCGGCACGGTGGGCACGCACGAGGTCTCGCAGTTGTCGGCCGGGCTGCCGGTGCAAGTCAAGGTGGAGGGCGTCCATGCGCCGGTGGCGGGCAAGATCGCGCGCATCGCGCCCGCGGCCGAGCCCGGTACGCGCTCGATCGGCGTGACGATCGAGCTGCCCAATCCACGACGCTGTGCCGGGCCGCCCCAAGCAGCGGCGGCACCCCCTCGGGGGGCGGGCGGCACAGCCGACCTGGGGGCTGCATGTCAGGAACTGCTGCGCGCCGGGCAATACGCGCTGGCCGTCGTCGAGTTGCCCGACCCGCAGCAGCGCCTGACGGTGCCGGCCACCGCGCTGGCGAGCAACGCCGGGCAGGACCATGTCTGGCTGATCGAGAACGGCGTGCTGGCGCGGCGCGCCGTCACGCTCGGCCGACGCGACGCGCGCGAGGGCCGCGTCGAGCTGCTCCGCGGCGTCAAGGCCGACAGCCAGGTGCTCGCGGTGCGCTTCGACAACCTGCGCGAAGGCGCGAAGGCGGTGGTGGTGGCCACGAAGGCAGCGGCGGTGGCGTCGGCTGCGGCTTCAGCGCCGCTGATCAAGTGAAATGACTCCCTCTCCCGCTTGGCGGGAGAGGGCTGGGGTGAGGGTGGTCGTGCTTCGCCAGGACCCTCACCCCGACCCTCTCCCGGAGGGAGAGGGGTGAACTCAACGAGGACAGACCATGTGGATCACCCGTGTCTCGATCAAGCACCCCGTCTTCGCCACGATGGTGATGGTGGCCCTGTGCGTGCTCGGCCTGTTTTCGTACAACAAGCTCGGCGTCGAGCAGATGCCCGACATCAGCTTCCCCGGCATGTCCTTCGAAGTGCAATACCCCGGCGCCTCGCCCGAAGCCGTGGAGCGCGAGGTCATCCGCCCGGTGGAAGAGGCGGTCAACAGCGTCGCCGGCGTCAAACGCATCATGTCGCGCGCGCAGGAAGGCCAGGGGCTGATGAACATCGAGTTCGGCCTCGACACCAACATGGACCGCGCGACGCAGGAGGTGCGCGACCGCGTCGCCTCGGTGCAGTCGGGCTTTCCGCGCGACGTCAAGGCGCCGACGCTGGCGCGCTGGAACAACGACAACAACCAGCCGGTGGTCAACGCCGTGCTGGTGGCCCGCTGCGCCGGGCCGTCCCAAGCAGCGGACTCCCCTCGGGGGACGGGCGGCGCTCGCGCCGACCAAGGGGCCTGCACTCTGCGCTCGGCGCGCGAGTTGTCGATCATCGGCGAGAACAGCGTCAGCAAGCGCCTGCAACGCGTGCCCGGCGTGGCGCGCGTGGACGTGAGCGGCCTGGTGCTGCGCGAGGTGCGCATCGATCTCGATCCGGCACGCCTGCGCGCCTACTCGATCACGCCGGCGGAGATCGCGACGGCGCTGCGCGAAGCCAACATCGATCAGCCGGTGGGCGTGATCAAGGACCGCGTGCAGGACACGCTGCTGCGCGTCGAAGGCAAGGTGCGCGATCCGCGCCAGTTCGAGAGCGTGATCGTCGCTCGCCGCAACGGCCTGGTGCTGACGCTGGGCGACTTCGGCACGCTGATCGAGCGCGAGAAGGAAGCCGACTCGCTGGCGCGCTTCAACGGCCAGCCCGGCATCAACTTCAACGTCTTCAAGCAGCAGGACGCCAACATCGTCGCCACCGGCGACGCCGTCAAGGCCGCGCTCGACGAGATCGGCAAGACGCTGCCGCCGGACGTGCAGATCAAGCTGGTGCGCGCCGATTCGGATTGGGTCAAGGGCTCGCTCGAAGGCCTGCAGCACACGCTGATCGAAGGCGCGCTGCTCACCGTGATGATCGTCTTCCTGTTCCTGCACTCGTGGCGCAGCACCATCATCACCGGGCTGACGCTGCCGATCGCGGTGATCTCGTCGTTCATCGCGGTGTACATGTTCGGCTTCACGCTGAACTTCATGACGATGATGGCGCTGTCGCTGTGCATCGGCCTGCTGATCGACGACGCGATCGTCGTGCGCGAGAACATCGTGCGCCACATCGCGATGGGCAAGGACCATCACACCGCCGCGCGCGAGGGCACCGACGAGATCGGGCTGGCCGTCATGGCCACGACCTTTGCGCTGTGCGCGGTGTTCGTGCCGGTGGCCTTCATGGGCGGGATCATCGGCAAGTTCTTCTATCCGTTCGGCGTCACGGTGGTTGTCGCGGTCCTGGTGAGCCTGTTCGTCAGCTTCACGCTGGATCCGATGTTGTCTTCGGTGTGGCACGACTCGCCGGCGGAGAAGATGAAGCGCGTGCCCGTCATCGGCCACGCCATCCGCGCCACCGACGCGGCACTCGACTGGCTGCACCGCATCTACGAGAGCCTGATCCGCTGGATCTTTCTGCGCCCGCATCGCAACCGCCTGATCGTGCTCGGCGTCGGCGCCGCCAGCTTCGTCGGCGCGCTCGCCTTGACGCCGCTGGTGGGCAGCGAGTTCGTGCCGCAGACCGACCAGGGCTTCACGCAACTGCAGGTGACGCTGCCGGTGGGGTCGAGCCTGGAGCGCACCGATGCCAAGGTGCGGCAGATCGAAGAGGTCGTGCTCGGCTTCAAGGAAGTGGAAAACCTCGCCACCTGGATCGGCGGCGCGGGGCAGCGCAACAAGGCGTGGTTGAACATCGCGCTGGTGAATCGAAACAAGCGCGACCGTTCGCAGAAGCAGATCGAGGATGCGATGCGCGAAGCGGTCGGCAAGATCGCCGGCACCGAACTCGCGGTCGGCTTCGATCGGCCGGTGTATGTGGCGATCCTCGGTGATGACGCTGAGGGCCTGGCGAAAGTGGCGACGGAGTTCGCCGAGAAGGTCAAGCAGATTCCGGGCGTCGTCGATGTCGAGTTGAGCGTCAAGCCCGGGCTGCCGGCGTATGCGGTGAAGTTGAAGCCCGACGCGATCCGCGAGCTCGGCTTGTCGGCGCCGCAGGTGGCGTCTTCCCTGCGCGCGTATGTCAACGGCGACACGGCGACCTACTGGACGACGCCGTCGGGCGACCAGGTCGAGGTGACGTTGCGCCTGAACCAGTCGCAGCGCGAGCGCCTCGAACAGTTGCGCACGCTGCCGGTGGCGTTTGCCCGAGACGGCACGCCGATCGCGCTCGACAGCGTGGCGACGATCGAGTCGGTGTTCAATCCGGAGATCATCCGCCGCCAGAACCTGCAGCGGCGCGAAGCAGTGTTCGCCGGCGTCAAGGACCGCTCGGTGGGCGAGGTCGGCGACGACGTGCAAAAGCTCATCAAGAACACCACCCTGCCGCCGGGCTACAGCTTCGACGTCGGCGGCCAGTTGCAGCAGCAGCAGGAGGCCTTCGGCGGCCTGCTCGCGGCGATGGGGCTGGCGGTGATCTTCATCTACATCGTGCTGGCCAGCCAGTTCGGCAGCTTCCTGCAGCCGATCGCGATCATGGCGAGCCTGCCGCTGGCGCTGATCGGCGTGATGCTGGCGCTGCTGTTCTGGCGCAGCACGCTCAACATCTTCTCGATGATCGGCCTGGTGATGCTGATGGGCCTGGTGACGAAGAACGCGATCCTGCTGGTGGACTTCGCGAATCAGATGCGAAGGAGCGGCGCGTCGGTGCCCGATGCGCTGCTGCAAGCCGGCCTGATCCGCATGCGGCCGATCGTCATGACGACGATGGCGATGGTCTTCGGCATGCTGCCGCTGGCGCTGGCGTTGAACGACGGCGGCGAGATCCAGGCGCCGATGGGCCGCGCGATCATCGGCGGCGTCATCACCTCGACGATCCTCACGCTGGTGGTCGTGCCGGTGCTGTACAGCTATCTGGTGCGGGGGAAGAAGCTGAAGCCGGTGGTTGATTCCGGCGGCGTGTTGCCTTCACCGATGCCTGCCGATCGCGACTGAAACGAAGTCCGCGCTAGGCCCGAGAATGGCATGGCGCCGGCGCTCATGGCTCGGGTACGAGAAATCGCGCCGGCGCCATGCCACCCTCGGGCCTGGGTGCACCGGGCAACCGTGCGACAGCGTGTCCCGTACTTGCATGGCGGGTGACCCGATTCGCATCGACGTTGAATGAACTGCCGTGCGGAGGACAAGCAGACCCGCACCGGCTCTACGAAGTGCAAGGGCCCGCACGGCTTGCCGTGCGGGCCCTTTGCTGACGTCGAAGTGCCTTACTGCCCCGCGAACTTGAAATCCGTCTTCGCCGCCTTGCGCAGTTGCTCTTGGTACGCTGTCATCTTCTGCTGTTCCAGGCGCTGCATCACCTGCGGTTTGACTTCGGCGAAGTCCGGGAACTTGGCTTCGCGCGTGTCTTCGAGCTTGATGATGTGGTAGCCGAACTGGCTCTTCACCGGCTCGCTCACGTCGCCCTTCTTCAGCGCGATCATGGCCTTGCTGAACTCGGGGACGTAGGCGTCGGGCTTGGCGAAGTCGAGGTCGCCGCCGTTCTGCGCGCTGCCGGTGTCCTTGCTGTTCTTCTTGGCCAGCTCGTCGAACTTGCTCCCGGCCTTGATCTGCGCGTGCAGTTTCTTGGCGTCTTCTTCCTTCTCGACCAGGATGTGGCGCGCGCGGTACTCGGTGTTGCCGCCACCGCCGGCCTGTGACTTGACCTTCTCGTACTCGGCCTGTGCCTCGGCGTCGGTGATCGGGTTCTTCTTCTGGTACTCGGTGAAGAGGGTGCGGATCAGCAGCGTCTGGCGGGCCAGCTCCATCTGCTGGCGGAACTCGGCGTTGGCGGCCATGCCGCGCTTCTCGGCTTCCTGCGAGAAGATTTCGCGCACCACCGCTTCTTCCTTGACGCGCGCTTCGAGCTCGGGCGTGGCTGGCTGCTGGCCGCTGCGCGTGGCCTGCTGCATCAGCATGTCGGCGCGTGCCTTGGGCACCGGCTTGCCGTTGACGATGGCGATGTTCTGCGCCTGCGCAGCGCCTGCGAAAACGAGAGCCACGGCCAGCGCGGCAAGAGACTTCTGGAACATGGGGAACCTTTCGGGAGATAGCGAATGGGGTGTGAGCGCGGCGACGCTGATTTGGTTCAGCGTTGCGCTTCGGCGGGCGTGCGGGCATCGATGGCCAGCGCATGAATGCCTTCGGCGATCAGCAAGCGCGCGGCATCATAAACGAGGCGGTGCCGCGCCAGGCGCGACAGCCCGTCGAAGGCGGGGCTCACCACCCGCACGCTGAAGTGCCGGCCCTCGCGCGCGCCGGCGTGGCCGGCGTGCAGATGGCTGTCGTCCTGCACGTCGAGCGTGGTGGGCGCCAGGGCTTGCTGCAGCGCTTCGTGCAAGCGCTCTGCCGTTACGGTCATGGGGGTGGGCAAGGTCATTTCTCTTCGTCACTCATGTAGCGCGACAGGTACAAGCCCTGCGCCACCGCGAACACCGCGAGCAGGCCCATGATGCCGAAGAGCTTGAAGTTGACCCAGGCCGGCGTGGAGAAGGTGTAGGCCACCCACAGGTTCAGGCCGCCCATCAGCGCGAAGAACCCGGCCCATGCCAGGTTGAGGCGTTGCCAGACGTCGTCGGGCAGCTTCAGCTGCTCGCCCAGCAGCAGGCGGATCAGGTTCTTGCGCCAGATGAGCCACGCGATGAGCAGGGCGCCGGCCATCACCCAGTAAAGCAGCGTCGGCTTCCACTTGATGAAAGTCTCGCTGTGCAGCCAGATCGTCAGGCCGCCCATGACGACGACGAGCGCCAGGCTGACCCACAGCATCAGGTCGACCTTCCTGCCTCGCGCCAGCAGCACGCCCACCTGCAGCAGCGTCGCGATGACGACGACCACCGTGGCCAGCAGGACAGGCGCTTCTTCGGCACCGACGATGCCGCCGCTGACCATGAAGCCGAAGTGCTGCGTCGCGAAGGCCGCGGCCGCGGCCTTGTTGGCATCGGCCACCTTGAAGGCGATGAAGAACAGGATGATCGGCAGGAAGTCGAACAGCAGCTTCATGTCTTTTCTACTTCTATTACTTCTTCGCGAAATCGATCGCCGCCGAGTTGATGCAGAAGCGCTCGCCGCTGGGCTCGGGGCCGTCGGGGAAGACATGGCCCAGGTGCGAGCCGCACTTCATGCAGCGCACTTCGATGCGCACCATGCCGTGCGAGTCGTCGCGCACGCGCTCGACGACTTCGCTGTTCACCGCTTCGTAGTAGCTCGGCCAGCCGCAGCCGGCGTCGAACTTCGTCTTCGACTCGAACAACACGGTGCCGCAGCCGACGCAACTGTAGTTGCCGTCGTCCCAGGTGTTCCAGTACGCGCCGCTGAAAGGCCGTTCGGTGGCGGCGTGACGCGCCACTTCATATTGCATCGGCGAAAGCTGCGCGCGCCATTCGTCGTCGTTCTTGTGCAGCGCGTAGCGCGGGTCGTCGTGGTCGTGAGGCATTTCAGATCATGAAGAGCAGGAGACTTCGAGTTGCGAGGCCCAGTCGGGCGGGAAGCCGGCGTCGGCCTCGTGTTCGGGCTGTTCGTCGAACGGCCGTTCGAGCACCTTGAACAGGCGCCGCGTTTCGGCGAAGTCGCCTTGCTGCGCGCGTTCGATCGCGTGCTGCGCCAGGTGGTTGCGCAGCACGAACTTGGGGTTGGCGCGGTGCATGCGTTCTCGGCGCTCGGCGTCGTCGCTGTTCTCGAAGACCAGCCGCGCGCGGTAGCGCTCGGCCCAGGCGTCGAACTTGTCGCGCCGCAGGAACAAGTCGCGCGCGGCGGCAATGTTGCTCAGGCGGCGCCAGGTGATGGTGAAGTCGGCGCGGTCCTCGGCCATCAGCTTGAGCAGATCGTCGGCCAGTGCGGCATCGTCGTCGTGCTCGGCGACCAAGCCGAGCTTGTCGCGCAGCCCCGCGAGCATGCTGCTCGCGAACTCGGCCTTGTACGGTTCGAGCGCGGCCAACAATTGTTCGCTCGCCGCTTCGGGCGGCGCATCGACCAGCGGCAGCAGCGCCTGCGCCAGCGCATGCAGGTTCCAGAAGGCGACGCCGGGCTGGCGCGCGTAGGCGTAGCGGCCCTGGTCGTCGCTGTGGTTGCAGACGTGCATCGGGTCGAATGCATCCAGGAAGCCGAACGGGCCGTAGTCGATCGTCAGGCCGAGCAGCGACATGTTGTCGGTGTTCATCACGCCATGACAAAAACCCACCAGTTGCCATTGCGCCATCAGGCGCGCGCTGCGGCGTGCCACTTCTTCGAGCAGCGCGGCCGGCGTGGCGTGCAGGCCGGCGAAGTAGCGTGCCATCGTCGCGTTGAACAGCCGCTTGGACGCTGCCGCGTCCTGCGCGCTGTGCGCGAAATGCTCGAAGTGGCCGAAGCGCAGGAAGCTCGGCGCGACGCGCGTCACCACCGCCGCCGTCTCGATCGACTCGCGCCGCACCGGCTGCGGCGAGGCGATCACCGCGAGCGCGCGCGTCGTCGGGATGCCGAGTGCGTGCATCGCTTCAGAACACAGGAACTCGCGGATGGAAGAGCGCAGCACCGCGCGCCCGTCGCCCATGCGCGAGTAGGGCGTCAGGCCGCTGCCTTTCAGCTGCACTTCCATCGCGCCGGCAGGGCTATCGACTTCACCGAGCAGCAGCGCGCGACCGTCGCCGAGCTGGCCGGCCCAGACGCCGAACTGGTGGCCCGAATAGACCGAGGCGAAGGGCCGCGCGCCCTCGGCCACGCGGTTGCCGGCGAGCACCGCGAGCGCCTCGTCGGTGCCGAGCCAATCGGCCCATCCCAGCTCGGCCGCAAGGCCTTCGCTGCGCGCCACCCACGCCGGCTCGGTGACCGGGCGCGGCGGCAGGTCGGTGCCGAACGCGGGGCCGAGCGATTGCAGGAAGTTGGCCTCGCGCCAGGCCGGGGCCGTCGAAAGACGAATGGATTCGGGTGCGTTCACGACAGGCGTATTGTCCCATCGTCGCTCAATCCTCGCTGTCTTGGGGCAAGCCCGCTTTGACAGCGCAGCACTGCACTTTCGATACTGCGCCCAAAAGGAGACCCATCCATGCTCGGCCTGATGCAACCACAGCCGCTGCTGATCTCGGACCTGATCGAGTTCGCAGCGCGACACCACCGCGACGCCGAGATCGTCTCGCGCCGCATCGAGGGCGACATCCACCGCTGCACCTATGCGCAAGCCGCGGCGCGCGCGCGCCAGGTGGCCGGCGCGCTCGATCGGCTCGGCCTGGGCGTTTCGGAGCGCGTCGGCACGCTGGCCTGGAACGGCTACCGCCACTTCGAGCTGTACTTCGGCATCTCCGGCAGCGGGCGGGTGGTGCACACCATCAACCCGCGCCTCGCACCCGAGCAGGTGGCGTGGATCGCCAACCATGCCGAGGACAAGGTCCTGTGTTTCGACATGACCTTCCTGCCGATCATCAAGGCGATCTGGTCGAAGTGCGCGACGGTCAAGCACTGGATCGCGCTGTGCGATACCGCTGCGCTGCCCGCCGACAGCGGCATCGCGGGCCTGCGCAGCTACGAAGAGTGGATCGGCGGCGAATCGACGCAGTACACGTGGCCGCAGTTCGACGAGAACAGCGCCAGTGCGCTGTGCTACACGAGCGGCACCACCGGCAACCCCAAGGGCGTTCTCTACAGCCACCGCTCGACCGTGCTGCACGCCTATGCCGGCGCGCTGCCGGACTCGCTGGCCTTCTCGGCGCGCGACACCATCCTGCCGGTGGTGCCGATGTTCCACGTCAATGCCTGGGGCATCCCCTACGGCGCGGCGATGACGGGCATGAAGATCGTGTTCCCCGGCGCCGCGCTCGATGGCAAATCGGTCTACGAGCTGATCGAGGCCGAGCGGGTCACGGTGTCGGCCGGCGTGCCGACGGTGTGGCTGATGCTGCTCAATCACATGAAGGCCGGCGGTCTGAAGTTTTCGACGATGCAGCGCACCATCATCGGTGGCTCGGCCTGCCCGCCGGCGATGATCAAGAGCTTTCGCGACGACTACGGCGTGACCGTGCTGCATGCCTGGGGCATGACCGAGATGTCGCCGCTGGGCACCGTGTGCAACCTGAAGTTGAAGCACCTCGCGAGCGACAAGGACGCGCAGCTCGCCGTGCAGATCAAGCAGGGCCGCGCGGTCTTCGGCGTGGAGCTGAAGATCGTCGACCCGGCCGGCAAGGAGCTGCCGTGGGACGGCACGACGAGCGGCGATCTGCTGGTCAAGGGGCCGTGGATCCTGTCGAGCTATTTCCGCGTGAGCAAGGAAGAGGGCGGCGATCCGCTGCAGGGCGGCTGGTTCCCCACCGGCGACGTCGCCACCATCGACGCCGACGGGTTCGTGGCGATCACCGACCGCAGCAAGGACGTGATCAAGTCCGGCGGCGAGTGGATCAGCTCGATCGATATCGAGAACATCGCGATGGCGCATCCGGCCGTGGCGATGGCCGCGTGCATCGCCGTTGCGCACCCGAAGTGGGACGAGCGGCCGCTCCTCGTCGTCATGAAGAAGCCCGGCGCCGACGAAAAGCTCGCCACGCGCGAAGCGCTGCTGGCGCACTTCGAGGGCAAGGTCGCCAAGTGGCAGGTGCCCGACGACGTCGTCTTCGTCGATGCGATCCCGCTCGGCGCCACCGGCAAGATCCAGAAGAACAAGCTGCGCGAGCAGTTCAAGGACCATCCGCTGCCTGGGTTGCCCGGGTAGTTCCCGAGCGCCGGGCGAGCGGCGATCCGCTAACGTCGCGCCGTTGCTGACCTAGACCCTGGAGACATCACATGACCCTGTTCGCGTTGAGGCCGATGGCCGTCGCATCTTTGGCCGCATTCGGCTGTTCGCTGGCGTTCGCGCAATCCGGCCAGACGGTGAAGATCGCTTTCATCGACCCGCTGTCCGGGCCCTTCGCCAACGTCGGGCAGAACCAGTTGAAGAGCTGGCAGTTCAGCGCCGAGCAGTTCAACAAGAAGAACGCCGCGGGCGTGAAGTTCGAGATGGTGCCCTTCGACAACAAGGGCTCGCCGCAGGAGAGCCTGAACTCGCTCAAGGCCGCCACCGACCAGGGCATCCGCTACGTCACCCAGGGCAACGGCTCGGGCGCGGCCGGCGCCATCAGCGATGCGGTCACCAAGTACAACGAGCGCAACCCGGGCAAGGAAGTCGTCTACCTCAACTACGCCGCGGTCGATCCCGATCTGACCAACAGCAAGTGCTCGTTCTGGCACTTCCGGCTCGACGCCGACACCTCGATGAAGATGGAGGCGCTGACGAGCTTCATGAAGGATCAGGCCGACATCAAGAACGTCTACCTGATCAACCAGAACTATGCGCACGGCCAGCAGGTCAGCCGCTACTTCAAGGACACGATGGCGCGCAAGCGCCCGGACGTGAAGATCGTCGGCGACGACCTGCACCCACTCGGCCAGGTCAAGGACTTCGCGCCCTTCGTCGCCAAGATCAAGGACAGCGGCGCCGACAGCGTGGTCACCGGCAACTGGGGCCAGGACCTGACGCTGCTGATCAAGGCGGCCAAGGATGCCGGCCTGGCCGTCAAGTTCTACACCTACTACGCGGTCGTCAGCGGCACGCCGACGGCACTGGCCGCCGGCGTCGGCGGGCCGGTGCGCGTGGTGGGCATCATCCACAACGGCCTGCCGGGCGCGGTGAAGGAGTGGCAGGAGGCATACAAGAAGAAGTTCAACGACGACTGGTACACGGCGCAGACCTACAACGGCCTGGCCTTGCTTTCCGCCGGCATGGCGGCGGCCAAGACGACCGATCCGGTGAAGGTGGCGGTGGCGATGAGCGGCATCAAGTTCCAGGGCGCGCAGGGCGAGCTCGAGATGCGCAAGAGCGATCATCAGATGCAGCAGCCCCTGTTCATCAGCGAGTGGCGCAAGGCCGACGCCAAGAACCCGTACTCGGTGGAGAACACCGGCTTCAACTTCCAGGAAGTCAAGGCGATCCCGTCGTTCGTGTCGAGCACGCCGACGTCGTGCCAAATGAAGCGGCCGGGGGCCTAGCTCTCTGCATGTTTTGCCAAGCGGCCGCCGCGGAACCGGCTTTGCCGGGCCGCTGGCGGCGCCCCCTTGAGGGGGAGCGGCGAAGCCGCTCCGGGGGTGGGTACTGAATGGACTCCTTCTTTCTCATCTCGCTGCTCAACGGCCTGACGGTCGGGCTGCTGCTGTTCATGCTGGCGTCGGGGCTGACGCTGATCTTCTCGATGATGGGCGTGCTCAACTTCGCGCACGCCAGCTTCTACATGGTCGGCGCCTACGTGGCGTTCACCATCGCCCGCGTCAGCAACTTCTGGTTCGCGCTGATCTTCGCGCCGCTGCTGGTGGGCGCTGCCGGCGCCGCGTTCGAGCGCTTCGTGCTGCGCCGCGTGCACAAGTTCGGCCATGTGCCGGAGCTGCTGATCACCTTCGGCCTGAGCTACATCATTCTCGAGCTGGTGCAGTTGGTGTGGGGCCGCGCGGCGCTGCCGTTTGCGCCGCCGCCGTCGCTGCAGGGGCCGCTGTTCACGATCGTCGATCTTCAGTCCACGGCGCAAGGCCTGTCGATCGCCTGGGGCGCGCCGCCCGAGACCTGCACCAGCGTCGCCGGCGCCAAGTGCACGACCTTCCCGCAGTTCCGCGCCTTCGGCATGGCCATCGCGGTACTGATGCTGGTGGCCATCTGGCTGCTGCTGACGCGCACGCGCATCGGGCTGGTGATCCAGGCGGCGCTGACGCATCCGGAGATGACCGAGGCGCTCGGCCACAACGTGCCGCGCGTCTTCATGCTGGTGTTCGGCGGCGGCACCGCGCTGGCGGCGCTGGCCGGCGTGATCGGTGGCGCGCTGCGCGTCACCGAGCCGAGCATGGCGCTGACGGTGGGCGCCGTGGTGTTCGCGGTGATCGTGATCGGCGGCATGGGGTCGCTGGCCGGCGCGTTCATTGCTGCGGTGCTGCTGGGCGTGGCCGAATCGTTCGCGGTGGGCAGCGACCGGTCGCTCGCCGATCTGTTCACCGCACTCGGCGCGCAGATCACGCCGCAGACTTTCGGCTACGCGGTGTGGAGCGTGAAGATCAGCCAGGTGGCGGCGATCCTGCCGTACCTGCTGCTGGTGCTGATCCTGATCTTTCGGCCGAAGGGCCTGCTCGGGAAGCGGGAGGATTGAGCTTGTCTGCTTTGCCCTCGGTCTTCGCCTGGCCCGAGACGGGACATCTCGCGGGGCGGTACTGACATGGCCCACATGCACGAAGGTCGCCCGCACTACCACTTCAAGCCCTACAACGTCGGCCGCTGGGTCGTCTGGGGCCTGTATGCGCTGCTGATGATCGTCGCGCCGCTGCTGTGGACGAGCAGCCTCTCGCACACGATGCTGTCGCAGATGGGCATCGCGATCATTGCCTGCCTGGCCTTCAACCTGCTGCTCGGCCAGGGCGGCATGTTGAGCTTCGGTCATGCGGTGTATTCGGGGTTGGGTTCGTTCTTTGCGATCCACACACTCAACATGGTGTCGAGCGGCGAGCTCGCCTTGCCGGTGAGCCTGGTGCCGCTGGCGGGCGGCCTGTTCGGGCTGCTGTTCGCGGTGCTGCTCGGCTACGTCACCACCAAGAAAGCCGGCACGCCGTTCGCGATGATCACGCTCGGCGTCGGCGAGCTGGTGTGGGCGATGTCGCTGATGTTCCCCGGCTTCTTCGGCGGCGAGGGCGGCATCAGCGGCAACCGCACCGCGGGCAAGCCGCTGCTGGGCATCACCTTCGGCCCGCAGATTCAGCTCTACTACCTGATCGCGCTCTACACCTGGGTCTGCACCGCGCTGATGTTCGCCTTCACGCGCACGCCGCTCGGGCGCATGTTGAACGCCGTGCGCGACAACCCGGAGCGCGTCGAGTTCATCGGCTACAGCACGCAGCGCGTGCGCTACCTCGCCTTCATGGCGTCGGGTCTGTTCATGGGCATCGCCGGCGGGCTCTCCGCGCTCAACTTCGAGATCGTCACCTCCGAAGTGGTGGGCGCGGCGCGCTCGGGCGCCTACCTGCTCTTCACCTTTCTCGGTGGCGCGGTGTTCTTCTTCGGCCCGATCATCGGCGCCGTGCTGATGGTGCTGGCGCTGGTGCTGCTCTCCGAGCTGACGCTGGCGTGGCTGCTCTATCTCGGCCTGGCCTTCACCTTCATGGTGATGTATGCGCCCGGCGGCATCTCCAGCCTGATCATGATGAACCTGCGCCTGGCGTCGTTCGGCAAGCTGCGCGAGCTGTGGACCTCGTACCTCGCCTTGGGCGGCACCGCCTTCATCGTGCTGGCGGGCGCCGGCGCGATGATCGAGATGGTCTATCACCTGCAGTTGAACGAAGCGCTCGGGCCGGCGTTGAACTACATGGGCGTGAAGCTCGACGCCAAGAGCGCCGACAGCTGGTTCGCTGCAGGGCTGGTGCTCGTCACCGGCCTCGTGCTGTTCGAGCTGACGCGGCGTGCCTTCGTCCAGGATTGGGAGCGCGTGCAAGGGGAGATCGAGAAGGAGATCAAGCGCAGGGAGGCCCTGACGTGACATCCGCGGTCGAACTGCGCGACGTTCGCAAGAACTTCGGCAAGACCGAGATCATCCGCGGCGCGAGCCTCGCGGTTGCGCCCGGCGAGCGCGTGGCCATCATCGGCCCCAACGGCGCCGGCAAGAGCACGCTGTTCAACCTCATCAGTGGCCGGCTGCAACCGAGCAGCGGCGACATCACGGTCAATGGTCTGCGCATCAACGGCAAGACGCCGTTCGAGATCAACCGCATGGGCCTGGCGCGCAGCTTCCAGGTGAGCAACCTGTTCACGCGCCTGTCGGTGTTCGAGAACATCCGTTGCGCGGTGCTGTGGAACCTGGGCTACAAGTATTCGTTCTGGAAGTTCCTCGCCGACCTGACCGACGCCAATGATCGCGCCGACGAAGTGCTGCAGATGATCAAGCTCGACCGCCGTCGCGACGTGCTGGCGATGAACCTCACCTACGCCGAACAGCGTGCGCTCGAGATCGGCATCACGATTGCCGGCGGCGCCGGCGTGATCCTGCTCGACGAGCCCACTGCCGGCATGAGCAAGAGCGAGACCCAGCGTTTCGTGCAGCTCATCCGCGAGGTGACGCAGGGCAAGACGCTGCTCACCGTCGAGCACGACATGGGCGTCGTCTTCGGCCTGGCCGACAAGATCGCCGTGCTGGTATACGGCGAAGTCATCGCCTTCGACACGCCCGAGGCGGTGCGCGCCAATGCGCGCGTGCAGGAGGCTTATCTCGGTTCGGTGCTGGCCGACCAGCAAGCCGCCGAGGCCGGCCACTGAGATGCTGAAGCTCGCCAATGTCCACGCCTTCTACGGCAAGGGCCATGTGCTGCATGGCGTCAACTTCGAGGTCGGCGCCGGCGAGATCGTGGCGCTGCTGGGGCGCAACGGTTCGGGGCGCAGCACGACCGTCAAGACCATCATGGGGCTGGTCGATGGCGCAGGCAGCATTCGCTGGCGCGATCAGGAGTTGCTTGGCAAGAAGGCCTTCGAGATCGCGCACGCCGGCATCGGCTACGTGCCCGAGAACCGCGACATCTTTCCGAAGCTCACGGTGCAGCAGAACCTCGCGCTCGGGCAGAAGAAGGCAGGCCAATCCGGGCGCTGGTCCTTCGACGACATGTATGCGCTGTTCCCGCGCCTGAAGGAACGCCAGCACACCGAAGCCGGCGTGCTCTCCGGCGGCGAGCAGCAGATGCTGACGCTGTGCCGCACGCTGATGGGCGACCCCGAGCTCATCATGATCGACGAGCCGACCGAAGGCCTGGCGCCGAAGATCGTCGAGCTCGTCGCCGAGTACCTGCGCGAGCTGAAGCGGCGCGGCATCAGCGTGCTGCTGGTCGAGCAGAAGCTGACGATCGCGCTCGAAGTCGCGGATCGCTGCCTGGTGATGGGGCATGGGCAGATCGTCTTCGGCGGCACGCCGGCCGAACTGCGCGCCGATGCGAATGTGCGGCGCGAATGGCTCGAGGTCTGACCGGAACCTACTTCAGCACGCCCTTGCCGAGGTACTGCGCCCAGATCGACGCCGGCGCGCCGCTCTTGACGCTCGGCAGCAGCGCCAGCGCCGCGTGCAGGGCCTGCTCGTCCTTCTCGCGGCTGAAAAGCACTTCCGCGATCGGGCCGCTGCCCAGCGTGTACCACGCGCCGAAGCGCGCGCTTGCCACCAGTTCCCGCAACCGCGCGCGCTGATCGGCTGCGTCGGCGGCCGAGAGCCCCGCGGCCCGCATCAACAGCACGATGCGGACCTCCTCGATCGCGTTGGGGTCGATGCCTTCGGTGGACAGCGCCCGGTTGGCGATGCACGGCACGGCGTTGAGCGTCATGTAGCCCTCGCGCACGTACTCGTCGGGCTCGAAGTGGCTGGCCAGCGCGGTGCGGGTGGGCGCCTTGACGACCACGATGCCGCGCTTGAGCGTCGACGGGTCGCGCAACGGCCCGGCCGCGAACAGCTTCTTCTCGCCGAACAGGCGCTTGAAGTTGTCGATGTGGCCGCGCTGCATCGCCATCACGCGCTCGCGATCGGGCGGCGTGGGCTTGCCGCTCTCGAGGAAAACGAACCACAGGTCCTCGCCCGCCGGCGTTGCCGGCTCGGGCGCTGCGGCGCAGCCCGCGATCAACAGCGTGGCGCAAAGGCCGAGGGTGCGCAGGAGGGCTTTCAGCATGTGTCGATTGTCGAGCCGCATTCGCGTTCGCGCTAGCCGCTTCGGCGGCGCGCGTGTCTAGAATGAAATGACCGTCGGCCCCGCCGCGAAGGATCCCGCCATGAGCGCCAGCTACGCAGTACACGGCAATGTCGCCGTCATCACCCTGAACAACCCGCCCGTCAACGGCCTGGGCTACGCGACGCGCTGCGACATCGCCGCCGGCGTCGAGCGCGGGCTGGCCGACGCCTCCGTCACGGCCATCGTGCTCACCGGCGGTGGCAAGGCGTTCTCGGGCGGCGCCGACATCAAGGAGTTCGGCTCGCCCAAGGCGATCGCCGAGCCGAACCTGCTGTCGCTGATCCGCCAGCTCGACAGCGCGGGCAAGCCGGTGATCGCGGCGATCAATGGCGTGTGCATGGGCGGCGGGCTGGAGTTGACGCTGGGGTGTCACTACCGCGTCGCGGCCAAGGGTGTGCCCATCGCGCTGCCCGAAGTCAAGATCGGCCTCGTGCCCGGCGCCGGCGGCACGCAGCGGCTGCCGCGCGTGCTGGGCGTCGAGACGGCGCTCAACATGATCGTGAGCGGCGAGCCGGTGATGAGCGAGGTGCTGGCGAGCTTGCCGGGGCAGAAGATGATCGACAAGATCATCGACCGCGACCTGCTCGCTGGCGCGATCGCGTTTGCCGGCGAGGTGGCCGACAAGCGCCCCCTGCTGCGTGTGCGCGACATGCCGCTAACGCATCCGAACGCCGACGCCTACTTCCAGTTCGCCCGCAACACCGTCAAGGCGATGTCGAAGAACTTCCCGGCGCCGGCGCGCTGCGTCGATTGCGTGCAGGAGGCGATGAGACGCAAGTTCGACGACGGCATGGTCTACGAGCGCGAGACCTTCATCGCGCTGATGAACACGCCCGCGTGCCGCGCGCTGCGCCACGCCTTCTTCGCCGAGCGCGCCGCCAGCAAGATCGCCGACGTGCCCGACGACACGCCGCAGCGCAAGATCGACAAGGTGGCGGTGATCGGCGCCGGCACGATGGGCGGCGGCATCGCGATGAATTTTCTCAACGCCGGCGTGGCGGTGACGATGCTCGAGATGAAGCAGGATGCGCTCGATCGCGGGCTGGGCACGATCCGCAGGAACTACGAGTCGCAGGTCAAGAAGGGCAAGTTGAAGGCCGACAAGTACGAGCAGCGCATGGCGCTGCTCACCACCACGCTCGCCTACGCCGACATCAAGGACGCCGACCTCGTGATCGAAGCGGTGTTCGAGGAGATGGGCGTCAAGGAGAAGGTCTTTCGCACGCTCGACGAGGTGATGAAGCCGGGCGCGATCCTGGCGAGCAACACGAGCACGCTCGATGTCGACAAGATCGCCTCGTTCACCAGGCGCCCGCAAGACGTGATCGGCATGCACTTCTTCAGCCCGGCCAACGTGATGAAGCTGCTCGAAGTGGTGCGCGGCGGCAAGACCGGCAAGGACGTCCTCGCCACCGTGATGGCCGTGGCCAAGAAGATTCGCAAGACGGCGGTGGTGTCGGGCGTGTGCGACGGCTTCATCGGCAACCGCATGATCGAGCAGTACTCGCGCCAGGCCGGCTTCCTGCTCGAAGAAGGCTGCACGCCGGCGCAGGTGGACCGCGCGGTCGAGAAGTTCGGCTTCGCGATGGGGCCGTTCCGCATGGGCGACCTGGCCGGCAACGACATCGGCTGGGCGATCAGGAAGCGCCGCTATGTCGAGAAGCCGAAGCTGCGCTACAGCAAGACCGCCGACCTGCTGTGCGAGCTCGGCCGCTTCGGGCAGAAGACGGGTGCCGGCTGGTACGACTACCAGGCCGGCAAGCGCGATGCGATTCCGAGCAAGCTGGTCGAGGACATGATCGCCAAGCACCGCAGCGACATCGGTGTTGCGGCGCGAAAGATCGGCGACGACGAGATCGTGCGGCGCCTGGTCTATTCGCTGGTCAACGAAGGCGCGAAGATTCTGGAAGAGGGCATCGCCGGCAAGGCCAGCGACATCGACATGGTCTATCTCACCGGCTACGGCTTCCCGCTCTGGCGCGGCGGGCCGATGCGTTACGCCGACGAGCAGGGGCTGTTCAACGTCGTGCAGTCGATGAAGAAGTTTGCGGCCAACCCACTTGACGACGCCGCGTTCTGGCAGCCGGCGCCTTTGCTGGCGAAGCTGGCGGCTGAAGGAAAGTCGTTCACATGAGTCGCCACGATGCACGCGAAGTGTTTGCCTTGCGCCTGCCACTGACGTCGGCGCTCCTGCCCAGGTACTTGTGGGCCATGCTGACGGTGTACTTCGCAGCAAGCCTGCTGCACTTCGCGCACAACGCCGAGTACATCGCGTACTACCCGAACATGCCGGCGTGGCTCACTCGTGAACAGGTCTATCTCGCGTGGTTGGCGGTAACGGCCCTGGCCGTTGCCGGGTTGGTTTTCGCGCGCATGGGCTTCTATCTGTTGAGTGTGCTGTTCATCGCTGCCTATGGCGCGCTGGGCCTGGACGGATTGGCGCACTACACGCTGGCGCTGTGTTCAGAGCACACATTGGCCACCAACTTCACCATCTGGTTCGAGGTGGTGTCGGGCTTCGTGCTGATGATGAGTGCCGCCCTGCTGGGTGGCCGTTGGCTTGCGGCAGGCCGCATGCCCCGATCAACGACCGGATGACCTTGCTCTAAGGCCATTGCCAGTCGCCTGTTTCCGCTCGACTCCGAAAGACATCGCCATGACCCAAGCCCTCATCGTCTCCACCGCCCGCACCCCGCTCGCCAAGAGCTGGAAGGGCGCCTTCAACATGACGCATGGCGCCACGCTCGGCGGCCATGCGGTCAAGGCCGCCGTCGAGCGCGCGGGCATCGACCCGGGCGCGGTCGAGGACGTGCTGCTGGGCTGCGCCAACCCCGAGGGCGCGACCGGGTGGAACATCGCGCGCCAGGCGGCGCTGCAGGCCGGGCTGCCGGTCGGCGTGGCCGGCATGACGATCAACCGCTTCTGTTCGAGCGGCCTGCAGACGATCGCGCTGGCGGCGCAGCGCATCGTTGCCGGCGAGGGCGAGGTCTATGTCGCCGGCGGCGTCGAGAGCATCTCGTGCGTGCAGCAGGAGATGAACCAGCACATGTTCGTCGACCCGGTGCTGAACGCGAAGAAGCCCGAGATCTACTGGAACATGATGCAGACCGCCGAGCAGGTGGCCAAGCGCTACGGCGTTTCCAGGGAGCGCATGGACCGCTTCGGCGCCGAGAGCCAGCAGAAGGCGTGCGCGGCGCAGGAGAAGGGTCTTTTCAACGATGAGATCGCGCCGATCACCGTCACCGCCGGTGTGGCTGACGCCGTGATGGGCTTGCGCAGCAAAGAGGTCACGGTCAAGGCCGACGAGGGCCTGCGGCCCGGCACCACCTACGACAACATCAAGGACATCCGCACCGCGGTGCCCGGCGGCGTGATCACGGCCGGCAACGCGAGCCAGTTCAGCGATGGTGCGGGCGCGTGCGCGGTGGTCAGCGAGACCTATGCGCAGCAGAAGGGCTTGAAGCCGATCGGCCGCTTTCTCGGCTTCGCGGTCGCCGGCTGCGAGCCCGACGAGATGGGCATCGGGCCCGTGTTCGCGGTGCCGAAGGTCCTGAACCGTCTCGGCCTGAAGGTCAGCGACATCGACCTGTGGGAGTTGAACGAAGCCTTCGCGGTGCAGGTGCTCTACAGCGCCGACAAGATCGGCATTCCATACGACCGGCTCAACGTCAATGGCGGCGCCATCGCCCTCGGCCACCCCTACGGCATGAGCGGACAGCGCCTGACCGGTCACGCCCTGATCGAAGGCAAGCGCCGCGGCGCCAGGCGCGTGTGCATCACCATGTGCATCGGCGGCGGCATGGGCGCAGCCGGCGTGTTCGAGGTGCTGTGACGATGCGGCGCGCGCTCGTTGCTGCCGTGGCCTGGGCGCTCGCCGCTGCGGCGCCGGCGCAGACGGCGCCCGGCGGCGAGCGTCAGTTCCAGGCCGGGCGCGAGGCCGATCTCAATCAATGGCGCTGGGTGCAGAGCCAGCGCAACCGCGAGTTGAGCGAAGGCGACAAGGCGGTGCAGGCGGTCACCGCGGCGATCACGCGCGGCGATTGCGTGGCCGCAGCCGCTGCGCTCAACGCCGGCCTGGCGAAGTCGCACCCCGAAGTCTGGCTGCTCGCGGGTGCGATGTTCGAAGACGGCCTGTGCCTGAAGGCCAACTGGGAGCGCGCGCTCAACCTCTACCAGCGCGCCGACAATGCCGGCCAGCCTGGCGCTGCGCTGCGCCTGGCCTCGGGTTATGCCGCGCCGAGTGGCGGGCGCGACTTGGCGGCGTCGCTGTGGTGGGCCGTGCGCGGCAAGGTCGCGTTGCCTGCGCCGTGCGCGCAGGTGGCTGCGCAGGCCGGCGAACCGGATCGCTTCGTCGCCGCGCTCCAGGCCTGGCCCGCGGGCCAGCTCGAGGCCTGCGCGTATGCGGGCGCGGTGATGGCGGCTGTGCAAAGCGAACTCGCTGAGCCCGGCGAGCTTGCTGCGGGCCTCGGTCTCGAAGGGCCGGTGCGCATCGCCTTCGTGCCCGCCGATGGACGTTTCGACGTCAGCGATGACTTGAAGCCGTTGGGTGGTGTGGTCGGCGATGCCGCCACGCGCGACACCGCGGCACGCACCATGCGTGCCGCGTTGCAGCAGCAGTTGAAGCAGGCTGCCGACGGCGCATTGAAGCGCCACGTCAAGCCGGCCGCGGTGCCGGCGGCATGGCGCGTCGAGTCCGAGCATGTGCTCAAGCTGGCGCGCTGACAGTCTTCGCGCGCTGGCGGCTGCGCGGGTCGGGGCCGGCCGCGCTGAGATGCAAGGCCAACGCACATGGCGAGTGTCTGGAGTCGGCCCGTTGTGTGCGTTCGCGATCGTCCGCAAATGCGCTGGGCCGGGGCCGGTGCGCAAGCAAGGCGGCGGGCGGGGCGCAGTCGGGGCTCAAGCGTCGCTCGCCCTCGCTGCGCGAGGGTTCCCTGCGATGCTCGGTCTGAGGTCGCACCGCGAAACTCGCTGCACTCACTGCGTTCGTTGCGCTCGAACACTCGCGGTGAGTCAGATGACGAAGCGCGCGGGTACGCGCGCCGACCTCAGCCCTGTGCTTCTCGGCGGCGCCATTCGCCCCGCCTGCGCCCCGCCCGCCGCCTTGCGGGAACAGCCGTTCTTGGGTGAGAGTGAGGGGCAAGCCGCGGGCATCGAGCCCGCGGCTTGCCGCGCGCCGCAGGCGCGCGTGCAGGCGCCAGCCGGGCTCGATGCCCGGCTGGGGTCTTTCTCCAACCAAGAACAGGTGCTGCCTCGCAAAGCCGTGGGCGGGTGCGCGCTGGCGCGCCTGTGTGGCGGCGAGGAGGCGAGCCCGGACACGAACAGTCCAGTGGACTGTTCGTGCCTGGCGAGCGGCTGGGCGCTTGCGCCCAGCGCGGCCTGCAAGGCCAGGGTTTCGGTCGGCGCGCGTACGCGCGTGCTTCGTCAACTGACTCGCCGCATCTGTTCGAGTGCAGCGAACGCAGTGAGCGCAGCGAGTTATGCGGCGCGACCGAAACCCGAGCACCACAGCGCAGTCGGCGCCGCAGGCGCCGACCGCCGCACCGAAGCGCCAGCGCGCACCCGCCCACGGCTTTGCGATCCCCACGGTGTGTGCGCAAAGCGCGCATTCAAAGTCGGCAACGGGCCGTCAGACGACACCTCGACGTGCGCCATTCGCAGGCGCAGCGCCTGAGATGACCGCCTCGCCGCGATCGCTCGACGAGCTGCGTGCCTTCTTTGCCAGCGCGCCGTTCATGGTCGAGCTCGGCATCGAGCCGTTCGATGTGGGCCAAGGCCGCGTCGCGACGCGCTTGGCGCTCGCGCCGCGCCATCTGCAGCACACCGGTGTCGTGCATGCCGGCGTCATCGGCGCGATGGCCGACCACACGATGGGCGCCGCGGCGCAGACTTTTGCCGCCGACGGCCATTGGGTGCTGACGGCCGAGTACAAGGTCAGCCTGCTGCGCGCCGGGCGCGGCCGGCTTCTCGAATGCGTCGGCGTCGTGATCAAGCCGGGCCGCAGCGTCAGCTTCACCGAGGCGGAGGTGTTCGCGATCGACGGTGCGGCGCGCACGCTGGTGGCGAAGGCGTCGGCGACGATGGCGGTCGTCAAGGCATGAGACCTACGCTCGACTTCCTGCTGCACGACTGGCTGCACGTCGAATCGCTGACGCAGCGCGCGCGCTTCGCCGAGCATTCGCGCGAGACCTTCGATGCCGTGCTCGACACCTGCGAGCGCATCGCGCGCGACAGGTTCGCGCCGTTCAATCGCCTCGTCGATGTCGAAGAGCCGCGCATCGGCGCCGACGGCCGCGTGATCCTGCCGCAGGCAACGCACGACGCCTGGCATGCGTATGCCGCGAGCGGCATGCTGGCCGCGGCGCAGGGCAGTGAGTGGGGCGGCATGAGCCTGCCGTACGTGGTCGAGGCCGCAGCCAATGCCTTCTTCTCGAAGGCATCGGCGAGCATCAGCGCGGCGCTGCTGACCGTTGGCAATGCCAACCTGCTGCTCGCGCACGGCACGCCGCGGCAGAAGGACGTGTTCGCGCGCGCGCAGTTCGAAGGTCGTTGGGCCGGCACGATGTGCCTGTCGGAGCCGCAGGCAGGGTCATCGCTGTCGGATGTGGCGACGCGCGCCGTGCCGGACAACGAGGACGATGCCTTGGGCCCGCGTTTCCGCCTCACCGGCTCGAAGATGTGGATCTCCGCCGGCGAGCACGAAATCACCGAGAACATCGTGCACCTGGTGCTCGCCAAGATCGTGCAGCCCGACGGCAGGCTGATCGCCGGCACACGCGGCATCTCGCTGTTCATCGTGCCCAAGCAGCTCGTCGATGCGGACGGACGACTTACCGGCGCGCGCAACGACGTGGCGCTCGCGGGCCTGAACCACAAGTGCGGCTGGCGCGGCACGACGAACACGCTGCTGAATTTCGGCGAGAAGCAAGGCGCGCTGGGCTACCTCGTCGGCCAACCCGGCGCAGGCCTGCGCTGCATGTTCCACATGATGAACGAGGCGCGCATCGGCATCGGCATGTGTGCGGCGATGCTCGGCATGGCGGGGTACGAAGCGTCGCTGGCGTATGCGAAGACAGAGACCCCAAGGGCGCCCTCTGGCGCCCGCTTCCCAGGTCGGCCGGCCGATCACCGGCGCCGGCAAGGACGCATCACAAGCGCAGGTGCCGATCATCGAACACGCCGACGTGAAGCGCATGCTGCTGGCGCAGAAGGCGTATGCGGAAGGCGCGCTGGCGCTGCTGCTGTACTGCGCGCGGCTTGTCGATGAGCAGCACACCGCCGATCCGGCAGCGTCGCGCGAAGCCGGGTTGTTGCTGGAGCTGCTGACGCCCATCGCCAAGAGCTGGCCGAGCGAGTGCTGCCTCGAAGGCAACTCGCTTGCCATCCAGGTGCACGGCGGCTACGGCTACACGCGCGATTTTCCGGTCGAGCAGTATTGGCGCGACCAGCGCCTGAACATGATCCACGAGGGCACGCACGGCATCCAGGCGCTCGATCTTCTCGGCCGCAAGGTGACGATGCACGGCGGCGCCGGCCTGAAGCTGCTGGCTGCACGCATCAGCGCGACGGTCGAGCGCGCCGGCCATGAACCTGCGTTCGCAACGCAGGCCAACGTGCTCGCTGCCGCATTGCAGTCGCTCGGCGCGGCCACCCAATCCGCGTGGGCCACCGACGTGCCCGAAGAAGCGCTGGCCAATGCCACGCCGTATCTGCAGGCCTTCGGCCATGTCGTGATCGCATGGACCTGGCTCGACGTGGCCTTGGCCTCGCAGGGCCGGGCCGACGACGCAGCCCAGGGCCGCCTCGCGGCAGCGCGATACTTCTTCGCCTACGAGCTGCCGAAGATCGGCGCATGGCTGGCGGTGGTGAGCTCGCGCGAGGCCACCTGCCGCGAGATGAAACAAAGCTGGTTCTGACGATGAAGCCCGCACGCATCGAGCAACTGACCTGGAGGCTGATCTTCGGCGGCGTCTTCGTGTTCTGCCTTGGCTGGTTCCTCACGCCGTAGCAAGGGCCTTGGGGCGAGTTGCTGATCGGTGGCGGCATCGCTGCCGCCGCGGTGGGCGTGGTGCTCATCTATTGGCGCTCGCGCCTACCGGATCAATGATTGGAATCACCATGAGCACACCCGTCCACAAACTCTTCGACCTCGGCGGCCAGACCGCGCTCGTCACCGGCGGCTCGCGCGGCCTGGGCCTGCAGATCGCCGAAAGCCTCGGCGAGGCCGGCGCGAAAATCGTGCTGACCTCGCGCAAGGCGGCCGATCTCGAAGAGGCCGCTGCGCACCTGCAGGACAAGGGCATCGACACGCGCTGGATCGCGGCCGATGCCAGCGAGCCCGCCGAAGTGCAGCGCGTGGTGCACGAGGCGATGGAGCGCGTCGGCGACATCGACATCCTGGTCAACAACGCCGGCGCCACCTGGGGCGCGCCGATGGCCGAGCATCCGCTCGAAGGCTGGGACAAGGTGATGAACCTGAACGTGCGCAGCGTCTTCCTGTTCTCGCAGGCGGTGGGCAATGCCAGCATGCTGCCGCGCAAGCGCGGGCGCATCCTCAACGTGGCGTCGATCGCCGGCCTGGCCGGTTCTCGCGAGGTCACCTTCATCGCCTACGCCACGAGCAAGGGTGCGGTGATCAACTTCACTCGCCAGCTCGCCGGCGAGTGGGGCCCTTTCGGCATCAACGTCAACGCGCTGGCACCGGGCTTCTTTCCGAGCCGCATGACCAAGGGCACGTTCGCCGCTTTCGGTGAAGACAAGCTCGCCGCGGCCGCACCGCTGCGCCGCATCGGCGACAACGATGATCTGAAGGGCGCGGCGCTGCTGTTCTGTTCGGCGGCGGGCAAGCACATCACCGGGCAGATCCTCGCCGTCGATGGCGGCGTGTCGGCCGTCCATCACGGGGCCTGAGCAGGCAACGTCATGACCCAACGCCCCACTTTCATCCTCGCCACGAGCGATGTGCCCGAGTCCACGCACCGCTACCCGGGAAGCAGCGAAGCGATGGGTCCGGTGCGGCGCGTGGGCAAGAGCGCGGGCCTCGAGCGCATCGGCATCAACCTCCAGCGCCTGCCGCCGGGCTCGCGCTCGTCGTGGCCGCACGCCGAGGAGAACGAAGAAGAGTTCGTCTATGTCGTCGACGGCGAGGTGGACGCCTGGATCGACGGCCATGTGCACCGCATGCGCGCGGGCGACCTGGCGGCCTTTCCGGCCGGCACGGGGATATCGCATTGCTTCATCAACAACAGCGAGCGCGAAGCGCTGCTGCTGGTCGGCGGCGAGGCGCCCAAGCGCGGCAGCCGCATCTTCTATCCACTGCATCCATCGCGCCGCTCGGACATGGCGGCGTCGGACTGGTGGCATGACGTGCCCGCGCACGCGCTCGGCCCGCACGACGGCCTGCCGGATGCATCGCGTGGCCGCTGACGTGCTGAACTTCCCGCTGCACATCCCCTTCGTCGAGGAGCTCGGCCTCGAGCTGCACCGCTTCGACAGCGGCCATGCCGAGGTTCAGGTCGACCTCGACAGCGCGCACCTGAACTCGTGGGAGACGGCGCACGGCGGCGTGCTGATGACGTTGCTCGACGTGGCGATGGCCCACGCGGCGCGCAGCGTCGCGTTTCACGCTTCGTCGGCGCGCAGCGTCGCCTTGCAGGGCTCGGCAAGGAGCGCGCCCGTCAAAGAGCCTGATCACGGCCCCGGCGTCGTCACCGTCGAGATGAAGACCAGCTTCATGCGCCCGGCCGAAGGCCGGCTCGTCGCCAAGGGCGTGCTGCTTCACCGCAGCGCGACGCTGGCGTTCTGCGAGGGTTCGGTCTTCGACGCCGATCACAAGCTCTGCGCGCACGCCACCGCCACCTTCAAGTACCTGCGCAAGCTGCCGACCGGCGGACGCGCGATGAAGACGCTGCAGACGAAATGAACTGGGCCTGGCAGCGCTTCCTCGAACTCGGCGTCGACAACCTCTACGACGCGCTGCAACTGCGCTGCCGCGTCTTCGTGCTGGAGCAAGGCCCGTACCTCGATCCGGACGGCATCGATCGCCAGGCCTGGCATCTGCTCGGCCGCGACGAAAGCGGAGCGCTCGTGGCGTATCTGCGTGTGGTCGATCCCGGCGTGAAGTACGCCGAGCCGTCGATCGGCCGCGTCATCACGGCGCCCGAGGTGCGTGGCAACGGCAGCGGTCGCTTGCTGATGGCCGAAGGCATCGCCGGTTGCGAGCGGCTCTGGCCCGGCCGCGCCGTTCGCATCAGCGCGCAGGCGCGGCTCGAGCGCTTCTACGAGGGATGCGGCTTCATGCGCGTCGGCCCGAACTACATCGAAGACACCATCCCGCACGTCGAGATGCTGCGGAGCAGGGCATGAGCACGACGACGCACGAAGTCATCAACCAGAGCACGCCCTGGAACGACGTCGATCTCTTCGCCACGAACCGCCCGCTGCGCGATGCGCTCGCGCATCACGCCCCGGCGCACGACGCGACACGCCTGCACACGCTCGGCGCGCTGGCCGGCAGCGCCGAGATGCAGGCGCATGCGCGCCTGGCCAACACCCACGCGCCGCAGCTGCATCAGCACGACATGCAGGGTCGGCGCATCGACGAAGTCGAATTCCACCCGAGCTATCACGCGCTGCTCGGCGCGGCGCTGCGCTTCGGCCTGCATGCCGCGCCGTGGGCCGAGGGCGGACCGTCGCACCTCGAGCGCGCGGCCGGGTTCATGCTCTTCACCGAACTCGAACCGTCGGTGCTGTGCCCCGTGTCGATGAGCTACGCGGTCACGCCCGCATTGCGCGCCAACGCCGCCATCGCCAAGGCCTGGGGCCCGAAGCTCGCCGCCACCGCCTACGACCCGCGCTTCGTGCCGTTCACAGCCAAGAGCGCGTTGACGATGGGCATGGGCATGACCGAAAAGCAGGGCGGCTCGGACGTGCGCGCCAACACCACGCGCGCCGAGTTCGACGGCAACACGGCGTGGGGCCGCGCCTACAAGCTCACCGGCCACAAGTGGTTCTTCTCGGCGCCGATGTGCGATGCGTTCCTCGTGCTGGCGCAGACGCAGGCCGGTCTATCGTGCTTCTTCGTGCCGCGCTTCAAACCCGACGGCAGCGTCAACCCGATTCGCATCCAGCGCCTGAAGGACAAGCTCGGCAACCACGCCAACGCCAGCAGCGAAGTCGAGTTCGGCGGCGACGTGAGCGCCTGGCTCGTCGGCGAAGAGGGCCGCGGCGTGTCGCAGATTCTGGCGATGGGCGCGCTGACCCGGCTGGATTGCGCGCTCGGCACGGCCGGCCTGATGCGCGGCGCGCTCGCGCTGGCGATCCATCACACGCGACAACGCATGGCCTTCGGCAAACGCCTGGCCGAGCAGCCGCTGATGAAGAACGTGCTCGCCGATCTGGCGATCGAGAGCGAGGCCGCGACCGCGCTCGCGCTGCGATTGGCGCATGCGGTCGATGTCACCGAACAGACAAGCAACGCGCATGAAGCGGTGATGCGCCGCGTGCTCACGCCGATCGCCAAGTTCTGGATCTGCAAGCGCGGCTCGATGTTCGCGCAGGAAGCGATGGAGTGCCTTGGCGGCAACGGCTATGTCGAAGCGCAGGGCCAGGGCGTGATGGCGCGCATCTACCGCGAGATGCCGCTGAACTCGATCTGGGAAGGCGCGGGCAACATCATGGCGCTCGATCTGCTGCGTGCGCTGCGAGGAGCGGATGTGGCCGCGGCGATCGCGCACGAGTGCGCGATCGCGCGCGGTGCGCACGCCGCGTTCGACGCGGCGCTGGCGCGCGTGCTGCTTGCCGTCGATGCCGTCGCCGAAGAGTCGCAAGCGCGCCTGCTCGCGCGCGACGCGGCGCTGTTGCTGCAAGCATCGCTGCTGCATCGCCATGCCACCGACGGTGTGTTCGCCGCGTTCTGCGCGTCGCGTCTTGCGCAACAGTGCGATGTCTTCGGCAGTCTGCCGCCGGGCTGCGACCACGATGCGATCATCGAGCGCGCCTTGCCGGCGTAGACCAACATGCCCGACCTCATCCTGCACCACTTCGACATCTCGCCCTTCTCCGAGAAGCTGCGCCTGATCCTCGGCTTCAAGCGCCTGGCGTGGCGCAGCGTGAAGGTGCCGATCGTCATGCCCAAGCCCGACGTGGTGGCCCTGACCGGCGGTTACCGGCGCACGCCGCTGCTGCAGATCGGCGCCGACATCTATTGCGATACCGCGCTGGCCGCACGCGTGCTCGAGACGCTCGCGCCGACACCCACGCTCTACCCGCCGGACCAGCCGCTGGCGCCGCTGTTCGCGCAGTGGGCCGACTCGACGCTGTTCTGGAGCGCCGTCATCTGGGCAAGCCAGCCCGCCGGCGCAGCCGTGCTGTTCGGCAACGACATGGCGGCGATGCAGAGCTTCGGCGCCGACCGCGGCGCATTCACCGAAGGCTTTCGTCGGCCCACGCTCGCCGATGCCGCGGCGCAGTTGAAGACTCAGCTCGCCGCGCTCGATGCGCAACTCGCGCAACGTGGGTCGTATCTCTTCGGCGCGGCACCGAGCATCGCCGACTTCGCTGCCGTGCATTCGTTGTGGATGGTGCGCTGCGCCAGGCAGGGTGCGGTGTTCGCGCCGCACGCGGCGTTGACGGCGTGGATGGAGCGCATGCTCGCCATCGGCCACGCGAACTCGACGCCGCTGGACAGTGCGGAAGCAGTGGCCATCGCTGCGGCAGCCGCGCCGACGCCGGCGATCGGCGTCCCCGCGGGGCAGGGCTTCGAGGCCGGGCAGGCGGTGATCGTCGCGGCCACCGACTACGGCACCGACCCCGTGCGCGGCACGCTCGTCGGCCTGAGTGCCGAGCAGATGACGATCGCGCGCGACGACGCACGTGCCGGCCGCGTGCATGTGCACTTCCCGCGTCAGGGCTTCCAGCTTCGCAAGGACAAGGGCGCCACACCATGAAGAGTTTTCAGGGCCGCACGGCGGTCATTACCGGCGCGGCGTCAGGCTTCGGTCTCGAGACGGCGCGCATCGCTGCAAGGGAGGGCATGAACGTCGTGATGGCGGATGTGCAGGCCGATGCATTGCAGCGTGCGGCCGAAGAGATCGCGAAGCTGGCGACCTCTGCGAATGCCGTGTTGCCCTTCCGCCTCGACGTGTCGAAAGCCGTCGAACGTCGAAGCCCTCGGCGCGGCCACCTTCGAGCGTTTCGGTGCACCGCATGTCGTCTTCAACAACGCCGGCGTCGGCGCCGGCGGCCTGATCTGGGAGCACAGCGCGCGCGACTGGGAGTGGGTGCTGGGCGTCAACGTCATGGGCGTGGCGCACGGCGTGCGCGTCTTCACGCCGCTCATGCTCGAAGCGGCGAAGAAGGACTCGGCCTACGAGGGCCACATCGTCAACACCGCGTCGATGGCCGGGCTGCTGAACCCGCCGAACATGGGCGTCTACAACGTCAGCAAGCATGCGGTGGTGAGCCTCACCGAAACGCTGTACCAGGACCTCGCGCTCGTCACCGACCAGGTCACCGCCTCGGTGCTGTGCCCCTACTTCGTGCCCACCGGCATTCACCAGAGCCACCGCAACCGGCCGGCCGAAGAAGCCAGCGCCAAACCGACGCGCAGCCAGCGTGTGGCGCAGGCGATGACGAGCAAGGCGGTGGAGTCCGGCCGCGTCAGCGCCGCGCAGGTGGCGGGGTTCGTGTTCGATGCGCTGCGCGACAAGCGCTTCTACATCTACAGCCACCCCAAGGCGCTGGGCGCGGTGCAGACGCGCCTGGAAGACGTGATGCAGGCGCGCAACCCGACCGACCCTTTCGCCGACAAGCCGGAGATCGGCGCCGAGTTGCGGGCCGCGCTGCAGAAATGAGACCACCCCCGAAGCGGCTTCGCCGCTCCTCCTCAAGGGGGCCGAGGCCCGCGGCTCCACGCCGACCTGCGTCGGCTTGGACGGGGCGAGGAGTGGCCGCGTCTCGCGGCCACGCGGCCTGCCAGGCCCGCCAGCGGCCGGGCAGAGCCCGATCCGCGGCGGTCGCTGGGGTCGATGCATCACCTCTCGGATGAACGCTCCGCTTCAAGTCCGACGCGATCAGATCCAGGCCTTCTGGCTCGACTACCAGAAAGCGTGCAGCCCACAGGTCGAAGGCTTCGCGGCAACCGCGTACGGCCACAGCCGCGCCGTGGCCGACGAGCTCGCTGCGCTCATCCGCGACGGCGCCAAGCGCGCGCATGCCACGCTCGAACGCGACTTCGAGGCCGAGGGCGACGATCTGCCGCGTCCGGGCGAACACATCGTCGTGCTCGATGGTCGCGGCATACCGCAGGCGATCGTGCGCGTGCGCCACGTCGAGCGTCGCTACTTCGCGGAGATCGACGACGAGTTCGCCTTCGAATGCGGCGAGGGCGACCGCACCCTGGCGTGGTGGCTCGTCGCCTACCGCCAGGAGTTCGCCGAGCGCGCCGAGGCTCAGGGTTTTCAGGTGGGTGAGAAAGCGGTGCTGATCCTGGAATACTTCGACCTCGTCTGGCCACAATGAATCACGACACGAGGAAGACCATGAAGCGCCATTTGTTTGCCATCGCCTTGACAACGCTTGCGGGCGCCGCCGTCGCGCAAACCAACCTCTGCCCCGACAAGAACCTCAACTACTGGCAGGCCTTCCCGCCCGGCGGCGAGAGCGACATCTCGGCGCGGCACCAGCAGGTGGTGTTGAAGAAGAAGTGCCCGGCGATCGACACCGTGGTGCAGTACAAGGCCGGCGGCGGCGGCGCGATCCTGTGGAGCAGCGCCAACACGCTGCCCGCCGATGGCCTGAACGTCTATGGCATCAACCTGCCGCACGTGGTGCTGCAGCCGCTCGAAGGCCAGGTGCAGTACAAGACCGAAGATCTGGTGCCGGTGTTCTGGTACCACTTCACGCCCGATGCGCTGGTGGTGCCCGAAGCCAGCCCGTTCAAGACCTTTGCCGACTTCCTCAAGGCCGCCAAGGCCGACCCCGGCAAGTACAACCTCGGCGGCTCGGCGCTGAACTCGGCCAACCACGTCGCGCACGAGCGCCTGAACGGCGGCTTCGGCATCAAGACCACCTACGTGCCGTACAAGGGCACGGGCGACCTGGCCAACGCCGTGCTCGGCGCGCAGATCGACGGCGCCATGACCTACACCGTCTTCGCCATCAACAACAAGGCGCGCGTGCGCGCGCTCGCAGTGGCGATGCCGCAGCGCCACCCGCTGCTGCCGGATGTGCCGACCTTCAAGGAGCTCGGCGTCGATTGGTCCGACGGCGCGGTGCGCGGCATCGGCGTGCCGAAGGACACGCCGATGGCCGTGCGCAAGAAACTGTCGGACCTGTTCGCTTCGCTCAACGCCGACGCCGAGATGAAGGAGCTCGCCGGCAAGAGCGGCTTCGAGCTGATCAACGTCGGCGTCGAGCAGATGGAGGCGTACATGAAGGAGCGCACCAAGGTCTACACCGAGACGGGCAAGCGGCTGGGGCTGGGGGAGAAGAAGTAGGCGGCGCGCGGTGGAGATTTTGCAGAACGGCGACGATCGTTTTCGCAATGAACCTGTCCCTGGACGGCTATGTCGACCACCAGGAATTCGCGCCGGATCCCGCGCTCTTTCGTCACTGGATAGAGCAGGTGCGCGGCGTGGCGGGCTGTGTGTACGGCCGCCGCACGTACGAGGTCATGCGCCATTGGGACGAAGACCAGCCTGGGTGGACCCCGGAGGAACGCGACTTCGCGACGGCGTGGCGGAGGTTTGACCGACCTGGGTCTTGTTGATGAGTACCGGCTCTACTTCCACCCCGTTGTGCTGGGTCGCGGCAAGCCTTTCTTCGCCGGCCCGCGGCCGCCCCTGCGCCTCATCGCCAGCGATCGCATTGGCGAGCACGCGATCAGGTTGACGTACGTTCCCGCTATCGCCTGATAGTCAGCAGCCCAGCACCGCCGCCTGCAAGGGCCGCGCGCCGCTCTGGTCGGTGACGACGAAGGCGACGCGGCGCGACTTCGACGTGGCGGCCGGCAGATCGAGCGTGAACGACTGACCCGCGTTGCTGCGCTCCACTCGGCCACCGGCTTGTACAGCGTCACCACGTGATCGTGCGTCAAGGTCTCGCCCGAGTTCTCGCCGGCCTTGACACGGCTCGAGTGGCCGTCTTCGAGCACGGCCCAGAAACCCGCGAGGCGTTGCGCCGCGGCAGCGCCGACGCTGGCCCGCACGGCATTGCCCTCGCGTGCCAGCGACACCGTGATCGGGCTGGCCGCCAAGCGCGGCAGCTGCGCGCTCGACCAGCCGCGCAGGTCGCGGCCGTTGAGCACCACCTGCGGCGTGTACACATACGGTGCGCCGAGTCGCACGCTGCAAGACATGCTGGCGCTCGGTGGTTTGTGCATTGGCAAAACGATCGGGCCAGCCGAGCTTGTCCCAGTAGTTGACGTGAAAGCCCAGCACCAGCACATCGCTGCGGCCCTTCAGTTTCGAGGCCCAGCGGTCGGCCGGTGGGCACGACGAGCAGCCTTCGCTGGTGTAGAGCTCGACGACGGCCGGCGGGTGCGCGCCGCTCTGCGCGCTGCAGGTCTTGTCGTCGGCCCGGGCCGACGACACGACCAGGGCGGCGGCGAGCAGGGCGGGGGCGATGGTCGGCAGGCGATTCATGCGGTGTCCTCGTGTTCGCGCGATGGTCTTGGTCGTCGCGGCTCGCGTATCCTGACGCGCCGCCGGAAGCTGCGGTGCGGCTGCAACGTATCACCAGTGCCCGCAACAATCCTCACGAGGAGATCACGCGATGACCCCGAGACGCCTTGTTCTGACTTTCTGCGCGCTGGGCCTCGTGGCCGGCTGCGCTTCTGCGCCGCCCAGCGCCGCCGACGTGCTTGCGCGCGCCTCCAAGGCGATGGGCTCGGCGCAGCTCAAGTCACTGCGCTACGCCGGCGAAGGCGAGGGCTTCACCTTCGGCCAGGCCTACCTGCCGACCGGGCCGTGGCCGAAGGTGGCGTATCACGCGGTGACGCGCACCATCGACTACGAAGCCGGCGCGATGCGTGACGAGGTCACGCTGTCGCGTGCCGAGCCGCGCGGCGGCGGCGGCTATCCGCTTTCGGGCCAGCAGCGCAACGACCAGTTCGTCAGCGGCTCGTCGGCGTGGAACGTGGCCGGCGGCAACGTCGCGCCGGGCGCTCGCTTCATCGCCGACCGCGTGCACCAGTTGTGGATCACGCCGCACGGCGTGCTGATGGCGGCGCAGCGCAACGCGGCCACGCTCAGTGCCGGCGAAGGCGGCACGCACAAGCTCAGCTTCACGCAGCCCGGGCGCCTGCGCGCCGTGGCGACGGTCAGCGCCGACGGCCTGGTGACGCGCGTCGACTCGACCTATCCCGATCCGGTGATGGGCGACACCGCGGTGACCACCACCTACGCCGACTACAAGGACTTCAGCGGCGTCAAGTTCCCGACGCGCGTGCGCCAAGCCGCGGGTGGGTATCCGACGCTCGACCTGACGATCAAGGAGGTGCAGCCGAACGCGCCGGTGACGGCGCTGGCGCTGCCCGATGCGGCGCGCAGCATGCCGGCCGAGCGTGTCGTCTCCGAGAAGGTGGCCGACGGCGTGTGGCACTTTGCCGGCGGCTCGCACAACAGCGTGCTGGTCGAGATGAGCGACCACCTCGTGCTGGTCGAGACGCCGCTCAACGACGCGCGCACGCAGGCGGTGATCGATCATGCGAAGCAACTCGTGCCGAACAAGCCGATCCGCTTTGCCGTCAACAGCCACGCGCACTTCGACCATTCCGGCGGAGTCCGCGCTGCGGTGGCCGAGGGCGCGACCATCGTCACGATGGCGGGCAACGTGCCGTACTTCGAGCGCGTCTTCGGCACGCCCAACGCACTGGCGCCGGATCGCATGGCGCAGGCCGGCAGGCCAGCGCGTCTGCAGGGCGTGAGCGGCGACAAGGGCATGCTCAGCGACGGCACGCGCACGATCGAGCTGCACAAGATCGCCGGCGGCCCGCACAGCGACACCATGCTGATGGCCTACCTGCCGAAGGAGAAGCTGCTGATCCAGGCCGATGCCTACACGCCGCTTGCCGCCGAATACGCCAGCGCCGACGACGCCGAACGCGAACAACGTCAACCTGATCGACAACATCGAGCGCCTGAAGCTGGCGGTGGATCGCATCCTGCCGCTGCATGGGCGTGTCGTGCCGGTGGGCGATCTGTACACCACAGCGAGTCGCACACCGCCGCCGCGTTGACGGCACTCCGCCATCCTGCCCCGTGGCACGATGGCGCGATGACGATAACTTTACAGGCTGCGGCGGTTGTCGTTGTCGGCGGCGGCCCGGCGGGCCTGATGGCCGCCGAAGTGCTGGCCGATGCCGGCATCGCGGTGCATCTCTACGACGCGATGCCTTCGGTCGGCCGCAAGTTTCTGCTCGCCGGCAAGGGCGGGCTGAACCTGACGCACAGCGAGGCGTTGGCGGCGTTCGTGCAGCGTTACGGCGCGCGTGCGCCGCAGGTGGCCGCCTGGCTCGATGCGTTTTCGCCCGAAGGCATGCGGGCCTGGGCGGCGACGCTGGGCATCGAGACCTTCGTCGGTACGTCGGGCCGCGTCTTTCCGCGAGACCTCAAGGCCGCGCCCTTGCTGCGCGCCTGGCTGCACCGCTTGCGCCAGCGTGGCGTGGTGTTTCACATGCGGCACAGGTGGTGCGGGTGGAGCGACGACGGGGCGCTGCGTTTTGCGACGCCGCGCGGCGACGTGCACCTGAGCGCGCGCACCACCGTGCTCGCGCTCGGCGGTGCGAGCTGGCCGCAGCTTGGCTCCGACGCGGCCTGGGTGCCGTGGTTGCGCGCGGCCGGCGCGGAGCTCGCGCCGCTCGCGCCGGCCAACTGCGGCTTCGAAGTGGCGTGGAGCGATCACTTGAAGCAGCGCTTTTCCGGTGCGCCGATCAAGCCGGTGCTGCTGCGATTCGGCGACGTGTTCGAAAGACAGGGCGAGTTCGTGTTGAGCGCCTACGGCATCGAAGGCAGCCTCGTCTATGCGGCAAGTTCGATGATTCGCGATGCCATCGCCTGCAACGGCAGCGCCACGATCACGCTCGACCTGCTGCCGGCGCATGACAGTGCTCGCGTCGCGCGCGAGGTGGCGCACCCGCGCGGCTCGCGCAGCCTGTCGTCGCACCTGAAGAGCCGCCTCGGCCTCGAAGGCGCGAAGGCCGCGCTGCTGCACGAAGTGCTGCCGCGCGAGGTCCTGGCCGATGCAGCGCGCCTGGCCGTTGCGATCAAGGCGCTGCCGATAACGTTGGCCGCGCCGCGCCCGATCGCCGAAGCGATCAGCAGCGCCGGCGGCGTGACACTGGAGTCGCTCGACGCGCAACTGATGCTTCGTGAGCGTCCCGGCGTGTTCTGCGCCGGCGAGATGCTCGATTGGGAAGCGCCGACCGGCGGCTACCTGCTGCAGGCATCGATGGCGAGTGGGCGGGTGGCTGGGGCTGGCGCCGCCCGCTGGCTGACGACTTGACCGGGCGCTGAGCCTCGAACTCAAGGCGCCGAACTGTCCTGCTGGGCTCGCAGCCTCGCATGATGGTAGGCCCCTTGCGGCACGTGCAGCAGATCGGCGATGCGCCACATCACATGCCGCTCGTGTGCGCTCAGGTGGCCGTCGGCATAGGCGACTCGCCACATGTGCTCGATCATCTTCAGCTTGCGCGGCATGTCGAAACGCCGGTCGATGCGCGAGGTGAAGGCGTAGAGATCGGTGGCCTTGTGCGCCGTGGTCTGCGCGAGCTCGGACAAACGCTCTGCCTCGTCGGCCGTCAGCGCGAACTCGCTGCGCAGCGCAGCCAGCACGGCGCCGCGTTCGTCGTCGTGCAGCGTCGCGTCCGAGCGCATCACCTCGACCAGCATCACCGCGGTCGCCAGTTGCAGGAGGTGCTCTTCGGCGGCCGGGTCGGCGCTGGGTGGCGCCGGTTGCAGGGCGGCGAGGAGGCTCTGCAGGGTCTTCAACATCGCGCGCCCCTTCAGAACTGGAACAACGACAAGCCCAGTCCGAGCGTCGTCTGCTTGTGGTTGTAGTCGAGCAGCGTCTCGCCGTAGCCGCTGAAGACCTGCAGGTACCAGCGCAGGCCGGCGGGCTCGTCGCTGTCCACCGGATAGGTCAGGTCGAGCTGCAGCGAGCCGCGGTTGCGCGTGCGCAGGTTGGTGCGCCACGACAGCGACGCCGTCGCCAGCCCGGGCAGCCAGGTGGCGACGACTTCGCCGCGGCCGATGAAGTTGGTGAGATCGGGGTTGTCGTCGTCGGCACGTGATTCGTCGACGCGGCGGTGCACGCGCCACTGCACGCCGAACTCGCCGCGCTCGACGCCGGTGCCGAGATAGACGCGGTTCCAGCTGCGCGACAGCGGCACCGTCTGGCCGTTGGATTGATGCGCGAAGCCGGCCTGCAGCATCATCCATTGCCAGCCCAAGGGCAGGGGCCGCAGTGTCGGCGGCACCGGCACGACGTAGATCGCCTCGGGCTGGTAGTCGGTGCTGCGAAACGGCGCCGACTCCTGGCTGTTCCACAACTGCCACAGCGAGCGCTGCGTGAACGCCACCCACAGGTCGGCGTCGGGCAGCAGCAGATCGCTCACGGCCTTGGCACGCAGCGAGACCTGCAGCTTGGCTTCGAGCGGACGATAGCGCTCGTTGGGCGCGAGCGCGGCACGCGTCGGGCTCATCGGCGCGCGGTTCAAGCTGGATGTGTAGTGGATGGGCAGCAGGAAGTTGGGCAGGTGCGTGCGCACCACGAACTTGCGGCGCTTGTCGGCGTCGTCGAGCTCCCACAGCCTGGACATGATCGAGCCGCTGCTGGGCGTCGGCGCCGCGGCCCTTGTCTGCGCGCTGGCAGCCGCCGAAGGCGACGCCGGGGTGGCATCGGGGTCGGGGCGGAACAGCCGGTCGTAACACGCCAGGCGCTTGGCGGGGTCGGGTTCGGCGGCGCAGCGTGTCCCGTCTTGCGACCACGCGGCGGGCGAGAACAGGGCGACAACGCACAAGCAGAATGGGAGACGAGAAGGGCGGTGGCAATGCTGCATGTTGCGCAGCATGCCACCGCCCCGGCATGCAAGACCTTGTCGAAGCCAAAGGCGTGCGGTCAAGGGGGCGGTGCTGATGAACAATCGCTGCTTCACCAACCGTTGCGACAACCCCCATGAACTCAACCTGTACCGACTGCGCCGTGGCGGTCGTCACCGGCGGCGCACGCGGCATCGGCCTGGCGATCGCGCGCTGGTTTCTCGCCCACGAGCATCGCGTTGCGCTGATCGACATCGACGAGACGACGTTGCGCCGCACCGAGCGCGAGCTGGACGACGCCGAGCGCGTGCTCGCGCTGCACTGCGATGTGTCCAAGCCCGATCAGGTGGCGCGGGCGATGACCGCGGCGGACGAGCGCTTCGGCCGCATCGATGCGCTGGTCAACAACGCCGGGGTGGCGGTCTTCAAGCCGATCCTCGAGACCACGTACGAAGAGTTCCGTCATGTGCTCGGCACCAACCTCGACGGCGCGTTCCTGTGCACGCAAGCCGCCGCGTCGCTGATGCTGCGCGAGGGCAGGGGCGGCGCGATCGTCAACATCGCATCGATCTCCGGCCTGCGCGCTTCCACCCTGCGCGTGGCTTACGGCACGAGCAAGGGCGCATTGATCCACCTCACCAAACAGCAGGCGATCGAGCTCGGCAACGCCGGCATCCGCGTCAATGCGGTGGCGCCCGGGCCGGTGGATACCGAGATGGCCAAGCTCGTGCACAGCGTGGCGATCCGCAGCGACTACCACGACGTGATTCCGCTGAACCGCTACGGCACGGTCGAAGAGATCGCCAACACCGTGGGCTTTCTGTGCAGCGCGCAGGCCGGCTACATCAACGGCCAGGTGATCGCGGTCGATGGCGGCTTCGAGGCGAGCGGGGTCGGGCTGCCGACACTTCGACGCCACGGGGAGTCCGAGGCGTGAAGCCATCGACGAGCCGCCGGCGTTGCGCCTGCTTGCTGCTCGCCTGCCTGCCGGTCGCAGCTTGGGCACATGGCATCTCGCAAGAAGACCGCCAGCGCATGCTCGACGGCGGCTACCTGCAGTACGTCGGCCTGGGCGCGAGCCACATGCTCACCGGCTACGACCACCTGCTGTTCCTGTTCGGCGTGGTGTTCTTCCTCGCCACGTTTCGCGAGGTGGCAAAGTTCGTCACCGTCTTCACCCTCGGCCACTGCATCACGCTGATCTTCGCCACCTTCTTCAAGATCACATGGAACTACTACCTGATCGACGCCATCATCGCCCTGAGCGTGATCTACAAGGGCTTCGACAACAACGGCGGCTTTCGCAAGCACCTGGGCATGGCCTCGCCGAACCTGCTTTGGGCCGTTTTCATCTTCGGCCTGCTGCATGGTTTCGGCCTGTCGACGCGGCTGCAGCAGTTGCCGCTGGGCGACGATCGGCTGGCGATGCTGTGGCGCATCCTGAGCTTCAACGTCGGCGTCGAAGTCGGCCAGATCGCGGCGTTGTCGGTGATGGTGGCGCTGCTGGCCGCGTGGCGTCGGCGCGAGTCTTTCACCCGCTTCAGCTACCTCGCCAACCTCGGCCTGATCTGCGCAGGCATCTACCTGCTGTTCGTGCAGCTTCACGGCTACCAGCACGACAGCGCGCCCGACAGCTTGCGTTTCCCGGCTGAGGAACACCGCCACGCCCATGAAGACATGGAGATCGACAAGAGCATCGACCCCAGGCGCAATACGTTGGAATGATCTCGCTGCGCCAACCCCACAACGAAAGGACATCACCATGCAACGCACTTTCATCGCCGCGCTGGCGCTCGCCGGCACTGTCGGCCTGAACGCACCGGCGCTGGCCGACGAGGGCGGCCGCTGCCACTTCCACGGCAGCAAGCCCGCCGCCGAAGGCACCGTCAGCGGCTGCGCGGCCGAGCGCAAGGCCGCGCTGATCAAGTCCGGCAAGCTCGACGCATCGTGGCAGGCCGTGCAGGCGGTCAAGCTCGAGCAGGTCGAAGGTCGGAAGGCCAAGGAGTGGAGGGTGACATTCAAGAACCCTGCCGTGGCCGACAAGGCCAAGGACACGCTGTACATGTTCTTCACCGTGCCCGGCAACTTCGTCGCCGCCAACTTCACCGGACACTAGGGTTTCACCATGCGCTACCGCAATCTGGGCAAGAGCCCGCTGCAAGTCTCCGAACTCTGCCTGGGCACGATGATGTTCGCCGACCAGACCGACAAGGCCGAGGCCCAGCGCATCACCGCGCATGCGCGCGAGCACGGCGTCAACTTCATCGACACGGCCAACGTCTATTCGCTCGGCAAGAGCGAGACGATGGTGGGCGAACTGCTCGCCGGCCAGCGTGACGACTGGGTGCTGGCCACCAAGCTCGGCAATGCGATGAGCGATGCGCCGAACCGCTCGCACTATTCGCGCGCCTGGGTGCTGCGCGAGTGCGAGGCCAGCCTGCAGCGCCTGGGCACCGATCACATCGACATCTACTACCTGCACCGCGACTTCAACGGCATGGACCTGGAAGAGCCGCTGCGCGCCATCGACACGCTGCTGCGCGACGGCAAGATCGCCTACTGGGGCGTCAGCAACTTTCGCGGCTGGCGCATCGCCGAGATGGTGCACACAGCGCGTGCGCTCAACATGCCCGGCCCGGTGGTGTGCCAGCCTTACTACAACCTGCTCAATCGCCAGCCCGAGGTCGAGGTGCTGGAGTGCTGCCGTCATCACGGCATGGGTGTCGTGCCCTACAGCCCGCTCGCGCGCGGCGTGCTCACCGGCAAGTACGCGCCCGGCGCGAAACCGGCCGAAGGCACGCGCGCCGGTCGCGGCGACAAGCGAATGATGCAGACCGAGTTCCGCGAAGCGTCGTTCGCCGTCGCGCAGACGCTGCGCGCGCATTGCGAGAAGAAGGGCGTCGCGCTCGCGCACTTCGCCACCGCCTGGGTGCTCGCCAACAAGGCGGTGAGCGCCGTGATCGCCGGGCCGCGCACCTTCGAGCAGTGGACGAGCTACCTGGGCGCGTTGGCGGTCGGAATCGATGCCGACGACGAGGCGCTGGTCGACTCGCTGGTGGCGCCCGGGCACCCTTCGACGCCCGGCTACAGCGACCCGATGTACCCGCTCGCAGGGCGCTGAGCGGGCGTGGCGCGCGGATCGGCTACACTCCCGGCGCGCGCCTCGAGTCTGCTCCTGACTTGGCGTACGTTGTTTGACAGGGTGTTCGGCCGCAGCGCTTCGTGCGCACGCTCCTCCGGCTACCCGCCGCGATCCGACCGTCACCCTCGGTCAGCCGCCGTCAGCCTCCCCCTTCGGCGAGCCCCACCTTCATCACTCGACCCGCGTGTGCGGTGAGTTGCCGCGTCGCGCGGCAAGCCACCGTCTCGCCAACCAGGAGCGCCATTGGCCAAGGAAGAACTGATCGAAATGAACGGCAAGGTCGAAGAGATCCTGCCCGACTCGCGCTACCGCGTCAGCCTCGACAACGGGCACATCCTCGTCGCCTACACGTCAGGGCGCATGCGCAAGCACCACATCCGCATCCTCGCGGGCGACCGCGTGGCGCTGGAACTGTCGCCCTACGATCTGAGCAAGGGTCGCATCACCTTCCGCCACCTCGACCATCCGCGTCCCTCCAACCCCAACGGTTCCCCCCGCCGCGCGCGATAGCGCGCGGCACCATCAGATACTGCACGCGCCAGCGAGCGGCATCACCTCATTGCTCGAAAGGCAAGAAAAAATGTCCACCAAACTCTACGTCGGAAACCTCGCTTACTCGATGACCGACGCTTCCCTGCTTCAACACTTCAGCGAGTTCGGCAACGTCAGCTCCGCCAAGGTCATGATGGACCGCGACAGCGGCCGCTCGAAGGGCTTCGGCTTCGTCGAGATGGGCTCGCCCGCCGCGGCGCAAGCCGCCATCAAGGGCATGCATGGCAAGTCGGTCGACGGCCGCGCCCTCGTCGTCAACGAAGCGCGTCCGCGCGAAGAGCGTCCGGGCGGCTTCGGTGGTGGTGGCGGCGGCGGCGGTCAGCGCCGCAGCTACTGAGCGCCCCAAGGCCGGCCGAAGCCGGCCGTCCCCCGCGGGGATCAAGGAAAGTGGCAGAGCCACATTTCCTTGAGAGCGCCCCAAGGCCGGCCGAAGCCGGCCGTCCCCCGCGGGGATCAAGGAAAGTGGCAGAGCCACATTTCCTTGAGAGTGCCCCGAGGGCCGGCTGTGGCCGGCCCGCCGCCGCGGGATTCAAGCCAGGTGGCAACGCCACATTGGCTTGAGACCTGAGTCGGACGCCGTCAGGGTCGATTAACCTTCGCGCCGTGACGGCGCATCCACCGCAGGATCCAGAACCACGCGAGTCGCGACGCTGCGCCGTCGCGCGCGTGGCATCTGCGTGCCTGCTGACGCCGCTGTCGGCCTGCGTCGTCGCGCCCGTGGCCGAGCCCGAGGCGCGGCCTGCACCCCAGGGCCCGGTGCCGTTCTCGACCGCGCGCACCCTCGGCGTCGTGCCGGATGGCTGGCATGCCCACGTCATGCGTCGCGACCGCGATCACACCGACTACCGCGTGGTGCGGCGCGATGGCCGCCAGGTGCTCGAAGCGCACGCGCTGCGCTCGACCTCGGGCCTGCGCTGCGATGTCGACATCGACCCGTTGCGCACGCCCTGGCTGTCGTGGAGCTGGCGCGTCGATCAGTTCCCGAGCGGCGCCTCGATCGCCGACGACGAACGCGACGATTCGCCGGCGCGCATCGTGCTCACCTTCGAGGGCGACACGCGCACGCTGGCTTTTCGCGATCGCATGTTCTCGGAGCTGGTGGAACTGGTCACCGGCCAGCCGCTGCCCTTTGCCACGTTGATGTATGCGTGGGACGGCGAAGCGGCGCCGGAACAGGTGATCGCGTACCCGCGCAGCGCTCGCATCCAGTACCTCGTCGTCGAACGCGGTGCGCAGCGCGCCGGACGCTGGCTGAGCTACCGCCGCAACGTGCGCGAGGACTACCGACGCATCTACGGCACCGAGCCCGGGCGCATCCGCCAGATCGGCGTGCTCTGCGACAGCGAAGACCTCAAGCTCGAACTCTTCTCCTGGTTCGGCGACATCGCCTTTCGCGAGCGCTAGCGTCGGCTGTCGCGGGGCCGCGCTGCGGCATCATGCTGCGCATCGTCACCCGGGACAGCGCCATGACCATCACCATCAGCCGCGACCGCACGCACAAGATGCTGCACAGCGCCGAGGTGCGCCAGCACTTCATCGCCCTCGACGAAGCGGCCGCCAACGGCGGCGAAGACCTCGGCGTGTCGCCGCACGAGCTGTACGACAGCGCCCTCGGCGCCTGCAAGGCGATGACCGTGCTCTGGTATGCCAAGCGCAAGCTGATCCCTGTCGAAGACATCCGTGTCACGGTGGAGCGCGACGACAGCGCGGAACGCCAGGGCGTCTACCGCCTGCGTACGGTGCTGCACCTCAGCGGGCCGCTGACCGAAGCGCAGCGCCAGGAACTGCTGGCGGTGGCGGGCAAGTGCCCCGTGCACAAGCTGATGACGCAGGCGACGACGCAGGTGGTGACGGAGTTGGCGGCGTGACAGACTGATGCATGCCCGTTCGGGCTGAGGCTTCATCGAAACGGCCCACGCAAGCGACGGGATGCTGCGGCTCCCGCGCGGCGGGGTATGCAACACTCGCGCCCTTCGTTTTTGCCCGTCACGAGCTTGGACAAGATCACCCGACAACTCGCTGCTGAACTCAACGTGCGCGTGGCGCAAGTCGAGGCCGCCGTCTCGCTGCTCGACGGCGGCGCCACGGTGCCCTTCATCGCGCGCTACCGCAAGGAAGCCACGGATGGACTTGACGACGTGCATTTGCGCGAGCTCGAAGCGCGCTTGTCGTACCTGCGCGAGTTGGAACAGCGTCGCGCGGCGGTGATCAAGGGCGTCACGGAGCAGGGCAAGCTCACGCCGGAGTTGCAGGCTGCGTTCGAGGCCGCGCCGACGAAGCAGGAGCTCGAAGACCTGTACGCGCCGTACAAGACGAAGCGCCGCACCAAGGGGGCGATCGCGCGCGAGGCGGGGTTGGAGCCCTTGGCCGACAAGCTCTACGCCGATCCGTCGCTCGATCCGATGGTCGAGGCAGCCGCGTTCATCAACGCCGACGCCGGCTTCGCCGACGCGCAGGCGGTGCTCGACGGCGTGCGCGATCTGCTCGCCGAGCGCTGGGCCGAGGACGCGGGGCTGGTCGGTGGCCTGCGCGAGTGGCTTTGGGCCGAGGGGCTGGTCGTGTCCAAGCGGGTGGCGGGCAAGGACGAGCAGCAGCCCGAGGTGGCGAAGTTTCGCGACTACTTCGACTACCGCGAGCCGATCGCGCGCGTGCCGTCGCATCGCGCGCTGGCGGTGTTTCGCGGGCGGGCGCTGGACATGCTCGATGCGCGGCTGGCGATCGACGAAGAGGTCGAGCCGGGCAAGCCGTCGTCGGCCGAAGGCCGCATCGCGCGCCACATCGGCTGGCGCCACGCCAATCGCAGCAGCGACGAGCTGCTGCGCAAGTGCATCGCCTGGACCTGGAAGGTCAAGCTGTCGCTGAGCCTCGAACGTGACCTGTTCGCACGCCTGCGCGAAGCGGCCGAGGCAACCGCGATCAAGGTCTTCGCCGACAACCTGCGCGATCTGCTGCTGGCCGCACCGGCCGGCAAGCGCGTGACGATGGGGCTGGACCCGGGCATCCGCACCGGCGTCAAGGTGGCTGTCGTTGCCGACACCGGGCGCGTGCTGGCCTGCAGCACGGTCTATCCGCACGAGCCGCGGCGTGATTGGGACGGCGCGCTGCACACGCTGGCGCAGCTCGTCGCAGGGCATGGCGTGTCGCTCATCGCCATCGGCAACGGCACCGCGAGCCGCGAGACCGATGCGCTCGCCGCCGATCTGATCACGCGCATTCACGCCGCCGCGCCCGAGCACCGACTCGACAAGGTGGTGGTGAGCGAGGCCGGCGCGTCGGTCTACTCGGCCAGCGAGTTCGCGAGCAAGGAGTTGCCCGAGCTCGACGTGAGCCTGCGCGGCGCCGTCAGCATCGCGCGCCGCCTGCAGGACCCGTTGGCCGAGCTGGTGAAGATCGAGCCGAAGAGCATCGGCGTCGGCCAGTACCAGCACGATGTCGATCAGCACGGCCTGGCGAAGAGCCTCGATGCCGTGGTCGAAGACTGCGTCAACGCGGTCGGCGTGGATCTGAACACCGCATCGGCGCCGCTGCTGGCGCGTGTCGCCGGCCTGTCGCCCGCCGTGGCGAGTGCGATCGTGCGCTGGCGCGATGCCAACGGCGCGTTTGGCCGCCGCGCGCAACTGCTCGAGGTGCCGGGCCTCGGCGCCAAGACCTTCGAGCAGGCGGCGGGGTTCCTGCGCATCCGCGGCGGCGACGATGCGCTCGACGCTTCGGGCGTGCACCCCGAGACTTATCCGCTGGTGCACAAGCTGCTTGCCGCCACCGGCCAGCGCATCGATGCCCTGATGGGCCGCAGCGATGTGTTGAAGAGCCTGAAGCCCGAAGCGTTCGCCGACGAGCGCTTCGGTGCGATCACGGTGCGCGATGTCATCGCCGAGCTCGACAAGCCCGGCCGCGACCCGCGCCCGGACTTCAAGGTGGCGCGCTTCAACGAAGGCGTGAGTGAACTGAAGGACTTGAAGCCGGGCATGCTGCTCGAAGGCACCGTGACCAACGTCGCGCAGTTCGGCGCCTTCGTCGATCTGGGCGTGCATCAGGATGGCCTGGTGCATGTCAGCCAGCTCGCCAACCGCTTCGTCAAGGACGCGCGCGAAGTCGTCAAGACGGGCAGCGTCGTCAAGGTGCGCGTGGTGGAGGTCGATCTCGCGCGCGGTCGCATCGGCCTGACGATGAAGCTCGATGCGAAGCCGGCACCGGCCGATGCGAGCGGTGCCTTTCGACCGGCTGCGCGCGACGAACGCGCAGCGCGCAAGGATCGCGCGCCCGAGGCCCAGGGCGCGATGGCCGCGGCCTTCGCCAAGCTGCGCGGGTGAAACGCAGCGACGCCGACGACTATCCGCGGCCGCCGCTGCGCCGTCGCCTCCTGGTGTTGCTGTTGGCGGTGGCGACGGCGGTGGTGATCCTGCTCATGCTGATCTACCGGCCGGGCGATGCGAAGCGCGGCATGCCGTTGGCGGTACGCGAAGCGTCGCCCGCGGCGGCCTCGGCTGTCGGCGGCAAGGCCGACGTGTTGCTGCTGCCGGCGCCGGGTGCCGCGTCGCTGCCGCGCTGAGCTGTCGCTCTCGATTTGTCGCGAGTCGCAGTGCGGTCCCCACCTGTTGACGGGGGCAAGGCCTCGAAGCGCGTGCGCCGAGCCCTTGCGCTGTCTCCGGCGTCCGACGGTCCCCGGGCTCATGGGGTGGTTGCCGCGCATGCGTTCATCGAGCATCCGCTCCAAGTCATCTCGATGCGATGGCGGCAACAGGGAGCGAAGCACATGAACAAGAACTCGTTGGGAAGCGTTGGCGATCGCCTGGCCGGCTTCAAGCGGCGCTGCAGCGCCGGTGTGATCATGGCGGCCGTCGCCGTACTCGCCGGTTGCGCTCATGCGCCGGGCATGCAGCTCAACGTCAGCACGCCGGCCCTGATCAAGGCCAAGGCCGATTTCTTCACGATCGACGCCTCGACCCTGCGCCAGATGCAGGAAGAGCAGCAGGCGCTGGCTGCGGCCACCGCGGCGGCGCTGGCCGCGGCCAAGATCGGGGCCAGCGACTATGAGTACCGCGTCGCCGCGCAGGACGTGCTGCGCGTGACGGTGTGGAACCATCCGGAGCTGACCAACCCGAGCGGCACGCGCGACGAACTCATCGGCCGCGTCGTCAATGCCGACGGCACCTTCTTCTTCCCCTATGCCGGCAAGGTGCGTGCTGCCGGCCGCTCGCTGCAGGACATCCGCGACGACGTGGCGCGCGGCCTGCGCCGCATCATCCGCGACCCGCAGGTCGATGTCTCGGTGATGCAGTACCGCGGTCAGCGCGTCTACCTCGCGGGTGAGTTGCGCACCCCCGGCAGCCAGGCGCTGACGGACGTGCCGCCCGATCTCACCGAGCTCGTCGCCCGTGCCGGCGGCGTCACCGCCGACGCCGATCTGACCAACGTCACCGTCACGCGCGGCGCCGAGACGATGAAGGTCGATCTGCAGTCGCTGTACTACGGCGGCGACATGCGCGCCAACGTGCGCCTGCAACATGGCAACGTCGTCAACGTGCCCGAGCGCCGCGAGGCCAAGGTCTTCGTCACCGGCGAGGTGCTGCGCCCCGTGGCGGTGCCGATGCCGCGCGGCCGCCTGACGCTGGCCGACGCGCTGGCCGATGCCGGCGGCGTCAATCCGTTGACAGCGAATGCGCGACAGGTGTTCGTGCTGCGCGGCAACGACAATGCGCGCTCACAGATCTACCACCTCAACAGCGATTCACCCGACGCCATGCTGCTGGCCGGCAAGTTCCGTCTCCACTCACGCGACGTGATCTACGTCGACGCCGCGCCGGTGGTGCGCTGGGGTCGCCTCGTCACCAACATCCTGCCGTCGGCCACGGTGGTGCGCGAAGTGCTCAACGACAGCACCCGGGCCTTCCCGCGATGAGCGCGCTTCAAGCCTGGCCGGGCGGCGACTTCGAGCGGCGGCCCGCGCTCTCGCGTGGCGGTGCCTTCGGCGTCAGAGCGATGCTGGACACGATGCGCCAGCAGCGGCGCCCGGCGCTTGTCGCCGCCGGCCTGGTGCTGGGGGCAACGCTGCTGTACGGGCTGCTGGCCGCACCGGTCTTCAAGACCGACACCCTGGTCCAACTCTCGTCGAAGCCACGGGTCACCTTGTTGCCGACGCTGGAAGAGGGCGGTGCCCGCGGTGCCGTCGACGGCGAGCGTCGCGAGGCCAGCGGCGAGATCGAGGTGCTGCGTTCACGCGACGTGCTGCTGCCGGTGATCGAATCCGTGGGGGCCGATGTGCAGCTCGGCAGCGCTCGCCGCTGGGGCTTCGTGCCCGTCGGCGCGCGTCACGGCATCGAATCGGTTCGGCTGAAAGTGCCCGCCGCCTATCGCGGCCAGGACTTCGCACTGACCGTGGAGGGTGCTGGCTGGAGCCTGCACGACGACGACGGCAAGGAAGTAGCCAAGGGCAGCTCGGGCGCACGCACGCCGTTCACCCTCGGCGGGCAAGGCGCATCGATCGCCGTCCAGCTGCGCGCCGACGCGCCGCGCGTGCGCGTCAAGGTGCGCCAGGAGCATGCGCTCAAGGCTTACGAGTCGGTGGTCGATCGGCTGCGGCTGTTCGAGCCCTCACGCGAGTCGGGCGTGGTGCGCATGTCTTACGAAGACAGCGATCCGCTGCGCGCTGCGACGCTGCTCAACGGCATGGTCGCTGCCTACCTCCAACTCTCGGTCAAGCGTCAGGTCGACGAGGGCAACGAGGCACTGGCCTACCTCGAAGGCCAGTTGCCGCCGCTCGAAGCGCGCGTGCGCGCCGCCGAGGAGGCGCTCGCGTCCTACCAGAAGTCGGGGGCCGGCGTTTCGACCTCGGTCGAGGCCGAGGCCCTGTCGCGACAGCGTGGCGACCTCGAGCGCCAGCTCGTCGAGTTGCAGGTCAAGCGCGCGCAGCTCTCGCAGAACCTGACCTCGGAGCATCCCGACGTGGCGGCCGTGCAGGCGCAGATCGCCAGCGTGCGCGGCGCATTGGGACGCACCGGCGCGTCGCGCAATGTGTTGCCCGAGCAGCAGCGCGATCTCGTGCGCCTGCAGCGCGACGTGCAGACCAGCACCCAGCAATACACGACGCTGCTCGATCGTGCGCAGCAGTTGCGCATCGCCACTGCCAGCTGGCTGGCCGGCGCGCGCCAGATCGATCGTGCCGCCGTGCCGGTCGAGCCGGCACGGCCCAAGCCGCTGGCACTGGCGTCGATCGGTGTCGGCCTGGCGTTGTTGATGGCGATCATCGCCGCGCTGATGTCTCGCGCCTTGCGCACCACGGTGTCGGATGTGGTCGACATCGAAGCCACGCTCGGCCCGGCGACGGTGGCGAGCATTCCGCAGAGCATCAACCAGCCGCGCTTGATGGAAGGGCGCATGGACGACGCGCCGGAGACCGACATGGGCACGCACCGCCTGCTGGCGCGCGCGGCGCCGCAGGACCCGGCGGTCGAGGGCCTGCGCGCGGTGCACATGTCGTTGATGCTGCGCGCGCGCAGCATCGAGGCCCAGGTCATCCTGGTCACGGCGCCGTCCTACGGCGCGGGCAAGTCGTTCGTTGCCAGCAACCTGGCGGCGCTGATGGCCGAGTCCGGCAAGCGCGTGCTGCTGATCGAGGCCGACATGCGCCATCCGGCGGTGTACCGCTACGTCGGGCTCGACCCGCATGCGTCCGGCCTGTCGGATGTTCTGTGCGGCGCGCGTTCGCTCGACGAGGTGATCTACCCGCACACCTCGGCCAACATGGACACGCTGATGCAGGGCACGATGTGCGACAACCCGGGCAGCCTGCTGCTGCTGCCGGAGCTGGGCGCCACGCTGCAGACGCTGCGCGCGCGCTACGACCACATCGTCATCCACACGCCGCCGCTGGGCGCCATCGGCGACGCGCTGGCGTTCGCGCCGCTGGCCGATTGCTTCCTGCTGGTGGTGCGCGCCGAGCAGAGCCTGCTCGACGACGCCAACGATGCGGTGCGCCGCCTCGAGCGCGCCGGCGTGCGGCTCGAAGGCGTGATCTTCAACGGCGTTCGGCCGTCGTCGCGCCACAGCGGTTTCGCGCCGATGTGATGCGCGCTGCCGATCTGTGGTGGCTGCACCCGGGGCGCATCGTCTGCCTGGTGCTGCTGCCGATCTACCTGAGCTTCCTTGCGTTCGACTTCACGCGCGTCGTCAAGAACGTCTATGTGCCGGGCGCGCTGTACTGGTGGGGCCTGGCCCTGCTGGCCTGCCTCGTCGTCGGCATTCAATGGGCGCTGGCGCATGCACGCAGCCGCCCGCAGGTGGCGCCGCCGCTGATCTCGCGCGGCGTCATGCTGCTGCTGCTCGGCGTTTCGCTGCTCGGCCTACGCGATCTGGTTCGGGCCGCTGCTGGCGCGGCCGGCGGAGATGATCCAGATCGTCTTCAGCGGGCACGCCGCGGTGCGAAGCACCTTTTCCACCACCCCCGGCGTCACCACGCTGACGCAGTTCGGCGTCGCCTTCGCCATCGCCTACGGCCTGAAGTGCTCGGCCGGCGTGCAGCGCGTCAGCCGCATCGAGCACGCCGGCTTCGTCTTGCTGCTGCTGCTGGCGGTGTTTCGCGGCTTCGCCTGGGCCGAGCGGCTGGCGGTGATCGAGTACGTCGTCTGCTTCGGCGTGGCGCGCCTGGCCTTCCTGCCGATCGTGCGCGCCTCGCATCAGCGCGCGGCGCAGCTGTTGCCGGTGGTCGCGCCGATTGCGCTGTACCTGTTGTTCACCGCCAGCGAATACTTTCGCTCGTGGGAGTACTACGTCAACCAGTACGACTCGATCTGGGCCTTCACGCTCGATCGACTCATCACCTACTACGCCACCGCCACCAACAACGGCATCGGCCTGTTGGTCGAGACGCACGCGTGGCCGTACTACAGCGGCGCCTTTGCCTTCGAGTCGTTGTGGGCCATGCCCGGGCTCGGCGCCTTGCTGACGGCCGCCTTCGGCAGCCCCCGCGGCATCGAGAAGGAGTTTCTGGAGGTCTTCGCGCGACCCGAGTTCAACAGCCCGACGGCGTACTTCCGTGTCGTGCTGGACTTGGGCTACGCCGGCTCGGCGCTGTTCTTTCTTCTCCTGGGCTGGCTGATCGGCCAGGCCTACGCCGCGTTTCGCAGCGGGCGCCTCTTCGGCCTGCTGCTGTTCCCGGTGTCCGTGCTGTTCCTGCTGGAGTCGCTGCGCTACAGCTACATCGGCGAGACACGCTTCGTGCCGCTGATGCTGGGCCTGGGCATCGTGCTGCTGGACATCCGTCGTCAACGAAGGCGACTGCCTGGGCAAAGAGCGCTCGCTGCGTGAAGGCGCAGCTCCGACTTCAAAGAAAAGCTCGCGGTTATCCTCGCCGACCCCCGATGGCCGACCCTCTCATCATCGCGAACACCCGCACCCTGGCCGCGCCCCTGACCGGCGTGCAGCGCTACACGCGTGAAATCCTGCGCCACGCCGGCGGGGCCATCGGAGCGATGGCCCCGGCACAGCCCTTGTTGGGCATGCACGGCCATCTGTGGGATCAAACCCTGGCCTGGCGCCTGCCGCGCAACGCCCTGCTGTGGAGTCCTGCCAACGTCGGGCCCTTGGCATGCGCGGCGCAGGTGGTCACCGTGCATGACGTGGCTGCGCTCGATCATCCGGAATGGCAAAGCGCCGCCTTCGGCGCCTGGTACCGCTGGCTGACGCCGCGCCTGGTACGGCGCGTGCGTGCGGTGCTGGCGGTTTCCGAGTTCACACGCCAGCGGCTGCTGGCGCAAACCGACATGGTCTCTGAGCGCGTGCATGTGGTGCCCAACGGCGTCGATGAACGCTTTGCGCCGCGTGCGCCCGAGGCCCTGCAAACCGGCCTGGCTGCGCTCGGCCTGCCCAGCAGCCGCTACGTGCTGACCGTGGGCTCCATCGAGCCGCGCAAGAACCTGGCGACCTTGCTGCAGGCCTGGTCAGGCATCCTGCCGCAATTGCCGCCCGATGTGTGGCTGGTGGTGGCCGGCATGAAAGGCGCCAGCCATATCCACCGCAGTGCGCTGGGCGGCGTCGACCTGCCACCGCGCGTGCACCTGCCTGGTCATGTGCCCGATGAGTTGTTGCCCGACCTGTATGCGGGTGCGATGTGTTTTGCCTATCCTTCGTTGTACGAAGGCTTCGGTCTGCCGCCGCTCGAGGCCATGGCCAGCGGCGTGCCGGTGTTGAGCTCGTCCACGACCGCCATCCCGGAGGTGGTGGGCGATGCCGGCCTGCTGGTGGAACCGTCGTCGCATCAGGCCGTGGGCAGGGCCTTGCTCGAGCTCGTCGGCAACCCGCAACTGCGCCGGCGACTGGCGCAGGCGGGCTTGCAGCGCGCCCGCGCCTATACCTGGCGCGCCTGTGCCGAGCGCACCTTGACCTTGCTGCAACAACATGCGAAGGCGCCGGCATGAAGGTCGCACTGGTGCACTACTGGTGGCTCAGCAACCGTGGTGGCGAGGCGGTGATGCGCGCGCTTTCAGAGATGTACCCGCAGGCCGACGTGATCGTGCATGTGGGCGACGAGGCCTTGATCCGAGACACCTTGGGGCCAGGCTTTCAAGGGCGCGTCGTGCAGAGCTTCATCTCCCGTCTGCCGGGAGCGAAGCGGCACTACCAGAAGTACCTGCCGCTCATGCCCTTGGCCAGCGAGCAGCTCGATCTCACAGCCTACGATCTGGTGATCTCCAGCGAGGCCGGTCCCGCCAAGGGCGTCATCACGCGGCCGGACGCCTTGCACCTGTGCTACTGCCACTCGCCGATGCGCTATGTGTGGGACATGTACCACGAGTACCGCGCCAGCGCCGGACCGGTGGTGCGCGCCCTGTTCCCGCTGGTCGCGCATTACCTGCGGCTGTGGGACAGGGCCTCGGCCGACCGGGTCGATCACTTCGTCGCCAACGCGCACTTCGTGGCCAAGCGCATCCACAAGTTCTACCGCCGTGGATCTACCGTCATCCACCCGCCGGTGCAGGCCGACGCCTTCGATCCCAACCAACCGCGCGAAGACTTCTACCTGGTGCTGGGCCAGTTGGTGCCGTACAAGCGCGCCGATCTGGCCGTGCAGGCCTTCACCCAGCTCGGTCTGCCGCTGGTGGTCATCGGTGAAGGCGAACAGCGGGATCAACTGCAGCGCCTGGCGGGGCCCCAGGTGCGCCTGCTGGGACGCCAGCCCTTCGAGGTGGTGAAAGACCATCTGCAACGTTGCAAGGCATTGGTCTTTCCGGGCTTGGAAGACTTCGGCATCGTGCCCGTTGAAGCCATGGCGGCAGGGGCGCCCGTGGTGGCCTATGGTCGCGGCGGTGCGCTCGAGACGGTGTTCGACGGCCGCACCGGCGTGCACTTCGCCGAGCAGAGCGTGCACAGCCTGGTGCAGGCCGTGCAGCGCATCGAGTCCGGCTTGCGCTTCGATCCGCAATCCTTGCATGCGCACGCCAAGACATTCGACACCGCGCGCTTCAAGGCCGAGATGGCCGCGCTGATCGAACAGCAACTGCGCGCTGCGGATTTGCCCGCCGGCGCGTGAGTGTTCAGCGACAGCCCTGCGCTGCGCCGGTGACGGTCCATGCCGGCGCCGTGCAGGCCGCGTGCGTCGTTGCGCTGCCGTCGAGGGTGTTGCCGCTGCAGTGCAGGGTCGCGGCGTTGTTGCGCACGTCGATGGCCTTGCCGCCGATGCGGCGCAGCCGGTTGTCGCGCACGACGACGTGGCCCACGGCCGCACCGGCCGCGCTCGACGATCCGGCGCCGATGCGCACGGCCGCCGTCGCGCTGGCTTCGATGTCATTGCCTTCGATCGCCACATCGCGCACCGACAGGGCATCGCGCGTCGAGATCGGCCCCTCCTGCACCACCAGCTCGACCGCGCCGTGACCGGTGCGCCGCCCGCGTTGCAACAGCGGCAGCACGCTGTAGGCCGGCGGCTCGGTCTGCACGCGCGAGATGCGATTGCCCTGCACGCGCACGTTGCGCACGCCGGAGGTGTTGAAGCTGTTGCTCTCGCGCGCAAGGTAGATCGCCGCGGCATGCGTCGTGGCGTCGATCGCGTTGGCTGCGATGGTCACGTCCTGCCCGCCCACCACCGAGACGCCGCGGCCCCAGTACTGGCCAGAGAGGTCGTTGTCGGCGATCAGGATGTCGCCCACGAGCTGGTCGTCTGTGCTGTAGGAGACCACGCCCACCATGTCGTCGCCGCTTTCGCGCACCGTGTTGCCGAGGACGCGGCCGTGGCGCGAACCGCCGGTGATGTGGATCGCATCCGCCAGCGAGCGTCGCACCAGGTTGCCCTCGACCACGAAGTGCTGCGCGTTGTGCACGAAGATCGCGGCCGACGAGCTGCTGTTGGCACGCGGCGATTCAGGTGCGCCGGATTCGACGATGCGGTTGTCGCGGATCTCGATGCGCGCCAATGGTGGCAGGCCGCGGCCATGCCGCCAGACCGCGATGCGTGATTCCCACGGCGTGTCGCGGCGCCGGTCGGTGATGGCCGTCAGCGTGAAGCCGGTGATGCGCACGCCGTCGGCCTGGATCAGCAGCGCCTGATCGGCGGGGTTGGTGGCGTGCAGCGTCGCTCCTCGGCCATGCAGCGTGACCCGCGGCGTGTCGATCACCAGACGCGCACTGTGCAGGTAAGTGCCGGCCGCGAAGACCAGCGTCTGCCCTGGCTTCAACGCGGTCAACGCGCGGCGCAGGGCGGCCGTGTCGTCGCTGTGGCCGTCGCCCGTGGCACCGAAGCGGCGCACGTCGATCGCATCGGCATCCGGCTGCGCCGCGATCGGCGCCGGGGGGCACCAAGGCGCAGCGCTCGCTGCATCGACGCCGGCGATGGCAAGACACAGCATCCATGCCGCACCGCGCAAGCGCCTTGCGCCGGGGCCCGGCACGGCGTGGCTCAGGCGCGCATCGAGCGCGCGCCGGCGCGGCGCTCCGGCAGGTGCGGGGCGCGGCTCTTGTTGATGCGACGCTCGATCATCATCGGTCGCATCGCCGGCGTTCGCGGACCGAGCAGTTGCGCCACGTTGTACGGCCGCGGCGCGACGGTCTGGACATCGTTGTACGTGGCCAGACCGTACAGGCGCAGCAGGCGCTGTCGGAAGCTCGCGCTGCTGAAACGCTCCTGGGCGTCGCGCCGGGCGGCCAGGGAAAAACGGCGGCGCAGGGTTTCGTCTTGCAACAGGCGCTGCACCGTCATCACCATCTCGTCGGCGTTGCGCGCCACAAAGCCGGTGATGCCCTGGCGCACTGCGTCGCGGTTGCCGACAGCGTCGTTGACGACGCAGGGCACGCCCGCGGCCAGTGCCTGCAGCACCGACAGGGGCATGCCTTCCCAGCGCGAAGTCTGCACATAGACCGAGGCCTGCTCCAGCCATTGCCGCACCTGCTCGGGCGCAACCCAGCCGGTGACCTCGACGCCGCTGGCGCGCAGACACGCTTCGCCCTCAGCGTCGCCGGCGCCGACCCAGACGAAGCGGGCCGGCACTTCAGCAATCTGGAAGCGCGCTGCCAACTCCGCAAAGCGTTCCGGCGCCTTCTGGCGACAGATGCGGCCGATACTCACCACCAGCGGCGGCTTGCCTTCGTGCCGGGTGATGCTGAAGAACTCGTCGTCAACCGCGTTCTCGAGCAGGCGCGCGGGCCTGCGACCGATCCGCGTCAGCAGCGCCGCTTCGCTGCGGCCGCAACCCACCAGGGTGCAGTGCGTTCGCGCTGCCAGGCGTTCGAGGCCGGCGTGAAGCAGGCTGGGCAACAAGTACCTGCGGTTGAGTGAAGCCAAGCCGTGCGGCGAATAGAACACGGGCACGCGAAGCCGCGTGCCCAGCAGCGCCAGGCGGCCGACGAAGCCCGCACGCGACGAATGCAGGTGCACGGCCGTGACGTTCGGGTTCGACGAGCAAGCGCAGCAACTCGTCGCGCAGCGTGCGTGCGTAGCGCACCACGCCCTGCGACGGCGACGGCAGCGCCATCAGTTCGACGCGCGCATCGAACAGCGCGCTCAGATCGGCGGGCGTATCGGCGCGCGGCGAATACAGCACGGTCTGGCGCACGCCGCTGGCGGCGAGCTCGCGCGTGGCCTGCGCCAGGAAGGCCCATGTGCCGGCGGCAATCGAATCGGTGACGTGGATGATCTTCGGGGTGGGAGAAGACATGGACGGCTGCTCAGGCATTTTTTGTCGCGGGGGCGGAGTCTGCGGATCAGTGCGCGCCGTCGCGCGTGACCAGCACCTTGACGGTGCGGGAGACGATCCACAGGTCCATCAAGGGGTTGCGTTTCTCGACATAGTCGGTGTCGAACTGGACGCGCTGCGCATACGTGGTGTTGTTGCGACCGCTGACCTGCCACAGGCCCGTCAGGCCCGGCTTGACGGAAAGGTAGTGGCGCTTGCGTGCGCCGTAGCGCTGTACTTCATCGAGCGTGACCGGCCGCGGGCCGACGAAGTTCATCTCGCCGCGCAGCACGTTGAATAGTTGCGGCAGCTCATCCAGGCTCGTCTTGCGCAGGAAGTGTCCGATCGGCGTGATGCGCGGATCGTTGCGCAACTTGCGGTCACGCTCCCACTCGGCGCGGGCCAGCGGGTCGTCACGCAGCAACTGCTCGAGAACCTCGCTCGAGTTGCGAACCATCGAACGGAACTTCAGGCAGCGAAAGACGGTGCCGCGATGGCCGATGCGGCCGTGCGCGAAGGTGATGGGGCGCCATCCACGCGCCAGATGCGGAAGGCGATGTAGGCCATCAGCGGCGACATCAGCAGCAACACCAGTGCTGCAACGACCTGGTTGAGGACGGTGTAGGCGGCGTCGAGTGCAGACCCGCCGGGCAACGCGGTGCGGCGCAGGGGCTTCACGGCCCGAGCCAGCAATACAAGATTCTTCTCCACCGACACGGTGCAGCGTCCTTTCCAAAAACTAGGGGTTGGTCTTAGGGGGAGGTGAGTTATGAGGTTACGTCAGGCGGGGCCTTGCTGCCACCCCGCGCTCCAGTGTTTTATTGCGGTGCAGCAATTATATTGCAGTGCAGCAAGAGGCGTGCCACGGCCTGGCTGCCGGCCTCGATGGGTCAACCCCCTGAGGCAGCGGCCGGCCCGCGCGGCGCGCAGTGGACAATGCCGCCGGCCGCACCACCGGGTGACGCGGCAAAACCCGCAACGACATCGCCACTTTTGCCTTGAGCAGTTCGCCGCCGCCCCCCAACTCCCAGCCTCGCAGCGCGGCCCTGACGGCGGCGCGCAACATGGCCTGGGTGCTTGGCGACAAGGCCCTGGCGATGGCCGTGGGGTTGCTGATCTTCGGCCTGATCGGTCGCACGCTCGGCCCGATCGGCTCGGGCCACTTCGCCTATGCCACGGCGCTGCTGCAAGTTGGTCTCGGGATGAGCCTGGTGGTTTCGGGCTCGGCGCTCCTGCCGCGCTTTTGCCGCATCGGCTCGGCCCTGCCGGGCGCCATCGCCAACGTCTTCGTCGTGCGCATGGCGGCAAGCCTGCTGGCGCTGCTGGTGATGCTGGTGTATTGCTACGTCGCCATCGGCGACCCGCAGCGGCGCCAGGTCTCGATGATCCTGCTGCTGGCGGTGCCGCTGATCGAGCCGTTTCACGTCATCGCCACCTACTGGCTCAGCCGCAACCACAACCGGCCGAACATCGTCGCGCGCAGCGGTGCGTTGCTGGTGCGCGCGGCCATCATCGTCGCCGGGCTGCACTTCGGCGTGCCGGTGTGGGTCCTGGCCGCGGCCTGGGTGATCGAGGGCGCGTTCAATGCCGCGCTGCAGTACGCGCAGTTGCGCGGCGCCATGCCGCAGCAGCGCCTGGGCCGCTTCGTGCGCCCGCAGCGCGCTCGCGCCTACCTGATGTTCGGCCTGCGCTTCGTGCCTGCGCTGTGGCTGCAGGCGCTGTTCGTGCGCATCGACCGCCTGCTGCTGGGCGAGCGCATGGAGGCCGCACCGTTCGGCCTGTACGCAACGGCCATGCAGCTCACCGAGGTGTGGACGCAGGTGGCCTACCTGATCGGCGTGTCGCTGGCCACCGCCTACCTGTACAAACGCATCCGGCAGGGTCGCTTCGCGCGCGCCTTCTTCGCCACGTCCGCAGCGATGGTGGTCATTGGTCTGCTCGGCTTGGCCGGGGCCTGGTGGCTCGGGCCCTGGCTGTTGCGCGCGATCTTCGGCGCGCAGTTCTCGGCCAGTTATCCGTTCCTGGTGGCAGGCATGGCCTTCGCCGTGCTGCTGTTCGCCAACCAGATCGTCCAGCTGACGCTGACCACGCTCGATCGGCCGCAGTTGCTGCTGATGATGTGGTTGGTGGCGTCGGTCGCGGCGGTGCTCGTCATCCAGTTCGGCTATGACCGGTTCGGCGCGTATGCGGGGCCTTTGGGGCTTGCGGTCGGAACGCTGGCGAGTTGGCTGGCCTTGCTGCCGTGGTTGCCGCTGCGCATGGCCCTGCCCAATGGGCGGGCGCGCGATCCCGGATGAGCGTCGGCGACGTTTCGCGTCAGGAATCGATCCTCAGCGGCATCCATTGCGGATGCCGTCTGAAGAACCAGGCCAGGACACGCTGCAGCAGGAAGTAGCCAACGATGGCGAGGAACAGCTCACGCGAGGTCCCGGCCTGCGGCGATGTCGGCCACCACAGCGCTGTTGCCAGCAACAGGGTGAGGTACCAGGTCACACGGAAGCGATCCTCATCGCCGAAAGCGGCCTTCAAGGCGGGCAGGCCATAGCGTGTTTTCCAGGCCGCCTCGTAGGTAAAGGGCACCGGGTACAGCGCAAGCAGCAGCAAGGCCGCACCGGGTTCGATCGAACCCGGTGCGGCAGCCGCCAGGATCGGCAGCACGAAACGCAGGCTGACGAGCACGAAGTGCAGCGCAATCGTGATGCGGCCGCGCCAGTGGTTGTACAGGGCAAAGCCCGGCCACAGCAACAGCCAGCCTGCCGCCACCAGCGTCGGCTGCGGCATATGGGTGGTATGCAGCAGCGCCAGGCAGGCCAGGCCGATCAGGGCTCGAACCGTGAATGCGATGCCCAGATGCGCGCGCATCCAGGTGCGCGCGGCCTCGTCCAGCCTCAGGGTGGGCACAGCCTCGCGATCAATGGCGACGCTGTCGTTGACCATGTAGCCGAACTCGTAGGCGGCATAGACCGCGACCAGCATGACCAGGGCCGGCAACAGGCCAAGCCAGTCGCCGTGCGCCGCCGCAGCCAGCGCCAGCACGGGCAGCAGGTAGTTGAGCGACCAGCCGACCTTGCCTGCCGCGGTCGGCACGCGCGAAGCGAAGAAGTAGGCGAACGGCACGCACAGGGCGACATAGCGCCAGGAAACGTGAGAAAGTTGTCGGAGCGTGGTCGGGGTCATCGTATGCACGGGCAGCAAGGCAGCAAACCCGATCGTGCTGCAGCTCGTGCTCGTGATGCAGGCTCAAAGCATTGCTGCCATGCATTTGCACGGCCCCTGAATCGACGTGCGGCACCGCGCCGCTGTGTCGCGCCCGCGCCGACCTGCGCGCGGCGCGGGGGGCGCCGCGCCATCCCTCACTCCTTGATGTGCTTGTCCATCCACTCGATGCGCTTCTTCAACCAGTCCTTCAACCAGCTGACTTCGTTCTTGTAGCTGCCGGTCACGACCTGGTTGGGCCAGACATAGGTGTTGAGGATCGGCCAGCGCTGGAAGTTGGCCTTCTGCGACGCGTCGAGGATGGCGGCCTGCTGGTCGATGTGCTTGTTGATCTCGCGCAAGGTCTGATCCTTGAACGGCTTCCAGCGCGCGATCACGCGCTCCTTGAACGCCGGCGTGCGCATCATTGCGTCGAACCACTGCGTGGCGTTGCGCAGGTACCAGCCTTGCGGGTACATCGCCGATTGTTCGAAATTGATGTTGCCGGCGGAGATGTCGAAGTCCCACAACGGCCCCATCGTCAGGACGCCGCCGCGCTGCTTGTAGAGATAGACGCTCGAGCCCATCGCGGCGTCTTTGTTCTTCAGCAGCTCCTGCACCAGGTAGTAGCTGACCATCGACTCAACGTCGAGGTATGCGGGTACGCCGGTCTGCGGGTTGAAGTCGCCGCGCATGATGGCGTCTTCGAGCGCCTGAACGTCGCTGCGGATGTACTCCTTCTGCTCCGGCTGCACCGCATCTTCCTTCGGGCTTTCCATCAGGAACTGGTAGAAGCGGCTGCTGAACCAGGTATCGACGCCCGGCACCAGGCGGTCGAGGTAATCGACCTGCAGCAGATAGCCACCCTCGACGTTGGGCGGCGCCACGTCGGCGGTGGTCATCTTGGTAATGGCCACCCGGTTGGGCGCGACCTCGATCTTCTCGCCGATCTGGTAGCTGCCGAGGAATTCGTTGTTCAGATAGACGTCCGCGTGGCGAAAGCGCGGCGTCCAGGCGAAGCCGACGCGACGGCTGATCTCGAAGGCGACGTTGGTGCGCAGCAGAGTCTTGTCGGCGTAGTTGGCCAGCAGCACCCAGTCCTTGTGCGCGGGCATGTTCAGGATCGGTGCGGCCGACGCCAGCTTCAAGCGGTAGCCCTTCTTGGGCATGTTCCAGGTGGTGTTGCCACGGCCGCGCACTTCGAGCGCGCCGTGGTACAGGCCGGTGCCGTAGGGGTTGCTGCTGCCGTCGGTGATGCGCATGCAGGCCGTCAGGTAGTTCTCGCGGTCGACCACGGGCGCGAGGTCTGTCGTCCAGATCTGCACCACCGGCAGGCCGGTGTTGACAACGGGCAGCGACGCGTATTCTGCGGGCGCGCAGCCGGTGGTGGTGGTCTGGGCGGCGGCCAGAGTGCCGGCAGCCGCCATCAGGCCGGCGGCGGCCCAACGGGCAATGCGGCCGGGAAGGCTGCAGAGAGTTGCATTCATCGGATGTTTTCCTCCTTGCGCCGACCGGGCGCACTGGTTCTGGATGGTGGGGACTGGCTGTCAGCAGAAGTGACGCCCATTTACATCTTGCATAAGGTTCGAGCCAGTGGACACACCTAGATGAAGGGGGGCCGAACAAAGGCCCGCGAGGCCGAAGCGGTCCTGCATCCAAGCGTCTGGCCTCGTCCTGAGGGTTGGCGGCATTCATCGCGTCGGTGAAGAATCGAACGACTGAATGAATCGAAGCAGGGCCGCCGTCGGCGCCCCCGGCCGCACATGAGCGACTCCTGCCCAACCCTGCCTGCCGCAGCCCCGCGCTGGTCGCTGCGCGGCGTGCCCGATGACGTGTCCGTCGGTTTGGTGCTGGTCGCCCGGCAAGTCGTCCCGCTTTGGCGCGTGCTGGCGGCGCTCATGGTGGTCTCTGCTGTGTTCATCGGCGCGCTCTTCTTGTTGAGCCTGCTGACGAACACGCCGATGGCGCTGCTGACGCGCGACGTCGCGGCCACGGCCGGCATCAAGTTCTACATCGGCATCCTCTCCAGCATCGGCGCGCTGACCTGGGGCGCCAGCGCCAGCGTGTGCTGGTTTGCGGCAGCAGTGCTGCGCGGGGGGGCTCACCTGCGCGAGCCGGCCCGCTTCCTGGCCGGCGCCGGCGCGCTGCAGACCGCACTCGGGGCCGACGACTTCTTCATGCTGCACGAAACGGTGTATCCCAAGCTCGGCCTGCCCGAGGAGGTGATCGTCGCGTTCTACGGACTTGCGCTGCTGGCGTTGGTGCTGCGCTTTCGGCGGCAACTCCTGGACAGCGAACTGCTGCTGTTCCTGATCGGGGCTGTGCTGTTCGGCGGCTCGGTCCTGGTGGACCTGGCGGTTCGCGACGCAACGGCCCTCGAAGACATCCTCAAGGTCGGGGGTGTCGCAACCTGGCTGACGTACTTCTGGCGCTACGCGTTGGCGCGCCTGCGCCAGGCGCACGCCGTCGCCACGCGCTGACGGGCACTTTGACAGGCACCGACGCGCCCGCTTGCGGCGGGGCGCCGGTGCGCGTCATCACCGACCGCGCGGTCGCGGCAGGCCGATCACCGTGCCTTCGCGCCGGTCGTCGGCGCCGCCGTACTGCTTGCCGGTCTGCCGGTCGATCAGCACCGCCTGCACCGAGCCAACGTCGCCGATGTTCACTATGTAGCCGAGCGCGCTCAGCGCATCGGCGGTGGCGGCGGGGAAGCGGTTTTCCAGCGTCACGTTCGAGCCCGAGCCGGCCACCGAGATGCGGCGGCGTCGATCGCCTGCTGCAGACCCATCTTGTGATCGATCAGATTGATCGTGAGGTTGACCACCGAGTTGATGATGGTGGCGCCGCCCGGCGAGCCGTAAGCGAGGAAGGGCTGGCCGTCGGGCGTGAACAGCATCGTCGGCGTCATGCTGCTGCGCGGGCGCTTGCCCGGCTGTACGTCGTTGAAGCCGACGGTCTCGGGAATCACGCGGTGCGTGCTCGTGTTGACGTTGAAGTCGGTCAGCTCGTTGTTGAGCAGGAAGCCGTGGTTCGCAAGCTGCCGTCGGCTCGCTTGTAGCCGGCGAACACGCCGATGCCGTAGCCCGACTCGATGGTGTTGGTGTAGGAAACGACGTTGCCCCACTTGTCGACCACCGAGAAGTGCGTGGTGCCGTTCTCCGGGCCCGTCACGGGCGCGGCCATAGCCAGTGCCTTGGCCGGCGTGAGCCCTGCCGTCTGGAACGGCCGCGGGTCGCCGGGCAGCGGATCGGGCGTGAGGCGCATGCCGGGCACGATCAGGGCGCTGCGCCCGCTGAGGTAGGTCGGATCGATCAGGCCCTTGGTCGGCACCGGCACGAAATCGGCGTCGGCCATCCAGTCGGCACGATCGGCGAAGGCCACGCGCATCGCCTCGGCCATGACGTTGAGCGTACGCGTCGAGCCGAAGCCGTAGCCGGCCGCGGCATCGCCGAGCGGGAAGCGCTCGAGCATGCGCAGGATCTGGATCACCGTCAGCGCGCCCGACGAGGGCGGCGCCATCGCCTTGATCTTGTAGCCGCGGTAGCTGCCTTCGATCGGCGCGCGAATCACCGGCTGGTAGGCCTCGAGGTCGGCCAGCGTCATGCTGCCACCCTTGCCGTTGGCCGCCTGCGGCCGGTTGAAGGTCTGGCCTTCGACGATGCCGAGCGCGATGTCGCAGCCCTTGTCGGGCATGTATTTGTAGAAGCAGTCCGGGCCATGCGTGGCGATCAGGCGGAAAGTCTCGGCCAGCGCCTTGTTCTTCACCGGTGCGCCGACCTTGAACGGCGCGCCGCCCGGGCAGAAGTACGCTGCCGACTCGGGCGAATTCAGCGCCCGGCTGGTCGGCGTGGCGCAGGCGGTGCTGGTGACGAAGCGCGGCGTGGCGGCAAAGCCGGCATCGGCCAGTTCGATCGCCGGCGCCAGCACCTGCGCCAGCGGCAGCTTGCCCCAGCGTTCGAGCGCGAGCGCGGTGCCGCGCACCATGCCCGGCACGCCCACGGCCACGCCCTGCAGCGACGCGCTGGGCACGCCGACGAACATGCGGCGCGTGGCGCCGGCAGGCGCCTTCTCGCGCGTGTCGATCGAGAAGGTTTCGCCGGTGCCGGCCAGATGGATCAGCATGAACCCGCCGCCGCCGATGCCGGCCGACTGCGGCTCGACGACGTTGAGCGCGTAGGCGATGGCGACGGCAGCGTCGATGGCATTGCCGCCGGCTTCGAGGATCTTCGCGCCGGCCTCCGCGCCGTAGGGGTTGGCGGCGCTGACCACGCCCTGGCGGAAGGCCTTGCCGGCCCACGATGGCGGCTTGCCGTTGGACTGCGCGGGCAGCGTGACGGAGGAGACAACACCGAGCGTCTCGCGGTTGTCGTCGCCTTCGTCGGCGCGCGCGGGCAGGGCGAACTGGCAGGCGAGGGCGGCGGCCAGGCCGATGGCGGTGAGCCTGGCGCTGCGGACTTGATCGACGGACATGCGGAACTCCTTGGTGGGAGCCCGATGGTGATGCGAGGTGGCGAGCCGCACAACGCGGGAGACTACGCAGGAAGGCCGGGTATCCTGCGGCCGTGGGCTTCATCCACTCAGGCCGGCTCGGACATGTCCTCCACGGTCAACGACCGCTGCACCGCATCGCGTGCGCGCTGGCGCAAGGCATCGTCGATCATGCGGGCCGGGCGCAGATCGCGCGCGATACGTGGGCGCTTCGCCGAGTCATCGGTGGCCAGCATCAGGCGCGGCAGCTCGATCGACGGCAGCGCTTGCGCCATCTCGCTCGGCCGGTCGAGCGAAATCGGCACCTCGGGCGTGACGGCGTACTGCGGCGCCAGTGCCACTGCGCAGGCAGTGACCACCGTGGCCAGCGCCGCGCCCATGCGATGCACGCGCGCGGCGTGCCACGGCGGCGCGAACACGCGCGGCGGTTGCGCCGTGCGCAGCGGCACCAGATCGGCGAAACCGCGCTGCTCGATCGCGCGCTGCAGCGTGCGCGGCGGACGGCGCTCCTCGGGCACCCACAGCATGCGCAAGCGGCGCAGCGCCGCACCGACGTTCGGATGGCTCGACAGCACCGCCAGCGGCACCGCAAGCAGCAGCGCGGCCAGCAGCGGCGCCAGGTGCGGTGCGGCCAGCGCGTCGTGCGGCAGCGCCAGCAGCGCGATCACGCCGGCCGGCGCTGCCAGCAAACCGATGCGGCGCAGCGCTTCGCCCCAGCCGATGGCCTGGGCATCGCGCGGAGGCGACTTCCATTCGAGACGCAGGCCGGTGAGCGCGCCCATCACGAAGGCGCTGTGCGCGAGCATGCGCACGGGGGCCTGCAATGCGGAGATGATGAGCTCGATGCATGCGCTGAGCACGAGGCGCGCGCGCCCGCCGTAGTCGGCATGCTCGCCGCGCAGCCAGACGGCGGCCACGCCGAGCACGCGCGGCGTCAACAGCAGCGCCAGCGTCAGCGCCCACAGCGCCCAGCCGGCTTGCGCCTGCATGCTGCCGGCGATGACACCGAGGCCGATGAACACCAGCCACAGCGGTGCCATCAGGTACGACAGCGCGCCGACGGCGAACATCACGCGGTGCGCCGGCCGCCAGCCGGGCTCGGCGATGAGCTGCGCGTTCTGCAGGTTGCCCTGGCACCAGCGGCGGTCGCGCTGCAACTCGTCGAGCAGGTTCGGTGGCAGTTGCTCCCAGCTGCCTTCGAGCTCAGGGGCGAGCCAGACTTCGTAGCCGGCGCGACGCATCATCGCCGCCTCGACGAAATCGTGCGAGAGGATCTCGCCTGCGAGACCGCCGCGCCCGAGGATCGGCGCGAGCGCGCAATGGCGCATGAAGGGTTCGACGCGCAGGATCGCGTTATGGCCCCAGTAGTGCGCTTCGCCGAGTTGCCAGTAGGCCATGCCGAGCGCGAACAGGCGCCCGGTGACGCGCGAAGCGAACTGCTGCACGCGCGCATGCAGGGTGTTGTGGCCGTAGGCCTGCGGCAGGGTCTGCACGATGCCGGCGCGCGGATGCGCTTCCATCAGCCGCACCAGCTGCACCAGGGTCGCGCCGTGCATCGTGCTGTCGGCATCGAGCACCACCATGTAGCGGTAGTTCGCGCCCCAACGGCGACAGAAGTCGGCGACGTTGCCGGCCTTGCGCTTGGTGCGCACCTTGCGGCGGCGATAGAAGATGCGTGCGCCTGCGCCGATGTCGGCGTCGCCGAGCATCGTGCGCAATCTTTGCCACGCGCGCAGTTCGGCTTCGCGCACCGCGGGGTCGGAGGTGTCCGACAGCAGGTAGAAATCGAACAGCTTCAACGCGCCGGTGGCGGCGAGCGATTCGCAGGTTGCGCGCAGGCCGGCGAAGACGGTGGCGATGTCTTCGTTGCAGATCGGCATGACGACGGCCGTGCGTGCACGCGCATCGATCGGCGCGCGCGGCTCTTGCAACGAGAGCGCGTGGCGGTCGCCGCGCAGCAGCACCAGCGCGCCCATCAGCGCGGTGGCCAGGCCGGCGCCGATCCACGCCAGCATCAGCACCGCGAGCGCGGAGTACAGCGCCCACGCGATGCCGGCATCGGCCGGGGCACCGGCCCACAGCAGCGCGGCGGCGGCCGCGGCAAACAGCGCCACCACGGCCAGAAGCGCGCGCCGCCGGCGCTGCGCCGCATAGACCCACGGCGCCGGGCTCACCAGGTTCCAGAAGAACTGCAGGCCCGGCAGCAGCGCGACCAGCACGCCGCGCAGCAGCCCGAACCAGGGATGCGCGCGCATCGGCGCACGCGCGATCGGCGGCGCGGTGGCGATGGTGGTGGCGGGCCTGGTCGAGGTGTTCATCATTGGACTTTGTTCAACTTCAATGGGGAGCGCTGTCGGACGACAGCGCATACGACCAGGTTTCGCTCAGCACGTTCGTTCCCTGGCGCAAGAAGACACGAAGCTCCACCGCTTGTTTCGAGTCGAGACGATCGAACTCGACCGTCGCGCGCCAGCCGCCGCGCGCCGCATTCGGGTAGGCGTGAACACGCACGATGCGGGCATTGGTTGACGCGGTGGCGATTGCTTCGACAGCCTTGTCTACAGACGCTTGCACGCTCTGTGCCTGAGTTGGCATGGCGCCCGGCGCGGTGTTCGATGCGGGCGCCGCGAAATCGATCAGGAACTTGTGGCGACGCGGTGGCGGCGCAACCTTGCTGTAGCCGTAGCCGGTGCGCGTCTGCACCACGTGTGCGCCCGGCGGCAGGCGTTGTGCGCTGCCTTGCCAATGCACGCGCCACGACAGCTCGATCGGCGCACCGGCTTGCGGCGCGTTGGCCGGCACCCAGTAGGCGGCGACGTTGTCGTGCGTCTCGTCGGGCGTGCGGAACTGCAGCAGCTCGACGCGGCCGGCGCCCCACTCCGACAGCGGCTCGATCCAGGCGCTGGGCCGCAGCTCGTAGCGCGCTTCCACGTCTTCGTACGATCCGAAGCTGCGGTCGCGCTGCATCAGGCCGAAGCCGCGCGGCGAGCGCAGCGCGAACGAAGTGACGAAGGGCGCGGCCGGATTGGTCAGCGGCCGCCAGATCCACTCGCCTTCGGCGGTCTCGATCTGCAGGCCGTCGCTGTCGTGCACCTCAGGGCGAAAGTCGGCCACTGCCGCAGCCTGGTTCTCGCCGTGCAGGAACATGCTGGTCAGCGGTGCGATGCCGAGCGTGGCGATCGGTGCGCCGCCGCTGCGCAGGTACAGGCGAGCGCGCACGTCGACCGTGGTTGCGCTCATCGCGCCGCCCTGTGGCCGCAGCACGAAGCGATAGGCGCCGGTGGCGCGCGGTCCGTCGAGCAGGGCGTGGAAGACGAACTCGGTGGCGCCGGGCTTGGGCGTTTCGAACCAGTAGGCGGTGAAGTCCGGAAACTCTTCGCCGCTCGTGCCGCCGACGGTGTCGATGGCGACGCCGCGCGCCGACAGGCCGTAACGCTGGCCCTGGCCGAGCGCGCGGAAGTAGTTGCTGCCGAGGAAGGCGGCGACCTCGTCGCGCTTGCCCGCCTCGTTGAGCGGGTACGTCAGCTTCCAACCCGCGATCAGCGCCGCGGCGGTGGCCGGCTCCGGCGGCAGCACGCCGTCGTTGTCGAAGACCGATGCCGGCAACACGAGGGGACGCAGGTTGCCATCAGTGACCTCGTGCAAGCGCAGCGCGCGCACCACGTACTCGCCGGCCACCGGGAAGAAATGCATCTCGAACGGCGAGCCCGTGCCGCGCCACAGGGCCTGCGGCTGCTTGAACTGGATGCGGCGCACCGCGTCGTAGTCGAGCGCGGCGCGTCGCGCATCGGGCGGCGTCGGCGCCTTGTACGGTTGCTGCGCCAGGGCCTGCGCCTGGCGCGCGACGTCGTCGAAGCCGAAAGCCGCCGCATGCGCGTGCGCCGCGAGGGCCAGCCCGATCAGGCCGATGAGGACGTTGGCCGCAAGCATCCACACCGTGCGCCGCGTGCGGCGGCGACGGAAAGGCGGGAGAGGAACAACATGGAACGAGGCCTGCGACATCGGCACGAATTTTCCCTGGGCCGTGACGTACTTCACGGGACAACGCTCTGTGACCGATCGCAACAGTTGTGCCGCCGCAATCGAAGGGCCCGAAAGGGCTCGTTCGCGCGCGCGGCATCATCGATGCATGCAAGCGCTGCAGATTCTTGCCGGCCCGCGCGCCCGCGAACATCTTCGCAGGCACGGCTTGCGAGCGGCTGACGTTCGCGTCGTCCCCGCCGCGGCCGGCGGTCCAAAGGGCCTGGCGCTGAACGCGCTCGACCGCTTCATCTTCGGGCGCTGGCTGCGCGATGTGGTGCAGCCGGTGCATCTGATGGGTGCATCGATCGGCGCCTGGCGCATGGCCGCGGCCTGCCTGCCCGATGCCGACGCGGCCTTGCGCGAACTCGCCGAGGACTACATCGCGCAGGACTATCCGCATGCACCGGGCAAGCCGCCGACATCGCACGACGTGAGCCGCATCTTCGGCGCAACGATCGAAGCGAGGCTCGGCGCGCGCGCCGCGCAGATCCTGTCGCATCCGCGCTTTCGGTTGCATGTCATCGCCAGCCGCGGCCGGCATGTGATGCGGCGCGAGCGGCGCGTCGTCACCGCGCTGGGCTACCTCGCTGCCTTCGCGACCAATGCCGTGAGCCGCCGCGCGATGGGCGGCTGGCTCGAGCGCGTGATGTTCTCCGACACGCGCGAGGCGCTGCCGTTTGCGCTGCACGACTACCGCACGAAGCAGGTGGCGCTCGATGCGCACAACCTGGCGCCGAGCGTGCTGGCGAGCTGTTCGATCCCGTTCTGGCTCGACGCCGTGCACGACATCCCGGGCGCGCCGCGCGGCGCCTACTGGGACGGCGGCATCACTGACTACCACCTGCACCTCGATTACGGCCAGATGCAAGACGGCCTCGTGCTCTACCCGCACTTCCAATCGACGGTCGTGCCGGGCTGGCTCGACAAGGCGCTGAAGCATCGCCATGCCGCGACGGCGCGCCTGGCCAACGTCGTCCTGCTGACGCCGAACCCGCAGTGGGTGCGCGAGGCGATGCCCAACGCCAAGCTGCCCGATCGCGGCGACTTCAAGGCCTATGGCGAGCGCATCGCCGAGCGCCAGCGCGACTGGCGACGCGCGGTCTCGGAGTGCGAGCGGCTGGCCGAGGAGTTCGAAGCCTTGGTGCAGCAGCCGTCGATCGAAGCGCTGCCCCTGGCTTGAACCCTCAATTCCAGCGCGACGTCTGGATCACGTTGCGCACGATCGGGTAGATGTGCCTCTGCCAGCGCCGGCCGCTGAACACGCCGTAATGGCCGACGCCGGGCTGCACGTAATGCGTGCGCAGGAACGGCTTGACCTTGGTGCACAGATCCTGCGCCGCCAGGGTCTGGCCCGGGGCGCAGATGTCGTCGCGCTCGCCTTCGATCGTGACCAGCGCGGTGCGGCGGATGGCCGAGCAATCGACGCGGCGGCCGTCGAGCACGAGCTCGCCGCGCGGCAGCGCGTACTCCTGGAAGATGAGCTGCACGGTCTCGAGATAGAACTCGGCCGGCAGGTCGGCCACCGCCATGTACTCCTCGTAGAAGGCGCGCGTGCTGCGCGTCTTGTCGTGCTCGCGCGCGACCAGGTTGAGGTAGTAGTCGCGAAAGGCGTTGACGTGGCGCTCGCGGTTCATGCTCATGAAGGCCGAGAGCTGGACGAAGCCCGGAAGACGCGCCGCCCCGCGCCGCGGTGGCGCAGCGGCACGCGGCCGATGAGGTTGCCTTCGAACCAGCCGATCGGCTTGCCGCAGGCCAGGGTGTTGACCGTGGTCGGCGCGATGCGGCAGTCGATCGGGCCGGCCATCAGCGTCAGGCTGGCCGGCGTGGCGGAGTGGCCGTCTTCGCTCATCAGCGCGGTGGCGGCGAGCGTGGCCACGCACGGCTGGCAGATCGCCATCGCCTTTGCAACTTGCGGGCCACGGCTGCTCGTGCGCTTCGCCGGCCTGGATTTCGACGAACTGATGATCCCGCCCGACGACGCCGATGCGCGCCGCGAGTTGCTGCTGCTGGCGCCGTCGATGCCGGAGATGAAGCAGTGGGTCACCGCGGCCAAGGCCGAGCCGGAGGAGATCGAGGAACTCGACATGGAGTTCTGAGCGGGCGTCGCTGGTCGCGCGCTCCTTCCAGATTGCAGGCGGCAAGCAGCGCCAGCAATCAGCGTGAAACGCAGCGTCCAGACGCGAGCCATCGCCGCACTGTGCGGCGATGGCTCGTCAGGCAACGAGCGTGAGCTCGCCGACGAAGCGCACCAGATCGCGCGCGAAGCGTTCGGGCTGCTCCCAGTGCATCGCGTGGCCGGCGCCGGCATAGGTCGAGGCGCGCGCGCCGCCGATGGCGCGCAGCAGGCGCTGCGTGTCGGACGCCGGCACGAACGCATCGCGCTCGCCGCGGACCAGCAGCGTCGGCGCGGCGATGCGCTGCAGCTCGGCACTGAAGTCGTCGCGCAGCAGCCCGTCGAAGGCCGCGCGCCAGACATGCGCCGGAACGAGCAGGCTCTCCACCACCATGGTCTCGACCAACCCGGTTGCCACCGGTCCGGCCAGCGTGTCGATCTGGAAGCCATGCGCGAGCGCGCGCGGCACCGGATCGGTCAGCGGCGCGATGTCGCGCTGGATGAACGCCGCCAGCTCGGCCTTGTCGCCGAAGCTGGCGAACGCACCGGCCGCGACCAGACCGTGCACCAGCGCCGGCTCGTCGATCGCCAGGCGCATCGCGTTGGCCGCGCCCATCGAGTGGCCGACGACCACCAGCGGTGGCAGCCCGAGCGCGCGCGCGAAGGCTGCGGCGTCGCGTGCGAAGTCGCGTGTGCCGTAGCCCTGGTGCGGCTTGTCGGAGCCGCCATGACCGCGCTGCGACAGCGCGAGCACGTGCCAGTGGGGCGGCAGCCACGGCATCACCGGTTCGAACGAACGCCAGCTGTCGGTGATGCCATGCAGCAGCAGCAGCGTCGGCCCGCCGCGCGCGCCTTGTTCGGCGTACTCGAGTTGCAGGCCGTCGCGCAGGCGCAGGCGGGCGAGGTGAATCGAAGCGGAAGGGGTCATGGCAATTCCTCGGGATGGGGTGGGTTCACTGCGCGCGCCGCGGCGACACCTCGCCGGGGTCGGGCAGGTCGGGGCCTTGCACCGGTGCGGTGGCTGTGCACGTGACGGCGAGCAGGCACCACGACAAGACGAGGGCCGAACGCGACAACAACAACCGGGGCAGTGGCATGTCGCCACCTTGCCCGGCGTGCGTCCGCTCGCCGTCCGCCGCAGCAAGCGACGCGCAACCGACGCGCCGCGGACGGTCCGCCCCGAGAGTGCGCGGCTTCGTTCATCTGGAGCCGCGTCATGTCCATCGTCGATCTGTTGCTGTACGCGAGTGCAGCGGTGTTCCCGATCTTTCTCGTCGCCGAGCGCCTGTGGCCGGCACGCGAGCAGCCGCATCTCGGCGGCTGGCCGCTCGTCGGCATCGGCTTTTTCAGCGTCTACGCGCTGATCGCGGTGCTGCTGCCGCTGGCGCTGCCGACGTCGTGGTTCGAGGCCAGCCTGCTGCGCGGCGCCGAACTCGGCATCGTCGGCGGGACGGTTGCCGGTTATCTCGCCACCACGCTCGTCGGCTACGGCTGGCATCGCAGCGTGCACCGCGTGCCGCTGCTGTGGCGCCTGCTCCACCAGATGCACCACGCACCGCGTCGGCTCGACGCCGCCAGCGCCTTCGTCTTCCACCCGACCGAGGCCGCGGCCTACACGCTGATGGGCGTGGCGGTGAACGCGATGGTGCTCGGCCTGGATCCGGTGGCGGCGTCGATCGTCGGCCTGCTCAGCGTCTTCAACGCCGTGTTCCAGCACGCCAACATCAACACCCCGCGCGCGTTGGCGTGGCTGATCCAGCGCCCCGAGGCGCACAGCATCCACCACGCAGTGCACGGCTGGAACTACAGCGACTTCCCGCTCTGGGACATCGCCTTCGGCACCTACCGGCGCGCGATCGGCTTTCAGCCGCGCGTCGGCTTCGACCTTGCTGAAAGCCGGCGCTGGGCGGCGATGGCGCGGTTCGAGGACGTGCACGAGCCCGACTACCGCCGGCCGCCGCTGCCCGCGGTGCGCGCCGAGCCGTGAGGAGCGGGGCGATGAAACGCTTCGACCGCACTTCCACGGCAGCGTGAGCCGCAGCGCCGATCGCGGTGTGCGCTCGGGACAAGTGTCCCTGGTGCGCAGCCGCCACCTCGGGCTCAATGAGGGCTTCGTTGACCGCTGACTTGCCGGCTTCACCGACAACGGCGCATCGGCGAGGAGACGCTCATGCACCTGCCCATTCCATCCTCGGTCGAACTGCGCCTGCACGGCTACCCGACGCTCGTCGTCGACGGCCGTCCGGTCGCCTGCAAGTTGAAGCGTGCGCTGGCGCTGTTGGCGCTGCTGGCCGACGCCGGGCAGCCTTCGGGACGCCAGTCCCTGGCCGAGCGGCTCTGGCCCGATGCCGACGGCGCCACGGCACGCGCGCGATTGCGCCGCCTGGTGCACGAACTGAACACGCTGGCGTGCCGCACGCTGGTCGAAGGCGACGCGCACGCGCTGTGGTTGGCGCCCGGTTGCCGCAGCGATCTGCAGGCCACCGCCGCCGCCATCGCGGCGGGCGATGTCCAGGCGCTGCTGGCCGCCGGCAGCGAGGGGGTGCTCGAAGGCTTCCAGCTCGACGCCGAGGCCTTCGACGACTGGCTGGCGTCGCGCCGCCGCCAGCAGCGTGAGGCACTGCAGCGCGCGCTCGAACGCGCCGTAAACGCCGCGCTCGCCGGCCACGATGCTGCGCGCCTGGACGCGCTGGCGACGCGTCTGCTGCAGCTCGACGATTGCGCCGAGAGCGGCCATGCCGCGCGCCTGCGCTCCCGTGCGCTGAACGGCGATGCGTCCGGCGTCGAGACCGCTTACCACGAGGCCGCGCAGCGCCTGCGCGAGGAACTCGGCGTGCGCCCGTCGGCGCGGCTGGAAGCGGCCTACGCGCAGGCGCAGTCGCTGCTGCGCCAGTCGGTGGCGGTGCCGGTGATCGACTACGCGGACAGCGGCCATGGCGAAGTCGCGCATGCCTGCTGGGGCCGCGCCGGCGGCGAGGCCATCGTCGTGCTGTGGGGCCTGATCGGCAACCTCGACGTTGCCTTCGACGAGCCGCGCGCACGTGCCTTGCTCGACCGGCTGGCGCAACGCCACCGCGTCGTCATGCTGGATCGCCGCGGCACCGGCCTGTCCGAGCGCGTCGGCGTGGTGGCCGATGCGCAGGAAGGCGCGCGCGACATCGTCGCCACGCTCGACCACCTGGGCATCGAGCGCGCGTGGCTGTTCGGCTCATCGGTCGGCGGCACGATCGCCCTGGACTTCGCGCTGCGCCACCCCGAGCGCACGGCCGGGCTGCTGCTGTTCGGCACCAGCGCCTGCGGCGCCTGGGCGCCCGATTGGCCTTGGGCGCTGCGACGCGAACGCTTCGACGACTGGATCGCGCGCCTGACGGACCCGGCGCTGTACGACGACAGCCTGCGCCGCTTCGCGCCGTCGGCGGCCGACGACCCTGCGGTGCAGGCCTGGTACGCGCGGCTGCTGCGCAATGCGGCGACGCGGCGCGGCGCGGTGGCCAGCCTGCGTGCCTATCAGGCGATGGACCTGCGCCGCCGCGCCGGTGAGATCGACGTGCCGACGCTGGTGATGCAGTGCCGGGGTGACCGCATCGTGCCGTTCGACGCCGGGCGCTGGCTGGCGCGCGCCATTCCCGGCGCGCGCCTCGCGACGCTCGAAGGCGCGGACCACTTCATGTGGCATGGCGATGCCCATGCCGTGGTCGAGAACGTCGAAGGCTTCGTCGCGGCGCACGCGCGCGCGGCGCAGGCGCTGGCGGCCTGACGCGCGGCGGACGCTGCCGTCGCAACATCGCTGCCTTCACTTCCCGCGAGGACCGCACCATGATCAAGGACATCCACGACCAGCCCCTGTCCGGCGCCAACGCCCAGGCCGCCGAGCACTTCGACAACGCCTGCGGCCTGCTGCGCCGCTACCTCGACGACCCGAGCGTGCCGGCGCAGGCCGCGCTGGCCGCTGCGCCCGAGATGACGATGGGCCATGTGCTGATGGCCTATCTCAACATGCTCGGCACCGAGCCGCTGGCGATACCCGTCGCGCAGGTCGCGGCTGCTGCCGCGGCCGCATTGCCGGCGACCGAGCGCGAGGCGCTGCACGTGCGCGCGGTGGGGGCCTTGTCGCACGGCCGCTGGCACGAGGCGGGCAGCGTGCTCGAAGACCTGTCGGTGCGCTGGCCGCGCGACCTGCTGGCGCTGCAGGCCGGCCACGCGATCGATTTCTTCACCGGCCGCTCGCGCATGCTGCGCGACCGCATCGCGCGCGCGCAGGCGCACTGGCATGACGGCATGCCTGGGCATCATGCGGTGCTGTCGATGCTGGCCTTCGGCCTGGAAGAAAACGCCGACTACGCCGATGCCGAGCGCTACGGCAAGCGCGCGGTCGAGATGGAGCCGCTCGACGGCTGGGGCTGGCACGCGGTGGCGCATGTGATGGAGATGCAGAACCGGCGCGCCGACGGCGTGGCCTGGTTGAAGCGCGACACGAAGGCGTGGAGCGAGCGCAGCTTCTTCGCGGTGCACAACTGGTGGCACCTGGCGCTGTTCCACCTCGGCCTGGACCAGATCGACGAGGTGATGGCGCTGGTCGATGCGCGCATCCTCGGCAACGCGTCGCCGTTGGTGCTGGACATGATCGACGCCTCGGCGATGCTCTGGCGCTTGCAGCTGCGTGGCGTGCCGGTGGGCGAGCGCTGGAAGTTGCTGGCCGAGCGCTGGGCCGCGGCGAGTGCCGACAGCACCTACGCCTTCAACGACATGCACGCGATGATGGCCTTCGCCGGCGCCGATCGCATGGCCGATGCCCAACGCCTGCTCGGCGCGCAGGAGCGTGCGCTGCAGCGCGACGACGACAACCGCGAGTTCCTGCGCGAGGTCGGCGTCGATGCCACGCGCGCGATGCACGCCTTCGCGCAGGGCCGCTACGGCGATGCCGTGCAGGCGTTGCGCCGCGTGCGCCCCGTGGCGCAGCGCTTCGGCGGCAGCCACGCGCAGCGCGACATCATCGACCTGACGCTGATCGAAGCCGCCTCACGCGGCGGCGAGTCGTCGCTGGCCGACGCGCTGCAGCGCGAGCGCACGTTCCTGCGGCACTGAACTCAGGCCGCGATGACGCGGCCGGCGGTGGCGGCTTCGACGCCCAGGTCCTTGTAGAGGAAGGAAATCGCGCAAGCCATCGCTGCGCCAGGGCGTGTCGGCGGGTTTGACGTGAGAGAACTTGGTGGTGGCGATGTCGAGCATGGCCGCCTGCGCACAGTTGCAATGCGCGGCACCGCATGCATGACGCGTTCCATCAACCCAGCAGCGCGTACGGTCCGCCGCGTTCGAGTGCGCGCTGGTAGGCCGGGCGCTCGTGGATGCGTTCGAGAAAGCCGGCGAGGTTGGGCAGGCGCGCGCTGATCGCGCCGCGCGACGCAGCGGCCTCGATCGGGAAGCTCATCATGACGTTGGCGGCGGTGAAGGCGCGGCCGGTGAACCACGGCCGCTGCGCCAGCTCGCTTTCCATGAAGCTCAGGTTGCGCTTGATGTTGGGCTTGACGAAGCTGTCGAGCACGTTGTCGGCGATGGCCCTGGCGATCGGCCGCGCGAAGAAGGGCATCGGCGCGGTCTTGATGCGGTTGAAGACGAGCAGCATCACCAGCGGTGGCATCGCTGAGCCCTCGGCGAAGTGCAGCCAGTAGGTGTAGCGCTGGTGTTCGGGCGATCCGAACGCTGGGCGCAGCGCGCCGCCGGCCTGTTCGACCAGGTACTCGACGATGGCGCCGGTCTCGGCCACGGCGGTCTTGCCGTCGGTGATCACCGGCGACTTGCCCAGCGGATGGATCTGCTGCAGCGCGGGCGGCGCCAGCGCGGTCTTCTTGTCGCGCTCGTAGCGCTTCACCTCGTACGGCAGGCGCAGCTCCTCGAGCAGCCAGAGCACGCGCTGCGAGCGCGAGTTTTCGAGGTGGTGGACGGTGATCATGGCTGTGGCGCCCGGCCGTTCCGAAGCCACGGCCGCACCCCCTTGGGGGGCAGCGAGCGTTGCGAGCGTGGGGGCTGTTTCATCGCATCATCGTTCAACGGTTCAATGCAAGGGCCACCAGCGTGTGGCCAGCTGTTCGAGCGTGGTGGCGCCGTCGGCGGGGATGCGCTCCAGGTACCAGCGCAGGTTGCTGTAGCGGTGCAGCAGCGCGTAGGCCATGAAGCGGCATTGCAGCGCTTCGTCAAGCGCGTGCGGTGCATAGCCGTAAGCCAGCAGCACGCGCCGCAGCGCGCGGCCGTCGCCGCAGGCCACGAACAGGCCGACCGAGGCGAACTCGTACTCGGGCGCACCGAGCATTGCCGGTTCGAAGTCGAACAGGCCGGCGAGCGTCGGCGTGGAGCCGGTCTCGTCGACAGTGAGGTGCTCGCGCATGATCTCGGTGTGCAGCAGCACGTGCTGAACCCGCGGGCGGCGGCATCCAGCGCTGCAGGAAATCCGGCACGCGTTCGACCCAATACGCATCCAGCCGCCGTTTGGATTGACGGTCGGCGGCGCTGATTCGCTGCGCGGCGATGAAAGCGTCCCAAGCGGGCGGCAGATCGGCCAGCGGCGCGGTGTCGATCGCATGCAGCGCGGCGATGCTTTCGCCGAGCGTGTCGGCGACGCGGTCGCGCGCCGCAGCATCGAGCGACGGCCAGGCATCCACGAGGCGTCGCCCTCTCAATTGCGACATCAGCAGATATTGCCAGCCGTCGTGCGTGTCGACGGCGTGCAGGCGCGGCGTCGGGATCGGCAGCGCGTCCTGCACGGCGGCCAGCACCCGCGCTTCCACTGCCGCGTGCTCGGCTTCGTAAGGCGGAAAGAGCTTGAGCACATGGGCGTCGCCGACGGCGTACACCGGCAGCGAGCCGCTGTCGTAGCGTCGGCGCTGCGCGTGCGCCAGACCGTGCCGCGCCAGCAGCGCATCGACGCCGGCCGACATCGCGGCATCGTCGCCGAGCAGCGCGTCCCAGCCGGCTTCGTCTCGGGCTGTCGGCAGGTTCATCGCGCCGTCAGCAGCTTGTTGACGAGTTCCGGCGTGGTCGCAGCGCCGTACTTGCGCATCAGCCGCGCGCGGTAGACGTCGACCGTGCGCGGGCTGATGATGAGCTTCTGGCCGATGCGCTTGGACGTGAGGCCTTCGATCAGCAGCGCCGCGATCTCGCGCTCGCGCGGCGTCAGCGCGGCGCTCACCTTGCGCCGCGCCGACAGGTCCTCGAAGCTCCAGATGCCCGCGCCATGCGGCTGCTTCGGGTCGAGCGCGCGGCCGCAGACATGGCACCAGAAGAGCTCGCCCGACAGGCGCTTCATGATGCGCTCGTCGGCGTAGAAGCCGCGCCGGTCGAGGCTGGCGACGATGCGCGCGCCCGTGCGCTCGAACTCCTCGTGCGTCGGATACAGCAACTCGAAGCTGCGACCGGCGAGCTGCACCTGCTCGGCACGGAACATCGACAGCAGCTGCTGGTTGCAGGCCACCATCAGGCGCTGGCGCGAGATCACCAGGCCGATCGGCGCCAACTCGAACGCGGTGCGGAAGTCGGCCTCGGTGGTCTCGGCGAGCATGTAATTGATTCTACGTAACGACTACGTAATCACCTAAGTAGTACGCTCGCGCACTCGTCAGGAGACACGGATGAACAAGATCTACCCGAGCGCGAAGGCTGCGCTCGACGGCGTCGTCAAGGACGGGCAGTTGCTCGCGGTCGGAGGCTTCGGTTTGTGCGGCATCCCCGAGGCGCTGATCGATGCGCTGCGTGACAGCGGCGTCAAGAACCTGACCGCGATCTCCAACAACGCCGGCATCGATGGTTTCGGCCTGGGCAAGCTGCTCGAGACGCGCCAGATCAGGAAGATGATCTCGAGCTACGTCGGCGAGAACAAGGAGTTCGAGCGCCAGTACCTGGCCGGCGAACTCGAGCTCGAATTCACGCCGCAGGGCACGCTGGCCGAGAAGCTGCGCGCCGGCGGCGCCGGCATCCCGGCGTTCTTCACCGCCACCGGCGTCGGCACGATCGTCGCCGAAGGCAAGGAGCTGCGCGAGTTCGAAGGCCGCCAGTACGTGATGGAGCGCGCGCTCGTGCCCGACGTGTCGCTGGTCAAGGCCGATGTGGCCGACAAGAGCGGCAACCTGCGCTTTCGCCTGACCGCGCGCAACTTCAACCCGGCCGCGGCGATGGCCGGCAAGGTCTGCATCGTCGAGGTGGAGAAAGTCGTCGAAGTCGGCGAGCTCGCGCCCGACGACATTCATCTGCCGGGCATCTACGTGCACCGCATCGTGCACAACAAGAGCCCGGAAAAGCGCATCGAGAAAAGAACTGTGCGTACTGGAAGTGCCGCGTAGCGGCGCCTACGGACAGGGCGCGTCAGCGCCCGCCTTTCATCGGAGATTTCTATGGCGTGGACACAAGACCAGATGGCCGCCAAGGCCGCCGAAGAACTGAAAGACGGCTACTACGTCAACCTCGGCATCGGCATCCCGACGCTGGTGGCGAACTTCGTGCCCAAGGGCATCGAGGTCTGGCTGCAAAGCGAGAACGGCATGCTCGGCATCGGCCCGTTCCCGACCGAGGCCGAAGTCGATGCCGACCTGATCAACGCCGGCAAGCAGACGGTGACGACGATCCCCGGCTCGTCGATCTTCGGCAGCCACGACAGCTTCGCGATGATCCGCGGCGGAAAGATCAACCTCAGCATCCTCGGCGCGATGCAGGTCAGCGAGAAGGGCGACCTCGCCAACTGGATGATCCCCGGCAAGATGGTCAAGGGCATGGGCGGCGCGATGGATCTCGTCGCCGGCGTGCCGCGCTGCATCGTCGTCATGGAGCACGTGGCGAAGAAGAAGGACGGCAGCATCGATCTCAAGATCCTGCCGCAGTGCACGCTGCCGCTCACGGGCGTGGGCGTGGTCAGCCGCATCGTCACCGACCTTGCGGTGATGGACGTCACGCCGCAGGGCCTGAAGGTGGTCGAGATGGCGCCGGGCGTGACGCGCGAGGAGCTGCAGAGCAAGACCGGTATCGTATTGCGCTGACGAAACCCGACACGCGATGCTAGGGGGCGCAGGACGCTTCCTTTTCTGCACGCGAGGCGCAGAATTTCCGTGCTCGTACGATCGGAAAGGATGCAGCGATGCGAACCCAACTCCTGGCGGCGGTTGCCGCCGCTTCAATGGTTGTCTGCGGCGTCGGCCGCGCCCACGAAACCGAAGAAGGCAAAGGGCAGCTCGGCAAGGTCAGCTTTGCCAACAGCTGCGATGCCAAGGTGCAGAAGGAGTTGCAGCGCGCGGTGGCGATGCTGCACTCGTTCTGGTTCACCGCCGGTGAGAAGGCCTTTCGCCATGTGCTCGACGACGACCCGGGCTGCGGCATCGCCAACTTCGGCATTGCCGCGCTGCTGATGAACAACCCGCTCGCCGGGCAGGGCGCTTCGCCCCAGGCCGCGCAGACCGCTGCGGCGGCGATCGAGCAAGGCCGCCGCGTCGGCGCCAAGACGCAGCGCGAGCGCGACTACATCGAGGCCGTCGCGAGCTACTACGCCGACTTCGGCAACAAGCCCGAGCGCGCCCGTCAGGCCGCGCGCGCGCAGGCCTTCGAGGCGCTGGCGGCGAAGTACCCGCGAAGACGACGAGGCGCAGATCTTCGCGTCGCTGTACGTCGCGGGCACGCAGTCGCAAGCCGATCAGACCTACAGCGCCTACTTGAAGGCGGCCGCTGTCCTGGAAAAGCTGTTCACCAAGTACCCGGATCATCCGGGGGTGGCTCACTACCTGATCCACAGCTACGACGCGCCGCCGATCGCAGCCAAGGGGCTCGATGCCGCGCGCCGCTACTCGAAGATCGCGCCCGATGCGCCGCACGCGCTGCACATGCCCTCGCACATCTTCACGCGCGTGGGCGCGTGGGAGGACTCGGTGGCGGTCAACCGCCGCTCGGCGGACGTGGCCAAGGGCGACGGCAACGGCAACGAAGCCTTCCATGCCGCCGACTACATGGTCTATGCGAACCTGCAGCTCGGCCGCGACCAGCAGGCGCGCAAGGTGCTCGACGAGTTCAACCGCGAAGTCAAGACCAACCCGGCGATCTTCGTCGGCCCCTACGCGGCGGCGGCGATCCCGGCGCGCATCGCGCTCGAGCGCGGCGACTGGAGCGCAGCGTCGCAGCTTGCACAACAGGGCGGTCAGTTCGCATTCGTCGAGGCGATCACGACCTTCTCGCGTGCGCTCGGCGCCGCCCGCAAGGGCGATGCCGCCGCCGCCGAGCAGGAGGCGGCGAAGCTGGAAGCGCAACACAAGGCGCTGGTCGACGCGAAGAACAACTACTGGGCCACCGAGGTCGAGGTGCAGCGCATCGCCGCGGCGGCCTGGATCGCCAGGGCCAAAGGCCAGAACGACGAGGCGCTGCGCCTGATGCGCGCCGCCGCCGACATGGAGGACAAGAGCGAAAAGCACATCGTCACGCCGGGCCGCGTGATGCCGGCGCGCGAGTTGCTCGGCGAGATGCTGCTGGAGCTGAAGCAGCCGGCGCTGGCGCTCAAGGAGTTCGAGCAGTCGCAGGTGCGCGAACCCAATCGCCTGCGCGGCTATGCCGGTGCCGCGGCGGCCGCCGACGCCGCGGGCGAGCGCGACAAGGCGCGGGCGCACTACGCCAAGCTGATCGAGCTGACGCGCGAAGCCGACACCACGCTGCCCGAGGTCACGCGCGCCAAGACCTTCCTGGCGGCGAAGTGATGCGGCGCAGGCGGCTGCTCGCCGGCGGCGCGCTCGGGCTGTGCACGAGTGCGCTGCGGGCCGCACCGTCGGATGACGGCGACGATCAGGCCCTGCTCGCCGATGCCGACTACGCGGCGGGCGTGGCTGCGCTCAAGGCCGACAGCGCAGCCGCGGCGCTGCCGCGCTTTCAGCAAGCGCTCAAGCGCTTCCCGCAAGCGGCGAACCTGCACAACGAACTCGGCTTCACGCACCGCAAGTTGCGGCAGATGGACAAGGCTTTCGAGCACTACAAGCGCGCGCTGGAGATCGATCCACGCCATCGCGGTGCGCATGAATACATCGGCGAGGCCTATCTCATGGTCGACGACGTGGGCAACGCCGAAAAGCACCTGGCAGCGCTGCGGTCGATCTGTACCTTGCCGTGCGAGGAGATGCGCGAACTGCAAGCGGCCATCGATGCCCACCGTGCGAAGAAGGCCGTGCGCTGAGAGAGGATCGCCTCTTTGTCGATTTGCGACCGAGCTGCGAGCAGTTGTTAGAGCGGCGTTCGTTTTCCTTGCGCCGGTGCGCGAACCATGCAACATCGGCAGGTCTCGAATCAGGAGCCCCCGATGAAATCGATGTCGTTTGCCGCGTTCGCCGCGACGCTGTGCGTTGCCTGCGCCGCGCCGCTTACCGCGCCGCCCGCGCCGCGCCTGGACTACACCATCCCGCAACTGCCCGAGGGCGCTTCAGGCAGCACCGCGAAGCCGGGCTGGTCGGCGCAGCGCTTCATGGTGGCTGCCGCCAATCCGCTGGCCACCGACGCCGGCCATCAAGTGTTGAAGGCCGGCGGCAGCGCGGTCGATGCCGCGATCGCGGTGCAGATGGTGCTCACGCTCGTCGAGCCGCAGTCCAGCGGCATCGGCGGCGGCGCCTTCCTGCTGCACTGGGACGGCAAGGCGATCGCCGCATGGGACGGGCGCGAGACCGCGCCGGCCGCGGCTGACGAAAGACTTTTCCTGCAGGCCGACGGCAAGCCGATGCCGTTTCGCGAGGGCGTGGTCGGCGGGCGATCGGTCGGCGTGCCGGGTGTCGTGCGCATGCTCGAAGCGTTGCACCGCGAGCACGGGCAACTGCCGTGGGCCGCGTTGTTCCAGCCCGCGATCACGCTGGCCGAACAAGGCTTTCGTCTGAGCCCGCGATTGAACACGCTGCTCAAGGCCGAGACGGCGCTGAAGAACGACGCCCAGGCGCGCGCCTATTTCTACGGCGCCGACGGCGAGCCGCTGCCCATCGGCACGGTGCTGAAGAACCCGGCGCTGGCCGACGTGCTGCGCGGCATCGCGTCGCGCGGCAGCACGGCGCTGCACACCGGCGCCGTGGCGGCCGACATCGTCAAGCGCGTGCGCGGTCATGCAAGCAATCCGGGTCGACTGACCGAGGCCGACCTCGCGGGCTACGCGCCCAAGCGCCGCGAATCGATCTGCACGGTGTGGAAGGCGCGGTACCGCGTCTGCGGTTTTCCGCCGCCGTCGTCGGGCCACATCGCAGTAATGCAGATCCTCGGCGTGCTCGAACGCAGCGCGCCCTTGGCGCAGCCGCTGGCCGACAAGCTGCCGAGCGCCGACTGGCTGCACCACTACACCGAGGCGGCGCGCCTGGCCTACGCCGACCGCGCGCAGTACCTGGGCGACCCGGATTTCGTGCAAGCGCCAGCAGGCCGCTGGACCAGCCTGCTCGACGACGCGTACCTCAGGCAGCGCGCGTCGCTGATCGGTGCGCAGAGCATGGGCACGGCCAAAGCGGGAACCCCGGCCGGTGCGACCAGCGCCTTCGCATCGCAGGCCGAGCAGATCGAAGTCGGCACCAGCCACATCTCGATCGTCGATGCGCAGGGCCGCGCGGTGGCGATGACGACCACCATCGAAGACGTGTTCGGCGCGCGCCTGATGAGCGACGGCGGCAGCGGCAAGCCCGGCGGCTTCCTGCTCAACAACGAGCTCACCGACTTCTCCTTCGCACCGGCCGATGCAGAAGGCAAACCCATCGCCAACCGCGTGCAACCCGGCAAGCGCCCGCGCTCGTCGATGAGCCCGATGCTCGTCTTCGATCAAGGCGACGGCAGGCTGCTGATGAGCCTGGGCTCGCCGGGCGGCGCGGCCATCATCCACTTCGCCGCGAAGACGCTGCTCGGCGCTTTCGAATGGGGGCTCGATGCGCAACGTGCGATCGACCTGCCCAACTTCGGCAGCTTCAACGGGCCGACGGTGCTGGAGCGCGGGCGCTTTCCCGCCGCCACGCTCGATGCATTGCGCGCCCGCGGCCACACCGTCAACGAGATCGACATGACGAGCGGCTTGCAGGCGATTCAGCGCACGACCGGCGGCTGGCACGGCGGCGCCGATCCGCGGCGCGAGGGCGTGGTGATGGGGGATTGATCAGCGCACCCGCCAGATCAATCCGGCGGCGCGCTGCCCTCGGCCTCTTTGCGCAGTGCGTCGAGCAAGTACAGCTGCATCGGCAGCACGTCATCGACCATGCCACGCGCCCCGGCGTACCAGTAGGCGCCGTCGGGCCTTGGCCGCAGTCGCAGCACGGCTTTCAGCCGGTACCGTACCAGCAACGCCAGGGCGTTCAACCTGCTTTCAACGCCCGCGCCACCTGCGACACCAGCCCCGGCCCGCGGTAGATCAGCCCGGTGTAGATCTGCACCAGATCCGCGCCGGACTTGACCTTGGTGCGCGCGTCGTCGCCGGTGAGCACGCCGCCGACGCCGATGATCGGGTAGCTGCTGCCGAGTTCGGCGCGCAGCATGCGGATGACGCGGTTGCTCGCCGGCCAAGAGCGGCGCGCCCGAGAGACCGCCGGTCTCTTGCCCATTCGGCAGATGGTTCACGCCGTGACGCGAGACGGTGGTGTTGGTGGCGATCACGCCGTCGATGCCGTGGCGTTGCAGCGTGGCGGCGATGCTCTTGACCTGGTCTTCTTCGAGATCGGGCGCGATCTTGACGAAGATCGGCTTCGGACCGTGGTCGCGCGCCATCTCGGCGCGGCGCTCCGTCAGGCGTTGCAGCAGCCACTGCAATTGCTCGTCGCTTTGCAGGCTGCGCAGGTTGGCCGTGTTCGGGCTCGAGATGTTGATGGTGATGTAGTCCGCATACGGATAGACGCCGCGCATGCACGCCAGGTAATCGTCGGGCGCCTTGTCGATCGGCGTTGCCGCGTTCTTGCCGATGTTCAGGCCGAGCACGCCGCCGCTGGCGCGAAACGTCTTCGCCTGCTGCACGTGGCCGATGAAGGCATCGAGCCCCTCGTTGTTGAAGCCCAGCCGATTGACGAGTGCCAGCGCATCGGGCACGCGGAAGATGCGCGGCTTGGGGTTGCCCGGCTGCGGCAGCGGGGTCACGGTGCCGACTTCGATGAAGCCGAAGCCCATCGCGCCCAGGCCGTCGATGCAGCGGCCGTCCTTGTCCAGACCGGCGGCGAGGCCGACGCGGTTCGGAAAGTTCAGGCCCGCGATGCTCACCGGGTCGCTGATGCGTGGCTGCTGCCAGAACGCCTGCGCGGGGGTGTTCTGCAAGCGTTCGAGCGCGCCCAGCGTCAGGTCGTGTGCGCGCTCGGCATCGAGGCCGAACAGGAAGGGACGAGTCAGGGCATAGGGGACCAGCGACATGTCAGCGAACGAAGAGAGCTTGGGGCTCATAATCGGCCGCCATTGTCGCAGTGACTTGGCGTGAGTTGTTTGCAGGCGATGATCCGATGACGCAAGACGAATTGAAGGCGCTGGTCGGCCGCGCGGCGATCGAGTTCGTGGTGCCGGGCAGCATCGTCGGCGTCGGCACCGGCTCGACGGTCAACAAGTTCATCGAGGCGCTGGCCGGCGTGCGCGAACGCGTGCTCGGCGCGGTGTCGAGTTCGCAGCAAAGCAGCGAGCGGCTGCGCGCCGCGGGCATCCGCGTGTTCGACGCCAACGAGGTCGAGCGGGTGCCGGTCTACATCGACGGTGCCGACGAGATCGACCGCCGCGGCAACATGATCAAGGGCGGCGGCGCGGCGCTGACGCGCGAGAAGATCGTCGCCGACCTGGCCGAACGCTTTGTCTGCATCGCCGACGACAGCAAGCAGGTCGAGATGCTCGGACGCTTCGCGCTGCCGGTGGAGGTGATCGAGATGGCGCGCGAGCGCATCGTGCGGCGCTTCGCGGCGATCGGCGGGCGCGCGGTCTGCGCGCAGGCGTGATCACCGACAACGGCCATCCTCTGCTCGACGTGCATGGCTTGTCGATCAGCGACCCGCTGGCGTTGGAGACTGAGATCAATCAGTGGCCGGGGGTCGTGGCCTGCGGCATCTTTGCGCGGCACAGGGCGCAGGTGGGACTGTTCGGCACGGCGAGTGGCGTGCGGCGCGTCGAGTACGGCTGAGCTTGCACTCGCAGCGCCACCTCATCCGCGCAGTGCCTGCCGCGCCGGATCGATCGCATCGGCCAAATCCGCTTCGAGCGGCCACGGCGCGCCCACCGCTTGCGCCGCGATGAGTTCGCCGCACAGCGCGGCCAGGGTCAGTCCGCGCGCGCCGAGCGCGCTGTGGATGAACAGGCCACCACGGCGCGGCACCAGCCGTGGCGCGTCGCGGCGCAGCGGCCAAGGTGCTTCGAAGTCAGGCACTGCGCCGACCAGCGGCAGGCGGTCGCGCGTGACGCTGCGCCAGGCGACGCGGCCGTGCAGCGGTGTTGCCGGGTCGATCGACATGCCGCACAGCTGTTGCAGGCTGTGGCGGTTCAAGGCGTGGTCGACTTCGCGCACGCTGGGGTCATCGTCATCGGCCTGCTGCGTGGCGCCGAAGAGCAGGCGGCCGTCAGGCAGGGCGAGCGCGTAGCCGCCGCTGGCGATCGGTCTGTGCGGCAGATGCTGCGCAGCGTGCAGCCAACTCACCTGACCGCGCGTGCGCTCGGTCCAGTGCGCGGGCAGTCCGCCCAGACGCAGCGCGTCGTGCGCGGCAGCGAGCACCACCAGCGGCGCTTCGCCGAGCGGGTGATCGTCAGTGCCGTGCACGCGCCAGCCGCCGTCGATGGCATGCACGCGCCGCACCGCTGAGTCGCCGCGCCACGACACGTCGGCATGGTCGAACGTGGCACGCACCAGAGCGGCCGGGTCGGCCCAACCGCCCTGGGTGAAAGACCACGCCGGATGCGCCAGCCCGAGGCCGGCGCTTCTCGAGGCCGATGCGGCGTCGAGCGCCTGCACGTAGTCCTCGGGCAGGCGCTGCGCCTGCAAGCAGCGCGCGCATCGCGTCGATGTCTTGCGCGCTGTTCAGGCGCAGCAGACCCTTGCTGACGCCGCAATCCGGATGCTCGCGCAGCCATGCCGCCGCGTGCAGGCTGGCGGCGCGATGCAGCCGTGTATAGCGCGTGTCGTCGCTGCCGACAGTGCCGTGAAAGAGCGCAGCCGGATTGCCCGAGGCTTGCGCCGCCGGCGCACTCTCGGCATCGAGCACGGTGCAGCGCACGCCGTGCCGCGCCAGTGCGCGTGCCGTCGCTGCGCCGGCGAGCCCAGAGCCGATGACGATGGCTTCACTTGGCACATCGACCGCTGCGATCCGACCCGGCGGTCGCGTCGGTACGAAGTGCGGCGCGTAGCGTGCCAACGTGATGTCGCGCTTGGCGCCCGGGCCGCGGGCCGCTTCGACGGCGAAGCCGACGCCGCTCAGCCCGTCGCGCACGACGCGCGCCGCGCTCCAGGTGGCCGCCGTGGTGCCCGGCACGGCCAATCGCGCCAGCGCGGCAAACAGACGCTCCGACCACATCGCCGGATTCTTCGCCGGCGCAAAGCCATCGAGAAAAAAGGCATCGACCTGCGCGACGAGTTCGCGTGCGAGCCCGGCTGCATCGCCCAGACCGAGCAGCAACTGCACGCGGTGGCCCTCGAAGGCCAGACTGTGCAGATTGGGTGTGAGCGGCGGCCAGGCGGCGATGAGCTGCTGCGCCAGCGAGGGCAGGGCACAGGCAGCGAGCGCGCGCGCAAGATCGTCGCGCGTCGGCGGATGCATCTCCAGCGAGACGAAGTACAGCCGCTCGCAGCGTTGCGGATCGTCGCGCCACGCGGCCCACGCGGCGAGGAAGTTGTTGCCCAGGCCGAAACCGGTCTCGAGGATGGTGAAGCGTGCGCGACCGCGCCAGCGTTCGGGCAGGCCGTTGCCGGCGAGGAAGACGGCGCGCGCTTGTTCGAGCGCACCTTCGCGCGGGTGATAGAGATCGTCGAACTCCCTGGCGCGCGGCGCGTCGTGCGCGAAGTCGATGCGCGCCGCGATGATCGGTTCGGTCTTCACATCGGGCGCGAGGAAGTCGCTCAGGCGCTCGCTGCCGCGCGCGCGTGCAGCCAGCGCAACAACGGCGCGTGCACGGCATCGAGGCTGCGGTAGCGCCGCACCGATTCGCTCATCGACGCGACCGCGTCATGCAGGCGCGCGGCCTTGGCGGGCGTGTCGATTGCCTCGGCCAGTGGCCGCGTGTTCACCGCGATGGTGAAGATCGCCTGGCGCTGCGCAGTCAGCGGGATGAAGGTCTGGTGCTCGGTGCGCCACCAGGCACGCGGCGCGGCGCTGTCGGCAAAAGCGTCGTCGGCCCACGGCGCCGGGTCGCTCAACAAGGGATGCGCGTTCAGTCGCGGATGGCGCGTCACGTTCCAGACGAAACGTTCCCAGCGCTGTTCGCTGCAGACCATGCGCATCAGGTGCTCGCCGGCCTGTACCAGCAGCGCGTTGTCGGCCACCGGCGCATGCACTTCGGTGAAGTGGCGGCCGACCTTGCGTTCGGGCGCCCAGTGCGAAGGCAGACACGCTGCGATCCAGGGAATGGTCGCGCTGGCGCCGTCGACGATGGCGAAGTCTTCGACGAACGCAAGGCACAGCAGCCCGGTCAGCCGCCATGCATGGGGCAGGTGCTGCAGGCAGCGCTGCACCTCGTTGCCCAGGCCGAAGTCGCCGCGGCGCAGTTGCAGCGCCTCGCCGTCGGCCACCGCCACGCCCAGGTGCTTGGCCGTCGCGCACTCGCCGTCCCAGCCGAAGGCCTGCGGATGTTCCTGCGCGGCCTGCGCGGCGATCGCATGCAGCGCAGGCCAGGCATCGAAGCCCGGCTGCGACGTCAGCGCATGCGCCGGCGTGGGCTGAAAGCACGGCGAGTTTTTCGCGCTGGTGGCGCGAGCCGGGCACGAGCGGCGTGAGTTGCGCAGCGCCGGCAGCCAGCCGCCGCAGACCGGGCTGCATGCGAAACGGCGCTTGCACGGCGGCGTCGAAATCGAAGCTCATCAAGTGGATCGCGAAGGGTTCTGAAGTGCTGCCATGATCGGCGCGGTACTGCTGTGAAAGGAGTGTGCCTTGTCCTTCGATGCTTCCTGGCTCGCCTGGGCGGGCGTGTGGCTGCTGATCCTGGTGGGCCTGGCCGGCACGGTGCTGCCGGTGCTGCCCGGCACGGTGCTGATCATCGCCGGCATCGTCTGGGGCGCGTGGCTCGACGGCTTCGCGCGTGTACCGGTGTGGGTGGTCGTGCTGTGCGCGGTGCTCGGCGCGCTCGCGTTCGCCACCGACTATGTGGCCGCAGCGATGGGCGCCAAGCGCGTGCGCGCCAGCGGCTGGGCCATCGCGGGCGCTGCGATCGGCACGGTGATCGGCATCTTCACCGGCTTCATCGGCCTGCTCTTCATGCCGCTCGTCGGCGCCGTCGCGGGCGAGTGGTTCGCGCAGCGCAAGAAGACGGCCGAACACCTGGTGGCCGCCGACGAGCACCACACGCGTGCGATGAAGGTCGGCGTCGCCACCTGGATCGGCATGGCGATCGGCACCGCGGTCAAGCTGGCGCTGACGTTCGTGATGGTCGGGGCGTTTGTGTTCGCGTATTTTTTATAGCTGGAAGGAAACAGGGCGCCCGAAGGCGCCCTGTCCGGTGGTGCACGCTCCTCGCGCGTTCAAACTCTCTTCTTGTACTCGTGCGTGCGCGTGTCGATCTCGACCTTGTCGCCGTTGCCGACGAACAGCGGCACGGAGATTTCGAAGCCGGTGCCGACGAGCTTGGCGGGCTTCATGACCTTGCCCGAGGTGTCGCCCTTGACGGCGGGCTCGGTCTCGATTTCGCGCACGACAGTCGTCGGCAGCTCCACCGAGATTGCCTTGCCGTCGTAGAACACGACTTCGACGGACATGTTGTCTTCGAGGTACTGGATCGCGTCGCCCATGTTCTCGGCCTCGACCTCGAACTGGTTGTACTCGGCGTCCATGAAGACGTACATCGGGTCGGCGAAGTAGGTGTAGGTGCAGTCCTTCTTGTCGAGAACGATCGGCTCCATCTTGTCGTCGGCCTTGAAGACCAGCTCGGCGCCGCCGCCGTTGAGCAGGTTCTTCATCTTGATGCGCACGGTCGCGGCATTTCGGCCGCCGCGGCTGTATTCGGTCTTGAGCACGACCATCGGGTCCTTGCCCTGCATGATGACGTTGCCGGCGCGGATTTCTTGAGCGAGTTTCATGGCGGGTACCAGTACTGGAATGGGAGTGCGCCTTCAGGAGGGACACCCCGGCGCGAAGCCGGCGATTCTAGCGTTTGGAGGCGACGAAGCCGAGCAGCTGGCTGGTGAGATCGCTCTGTTCGAGCAGCCCGGCGCGCCATTGTTGGCAGGCCTCGCGCCAGGTGGCCGCGTCGGGCAGGGCGGCCGGCCAGGCATCGAAGCGGTTCCAGGCGCGGGACAGGCGCCGCACTGCCGGCTCGGCCTGCATGCGGTTCAACAGCGCCTTCAACTTGCGCTCGTGCACGCCGTCGTCCTGCCGGTAGATGTGCCAGATGAAGGGCGCGCCGGCCCACATCGCGCGAACGATCGAGTCTTCACCGCGCGCGAAGTTGAGATCGCAGGCGTGCAGCAAGCGGTCGTAGTCGCGCTGCGTCAGCCAGGGCAGGGCATGGGCGCGCAGGTGGCGCTGCGGCCGGCCCTGCAGTGCCGCGAGAGCCGTCGCCTGGCTGGCGCCGGCGCACAGCAGCAGCAGCGTCGGGCGGTCGTCGAGCAGATCGAGCAGTTCGGCCACCGGCGCATCGGCGTAGGCGAACAGACTGACGATGCGCTCGCCAGGATGCGGCCAGACATCGAGCTCGGCCCAGGGCGGTGTGCCCGGTTGCAGCGCCCAGGGCTCGCGCAGCAGGCCGCCGGTGGCCGGCGAAAAGCCCGGGAAGAAGAACCACTTGGTCATGCCGCCGAAGCCGGTGGGCTGCGGCGACGGCAGGCCGTGGCTGCGCTCGACGTAGTCCTCGGCGCTGAGGTATTCGAGGTTGATCCACACCGGCGGCCGATGCCCCACCGCGGGTTGCGCCATGCGCTCGACGAAATACGCCGGCGGATCGCAGCCGAAGGCCTCGACCACGACGTCGCCCGGCTGCACGTCCGGCAGCGGCTCGACCCAGCGCAGCACGCGCACGTGCGGCGTGAGCGCATGGTCGGGCGCCATCCAGTTGAGCGCGATCGGGTCATCGACCCACAGCCGCACCTGCTCGCCGCGCGAAGCCAGGTCGGTCGCCAGGCGCCAGCAAACACCGAGGTCGCCGTGATGGTCGATCACCCGGCAAAAGACATCCCACTGCATGCCGATATTCTTGCGCCATATGGCTGTTCCCGAAACCGCTCCCCGCGAAAAGCTGTTGGCAGAGGTGTCGGCGCTGCCCTTGCGCCCGGGCGTCTATCGCTTCTTCGATGCGGCCGGTGCGGTGCTCTACGTCGGCAAGGCACGGTCGCTGCGCAAGCGCGTGGCGAGCTACTTCCAGAAGGACCACGGCGGCACGCGCATCGGCGTCATGGCGGGTCGCATCGCGCGTCTGGAGACGACGGTGGTGCGCAGCGAAGCCGAGGCGCTGCTGCTCGAGAACAACCTGATCAAGGCGCTCGACCCGAAGTTCAACATCGTCTTTCGCGACGACAAGAGTTATCCGTACCTCAAGCTTGTCAGCGGCGAGTTTCCGCGCGCGGCCTACTACCGCGGCGCGGTCGACAAGAAGCACCGCTACTTCGGGCCGTACCCGAATGCCTGGGCGGTGAAGGACTCGATCCAGCTGATCCAGAAGGTGTTTCGCCTGCGCACCTGCGAGGACACGGTGTTTGCCAATCGCTCGCGGCCGTGTCTGCTCTACCAGATCAAGCGCTGCTCGGCGCCGTGCGTCGGCTTCATCACTGCCGAGGTCTATGCGCGCGATGTTGCCGACACCGAACGTTTCCTGCGTGGCGACACGCAGGAGGTGCTCGACGAGTTGCAGCAACGCATGATGACGCACGCGCAGGCCACCGAGTACGAGCAGGCCGCTGCGGTGCGCGACCAGATCGGCTCGCTGTCGCGCGTGCTGCACCAGCAGTCGGTCGATGAGAGCAGCCTTGCCGCGGCGAGCAAGGACGTGGACGTGCTCGCGGTGCGCGTCAAGGGCGGACGCGCCTGCGTCAACCTGGCGATGGTGCGCGGCGGCCGCCATCTCGGCGATCGTGCCTACTTTCCGGCGCATGTGGAGGAAGCCTCGACGCTCGCCGAGGCGGTGGATGCCGAGAGCGCCGTGCTCGATGCCTTCATCGCCCAGCACTATGTTCACGACGGCGGCGGCTTCGTGCCGCCGCAGCTGGTGACGAGTCGTGCCGTCGATGCTGCGCTGCTCGATGCGATTGCCGAACACAGCGGCGTCAAGGTCAGCGCCACGCACCAGCCGCGCGAGCAGCGCCGCATCTGGCTCGAGATGGCGTGCAACGGCGCCGAGCTGGCGCTGGCGCGGCTGCTGGCCGAAGAAGGCTCGCAGCGCGAACGCACGCGCGCGCTGGCCGACGCGCTGACGCTGGACGTGCAGGATCTGGACACGCTGCGCATCGAATGTTTCGACATCAGCCACACCGCGGGCGAGGCCACTCAGGCAAGCTGCGTCGTGTTCGAGAATCACCAGATGCAATCTGCGCAGTACCGCCGCTACAACATCGACGGCGTCACCGGCGGCGATGACTACGCCGCGATGCGGCAGGTGCTGACGCGGCGCTATGCCAAGCTGGCCGAAGCAATGGCGGCCGGAGGCGACAACGTTCGGCTGCCCGATCTCGTGCTGGTCGATGGTGGGCGCGGCCAGGTATCGATGGCGCGCGAGGTGTTTGCCGAGCTTGGCCTGGACCTGTCGCTGATCGTCGGCGTCGAAAAAGGCGAGGGCCGCAAGGTCGGGCTCGAAGAACTGGTCTTTGCCGATGGCCGCGCCAAGGTGTCGCTGCCGCCGGACTCGGCCGCGCTGATGCTGGTGGCGCAGATTCGCGACGAGGCGCATCGCTTCGCCATCACCGGCATGCGCGCGCGCCGCGCCAGCGTGCGCACGGGCGCGAGCAGACTCGAAGACATTCCCGGCGTCGGGCCGAAGAAGCGCGCGCGCTTGTTGCAGCGCTTCGGCGGCGTGCGCGGCGTCACCCATGCGAGCATCGACGAACTGGCCAGCGTCGATGGCATCTCCAGACCGTTGGCCGAGGAGATCTACCGTGTCCTGCATTGACTTCAAACATCGCGACGCGCTTGCGCTGCTGCTGGCCGCGGCGCTGCTGTCGGCCTGTTCCTCGCCGCGTCGCGGCCCATCATCCAGCTCCACGATGCCAACACCCACGATCGGTTCCTCCACCAGCGCGCAACGTTCCTGGGACGCCTACCGCGTCGAGGTCGGCCGCCGCCTCGTCGCCGCCAATCCGAACGGCACCTACACCGGCGCCGTGCCCGAGCCGCTGCTGGCGATTCCGGTGCTGGAGATCGACCTGAACCGCGACGGCAGCGTGCGCAACATCCGCGTGCAGCGCCCGCCGAGCCAGGCCGAAGACACGGTGCAGCTCGCGATCGATGCGGTGCGGCGGGCGGCGCCGTTCGGCGATGTCTCGAACCTGCCGCAGCCCTGGCGCATCAGCGAAGTCTTCCTGTTTCGCGACGACCGCCGGTTCAAACCCAGATCCTTGGAACCGTGAGCCCCAAGCTCGCTGCGCTCGCGCCCCCCGAGGGGAGCGCGGTCCGCTAGGGGCGGCCCGGCGCGGCCCGCAGTGCGGCTACAGTCGCTAGATGTTCTTCAATCTGCCGACGCTGCTGACCTGGGCCCGCATCGTCGCGATACCGCTGATCATCGGCATCTTCTACCTGCCGGTGGAGCCGGCCACGCGCAACCTGATCGCGACGGTCTCCTTCGTTGCCGTGGCGCTGACCGACTGGCTCGACGGCTGGCTGGCGCGCAAGTTGAACCAGACCTCGTCGTTCGGCGCCTTCCTCGACCCGGTGGCCGACAAGTTCCTGATCTGCGCGGCGCTGCTGTGCCTGCTGTACCTGACGCGCATCGACGCCTTCATCGCCTTCATCATCATCGGCCGCGAGATCGCGATCTCGGCGCTGCGCGAATGGATGGCGCAGATCGGCGCCTCGCGCAGTGTCGCGGTGCACATGCTGGGCAAGGTCAAGACCGCGACGCAAATGGTGGCGATTCCCTTCCTGCTCTACGACGGCGCGCTCTTCGGCGTGATCGACACGCACCTGTGGGGCACGGCGCTGATCTGGGTGGCGGCGGTGCTCACCGTCTGGTCCATGGTGTACTACCTGCAGAAGGCGATCCCGGAGATCCGTGCCAAAGTCAGGTGAGTCCGGTGATCCGGTGAAGGCTCGCTGCTGGCAGCGATGCCCGCGGTCTTCGTCGTGGTCTGGGCCACCGGTTTCGTCGTCGCGCGCTTCGGCATGCCGCACGCGCCGCCGATGGGGTTTCTGGCGGTGCGCTATGCGCTGTCGGTGCTGGCCTTCGGCGTGTGGATCGCTCTGGCGCGTGCAGCGTGGCCGCAGGGGCGGTTGCAGTGGGCGCACCTGGCTGTCGCCGGCGTGTTGATGCATGCGGGCTACCTCGGTGGCGTCTGGGCGGCCGTCAAGGCCGGCATCGGCGCCGGCACCGTCGCATTGATCGTCGGCCTGCAGCCGGTGTTGACGGCGCTGTGGCTGTCGGCCCGCGGCACAGCGCACAGCATCTCGCGCCGCCAGTGGCTTGGTCTGCTGCTGGGCTTCGGCGGGCTGCTGCTGGTCGTCGGGCAAAAGCTCGGCGCCGGCGAAGTCACGCGCTGGAACTTCGCGCTGGCGGCGTTCGCGCTGCTGTCGATCACCATCGGCACGCTCTACCAGAAGCATTTCGTCGCGCCGTGCGACGTGCGCACCGCCAACACGGTGCAACTGGCTGCGGCCCTCGCCGTCACGCTGCCGCTGGCGCTGATCGAGCGCGGCGCCTGGGACGCAACGCACCCCGAGCTGATCGGTGCGATGGCCTGGTCGGTGCTGGTGCTGACGCTGGGCGGCAGCTCGATGCTGACCCTGCTGATCCAGCGCGGCGCCGCGGCCAAGGTGACGAGCCTGCTCTATCTCGTGCCGCCGTGCACTGCGGTCATGGCCGGGGCGCTGTTCGGCGAAGCGCTGTCGGCGCAAGTGCTCGCGGGCATTGCAGTCACCGCGATGGGCGTCGCGCTGGTGGTGCGCGAGCCCGTGCCACGCCCGCCCGGCTGATTCGGCTTCGCCGCTCAACATGAACCCACGCGCGAGGTGAGGGGCTCACCAGCTTGATCCGGCTCCGCCGGTCAACCTGAACCCCCTCGGGGGTGAGGGGCTCACCAGGTTGATCCGGCTCCGCCGGTCAACCTGAACCCCCTCGGGGGGTGAGGGGCTCACAATGCGGCATGTTCGACGGCTTCGACAGCAGCGACATCCGACACGGCGCCGTGAGCTTGCGAGTGCGCCGCGCCGGCAACGGCCCGCCGCTGCTGTTGCTGCACGGCCATCCGCAGACGCACGCGATGTGGCACCGCGTCGCGCCGAAGCTGGCCGAGCGTCACACCGTCGTGGCGATGGACCTGCGCGGCCGCGGTGATTCGCAACGCCTGCCGGCGAGCGCCGACCATGCGCTCTACAGCAAGCGCGCGATGGCGGCCGATGCGGTGGCGGTGATGCGCGCCTGCGGCTTCGAGCGCTTCGACCTCTGCGGCCACGACCGCGGCGCGCGCGTCGCGCATCGCCTCGCGCTCGACCACCCGCACGCCGTGTCGCGCCTGATGCTGCTCGACATCGCACCGACGCTGGCGATGTACGAGGGCACGACCGAGGCCTTCGCCCGCGCCTACTGGCATTGGTTCTTCCTGATCCAGCCGGCGCCCACGCCGGAGCGCGCGATCGAGGCCGATCCCGCGGCCTGGGTACGCGAAGGCATGGGCGCGCGCTACGCCGGGCTGAACGCATTCGCGCCCGAGGCGATGGCCGAGTACGAACGCTGCCTGTCGATCACCGGCAGTTCCACCGCGGTGTGCGAGGACTACCGTGCGTCGGCGACGATCGATCTCGAACACGACCGCGCCGACCGTGCCGCGGGCAACCACATCGCCTGCAAGGCGCGCGTGCTGTGGGGCGCGCACGGCGTGATCGGCCGTTGCTTCGAGCCGATGACGCTGTGGCGGGCCGCGGCCGGCGATGTCTCGGGCCGTGCGCTCGACTGCGGTCACTACATTGCCGAGGAGCAGCCGGCCGTGCTGCTCGACGAGATGCATTCCTTTTTCGGAGAAGCACGATGAGCAGATATCGCATCGCCGCCATCGCAGGTGACGGCATCGGCAAGGAAGTCATGCCCGAGGGCCTGCGCGTGCTCGACGCCGCGGCGCGGCGCTTCGGCATCGAAATCGATGTCGAGACCATCGACTACGCCAACTGCGACTACTACGCCAAGCACGGCACGATGATGCCGGCCGGCTGGAAGGACCAGCTCGCGAAATTCGATGCGATCTTCTTCGGCGCCGTCGGCTGGCCGGCGACGGTGCCGGACCATGTTTCGCTGTGGGGCTCGCTCCTCAAGTTCCGGCGCGAATTCGATCAGTACGTCAACCTGCGGCCGGCGCGCTTGATGCCCGGCATCCGTTCGCCGCTCGTCGATCGCCATGGCAAGGCACTCGAGCCCGGCGACATCGACATGCTGATCGTGCGCGAGAACACCGAGGGCGAGTACTCGGCTGTCGGCGGGCGCATGTTCGAGGGCACGGCCCGCGAGTTCGTGATTCAGGAATCGGTGTTCACGCGCGAAGGCGTGGACCGGGTGCTGAAGTTCGCCTTCGACGAAGCGATGAAGCGCCCGCGCAAAAAACTCACCTCGGCCACGAAGAGCAACGGCATCGCCATCACGATGCCGTACTGGGACGAGCGCGTCGCCGAGATGAGCAAGGCGTATCCGGACGTGACGGTGGATCGTTTCCACATCGATATCCTGACCGCGCACTTCGTGCAGCGACCGCAGCAGTTCGACGTGGTGGTGGCGAGCAACCTCTTCGGCGACATCCTGTCGGACCTCGGCCCGGCGTGCACCGGCACCATCGGCATCGCGCCGTCGGCGAATCTGAATCCGACGCGCGAGTGGCCGAGCCTGTTCGAGCCGGTGCACGGCTCGGCGCCCGACATCGCCGGCAAGCAGCTTGCGAATCCGATCGGCCAGATCTGGTCGGCGGCGATGATGCTCGACTTCCTCGGCCATCGCGACGCGCACGATGCGATCTTTGCGGCGATCGAGCAGGTGCTCGATCCCGCCTCCGGCGCACCGCGTACGCCCGATCTGGGCGGCAGCGCGCGCACCGCGGATGTCGGCCGCGCGTTGGCGCAGGCCGTGGCCCGGATTGGGGGTGCGCTCACCTAGAATGCGCTGCGCAGCGACTTGCCCTCGCCTTGACAGCACACGGCGGCGGCGGCTGTAATCGTTGCGATGCGCTCGTCGTGACGTGCTCGGCACCACGACCGTACAACACCGCGCCGCATCGCCATCGACGAGGGGACTCCGACGTGAACAAGACCGACATGATCGACCACATCGCCACGCAGGCCGACATCTCCAAGGCGGCTGCCGCGCGCGCGCTCGATGCCTTCGTCGGCGGCGTCAAGACGGCATTGAAGAAGGGCAGCAGCGTCTCGCTGGTCGGTTTCGGCACCTTCACCGTGACGCGGCGCCAGGCGCGCACCGGCCGCAACCCGCGCACCAAGGAGCCGATCAAGATCAAGGCCGCCAAGGTGCCGAAGTTCCGCCCCGGCAAGGCGCTGAAGGATTCGCTCTGACGCGCTGAAGCGTCATCCCGGTTTGCAACCGGGTGCTTAGCTCAGTTGGTAGAGCGGCGCCCTTACAAGGCGTAGGTCGGGGGTTCGAGCCCCTCAGCACCCACCATCGATGATCCTGCAGGCAGCGCCGGGCCGCTCCCAAGCGGCCTGCGCTCCCCTCGGGGGGCGCGAGCGCAGCGAGCTTGGGGCCGTCATGCATCCACTAAAATGGCGGGCCTCATCGTGGCGGCCGCTTTCAGCGGCCGTTGCGCTTTGAGGCGACGCACTCTGATCAAAGGCTGAGTTCATGTTCGAGACCGTCCGCAAGCACAACAAGATCTTCTTCCTGGTGTTCATGCCCTTGGTGTTTTTCGCCTTCGTCTTCACCGGCTTGCAGGGCTACGACCGCATGAGCGACGGCGCCGGCGCCGAAGTCGCGCGGGTCGATGGCCAGAAGGTCACGCAAGCCGAGTGGGACGCCGCGCACCGCCGCCAGGTGGAGCAGGCGCGCCAGCGCATGCCGGGCATGGACGCCAAGTTCTTCGACTCGCCAGAGGTCAAGCGCGAGTCGCTCGACCAGATGGTGCGCGACCGGGTGCTGTTCGCCGCGTCGACGCGCGGACATTTGTCGGTGAGCAACGAGCGGCTGATGCGCGAGATCCAGTCGATCCCGCAACTCGCGGCGTTGAAGCGGCCGGACGGCAGCTTCGACGTCGATGCCTACAAGGCGATGGTGCAGGCGCAGGGCCGCAGCGCCGAGAGCTTCGAGGCGGCGATGCGGCAAGACCTGGCGGTGCGCCAGGTGCTGGCTGCCGTCGACAACAGCGCCGCGCCCGCCAACACCGCGGGTCGCAACGCGATCGATGCGCTGCTGCAGCAGCGCGAAGTGCAGGTGCTGCGCTTCGACAGCAAGGACCAGAGCGCCGGCATCGCTCCCACCGAGGCCGAGCTCGCGGCGTATCACAAGGCGCACGAAAGCGAATTCCGCGCGCCGGAGCAGGCGCAGATCGAGTACCTGGTGCTCGACCTCGACACCATCGCCAAGCGCGTTGCCGTCTCCGAGGAAGAGCTGCGCAAGTCTTACGAGCAGAACATCGCACGCTTCACCGTGGCTGAAGAGCGCCGCGCCAGCCACATCCTGGTCAAGGCCGCGAAGGACGCGCCCAAGGCCGATCGCGACAAGGCCAAGGCCAAGGCCGAGTCGCTGTTGGCACAGCTGCGCAAGGCGCCTGCAACGTTTGCGGATGTCGCCAGGAAAAACTCTGAAGACCCGGGCTCGGCCGAGCGTGGCGGCGACCTCGAGTTCTTCGGCCGCGGCGCGATGACCAAGCCGTTCGAAGATGCCACCTATGCCATGAAGCAGGGCGAGATCAGCAACGTCATCGAGACCGAGTTCGGCTGGCACATCATCCGCCTCGACGCCTTGCGCGGCGGCGACAAGAAGCCGTTCGAGGCAGTGCGCGCCGAGCTCGAAGCCGATGCGAAGAAGCAGCTGGCGGCCAAGGAGTTCACCGCCGACGCCGACCGCTTCCAGAACCTGGTGAACAAGGACGCCGACAAGTTCGACAGCGCTGTCGCCGAACTCAAGCTCGTCAAACAGAGCGCGACCGTGCAGCGCATCGCCGCGCCGGCCGCGAAGGGCCCGCTGGCATCGCCCAAGCTCCTCGATGCGGTCTTCGCCGCCGACTCGATCAAGAGCAAGCTCAACACCGAAGCGATCGAGACCGCGCCCAACCAGCTCGTCGCCGCGCGCATCGTCACGCACACGCCGGCGCGCGTGCAGGCACTGGCCGAAGTGCAGGCGATCGTGCGTGAGCGCGTCGTCCAGCAGCAGGCCGCTGCCAAGGCGAAGAAGGCCGGGGAGGACAAGCTCGCCGCGGTCAAGGCCGCGGACTCGACGGCCGGGCTGCCTGCCGCGGTGACCCTGTCGCGCAACGAGCCCGCGGGCCAGGCGCCGCAGGTGGTCGAAGCCGTGCTCAAGGCCGACGCCGGCAAGCTGCCGCAATGGCTTGGAGTCGATCTCGGCAGCGCCGGTTATGCGGTGGTACGCCTGAACGCCGTGAAGAACCGCTCGCCCGATTCGCCCGAAGTCGCGCAACTGCTGCCGCGTTATGCGCAAGCCTGGGCCGGCGCCGAATCGCAGGCCTACTACAAGGCGCTGGAGCGCCGCTTCAAGGTGAAGATCGAAGCCGCGGCGGCAGCGGCGCCGGCACCGGCCACCAACTGAGCGCTGGAAGGCCGCTGGCTATAATCGTTTGCACTCGACGGTGGCTGTAGCTCAGTTGGTAGAGTCCCAGATTGTGATTCTGGTCGTCGTGGGTTCGAGTCCCATCAGCCACCCCATATGAACAAATCATGATGCCTCACGAGGCAACAGAAGGCCCAAGCGAATCAACAGCTTAGGGCCTTTTTTGTTGCACGAGGGATCACGTAGCGCCGTTGCAGCGCAGGGGGAACACGGGGCACAGTATGGGGAAGCGCGGTCTGTTCCCCATTCTCGTTCCCCGTGTTGTTCCCCATGCTTGCTGGATGTCGCGCACCTTCAGCGCGACCAGATCGCAGCCGCGCAACTTGCTGTCGATGCGCAGATTGAACAGCGCCAGCTCACGCGTGCGGTGCTGTTGCTCCATGCCGCCACGGCGCCGGCACCGGCGCCGGTGCCGGATGTCCATCATTGACATCTATCGATTCAGCGGCAATTGCGCTGCGAGGAGTTCGCTCGTGGGCATGAACGTCAATCTCAAATCGCAACTCGAAGCTACGCGCTCGCAGGGCGGCGTAGGTGGTTCGTGGATTGGATCACGCGGCGGCCATTGGCTGCGGGCCGGACTCGTCCCCTGGCAAGGGCGACTTCAGCGCTGCTTTTCGGCAGTGTGTGCTGCTGCGGCCGCTCTGATCACGGAGGCATGCAAGGTGCCGATCAAGGGCTTTTGACCGTTGGGCGCCCCAGGAGGGACCGCAAAGAACTCTTCGCTCCAGGGAAGGCGGGCCGTCTGCTTGAAGTCGAACTTGGTGTCGTGCGACAAGCCGGCGGCCTTGTAGGCCGCAGCGTGTCCCACGCGCGTGATGGCGAACTCGCCGGCTGAAAGTTTGTCGACGCGCTGCGAAGTGCCGTAGACCACGGCGACTTCAATGCCGTCTTCTCGCTCAATCACCTCCAGCACCAGCGCGGGCCGTGGCTTTGGGCCAGGGGACTGTCCTGGCAGTTCGGGGAAGCGACACCAAACGATGTCGCCCGGCGCAGGCTGCGGCCAGCGGGCCGCCATCAAAACAGCGTCTGCTTGCTGAGCACCTTCCCGGTCGGAAGGCTTGCCGCGGCAACCTTGCGCACGGCGTTCAACTCGCGTGCGGTCAGCGGGCCGTCATCTGCTTCGTAGGTCGGAAGCTCGTCCTTGGCCATGCGCGAAAGCGCCATGTGGACGACCTCGGTTTCGGAGAGGTCGTACATCGCCGCCATCTTCTTCACGGTGTCACGGGTGACGCCGAACTGCGTGTCCTTGCGGCGAAACTTCAGCAGAAGGCTGGTTGAGGGGGTGGGCATGGCTGAGTGTCGGTATGGATATACAAAGTATATATCTCCCAACGGCCACGCGCAACCTCGAGTTCGGCGCGGCCAAATCAGGCCTGCGTCTTCGGTGCGGCGTGTGAAGGTCTGGTCACAGGAGTCGGTGACATGCCTACCTGTCGAGCGATGCCGCAGCGGCGTGTCCACATTGCTGACGTTGAACTTCGGTTCCCTGTCAGTAGTCGGCGTAATCCGGCCACCCGTATTCGGCATATACCGGCCACGTGGCGTGGCGCCCAAGGGCATCTCGAAGCACCCTGTTGACGGCCTTATTCTGCCGTGGTTTCGCCCCCCTTTTGGGCGGCCTTTTCGAGCCGTTTTGCCAGCCCGTTCTTGGCCGCCGGAGCGACCTTGGGGTCGCGGTAGGACGGCCCGTCGAGTTCCAGGCAGTAAGCGTTATGGCGCAGCCGGTCGAGCGTGGCCGAGGCCAGCAGCCGGTTGCTGGCGAAGGCCTGGTCCCATTCGTCGAAGTCCAGGTTGCTGGTGACGATCGTGGCGGCGCGTTCGTAGCGCTCGGCGACGAGGTCGTGCAGATCCTCGTCGGCCGGCGCGCGCAGCGGCTTCAGGCCGAAGTCGTCGATGATCAACAGCCCCACGCGCGACAGCGTGGCGAGCTTGCGCTCATACGCCCCGGTGGCGCGCGCGGCGTTCAGGCTTTGCGTCAACGCCGCGCAAGACGTGAACGCCACATCGACACCCTGGCGCACCGCACAGTGGCCCAGCGCCTGCGCCAGATGGCTCTTGCCGATGCCGCTGGGGCCGACGACGAGCACCGGCGCCTTCTCCTGCAGGTAGCGCCCGGTGGCCAGGTCGTGGATCAGCGCGCGGTTCAACTTGGGCAGCCGCTCGAACTCGAACTGCTCGAGCGTCTTGGTGGTGCGGAACTGCGCGCGGCGCAGCCGCATGGAGAACTTCTTGTTCTCGCGCCGCGCGACCTCATCGCTGACCAGCATGGCCAGGAACTCGGTGTAGGCCAGCTTGCCCTGCACGGCCTGGCGGTTGCGCGCTTCGAGCGAGTCGAGGATGCCCGACAGGCGCAGCTGCTTCAACTGCGGGGCCAGCTCGGGGATGGGGTTGGTGTTCACGGTGTTCGATCCTTCTTGATCGTGGTGGAAGGCGGTGGGCATGTGGGGCGAAGGGGGCGGACGGTGGGCAGGCGTGTACTCGCGCCTGTCCACGGGCCGCGCCCGGTGCGCGCGAGCGCATCGTCCACATGTCCACGGCCTGGCGGTTCATGCGGTGGTGATGGGTGTGGTGGTGCTTGTGGTGCGGCAATCCTTTCGGGTCAATGCAGCGTGCCCGGCTCGGCGCCGAACAGGTCGGCCGCGCTGCGCGTGAAGCGCGCGCGGGTGTAGGCCGCGGGTGTGTGCGCCTCGGCCAGCGGCTGCTGGTCGGCGCCGGTGGCCAGGATGGTCTTGACGGTGCGGTAGTGCGCGCTGTCGTGCATCAGTGCGCGTTCGCACGCGGCTTCGAGCCGCGCCGGTCCATAGCGCTTGGCCATCGCCAGCACGCCCTGCGCGGCGCGCAGCCGCTCGGCGATGCGGTCGCCCAGCAAGCGCGCCACCAGCTCGGCACAGCGCGGCCCGACGGCTTGGGCCTGCGTGTCGCACCAGCGCCGGTCGCGCTCGAAGAAGGCGCGGGCCTGCGGCGGCAGATGGTCTGCAACCGTCACGCGCTGGCCCGCTCGCTGCGCGCGCGCGTGCGTGGCCAGGTGGCGGTAGTCCTCGTACAGAGCCACCACGCTGTCGCTGGCGCGTGCCCACAGCGTCTTGCCCGCCAGGGCGAACGGCGCGGAGTAGAAGGCGCGGTCGAGCTGGACGTGGCAGTCGCGGTGCAGCACCACGCGGTGCCAGGTGCCCAGGTCGGGCGCTGCGGCCGGCAGCCGGCGCAGCAGCGCCCGCTCCAGCGCGTACAGCGCCAGCGGCTGCTCGCGCGTGGTGCCGTGCATGCGCATGCCGGCTTCTTGCATCACCCAGCACCGCGCCTGGGCGTTGAGGTCGGCCATGTCGCGGAAGGCTGCGCGTGGGCAGGAAGTTGCCTTTGACGTACTTGACGCCGGACTTCGACGATGCCCTTCTTCTGCGGGTCGTGCGGCGGGCAGGCGTCGATCCTGAAGCCGTAGCCCTCGGCGCATTCGGCGTAGGCGCGCTGCACCAGCGGGTCGTGGCTGGCAGGCGCGTGACGATGGCGCACTTGGCGTTGTCGATGATCACGCGCTCGGGCACGCCGTCGAACCATTCGAAGGCGCGGCGGTGGCAGCCCAGCCAGGTGGCGCTGCTCTGGTCCCAGACGAACTCACGTACTGGTGGCGGCTGTGGCACAGCGTCATCACGAAGGCCCAGGTGCGCCGCGGCTTGCCGTCGGGGTGCATGAGCACGGGGCCGGCGCCGAAGTCCACTTGCGCGGCTTCGCCGGGCGCGAAGCTCAGGCGCACGGTGACCTCGGGCGGCTGCTCGCCGCGCAGCTGTTGCAGCATGCGGATGACGGCCGAGTAGCTGCCGGCGAAGGCGTGCTCGCGCTTCAAGGCGGCGTGGATGGCGCGGCCCTGGACGCCGGCTTCGTGCCAGCGGCGCACGACCTCGCGGTGCGGCTCGACGCTGGAGATGGTGGAGCGCGCGCGCTGTGTGGCGCCGAGCGCGGCGACGATTGCCGCGTCGTCGGGCACGTCGGCGTCGGCGTCGAGCCAGCCTTGGCGCTCGGCGATGGCGCGCAACGCGCCGAGCTTGTCGCGGCCCATCAGGCCTGAGCGTGCGATCTCGCGCACGGTGTCGCCCGCGCGCAGCCGCACGAGCACTTGTCGGTACTGGAACATCTCGATTCTCCTGCGGCCCACGCTGCCTCCCGAGCAAAAGGCCCGGACGGTAGTGCGTGGGTGAACGAAGCTTCGAGACGCCTGGGGCGCCGGCGGCTGGCCGGATTACGCCGACTCGCGCCGTGGCCGGTATATGCCGACTACGCGCTGGCCGGTTTATGCCGACTCCGCCGCCGCCGTCACCGCCCCCCAGGTGGCCGGATTACGCCGACTCCGAAGTGGCCTGATTACGCCGGTCGCTGACAGCTGGCGGCGAAGTCTGCAAGGTCCGCTGCGTCGCCCGACGGATCGCTTTGGAGAAGTTGCAGCCAACGGCCGGTGATGGCCGGAAGTGATGTTCGAGTGATCGCTTTCTGCCCACGTCGTCGACAACCCCTACGTGTTCACTTCGCGCAACGCCAAGTCACACATCGCGCATCCCGGCGCAACGTGGCGGGCAGTCAGCTACCAGGCCGGCGTGCGCGTGACCGCTCATTCGATGCGCCGAACCTTCACCAATACCTGCCTGAAGCTGGGCATCGAAATGTGGAAGACCGAAATGCTGACGTCCACGTACCAACCACGACGACCCTGCTTCACTACACTGACACGGCCGACCTGCTCGAGAGTTGTGCGAACGAGGTGCAGACGGTGGCAGATTGGATCGAGTGCCAATCGCAGGCTGCTGTCGTAGGCCCGTGCAGCACGAGCTGACTGTGACGATTGGGTGCTTACGCAGTGCTTATCGGCGGTGTGCAACGCTGTCGCTCTTGACGCCGATCCGCGCAAGTGCTTGCTGCGTCGAAAGAGTTTGGTAGGCCGTGCTGGGATCGAACCAGCGACCAAAGGATTATGAGTCCTCTGCTCTAACCGACTGAGCTAACGGCCCCTTCTGTCGAAGGCCCGCGCATTCTAGGTTTCGGCTCTGCGTCACCACGGGCGAGGTCATGGAACTTGCC
>CAVTXG010000020.1:0-159273 GCA_963738605.1 uncultured beta proteobacterium
GGCGGCGCTGGATGCCGGTGCTGTCGGCGTGGGACTGTTTCGCAGCGAGTTCCTTTTCATGAACCGTGGCAGCGACCTGCCCGGCGAGGACGAGCAGTTCGAGGCCTATCGCGCCGCTGTGATCGCGATGAAAGGGCTGCCGGTCACGATCCGCACGGTGGACATCGGTGCCGATAAGCCGCTGGAACGGCTGAGCCTGCACGAGCTGCGACACGAGCATTCGCTCAATCCTGCGTTGGGATTGCGCGCCATCCGCTGGAGTTTGGCTGAGCCTGCAATGTTTCGCGTGCAGTTGCGCGCGATTCTGCGCGCCAGTGCGTTCGGCCAAGTGCGCATCCTCGTGCCGATGGTGGCGCACTTGAGCGAAGCGAGGCAGACCTTGGACGCGGTAGCGCGTGCCAAGCAGCAACTGCGTGATGCCGGCACCGCGTTCCTCGACGTCGAGGTCGGCGCCATGATCGAGGTGCCCGCCGCTGCGCTGGTGCTCGACAGCTTGTTGCGCCACTTCGATTTCGTCTCCATCGGCACCAATGATCTGATTCAGTACACGCTGGCGATCGACCGCGCCGACGAACATGTCGCACACCTCTACGATCCATGGCACCCGGCGGTACTGTCGCTGATCGCATCGACCATCTCTCGTGCTCGCGCGGCCGGCAAAGGCGTCAGCGTCTGTGGAGAGATGGCGGGTGACGCCGCCTTCACACGCTTGCTCCTGGGCATGGGCCTTCGCAGCTTCTCGATGCACCCGCGGCAGATCGCAACGGTCAAACAGACGGTGTTGCGCGCTGACTGTGGTCGGCTGGCGCGCAGCATTGCCAGCGTTCTGCTAACCGATGATCCACAGGCCTCTGCTCGCAATTTGCTCGGCGATGCGGCAGCCTAGGCGCGGGCGCCTAGCGGTCTGAATGGCGATCCTGCGGAAGCTGCTATAGTGGAAGGCTTCGGTGATGAACAGAGGGCGTTTCGCGAAAGCGCAAGTCCGACGGCAGCCGAAGCAGATCAGGCAATCTGCTTGACAGGGGTTAAAAAAACGAGAGATAATCCCATCTCTTCGCTGACCACAAGTCAGTAGCGCACGAGCAACCAGCCGGCGCCAACGTTCTTTAACAACAAACAGCCGATAAGCGTGGGCGTTTGAAAGGCGAGTGCCAAAGGTCGAAAGACCTGAGGCAGTAATGCCTCGAACGCTCACGGATGAAGAAGTGAAGTTCACTTCAATTCCGTATTGAGCAAAAATTCAAGATCGAACTGAAGAGTTTGATCCTGGCTCAGATTGAACGCTGGCGGCATGCCTTACACATGCAAGTCGAACGGTAACGCGGGGCAACCTGGCGACGAGTGGCGAACGGGTGAGTAATGCATCGGAACGTGCCCAATAGTGGGGGATAGCTCGGCGAAAGCCGGATTAATACCGCATACGACCTACGGGTGAAAGCGGGGGACCGTAAGGCCTCGCGCTATTGGAGCGGCCGATGTCAGATTAGGTTGTTGGTGAGGTAAAGGCTCACCAAGCCGACGATCTGTAGCTGGTCTGAGAGGACGACCAGCCACACTGGGACTGAGACACGGCCCAGACTCCTACGGGAGGCAGCAGTGGGGAATTTTGGACAATGGGGGCAACCCTGATCCAGCCATGCCGCGTGCGGGAAGAAGGCCTTCGGGTTGTAAACCGCTTTTGTCGGGGAAGAAACGCTCTGGGCTAATACCCCGGGGTAATGACGGTACCCGAAGAATAAGCACCGGCTAACTACGTGCCAGCAGCCGCGGTAATACGTAGGGTGCAAGCGTTAATCGGAATTACTGGGCGTAAAGCGTGCGCAGGCGGTGATGCAAGACAGATGTGAAATCCCCGGGCTTAACCTGGGAACTGCATTTGTGACTGCATTGCTGGAGTGCGGCAGAGGGGGATGGAATTCCGCGTGTAGCAGTGAAATGCGTAGATATGCGGAGGAACACCGATGGCGAAGGCAATCCCCTGGGCCTGCACTGACGCTCATGCACGAAAGCGTGGGGAGCAAACAGGATTAGATACCCTGGTAGTCCACGCCCTAAACGATGTCAACTGGTTGTTGGACGGCTTGCTGTTCAGTAACGAAGCTAACGCGTGAAGTTGACCGCCTGGGGAGTACGGCCGCAAGGTTGAAACTCAAAGGAATTGACGGGGACCCGCACAAGCGGTGGATGATGTGGTTTAATTCGATGCAACGCGAAAAACCTTACCTACCCTTGACATGTCAAGAATCTCGCAGAGATGTGAGAGTGCTCGAAAGAGAACTTGAACACAGGTGCTGCATGGCCGTCGTCAGCTCGTGTCGTGAGATGTTGGGTTAAGTCCCGCAACGAGCGCAACCCTTGCCATTAGTTGCTACGAAAGGGCACTCTAATGGGACTGCCGGTGACAAACCGGAGGAAGGTGGGGATGACGTCAGGTCCTCATGGCCCTTATGGGTAGGGCTACACACGTCATACAATGGCCGGTACAGAGGGCTGCCAACCCGCAAGGGGGAGCTAATCCCAGAAAACCGGTCGTAGTCCGGATCGCAGTCTGCAACTCGACTGCGTGAAGTCGGAATCGCTAGTAATCGCGGATCAGCTTGCCGCGGTGAATACGTTCCCGGGTCTTGTACACACCGCCCGTCACACCATGGGAGCGGGTTCTGCCAGAAGTAGTTAGCCTAACCGCAAGGAGGGCGATTACCACGGCAGGGTTCGTGACTGGGGTGAAGTCGTAACAAGGTAGCCGTATCGGAAGGTGCGGCTGGATCACCTCCTTTCTAGAGAAATGCACTCAAATTTTGGGCGCCCACACTTATCGGCTGTAGTTGACAACAGATCACAAGGCGTGAGGGTCTGTAGCTCAGTCGGTTAGAGCACCGTCTTGATAAGGCGGGGGTCGTTGGTTCGAATCCAACCAGACCCACCATCCGCCTCCTGAGTCGTGAGTTCGGGGGTGTAGCTCAGCTGGGAGAGCACCTGCTTTGCAAGCAGGGGGTCATCGGTTCGATCCCGTTCACCTCCACCAAACTTCTGAAATCGGACAGTCAAGTCATTGGTTGATGACTTGACTGTCCGATCTTTGATCGGCTGTCGTTCTTTAACAATCCATAGAGTCAAATCAGTGTTGTCGGCGGAACTTTCCGTGCCGCCGACAACTAGATGATTGCGTCACCAGACTTTGACTTAACCAAGTCATAGAACGGCATAACGCGAATACTCAAAGCGATCCAGCATTTGTCTTGCTGGGTCGGACAGTCCTTGACGATGCCGTTTCAGCCGGCGTCAAAGTTATAGGGTCAAGTGACTAAGTGCATGTGGTGGATGCCTTGGCGATTACAGGCGAAGAAGGACGTGATAGCCTGCGATAAGCTGCGGGGAGCTGGCAAACGAGCTTTGATCCGCAGATTTCCGAATGGGGAAACCCACCCGCGAGGGTATCGCACAGTGAATACATAGCTGTGCGAAGCGAACCGGGCGAACTGAAACATCTCAGTAGCTCGAGGAACAGACATCAACCGAGATTCCGATAGTAGTGGCGAGCGAAATCGGAACAGCCAGCACGTTTTAGCAATCGACTTACCGGAACGGCATGGAAAGGCCGACCGCAGCGGGTGATAGTCCCGTACGGAAAAAGATGATTGTGGAACTGGGCGTGCGACAAGTAGGGCGGGACACGTGAAATCCTGTCTGAAGATGGGGGGACCATCCTCCAAGGCTAAATACTCGTAATCGACCGATAGCGAACTAGTACCGTGAGGGAAAGGCGAAAAGAACCCCGGGAGGGGAGTGAAATAGATCCTGAAACCGCATGCATACAAAAAGTCGGAGCCCGCAAGGGTGACGGCGTACCTTTTGTATAATGGGTCAGCGACTTACATTCAGTGGCAAGCTTAACCGAATAGGGGAGGCGCAGGGAAACCGAGTCCGAACAGGGCGTCCAGTCGCTGGGTGTAGACCCGAAACCAAGTGATCTATCCATGGCCAGGATGAAGGTATCGTAACAGATGCTGGAGGTCCGAACCGACTAGTGTTGCAAAACTAGCGGATGAGCTGTGGATAGGGGTGAAAGGCTAAACAAACTTGGAGATAGCTGGTTCTCTCCGAAAACTATTTAGGTAGTGCCTCAAGTATTACCATCGGGGGTAGAGCACTGTTATGGCTAGGGGGTCATGGCGACTTACCAAACCATTGCAAACTCCGAATACCGATGAGTACAGCTTGGGAGACAGAGCACCGGGTGCTAACGTCCGGACTCAAGAGGGAAACAACCCAGACCGCCAGCTAAGGTCCCTAATATTGGCTAAGTGGGAAACGAAGTGGGAAGGCTAAAACAGTCAGGATGTTGGCTTAGAAGCAGCCATCATTTAAAGAAAGCGTAATAGCTCACTGATCGAGTCGTCCTGCGCGGAAGATGTAACGGGGCTAAGCCAGTAACCGAAGCTGCGGATCGTGGCAACACGATGGTAGGAGAGCGTTCCGTACGCCTGTGAAGGTGGGCCGTGAGGCCTGCTGGAGGTATCGGAAGTGCGAATGCTGACATGAGTAGCGTTAAAGGGGGTGAAAAGCCCCCTCGCCGAAAGCGCAAGGTTTTCTACGCAACGTTCATCGGCGTAGAGTGAGTCGGCCCCTAAGGCGAGGCAGAGATGCGTAGCTGATGGGAAACAGGTCAATATTCCTGTACCGACGTGCAGTGCGATGTGGGGACGGATCTTTGCAGGTGATCCGGGTGTTGGATATCCCGGTTTAGGCGATGTAGGCGATGGGTAGGAAAATCCGCCCGTCACATACCGAGGTCGTCGATCGAGCGAGCTTGCTCGTGAAGTCACTCAATGAGGTCCCAAGAAAAGCCACTAAGCTTCAGCTGCACGCGACCGTACCGCAAACCGACACTGGTGCGCGTGATGAGTATTCTCAGGCGCTTGAGAGAACTCTGGAGAAGGAACTCGGCAAATTGACACCGTAACTTCGGAAGAAGGTGTGCCCTAGTAATGTGAAGCGAACAGCGGAGCATGAACGGGTCGCAGAGAATCGGTGGCTGCGACTGTTTATTAAAAACACAGCACTCTGCTAAGACGAAAGTCGACGTATAGGGTGTGACGCCTGCCCGGTGCTGGAAGATTAAATGATGGGGTGCAAGCTCTTGATTGAAGTCCCAGTAAACGGCGGCCGTAACTATAACGGTCCTAAGGTAGCGAAATTCCTTGTCGGGTAAGTTCCGACCTGCACGAATGGCGTAACGATGGCCACACTGTCTCCTCCAGAGACTCAGCGAAGTTGAAATGTTTGTGATGATGCAATCTCCCCGCGGAAAGACGGAAAGACCCCATGAACCTTTACTGTAGCTTTACATTGGACTTTGAACAGATCTGTGTAGGATAGGTGGGAGGCTTTGAAGTCTGGTCGCTAGATCGGATGGAGCCAACGTTGAAATACCACCCTGGTGTGTTTGAGGTTCTAACCTTGGCCCGTTATCCGGGTTGGGGACAGTGTATGGTAGGCAGTTTGACTGGGGCGGTCTCCTCCTAAAGCGTAACGGAGGAGTTCGAAGGTACGCTAGGCACGGTCGGAAATCGTGCTGATAGTGCATTGGCATAAGCGTGCTTGACTGCGAGACTGACAAGTCGAGCAGGTACGAAAGTAGGACAAAGTGATCCGGTGGTTCTGTATGGAAGGGCCATCGCTCAACGGATAAAAGGTACTCTGGGGATAACAGGCTGATACCGCCCAAGAGTTCATATCGACGGCGGTGTTTGGCACCTCGATGTCGGCTCATCTCATCCTGGGGCTGTAGCCGGTCCCAAGGGTATGGCTGTTCGCCATTTAAAGAGGTACGTGAGCTGGGTTTAAAACGTCGTGAGACAGTTTGGTCCCTATCTTCCGTGGGCGCTGCAAGATTGAGAGAGCCTGCTCCTAGTACGAGAGGACCGGAGTGGACGCACCTCTGGTGTATCGGTTGTCACGCCAGTGGCATTGCCGAGTAGCTAAGTGCGGAAGAGATAACCGCTGAAAGCATCTAAGCGGGAAACTCGTCTCAAGATGAGTCTTGCCGGGGCCTTGAGCCCCCTGAAGAGTCGTTCGAGACCAGGACGTTGATAGGCCGGGTGTGGAAGAGGGGTAACCCTTTAAGCTAACCGGTACTAATTGCTCGTGAGGCTTGACCCTATAACTTTGACGTATTCGTCAGACGTTATGCCGAGGGTGCGCAATCATCTGACACTGATTCGATTCTGTGGATTGGTCTGCCTGACCGCGTCAGGTGGGCGACAAGTCAAGCCTGATGACCATAGCGAGGTGGTCCCACTCCTTCCCATCCCGAACAGGACAGTGAAACGCCTCTGCGCCGATGATAGTGCGGGTTCCCGTGTGAAAGTAGGACATTGTCAGGCTATTACCCAGGGGAGCCCGGCCAGTAATGGTCGGGCTTTTCGCCTTCTTGGTTTCAGAGCTCAGCGCGGGCGCAATTCGCGGCGCAGGATCTTTCCAACGTTGCTCTTGGGCAGATCGTCGCGGAATTCGATCGACCGCGGGCGCTTGTAGGCCGTGAAGTTGTCGCGGCAGTAAGCGGCAAGATCGTCTTCGCTCAGTGTTGCGTCGCGCTTGACGACAAACAGCTTTACCGCTTCGCCCGACTTGCCGTCTGCGACGCCGATTGCGGCGCATTCGAGCACGCCCGGGTGCAGGTTAACCACCTGCTCGATCTCTGTCGGGTACACGTTGAACCCGGACACCAGAATCATGTCCTTCTTGCGATCGACGATCTTTATGTAACCTCGCGGGTCCATTACGCCGACGTCGCCAGACTTGAAGAAGCCGTCTTCGGTCATGGCCTGGGCGGTTTCGTCGGGCCGCTGCCAGTAGCCGGCCATGACCTGTGGCCCTCGGATGCAGATCTCGCCCGGCTGCCCCGTCTCGACATCGCGCCCTGTGTCGTCACGGATCGCAATTTCCGTGGACGGGACCGGCAGTCCTATCGTCCCACTGAAGCGCGTACTGTCGACTCGATTCGAAGTCGCCACCGGAGATGTCTCCGACAAACCATACCCCTCGACGATCGGGCAGCCCGTGACACTGAGCCACAGGTTGGCAGTTGCTTCCTGCACGGCCATACCGCCGCCGTTGGACACCACCAAGCCGGAGAAGTCGAGTCGCGCAAAATCGGGATCGTTGGCCAAGGCGTTGAACAACGTGTTGACCGCTGGGAACATGTTGACGCGGTGATCCTGCAGCGCCCGCACGAGGCTCGGGATGTCGCGCGGGTTTGCAATCAGCAGGTTCTTCATGCCCAGCCGGGCGCCCATCAGGTAGCAGATCGTCAACGCGAAGATGTGGTACATCGGCAGCGCACACACCACTGTCATCGGCGAGCCGGCCACCTTGTCGAGCATCGGCTTGAACCAGGCTTCGGTCTGCAGGATGTTGGCGACGACGTTGCGATGCAGCAGCGTCGCGCCTTTGGACACACCTGTCGTACCGCCCGTGTACTGCAGAAAGGCCACGTCATCCGGCGATAGGGCCATGCGCCGCAGCGACAATCGCGAGCCCTGCTCGCAGGCTTGACCAAAGGGCGTCAAGGTTCTTCCGCGATCGAGCGGCAGGCGGAACTCGGGCACGACCTTCTTCAAGTGCCGCACCGCGAAGTTGACGAAGCGGCCCTTCCAGAAGCCGAGCAGGTCACCCATCGAAGCCAGCACCACATGCCGCACCGATGTCCGGTCAATCACCTCTTCCAATGTCGACGCGAAGTTCTCGAGCACGACGATCGCCTCGGCGCCCGAGTCGATCAGTTGGTGCTCCAGCTCGCGCGGCGTGTAGAGCGGGTTGACGTTGACGACCGCACATCCAGCGCGCAGCACCGCCGCGATCGCCACCGAGTACTGCGGCAGGTTCGGCATCATCAGCGCCACGCGCGTGCCGGCGGCCAGGCCCCGATGCTGCAGCCACGCTGCCAGGTCATGAGACAGGCGGTCGAGATCGGCAAAGGTCAAGGCGCTGCCCATGCAGACGCACGCATCGCGCTGCGCGTAGCGCCGAAACGCGGCATCGAGCACGTCGACAAGCGTCAGCTGCGGGTCGATTGTTACCTCGGCCGGCACACCCGGCGGGTACTCGTCGATCCAGGAGTGGCGGTGCGACAACGGTGCGATGTCGGCGATGGTCGAGTCCATGGCAGCGATCCTCTTCGCAGCCGCGACGCCGCGGCTATGGGAGTTGTCCTAGCAGCGCCGCTTGCGAGGGCAGCACCGAGAACAGCGCCGATGCCAGCTGCCTCTCGCGCGTGCCGATGATCTGCAGGAACTCGTCGGCGCCGCGCATGGCCCTGAAGGTGTCGAAGCCCGCTTCGAGAAACGTCTGCAACGCGCCCAGGCCTGCGGCGCGCGCGGGGGCGCGCATCAGGCGCAGGCTGTGGTGCAGCAACGGGTTGCACGTCAGGCCGTCGAGCGATCGCCCGACTTGTTCCATCAGCGCAATCTGGCGCTCTCGGCCCGGCGCGTCGCCGCAGACCTGCCAGGCTGCCGTGTAGCGCGTCGCATCGACCTTGTCGCCATCGAGCACGCGACCCATTGCGCCGTCGAATCGCTCCGACATGGCGTGCAGTGCGGCCAGCGCCTGCACCGCGGCCACCACCTCGGCCGGAAACAAGCGCACCAGCGCCGGCACGATGCGCGCGAACTGCGCGTCTCGCTGCGTGAAATCCGTCGGACCGTACAACTCTTCGAGGAAAAAGTTCGATGCGCCGGCATAGCGCGGGTGCGTGAGCAGATCCGCATAGCTGAACTCGAAGCGGCCCTGCTGATAGCGCTTGACGGCCACGACGCGCGCATCCAATGCAGCGTCGGCCGCACGCGCGGCGCGCTCCGCATTCACCACGGCCAGATGCTGCAGGATTGCGGCGCCGGCGTCTTGTCTCATGGTGGCTGGTTAGTCGGCCGTCTCTACAGGTGTGTCGCGCAATGATGCAACACTGCCGCATGCAACGACGCACCCTGCTCGGGTTGGGCGCAGCCGGTGCGGCCGTGGTGGCACTGGCCGGTGGCGGCGCCGCATGGATGTATGAATCGGCGTGGCGCGACGGCGAACTGCTGCGTGCCGGCCGAAGCGTGCTCGCTGGCGTGGCGCGTGCGGTGCTCGACGGCAGCCTGCCAGATGAGCCGCGTGCGGCCGACGCGGCGATCGATGCGCACCTCGACCGCATGCAGACGGCCTTGCGCGCTTTGCCGCCGCACACGCAGGCCGAGGTGGCCGACCTGCTGGCGCTGCTGGCCATGCCGCCAGGCCGCCGTGTCCTCGCCGGCTTGTCGAGCCCTTGGGACAGCGCCGCCGTGAGTGACGTCCAAGCCGCGCTGCAATCGATGCGCGCGTCGTCGCTGCTGTTGCGCCGTCAGGTCTATCACGCGCTGCGTGACCTGACGCATGCCGCGTACTTCGCCGAGGCGTCCACCTGGCCGCTGTTGAGCTACCCCGGCCCGAGGTCGTTGGCGTGAGAGCCCCCGCATGACGTTCGCCGACCCCATCATCGAAGGTCTGGCGCGCGGCTGGCGCGTCTTCGGCGGCGAGCGTGCTGCCGCGCCTGCGACGATCGACTGCGATGTCGCCATCGTCGGCAGCGGCGCCGGCGCAGGCATCACGGCAGAGCTGCTCGGTTCTGCCGGGCTGAACATCGTCATCGTCGAAGAAGGCCCGCTCAAATCGAGCCGCGATTTTCGCCAGCTCGAATCCGAAGCCTATCCGTCGCTGTACCAGGAGTCGGCCGCACGCAAGACCGCCGACAAGGCCATCAATATCCTGCAGGGCCGCTGCGTCGGTGGCTCCACGACCGTCAACTGGACCAGCTCGTTTCGCACGCCCTCGGCAACGCTCGCCCACTGGCGTCAGCACTTCGGCCTGGACGAGTTCACCGACGACGCGCTCGCGCCGTGGTTCCAGCGCGCCGAGCAGCGACTGAACATCGGCCCGTGGTTGGCGCCACCGAACAAGAACAATGAACTGCTGCACAAGGGTGCGCTGAAACTCGGCATCGCCGCGGCCGCCATCCTGCGCAACGTCAAGGGCTGCTGGAACCTCGGCTCGTGCGGCCTCGGTTGCCCGACCAACGCCAAGCAGTCGATGTTGGTGACCACCATCCCTGCTGCGCTCGACCGTGGCGCGACGCTGCTGGTGCAAACGCGCGTGAACAAACTCGAACTGAAGCAGGGCCGCGTCGTCGCGTTGCAGTGCACCGCCGTCACACCCAACGGCGCATTGCGCGCAGGCACGACGCGCATCACCGCACGCCATGTTGTCGTGGCCGGTGGCGCCATCAATTCACCCGCGCTGTTGCTGAGATCCGGCGCACCCGACCCGCATCGCCTGCTCGGCGCGCGCACCTTCCTGCACCCGGTGGTACTGTCGGCAGCGACCTTCGATCAGGAAGTCGCTGGCTGGGAAGGCGCGCCGCAGACGATCTACAGCGACCACTACCTCGAGACCCAGCCGGTCGACGGCCCCATCGGCTACAAGCTCGAAGCGCCGCCGCTGCACCCGTTGATCTTCACCACATCGATGGGCGGCTTCGGCCGCGACGCTGCCGCGATGTTCAAACGATTCGCCAACACGCACGCGCTGCTGGCGCTGCTGCGCGACGGCTTTCATGCCGAGTCGCCGGGTGGCCGCGTCACACTGCGCAAAGACGGTTCGCCCGAACTCGACTACCCGCTCAACGCCTTCGTGATGGACGGTGCGCGGCGGGCGCTGCTGTCGATGGCCGAGCTGCAGTTCGCGGCGGGGGCGCTCCAAGTGCACACCGGCCACGACATGGCCCCGCCCTACGCCAGCTGGCGCGAGGCCAAGGCAGCGATCGCCGCGCTGCCGATGCAGCCCTTGCTCGTCAAGTTCGTCAGCGCGCACGTGATGGGCGGCTGCGCGATGGCGGCCGATGCGGCGCGCGGCGTCGTCCGGCCCGACGGCGTGCACTGGCAGATCGAAAATCTGTCGGTGCACGACGGTTCGATCTTCCCGACCAGCATCGGCGCCAACCCACAGCTGTCGATCTACGGCATCGTCAACATGTTGGCGACGCAACTGGCGCAGCGCTTGTCAGGGCGCGCCGTGGCATTGGGCGGCGCTTCCTGATGGTCGCGCGCATGCAGCGCACCACGGTGTTCCTGTTGTGGGCGGTGGCCCTGCTGTGGTTCGGCACGCAAGCGTGGGACGGGCACTGGGCCAGCGCCGTCGTCGGCGCGCTGCTGCTGCTCAACCTGCAGCAACTCGCGCTCGCCTTCGAGTTCTTCGTGCTGCTGCCGCTGGTCAATCGCGGCGACCCCACGCCCCGGCCGAGCTGGGGCCAACTGCTGCGCGCCTGGTGGCGCGAGTCGCTGACGGCGCACAGCGTCTTCGGCTGGCAGCAGCCCTTTCGCTCGCAACGCCATGCCGACACGATCGATGGCGCAGCGGCCGGACAGCGCGCCGTCGTTCTCCTGCATGGCTTCTTCTGCAACCGCGGTGTCTGGAACCCGTGGGCTCCGCGCCTGCGCGAAGCGCGCGTGCCGCATGTCGCGTTGTCGATGGAGCCGCCGTTCGGCGCGATCGACGGCTGCGTGGCGCAGATCGACGCGGCCATCGAGCGCGCCACGCGCGCCACCGGCTTGGCACCGCTGCTGGTGTGCCACAGCATGGGTGGCTTGGCCGCTCGCGCGTGGTGGCGCGCTTACCGCAACCACGGCGCTGCGTCGCGCGTTCACGGCGTCATCACCATCGGCAGCCCGCACCACGGCACCTTCACCGCGCGCCTGGCGCGTGCCGACAACGCGCGCCAGATGCGTCCGGCCAGCGACTGGCTGCAAGCCCTGGCTGCCGAGGAAGACGCGACGCAGCGCCGGCACTTCACCTGCTTTTACAGCCACTGCGACAACATCGTCATGCCGGCCTCGACGGCCACGCTGCCCGGCGCCGACAACCGCCACGTCGAAGGCGTGCCGCATGTCGCGCTGGTCTATGCGCCCGAGGTCTGGGACGAGGTGATGCGTCGGCTCGACGTTCGATCACTCTGAACGGATGGCCTGATCGGCGAATTCAAGCGTCGATGTCGCGCAGCAGCGCCAGCGTCGGCGTCGGCGCGAGCTGCAGCAGCGCGCCGATGTCGGCGATGTCATCGGCCAGCGCCGCGTCGTCCCAACCCAGCGCGCTGTGCCGCGCTACGCGCACGGCCAGCAGCACATTGCGCACCTGTGTCTGCTCGGCATGGCGATGGTCGTCCAGGCGCACCAGCAGGGCCGGAAGGCGCCAGGCCTTCATCAGCGCCTGCTGCAGATCGGCCAACTCGATGCCGAGCACAGCGGACTGCGCCGCGGCCGAGCGCAGGCTCGGATCGGCGCGCTGCCGGTGCGCGATCTCGAGCGCCAGCGTCGGCGCGTGACACCACAACAGCAGCTCGGCGAAGTCGTGGAGCAGCGCCGCTTCATGCAGTACGGCAGCGTCGGGGTCGAGTCGGTGCGCGGCAAAGCCCAGCGCAAAGGACGCCGCGCGGCGCGAACGCCGCAGCACCGCGCGCGCGCCTTCGAGCGCCTCGGGAGTGTCGCCGAGCGTGGCCTCCAGCGTCGTCAGCGCGCCGAAGCTGCGAAAGAACGGGCCGATGCCCATCAGCACCAGCGCCGCCAGCACGGTTTCGACGTCGGTCTCGCGGCTGCTCTTCATGCCCACATGCGCCAGCAGCTTGAGCGTCATCAGCGGATCCGGGCTGAGCGCTTCGGCCAGCGTGTGCGCATCGGTCAGGTCTTCGCGCTCACGACACTCGTCGATCACGCCTGCGGTCTCGCGCAGCACCGGGATCGGCGCAACGCGAAAGTGCGCGATCCACGCCGACAGCGATGGCAGCGGCCGGTGCAGGCGGTTCGTGGGGGCAGCGTTCAGGTTCATGGCGGCGGCTCGTGTCATGGTTGTCGGCCGCGCTGTGCGCGACTTGAGTCACGCCTGCCGCGCGATCAGAAACGGAGCAGCAGTCCGCGCGCCGGATCGCCGCTGCCGTGCAGCGTTTCGAGATAGGCCGAGCGCATCGCCTCGACGCCGCTGCGTCGATCGATCGTGAGCCACGGTGCCGCGCCGTGGGTGGCATGGCCGATGAAGCCGGCCCAAGTCGCGTCGATCGCTTGCATCAACCCGGCACGGCCCAGCCCCTGCGGCGGCGCCGCGCTGCGCCGCTGCATCTGCGTCGGCGCAAAGAAGAACTGCGGCTTGGGGCCGGGCATGCCGCCGCCCGGGCCCATCGCCGCATGGTGCGTGACGCCGACGGCGCAGCTGTACGCGAGGCGGTCGCGCCAGTGCTCATGCACTGCGCGTCGCAAGGCGATGTCGCCGGCGAAGTCGATGTACAGCGTCGGCTCGCTCGCCGGCAGCGTGGCGAGTGCGTCGTAGGCGATGACTTCGTCGTACAGGCGCAGGCCCGAAGTGAAGGCGAGGCGCGACGGCGATGTGGCGCCGACGATGTACGCGCCGGCGGGGCGCTGCCGCAGGCAGTAGGCCGTCGCCAGCGCGGTCTTGCTCGATGCGCTCGACAACAGCAGCGTGCGCGCACCGAAGTCGCTGGCTTGCTGCAGGAAGTCGGCGATCAGCCAGGCGGTGGCGAAGAGCGGGCGCAGCAACGCGACTTCGCCCTCGCGTTGCTCGTGGACACCTGAGGCCACGCATTGGTAGCGGTTGTAGACCTCGGGCAGATCGGCGCGGTGCGCGCTGCCGTCGGCGAAACTCGCGTTGCCGATGGCGGTCGGCTCCAGCAGCGCATGCGTGGCCATCGGCCAGTAGCCGTAGCAGCGCTGACCGACAGCGATGCCGTCGCAGGCCGAGGCCTCGACCACGGCATGGCCCCACACCGGGATGCAGCCCCATCCGTCGGCCGCGGGGAAGAAGCGCCAGTAGTGCATCGACTCGCCGAACACGGCGTAGGTGATGTTGTTGGCAGTGAAGGCGAAGTGCTCGATGCGCAGCCGCACCTGGCCCGGCGCCGGCGGTGCGTCAGCGTCGAAAGCTTCGACGCGCGTTTGCGTCAGGTCGTTGCGACGGACGAGAAAGCGCTGGCCGTTCATGGTGCAACCTTTCGAGCGTGGCCGCGCTGCGGCCCGCGCGGCGAGGGTAACCCGCCGCGCGGGAGCGCGTCACAGTCGCGCTACGCCGGGCACGAAGCCGACGAGTTGGCCGTCGACATAGAGTGCGCCTTCGGGCGCACCGGCATCGGCGTGGAACTCGAGTTGGTGCAGCGTCGGCAGCGCCTTGGCGGGGCGCTGCGGCGCGGCCGCGAGGCGCCCAGCCAGGTGGTTGAGCGCTGCGCCGGCGGCATGCAGCAGGGCCGCCGCCATGCGGCGAGTGGGACGCCGCGGGGGCTTCCACAACAGAGTCTCGATCATGATGCTTGTCCTCTGGGTTCGTGGGTCTGGGGTGTCATCGATTCGCCTGCGCCACTCGGTTCGGCGCGGCCGCCGCGACTGCGGCCGCTGCCTCGCGCAGGCAGGCGTGGCGTTCGGCTCGCGGCGGCAGCGCACGGCAGCGCTCGACGGCAGCCAGCGACGCCGCGTCGTTGCCGAAGTAGGGCGCGCTGCCGTCGACGGCGAACGGCGCCAAGGCGGCAGCGACGACGACGCCCGCTGCCACGACGGCGGCGACGGCCAGCGCCAGGCGCTGTCGATGGTTGAGGAATTGGTAGTGGTTCATCTGCATCTCCTTCGGTCGGCGAAAACAAAACGGCCCGGGTGTCCCGGGCCGTGCTGCGATGCGCTGGTGCCGCGCTCGTAAGCGTGGTGCCGTCATCCAGAGGCCCCGGTCGGGGCGGTGCGAATCAGCCAAGCGACCATCGACCGCAGGGCCACGGCCGCAGCGATCAGCGCTGCGGCGGTATTCAGGTGGTTGCGGTTGAACATGAAGGGCATTCGGCGGTGGTGTTGAACAAATGATAAACGAAAGATTATCTTGCGCAAGTGATTCTTTATCCCTAGAACAAGGAGCCGCGATGCACCTGCGCTCATGGCTTCTTCTTCGGTCGCAGCGGCGCAACGCCGGTCTGGCTGCGCAGCCACAGCGCGTGCGCGTCGTCGTCGCGGCGCACGCCCTTGCGCGGCGGGGCGGGGGGTGCTGCCGTGCTTGGCATCAGCACCTCGCCCAGCAGGTCGAGCAGGCGCGTGCGTGCGCGCTGCGGATGGCGCCGGTAGTAGGTCAGCACCAGGCCGACGATGAAGCGCTCGTCGTCGTCGCGCGGCAGCGTGCTGTCGTCCGCCGGCTCAGGCTTCGGCGGCGCGACGCTGGCGGCGTCGCGCGCCGCCGCGGCGTCGTGCGCCAGGTCCATCCAGCCGTTGGGCTTGTGCGTCAGCTGCTCGAACTGCCGCGCCAGGCGCTCGCCGATCTGGCGCGCGCGGCTCTTGATCTGGCTCCAGTAGCTCGGCTGGATCTGCAGGCGCTCGGCAAAGCGCCGCTCGAGGCCGCGCAGCGTCGCCGCATCGGGGTCCTTGACGGTCGCGCGAACGAACTCGTCGAAGAGCCGCAGCGCGTTGTCCAGGCGGATCTGCGCAACGTCGCGCTCGGGAAGGGCCATGCGCGGATGATAAAGGGCACTTGATCGTTAGCATTCGCTGCATGCAACATCGCGCCCTGGCGCTGTCCTCGGTCTCGGCACCTGGCGCATGGGCGAGAACGCGCGTTCGCGCCGCGCCGAGATCGCGGCCGTGCGCAGCGCCATCGCGATGGGCTACCGCCTGATCGACACGGCCGAGATGTACGGCGACGGCGGCGCCGAGGAAGTCGTCGGCATCGCCGTCATGAAGCGCTGCGCGCGGGCGACTGCAAGCGCGAGGAACTGATCGATCGTCAGCAAGGTGCTGCCGCAGCGAGCCAGCCGCCACGGCACGGTCGCGGCGTGCGAGCGCAGCCTGAAGCGACTGGGGCTCGACGCCATCGACCTCTACCTGCTGCACTGGCCGGGCTCGTTTGCGCTGGCCGACACCATCGCCGCCTTCAGAGCGCTGCGCGAGCGCGGCGCGATCATGCCGGTGGGGCGTCAGCAACTTCGACCTCGCGGCGATGCACGCCTGATCGCGCTGCCCGGCGGCGTGGCCTGCGCCGCCAACCAGGTCTGCTACTCGCTGGGCGCACGCGGCATCGATTTCGATCTGCTGCCGTGGCAGCGCGAGCGCGCGCTGCCACTGATGGCGTACTGCCCGATCGACCAGGGCGCTCTGGCCGCCGAGCCGCGCCTGGCGGCGCTGGCGCAGCCGCTCGGCCTGACCGCCGCGCGACTCGCGCTGGCCTGGGCCTTGCGCGCGGCGGTGTGATCGCCATTCCAAAGTCGGTGCGCGAGCAGCACTTGCGCGACAACCTCGCTGTCGCATCGGGCGTGCTCGACACGGCCACCTGCGCCGCGCTCGAACGTCTCTTTCCGCCGCCGCGGCGTTCTCAGTCGCTGACCATCGTGTAGCGTCACTGCATGAAGTCCGTCAGCGCCTTGCCATGCCTCGCGCTGGCGCTGGGCAGCATCCTGCCCGCGCGGCGGGGCGGCGTGCTCGGCGACCCGAAGAAGCGCTTCGAGCCGGGCCGGTGGATGGGGCGCATGGGCTGGCGCTAATTGCGGCGTTGACACGATGCGCCTGCGGCCGCGGCCGGTGTCGCGACAAAGTAGCGTGACGGATGTCCGAGCCGCGGCGCAGCGAGCGCGCGGCCGGTGTCGCCGCCCGCTAACCTTCTTCGCGTGGGATTTCTCGACGAACTCAAGGAACAGGCACGCACGGTCAGCGCGGTCGAAACCTCGGCTGGCCCCGATGCCGAGACGCTGGCGCGCAACCGGCGCCTGGCCAACGGCGCCTGCCGCCTCGCGCACGACTACTGGAAGGAGCTCGGCGAGCACCTCAACCTGATCCGTGCGCCGAGCCGCGCGCGCTACGTGCTCGCCGGTCGTGAGCCGTTGGAAGGATTGACCTGCTGCAACTTCCGCGTGCTGCCGCAACTCAAGCTCTTGCCCGGCGGCGAGCCGCTGTATGAATCGGTGCTGCTGGCCTGGAACGCATCTGCTGACCAGTCGATGCGCATCGAGAAGGAAAATCCGCCGGAGATCGAACGGCTGCGCGCATCACTGATGCAAGCCGGCATCCAGCCTTCCGAAGCGCCGACGCGCCACGCCGTCAGCGGTCGCCAGCAGGGCACCGCGTTCCAGTTCAAGCCCAACGTCGCGGCCAGCGTGCGCGTCACGCCGCTGGCCGACAGCGGCAAGGTGCGCCTGACTTTCAACAACATCGATCAGCTGGAACGCGTCGAGGGCGAGTACCCGGCCGCCGGCCTGCGCGCGCGACTGCTCGACGAAATCGGCCGCTGGATCGTCGGCCAGCCGCACCGCGTGCTCGAATACGCGGGCAACTTGAAGCGCTTCCAGCAATGAGCAACGGCCCGCGCTCACCCAGTGAGCGCTCCTCAGACCGGCCGTTGTTCATTCGTCGTCCTTGACCTTGTGCTGCGCGGTGAGCTGCGTCTGCACTGTCGGCGGCACCGGGTCGTAGTGGCTCAACGCCAGCGCATAGCGGCCTTGCCCCGCGGTCATCGCATTCAAGCGCGACTGATAACCCGCCAACTCCGCCAGTGGCGCCTGCCCGCGGATCGTGACCGTGCCGCTCGCGCTGTTGACCGTGCCGTTGACCTGGCCGCGGCGCGACGAGAGGTCGCCGGCGATGTCGCCCATCGAATGCTCGGGTGCCGTGATTTCGACATTGGCGACGGGCTCCAACACGATCGGCCGCGCTGCCTTGACCGCCTCCATGAAGGCCTTGCGGCCCGCGGTGGCGAACGCGATGTCCTTGCTGTCCACGCTGTGGTGCTTGCCGTCATAGACGATGACCCGAACGTCCACCAGCGTGTAGCCGGCGATCACCCCTGAGGCGAGCGCTTCGCGGATGCCCTTTTCCACCGCCGGGATGTACTGCGTGGGGATGGTGCCGCCCTTGACCTGATCGACGAACTCGAAGCCGCCGCCGCGCGCCATCGGCTCGATGCGCAGGAAGACTTCGCCAAACTGCCCCGCGCCGCCGCTTTGCTTCTTGTGGCGGTGATGGCCCTCGGCGTTGATCGTCACCGTCTCGCGGTAGGCGATCCGCGGCGGGCGCGTCGAGACCTCGAACTTGTAGACGTCGCGCAGGCGCTCGAGCAGCACGCGCAGGTGCAGATCGCCCAGGCCATAGACGATGGTCTCGTTGGTGGCGGCCACATGCTCGACCTTGAGGCACGGGTCTTCATCGACCAGCTTGCCCAGGATCTCCCACATGCGCTGCTCGTCGCCGTGGCGCTTGGGCTCGATGGCCAGGCCATGCACCGGATGCGGCAGGTTCAGCGGCTTCAAGTGGATGTGATCGTCCTCAGCGGCGTCGTGCAGCACCGCGTCGTAGTGGATCTCATCGACCTTGGCGACGGCGACGATGTCGCCCGGCACCGCGCGCGCCACTTCCACATGCTCCTTGCCCTGCAGCATGAAGAGATGGCCGACCTTGAAGGGCTTGCGGCCGTCGCCGATGTAGAGCTGCGAGTCTTTCGTCACCGTGCCCTGGTGCACGCGGAAGATGCCCATGCGGCCGACGAAGGGATCGACCGTGACCTTGAAGACATGCGCCAGCACATGCGCCTTCGCATCGGGCGTGGCGTGCATCGGTTTGGCGTCGGCGCCTTCGCCGTTGAGGAACTCCGGCGGGTTGCCTTCGCTTGGATTGGGCAGCAGCTTGGCGATGATGTCGAGCAACTCGCCCACGCCCGCGCCGCTGCGCGACGACACGAAACACACCGGGATGAGATGGCCCTCGCGCAGCGCCTGTTCGAGCGGTGCGTGCAATTCCGATGCGTCGATGTCGCCGTCGTTGAGGTAGCGATCGACGAAGGCCGCATCGACTTCCACCACCTGCTCGACGAGCGCGCGGTGCGCCGCATCGACGCTGCCGAAATCGCTGTGGCCTTCTCGGTTGTAGAAGCAATCGACGACCTTCGCGCCGCCGGCATCCGGCAGATTCAGCGGCAGGCACTCCTTGCCGAAGGTGGCCTGGATGTCTTCGAGCAGGTCGGCGAGATCGGCGCCGGCGGCGTCGATCTTGTTGACGATGATGAGGCGGTCGAGGTGGCGCTCATCGGCGTACTCCATCATGCGCAGCGCCATCGCATCGATGCCGGCCACCTTCCAGGTGGCGGCGTTGATCACCACGGCGGCGGTCTCCACCGCTTCGAGCGCCGGCAGCGACTGGCCGATGAAGTCGGTGGCGCCGGGCGTGTCGATCAGGTGGATGCGGCTGCCGGCGTGCGTCAGGTGCATCAACGACGGATTCAGCGAATGCGCCATCTTGCGTTCGAGCGGATCCCAGTCGCTGACGGTGGTGCCGCGCTCCAGGCTTCCGGCTGCGCCGATGGCGCCAGCCTTGACCAGCAGCGCTTCGGCCAGGCTCGTCTTGCCCGCGCCTTGCGGGCCGACGAGCGCCAGGGTGCGGATGCCGGCAGTGTCGGTGGCGACGCCGCCGGCGGCGGATGGGGTAGGCATGGGGGGTTCCTCCTCAGGCAGTGGGCGCGAAGCGAGCACTTTGACATTACGGGCATTTGCAAGCCGACACAAGGCGGGCCACCCGGGGCTGCGCCGCGTGTGCAGGAATGCGCGTCGCGGCCGCGGCGATGGGGTGGCGCCAAGGGCAAGGCGGGCGCAACGTGATCTGCGCCACAGCCAGCCGAGCGCGATTTGCAATCAAATGCAACGCATCGCGCAGCCGCGGCGCCCAGCAGTCAGACAAGGATCAGCGGCCCGCTCGAACGTCACCGCAGTCATCCCGCACCGACTTGGAGAAACGACTCATGCAAACCCAGACCCGTACCGCCCTGTCCGGCGGCAAGATCGTTCGCCGCAGCCAGCGCCCTGCTGGTGGCGAGCGTGCTCGTCATCAACGGCGTGCCGCGCACCGCCAACGCCGCATCGGCCTTCGGCATTGCCGCTGCGCTGCCGTCGGCGACGACGGTGCACGACGGCACGGACTGGTCGCGCGTGACCGCGGCCCCGGTGGACGCCGGCGCCACGGTCGGCGCTTACGAGCGCTGAAACCCCGCTTGCCGCGCCGGCGCTGAACTGCCCGGCGCGTGCTCCGCAGTCATCGGGGGATCCGGCGACCAGCGGTGGTGATCCGTGCCGCCCTCGTCGCACCAGGCATAGAGCGCGTCGTAGATCACCATGCCGTGGGCAAGCATCTCGTGGTCGTCGCTGAAGACCTTCGACAACCCGACCGAGATGGCGTGCAAGCCGCTGGCCTGCGGCGCCAGCGAGTGGCGATCGGTGTCGGCGGCGCGCACGATCAAGGCCAGGCGCGCCAGTGCTTCGTTGCCGCCGAGGCTGTATTTCTTGATGAAGGCGTCGAACGAACACAACTCCCAGGCGTGCGTCAACTCGACGCCGGGCACATCGTAGGGCGTCGCCCCCGTCTCGTCGGCCACGCGCAGCACGTCGGCCGCCGGCACATAGAGGAACTCGGGCTCGCGATCGATGAAGCGGGCAATCAGCCAGGGGCAGGCGATGCGGTCGATCTTCGGCCGCTCGCGCGTGATCCACTTCATGGCGCGACCTCCGTGACCGCTTGACCGGCCGCGCGCCAGGCTTCGATGCCGCCCTCGAGCGAGCGCGCGTCGGCGCCGAGCGCGCGCAGCGTGGCGGTGAGGCCCTGGCTGATCTCGTGGCCGTGGGCGCAATAGACGACCACCGGCTCGCGCGCCCCTTCGAACTGGTCCTTCCAGTCGAGCCAGAGCGCGGGGTCGAGCCAGCGGCTGCCGGCGATCTGGTCGCCCTCGGCGCGGCGCTTGGCGGCGCGGCGCGTGTCGATCAGGGTGAAGGGGAAGGCGGCATCGCGCCACAGCGCGAGTTCGGCGACGGTCACGTGGTTCATGAGCACTCCTTGAATTTCAGCGCAGCAGATGAATGGCCAGGCCGATCGCCGCGCTGAACGCGATGACCTCGATCACGCCGCGCTTGAAGCGAAACAGCGCCAGCGCTGCGGCCAGCGCCAGCAGCGCCGCGAACACATCGAAGCGGCCCGACAAGCCTTGCGGCCAGAGCACGTGCTGGCCGAAGAACAGCGCCAGGTTGACGATGACGCCGACGACGGCGGCGGTGATCGCCGTCAACGGCCCGGTGAACTTCAGGTCGCCGTGCGTCGATTCCACCAGTGGCCCGCCGGCGAGGATGAAGACGAACGAGGGCAGGAAAGTGAACCAGGTGACGATCACTGCCGCCAACGCCGCCGCGGCGAAGCGTTGCTCGGCCCCTAACAGTTGCGCGAGCTCGCTGCTCTGCCAGCCGCCGACGAAGGCGACGAAGGCCACCACCATGATCAGCGGCCCGGGCGTGGTTTCGCCCAACGCCAGGCCGTCGATCATCTGCGTCGGCGTCAGCCATGCGAAGTGCGTGACCGCGCCTTGGTAGACGTAGGGCAGCACCGCGTACGCGCCGCCGAACGTCAGCAACGCCGCCTTGGTGAAGAACCAGCCCATCTGCGTGTAGGTGCCGTGCACGCCGACCCAGGCCGCGAGCAGCGCCATCGGCAGCGCCCAGAGCGCGAGGCCGATGGCGAGCACGCGCGCGAGTCGTGCATGCGAGTGCTGCGCGTGGGGCGGTGTGGGTGTGTCGTCGTCGATCAGCGCCGCGCCGTAGCGCTTGTCGGCCTTGCCACCATGCGCGCCGCCGGCAGCGAAGTGCTGCGGCGCGATGCGGCTGCCGACATAGCCGATGACCGCGGCGCCCAGCACGATCGCCGGAAACGGCGCGTGCAGCGCGAAGATCGCGACAAACGCCGCGGCAGCGATCGCCCACAGCCACGCGTTCTTCAGCGCACGCGAGCCGATGCGCCAGGCCGCATGCAGCACGATCGCGGTGACGGCCGGCTTGATGCCGTAGAACAGGCCCGCCACCAGCGGCGTGTTGCCGAAGCGCATGTAGACCCACGACAGCGCGATCAGCAGCACCAGCGACGGCAGCACGAACAGCGCGCCGGCGGCGATGCCGCCGCGCGTCTTGTGCATCAGCCAGCCGAGGTAGGTGGCGAGTTGCTGCGCCTCCGGCCCCGGCAGCACCATGCAGTAGTTGAGCGCGTGCAGGAAGCGGCGCTCGCTGATCCAGCGCCGCCGCTCCACCAGCTCGGCATGCATGATCGCGATCTGCCCGGCCGGCCCGCCGAAGCTGATGAAGCCGAGCTTGAACCAGAAGCGCAAGCGCTTCGGCGAAGCTCACCGCGCTCGGGGCATCGGCACTCATGCCGCAGCTTCTTTCTCAAACGACTGGTACAGGCCCTCGAACACGCCGGCGGCGGCGAGCATCAGCGCGTCGTCGTCGCCGATCGCATCGCGCATGCCGGCCAGCACACGCTCGATGCCGGCGGCCTCGGGTGGCATCACGCCGCCGGCGTCCAGGCCGTGCACCAATGTGCCTAGGCGTTCGAGTGCCGGCGTCTCGAGGCCGAAGGCGGCGAGCAGGGTTTCGAAGCTGACACGCGCGCCGACATGGGTGAAGAGTGCGCCGTCGAAATCGAAACCCACAGCGCGCTTGGGCGCCGTGCTCGGATCGGCCAGCCAGAGAAAGCGCGCCTGCGGATCGATGAAGCGGCGGATCAACCACGCGCAGGCCAGGCGATCGACCCAGGGCCGCGCACGCGTGACCCAGGTGCGTGCTCGGTAGGCGGCAGCGTTGACCTGCGGCACGCCGGCCGGCAGCGCGCGCGGCTCGTCAGGTGCAGCCAGGCGCGCGACCTGCCGCTCCAGCTCGGCCACGCCCTGTGCCGCCTGGCGCTGCGCCTCGCCGGGGAAGAAGTCGATGGCGCTGAGCTGTTCGAGCGACTTGCGCAGGCGGCGCGCGCTGCGCGGCGCTTCGGCGCCGGCCATGTCGCGCCGCAGCGCGGCCGACACGGCCTGCGTCTCGGCCAGCAGCGCGGTGAACTCGTCCGCGCGGTCGAACAACGCATCCAAGGGCTCGTCGCTGGCCACACCGTCGAAGACGCGGGCCATGCCGTCGTTGGAGCGCACGTCGTCGGCGACCGCGCGCAATTGCGTGCGGTGCGCAGCGCTGTCGGGCAGCACATAGACGCCGTCGCGCAGCACCGCGGCACCGCTGCCCTTGAGCGAGCGCCAGGCGCGCATGCGCGCCGAGGCGTTGTCGGTGGGCAGCGAGAGCACGAGCAGGCACCAGGGCATCTGTAGAGAATACTACAAGCATGTAGATATCGCAACAGTTCCCTGTGGCGATCTCCGGTGCTACAACCGCCGCATGAAACGGCGCGAGTTGCTGGTGATCGGCTTGGCGGCAGGTTCGCCGTCGCTCGCGCAGCCTGCCGTGCCGCTGATGCGGGCGATCCCCTCCAGCGGCGAACGCCTGCCGGCCGTCGGCCTCGGCACCTGGCAGACCTTTCACGTCGCACTCGGCAACGCGCCGGCATTGGCGCAGCGGCGTGCGGTGCTCGAACGCTTCTTTGCCGGCGGCGGGCGCGTCATCGATTCGTCGCCGATGTACGCGCAGGCCGAGGCCGTGCTCGGCGAGTTGCTGCCGCGGCCCGAGCCGCGCCTGTTCGCAGCGACGAAGGTGTGGACACCGCTCGGCGCCTACGGCCCGACCCAGATGCGGCGCTCGCTCGCACTGTGGAAGCTGCCGCGCGTGGACCTGATGCAGATCCACAACCTGTTGTCCTGGCGCTCGCACCTGCCGACGCTGCGTGAATGGAAGGAGCAGGGCCTGACGCGGTACATCGGCATCACCACCTCGCACGGCCGAGATCACGATCTGGTGCGCAGCATCCTCGACAGCGAGCGCGGCGTCGACGCGCTGCAGATCACCTACAGCCCGGCCGATCGCAGCGCCGAGCCGCTGCTGCAGCTCGCCGCCGACAAGGGCGTGGCCGTGATCGTCAACCGGCCGTTCGACGGCGGCGACCTGCTGGCGCGATTGGCGCGCGTGCCACTGCCGCCCGTGGCGGCCGAACTCGGCTGCGCGCATTGGGCGACGCTGGTGCTGAAGTGGGAGCTGGCGCATCCTGCGGTGACGGTGGCGATCCCGGCGACGACGAATCCCGAGCATGTCGAGCAGAACCTCGCCGCGCTGCGCGAGCCGTTGCCGGATGCGAAGCAGCGCGACACCATCACGCGCGCGATGAGCAGCGCGCTGGCGTGAGCCCGCGTCAGCGCGCCGATGCCGTCAGCTGCCGCGCCAGTTCCCGCATCTGATCGAGAAACAGGCACGCCGCCGGCCCGGGCGTGCGGTCCTTGAGCGTCAGCACCATCGTGTGCGTGTGCCACAGCGGCAGATCGATCGGCAACAGGCGCACGTTGTCGCGATGCAGCGCGAAGGGCAGCATCGAGTGCGGCATCACGGTGACGAAGCGACCGGTCGCCAGCAGCGTGTAGCGCATCGCGAGCGAGCCGCAGATCACGCGCCGCGCCGGCAGCGGCAGCCCCAGCGCGTCGAAGGCTTCGGCCACCGGCGACGCGGCAAGCGCCTCGTTGCGCGACAGGATCCAGGCCTCGCCGGCCAGCTCTGCCAGGCCGATGCGCCGTCGCAGTGCCTGCGGGTGCGTGTGCCCGACCACCACGCGCATCTGGTCGCGAAACAGCGGCTCGCCGGCCACGCCCACCGGCAGCGGCAGTGCATAGGGGCGCGCCACGACGAACTCCACCGAGCGATCGCGCAGCAGCATGCCTTCGATAAGGTCGGGCGACTGCCCCGACTCGGCGACGATGCGCATGCGCGGATAACGCCGTGAGATGCGCTCGACGGTGGCTGCCACCAGGCCCGCGTGCAGGGTTTCCATCGAACCCAGGCGCACCTCGCCGGCCTCCGGGTCGGCCAGATGCTCGATCTCGTGCAGCGCGGCCTGCAGTTGGTCGAACACCGCCGTGCTGCGCGCCAGCAGCGCGCGGCCGAAGGGCGTGACCTCGGTGCCGGCGCGGCTGCGTTCGAGCAGGCGCACGCCGAGCGTCTGCTCCAACTCGCGCACTGCCTTCGATACCGCAGGCTGCGACAGGTTGAGCACCTGGGCCGCGCGGCGCATGCCGCCGGCCTGCACCACCGTCATCAGCGTGTCGAGATCTCGCAAGCGCACCCGGCGGCGCGCGCGCTGCATTTCCATGCGAAGACTCCTGCAAACGATCCGGTTATCAGCGGATGAATTTATAGAGCTTTTCTTTGATCGATGCGCCACCTACCCTGAAGCCATGCTCTCTCGCACGCCCGGCCTGCTGCTCGGCCCCTTCTATCCGCTGCAAGCGGCGGCTGCTCCGCCGCCGCGTCTGTGGCGCGGGCCGGCACCCGCAGGTGCGCGCCGGCTGCGGTTGCGCGGTCGAGTGCTCGATCGTCAGGGCGCGTCGATCGTCGGCGCACATGTCGAGCTCTGGCACGCCGATCCGCAGGGGCGCTATCGCCATCCGAGCGCGCCCGGCCACCAGCAGGTCGATGCGCGCTTTGCCGGCTACGGCGCCTGCTGCACCGATGAAAGCGGCGCCTTCGCCTTCGACAGCCTGGTGCCCGGTGCTTACCAGGACGACGGCGTCGAGCGCGCGCCGCACCTGCACGTGCAGGTCAGTGCCGGCAGCGACCGCCTGGTGACGCAGTGCTTTCTGCCCGGCGATCCGCGCAACGAGGCCGATCGCTGGTATCGCGCGGTGCGCCGGCCGCATGCGCTGCTGCCCGCGGCGAGCACCTTCGACGACGACGGACTGTGCCTGCGGTGGGACATCGTGATGGCCCACGCCGCCCAGAGGACGACTCAACCCGGACACGAGGAGATGCCATCATGACCTCGACCTTGGTGCAACGCCGCCGCGCCATCGCCCTGATCGGCGCCACCACTCTGGCTTCGATGCAGCCGCCGCGCGTGTTCGCGCAGCGCCGGCTCGACGCCGCGCGCATCATCTGCGGCTATCCGGCGGGCGGCTCGGTCGATGTGATCTGCCGCAAGCTGGCCGAGCGGCTCGTCGGCGCGCATGCCGGCACGGTGCTCGTCGACAACAAGGTCGGGGCCGCAGGGCGGCTGGCCGTCGAGGAGTTGAAGCGCGCGCCGGCCGAAGGCTCGGTGATGTTGGTCACGCCCGCGTCGGTGATGACCTTGTACCCGCATGTCTATCGCAAGCTGGCCTACGACGTGTTTGCCGATGTCGCGCCGGTGAGCAAGGTGTCGGTGACCAGCTTCGCGCTCGCGGTCGGGCCCAAGGTGCCTGACTCGGTGCGCACGCTCGACAGCTTCGTGCGCTGGTGCAAGGACCACCCGGCGCAGGCGCAGTGCGGCAACCCGGGTGCGGGCTCGATGCCGCACCTGATGGCTGTGCAGTTGGCGCAGGTGGCCGCCGTGGAACTGGTGCATGTGCCCTACCGCGGCGGGTTGGTGGCGATGCAGGACGTCGCCGCCGGGCAGGTCAGCGCCGCGCTCGCCACCGAGGCCTCGGCCGCCGCGCTGGATCAGGCCGGCAAGCTGCGCGTCATCGCCACCTCGGGCTCGCAGCGATCGGCCTTCCTGCCGCAGGTGCCGACGTTTGACGAGCAAGGGCTGGCAGCACTGGTGCAGCGCGAGTGGTTCGGCGTCTTCCTGCCCGGCGCGTCTTCGCCGGATGTGACAGCGGCGCTGGCTCAATCGATCGCCGACGCCGCCAAGTCGCCCGATGTGGAGCAGACCTGGCAGCGCCTGGGCATGTCGGTGCAGACCTGTTCGCCTGCTGAACTGAAGGCGGACTTGAAGCGCGAGCACGATGCCTGGGCGCCGATCGTGCGCGCCAGTGGCTTCACGCCAGAAGCGTAGAGCGCTACACCGGCACCGCCTCGACGATGCTCAGCCCGCACTCGGTGGGCAGCACGCGCGTCATGCGCAACTCGGTGCCGGCCAACAGCGCGGCGTATTCGCTTGCGCTGCGCTCCTTGCCGCCGACGGTGACGAGCATGTTGATGTCGAACAGCGCGGCGTCCGACGGCGTGGCGGCGTCGTCCGGCAGCAAGCGCTCGATCAGCAGCAAGCGTGAGCGGCCTTCGGCCATCGCGGCGCGGCAGGCGAAGAGCAGGGCCGAAGCCGCGGCGTCGTCCCAATCGTGGATGACACTTTTGAGCAGGTAGGCGTCGGCGCCTGCGGGCTCGACCCGCTCGAAGAAGTCTCCGGCCACGCATTGCAGCCGCGCTGCGATCGCGGCGTCGAGCGGAGCTTGCTGCGCCGCCGCGATCACGCTCTCGCGGTCGAACAGCGTGCCGTGCAGATGCGCATGCCGGCGCAGCAGCGCGTGCAGCAGCACGCCGCGCCCGCCGCCGACGTCGACGACGTGCTGCATCGACTCGAACTCGGGGTAAGCCTGGGCGATGGCTTGCACTTCATTCGCCGAGAAGGTGCTCATCGCGTCGTCGAAGACCGCGGCTTCATCGGGCCGGTCCGCCAGGAAATCGAAGAACGGCTGGCCGTGCACCTGGTCGAACGCCGACTGTCCCGTGCGCACGCTGTGCATCAGCGCGCCGTAGGCTTGCCACAGCCACGGCTGCCCGTACAGCGCTGCCATGCCGCGCAGCGACTGCGGCCGGTCGCTGCGCAGCGATTCGCCGAGAGGCGTGAGCTCAAAGCTGTCGTCGCCCGTCGGCGCCAGCACGCCGAGGCAGGCGAGTGCGCGCAGCAAGCGGTGCAGCGCGAGCGCATCGGCACCGACCGCGGTGGCCATCTGGCGCGCGCTGCGCGCACCGTCGCGCAGGCAATCGGCCAGCCCGAGCTGCGCCGCGACGGAGACGATCTGCGTCGCACGAAAGCCCATGATCAGTTCGCGCATGCGCGCAGGCGAAGCGTCGTGCATGGCTACTCGACGCGGCTGCCGCTCTGCTCGACGACGGGCTTCCAGAATCCGATCTGCTCGCGCACGAAGCGCTGCACTTTCGACAGCTCGTTGCCGAACATGCGCGCGGCGATGTCGGTCGGCCCGCCGGGTGCAAAGGGGACGATCAGGCGGATCGGCCGCGCCACATCGGTCTGCGCGAGCGAGCGCGGGGCGAGGGCGGACAGGACAAGTGCCGACATCAGCGCGCGGCGGCGCTGCAGGCGGTTCAGAGGCGGCGTGGCGTGCGACAAGGCATGCGCTCCATGCGTGATGAAGCCTGCACTGTCGCCGCCATGCGCGACGCCGTCTTGAACGAAATGCGACAGGCGCGCGCTGCGCTCTCGATCAACGCCGCTTCGTCGGCGGGTCGAACTTGCGCCAGTAGGTCGAACTCGTGTGCGAGTTCCGACGCGGCCTGCAAGCGCTCCAGCACGCGTGCAGCGGACGTCTTCGAGGAAGAAGCCGAGCAGGCCGCCGGCGGCGATGTTGCCGATCTTCTCGCCGTCGCGGTTCTCGGCGAACCAGCGCTCGATCGACGCAATGGCTTGCTTGCGCGCGTCCTTGTCGATCTCGATCGACACTACTGAAACGCCACCTCGGCAAAGCTCCTCAGCTTGCGGCTGTGCAGCGAGGCCATGCCGTCTTCGCGCAGCAGTTCGATCGCGCGCATGCCGATGCGCAGGTGCTGATCGACGCGCTCGCGGTAGAACTGGTTGGCCATGCCGGGCAGCTTGATCTCGCCGTGCAGCGGCTTGTCGCTCACGCACAGCAAGGTGCCGTAGGGCACGCGGAAGCGAAAGCCGTTGGCGGCGATGGTGGCGCTTTCCATGTCGAGCGCGACCGCCCGGCTCTGGCTGAAGCGGCGCTCGGGCCCCGGGTGCGGCAGCAGCTCCCAGTTGCGGTTGTCGGTGGTGGCAACGGTGCCGGTGCGCAGCACGCGCTTCAATTCATAGCCGGACAGTTGGGTCACGTCGGCGACGGCGCGTTCGAGCGCGACCTGAATTTCTGCGAGCGCAGGGATCGGCACCCACAGCGGCAGCTCTTCGTCGAGCACATGGTCTTCGCGCACGTAGCCGTGCGCCAGCACGTAGTCGCCGAGCTGCTGCGTGTTGCGCAGGCCGGCGCAGTGGCCGAGCATGATCCAGGCGTGCGGGCGCAGCACCGCGATGTGGTCGGTCATGTTCTTGGCGTTGGCCGGGCCGACGCCGATGTTGACCATCGTGATGCCCGAGCTGTCGGGTCGCACCAGGTGGTATGCCGGCATCTGCGGCAGGCGCGGCGGCGCGATGCCAACGCTTGCGCCGCCGGGGTTCGTGATCACGTTGCCCGGCTCGACGAAAGCGGTGTAGGGGCAGGCGGCATCGCTCATCGCCGCGCGGCCGAGCTTGATGAACTCGTCGATGTAGAACTGGTAGTTGGTGAAGAGGATGAAGTTCTGGAAGTGCTCGGGCCAGGTGCCGCTGTAGTGGCGCATGCGGTGCAGCGAGTAGTCCACCCGCGGCGCGGTGAAGAGCGACAGCGGCTGGGCCTCGCGCGGGCCGCTTTCGTGCGAGCCGTTGGCGATGCCGTCGTCCATCTTGGCCAGATCAGGCAGGTCGAACAAGTCGCGCATCAGCGCGCGGCGCTGCGGCGTCAAGGTGCCTTCGAGCTGCTCGTCTTCGGCCAGCGAGAAGTGCACGGGAATCGGCTCGTCGCTGGCGCCGACTTCGAGCGCCACCGCATGGTTGCGCAGCAAGAGGCGGAACTGCTCGCGGTAGTAGTTGCCCAGCAGGTCAGGTCGCGTCAGCGTGGTTTCGTAGCGGCCGGGGCCGGCGACGAAGCCGTAGGCCAGGCGCGAATCGGCGCGCAGCACGGTGTCGACGCGGATGCGAACGTAGGGGTAGGTGGCGCGCACGCGGTCGCCGGGAATTTCGCCGCCGATGAAGGCTTGCAAGTGCTTGCGCAGGTGGGCCACGCCGGCGTCGTAGATCGCGACCACATGGGCCAGCGCGGCATCGGGATCGTTGAACTCGCGGCGGGCGGCGACGTTCGGGGTGATCATCGTTGCCCGCCCGGCCGCCCGAAGGGCAATGACGCCCCAAGGGCCACGAAGAGGCCCCTGCGGGTCCATGGGGGCAGCGAACACAGTGAGCTTGGGGGAACCATAACCCCGATTCTCGCTGCTTAAACTCGCGCATGGAGGTCGGGCGATGAAGGTCCTGGTGTTGGGCGGCGGGGTGATCGGTTGCACCGCCGCCTACGAACTGGCGTGCGACGGGCACGAGGTGACGCTGATCGAGCGCCAGAAGGGCCCGGCGCTGGAGACCAGCCATGCCAATGCCGGCGAAGTTTCGCCCGGCTATTCGGCGCCGTGGGCCGGGCCGGGGGTGCCGTTCAAGGCGCTGAAGTGGCTGCTGATGAATCACCGCCCGCTGGTGCTGCGTCCGCATCTCGACTGGCCGATGATCGGCTGGATCCTGGCGATGCTGCGCAACTGCACGAACGCGCGCTACGAACTCAACAAGGGCCGCATGGTTCGACTGGCGGAATACAGCCGCGATTGCATGAAGGTGCTGCGCGAGCAGACCGGGATCGCTTACGACGAGCGCATGCAGGGGACGCTGCAGCTCTTTCGCACGCAGCAGCAGCTCGACGGCATTGGCAAGGACACGGCGATCCTCGACCGCTACCACGTGCCGTATCAGGTGCTCGACCGCGACGGCTGCCTCACGCACGAGCCGGCGCTCGCGCGCGTGAAAGAAAAGTTCGTCGGCGGCCTGCGCCTGCCCGGCGACGAGACGGGCGATTGCTTCAAGTTCACCAATCGCATTGCCGAGATGGCGGGGGCCAAGGGCGCAAAGCTGCGCTTCAATGAGTCGATCCAGGCGCTGCTCACCGACGGCAAGCGCCTCACGGGCGTCATCACCGACCAGGGTCGGCTCCAAGCGGACGCCTACCTCGTCGCGCTCGGCAGCCATTCGCCGAGATTGCTGTCGCCGCTGGGCATCGACATTCCCGTCTATCCGGTCAAGGGCTACTCGATCACGCTGCCGATCACCGATGCGCGCGGCGCGCCCGAATCGACGGTGATGGACGAGACCCACAAGATCGCGATCACGCGGCTGGGCGACCGCATCCGCGTCGGCGGCACGGCCGAGCTCGCCGGCTACACGCTGCGATTGCACGAGGCCCGTCGGCGCACGCTGAGCCATGTCGTCGCCGATCTCTTCCCGGACGGCGGCGACCTCGGACGCAGCGAGTTCTGGTGCGGTCTGCGGCCGATGACGCCCGACGGCACGCCGGTGGTCGGAGGCACGTCGATGCCCAACCTGTTCCTGGCCACCGGCCACGGCACGCTCGGCTGGACGATGGCGGCGGGCACCGCGCGCGTCATCGCCGATCTGATCGGCGGGCGCAAGCCGGCGATCGACATGGACGGCCTGACCGCCGCTCGGTATCGCTGACCTTGAAAATCCGCATCCCGGCGCCATGTCGCTGCGCGTCGGTTGACTCTTTCTCCCACACCTGCCATGAGCCAGAAACACACCCATTCCTTCCAGGCCGAAGTCCAGCAGATCCTGCACCTCGTCACCCACTCGCTGTACTCGAACAAGGAGATCTTCCTGCGCGAGTTGGTGTCCAACGCCAGTGACGCCTGCGACAAGCTGCGCTTCGAGGCGCTCGACAATCCGCCGCTGTTCGAGGGTGACGCCGAGCTGAAGATCCACGTCTTCTTCGACGAAGGCGCCAAGACGATCACGATCCGCGACAACGGCATCGGCATGAGCGAAGCCGAAGCGATCGAGCACCTGGGCACCATCGCCAAGAGCGGCACGCGCGATTTCATCGCCAAGCTCGGCGACAAGAAGGGCGATGCGAACCTGATCGGCCAGTTCGGCGTCGGCTTCTATTCGGGCTTCATCGTCGCCGACAAGATCGCGGTCGAGTCGCGCCGAGCCGGGCTGTCGGCGGCTGAGGGCGTGCGCTGGTCGAGCGACGGCTCAGGCCAGTTCGAGGTCGAGACCATCGACAAGGCCACGCGCGGCACCGACGTCATCCTGCACCTGCGCGAAGGCGAAGAGGATTTCGCCAAGACCTGGAAGCTGAAGTCGATCATCAGCAAGTACTCGGACCACATCTCGCTGCCGATCCTGATGAAGAAGGAGAAGTGGATCGCCGAGGAAGCGAAGTCCGTGCTCGAGGACGAATGGGAAACCGTCAACAAGGCCGCGGCGCTGTGGACGCGCCCCAAGAGCGAAGTCACCGACGCGCAGTACCAGGAGTTCTACAAGCAGATCAGCTACGACAGCGATGCGCCGCTGGCCTACACGCACAACCGCGTCGAGGGCCGCAGCGAATACACGCAACTGCTCTACGTTCCAGGCAAGGCGCCGTTCGATCTCTACAACCGCGACAAGCGCGCCGGCGTGAAGCTGTACGTCAAGCGCGTCTTCATCATGGACGACGCGCAGGCGCTGATGCCGGCGTACCTGCGCTTCGTCAAGGGCGTGATCGATTCGGCCGACCTGCCGCTCAACGTCAGCCGCGAGCTGCTGCAGGAAAGCCGCGACGTGAAGACGATCCGCGAGGGCGCGACCAAGCGCGTGCTGTCGATGATCGAGGACCTGGCCGAGAACCAGAAGGACAAGTACGCCGCGTTCTGGACCGAGTTCGGCGCGGTGATGAAGGAAGGCGTCGGCGAGGACCACGCCAATGCCGAGCGCCTGGCCAAGCTGCTGCGCTTTGCATCGACGCATGCGGCTGATGGTGGTCAGGGCGTGTCCTTCGCCGACTACGTGTCGCGCATGAAGGAAGGCCAGGACAACATCTTCTACGTCACCGCCGACACCTTGGCCGCTGCCAAGTCGAGCCCGCAGCTCGAAGTCTTCCGCAAGAAGGGCATCGAGGTGCTGTTGCTGGCCGACCGCGTCGACGAGTGGATGCTGGCGCATCTGTACGAGTTCGAGGGCAAGGCGCTGCAGAGCGTGGCCAAGGGCGCGGTCGATCTCGGCAAGCTGCAGGACGAGGGCGAGAAGAAGGCGATCGAAGCCGCGGCCGAGGCCTTCAAGCCCTTGCAGGAGAAGCTGAAGGCGGCGCTGAAGGATCGTGCGAAGGACGTGCGCGTGACGACGCGCCTGGTGGATTCACCGGCCTGCCTTGTCGTCGAGGAAGGCGACATGAGCGGCCACCTCGCGCGCATGCTGAAGCAGGCCGGGCAGAACGCGCCGGCCAACCAGCCGATCCTCGAAGTGAACGCGCAACATGCGCTGATCAAGCGGCTCGAAACCGACGAGGCGCACTTCAACGACCTCGCACACCTGCTGTTCGACCAGGCGTGGCTGGCTGAAGGCGGCCACCTCGAAGACCCGGCCGCGTATGTTCAACGCGTGACGCGGCTGCTGACCTCCAGTCCATTTCAATGATTCAGCGCACTAGCTGAGCAACGGCGGCTCGTTCATGGCTTCGATCTGCTCGTTCAACTGCGTCGCCTGCTGCGACCAGTAGCCGGCGTTGCCGAACCACGGAAACGCTATCGGAAATGCCGGGTCGCTCCAGCGCTGCGCGATCCAGGCGCTGTGGCGGATCATGCGCAGCGTGCGCAGCGGCTCGATCAAGGCGAGTTCGCGCTCGTCGAAGGCCATGAAGGTGCGGTAGCCGTCGAGCAGGTGGGCGAGCTGGCGGCGCATCGACGCGGCGTCGCCCGACAGCAGCATCCACAGATCCTGCACCGCCGGGCCCGATGCACGCGTCGTCGAGGTCGACGACATGCGGGCCGCCGCCGTCGTCCGGGCGCCACATGATGTTGCCGGGGTGGAAGTCGCCGTGCAGGCGCAGCATGCGCAGCGACGGCAACGCCGCGAAGGCACGCTCGATGAGTCGCAGCGCCGCGTCGCAGCGCGAACACCACGGCGCCTGCTCGTGTCGGGGACGATGCTCGCCGTCGAGCGCAGTCGCTCGCGCGCATTCGTCACCCACGTCGGCGCCGAGTCGTCGGCGATGCACGAACTGCGCGCGTGCGCCCGACCGCATGCAGGCGGCCGAGGAAGCGACCGAGCCACTCGAGTACTTCGGGGGCTTCCAATTCGGGCGCGCGGCCGGCGTGCCGATTGCTGACGGCCAGGCGATGCGGCCCGCACATGCGCCAGCGTCGGCGGCTTGCCGTGCAGCGTGGCTGCGGCCGCATCGATGCCGTGCAGCACACGCGGCGCCACCACGGGTACGTCGTCACCCGCGAGCTCGAGTGCGAAGGCATGCTCTTCGATGATCTGCGCGTCGCTCCAGCGCCCGGGCCGATAGAACTTGGCGACGACCACGTCGCCGTCTTCCAGATGCACCTGGAAGACGCGGTTCTCGTAGGAGTTGAGCTGCAGCAGGCGGCCGTCGCCGCGCAGGCCGACGGCATCGAGCGCGTCGAGCACGCTCGCCGGATCGAGATCGGCATAGCCGGGCGGGCGTCAGCATCCCGCGCATTGTCGGCGCGGCGCGCGGCCGAGGGTCAGTTGTGCGTGCCGGTGCCGCGGCCGCGGATCGAGGTCGTCGCCGCGCGGCGGCTCGAGTTCGTCCGACAGATCGACGTCGGGCCGGTTCGATGCGCGCTCGATGCGCGAGGGATCGAACGGCGGCAACTCGCCACCGGTCAGGCTGGCATCGAGGCGCGTGTCCGGAGCGAAGAAGGAGTCCTGGAAGAAGGTCGAGTCCTGCCACAGCGTCGCGCGTTCGCGGCGGCGCAGCGGCGTCACCGATGCCTGCGCCATCTCCTCGCGCGGGCGGCTGGGCGCAGGCTGCGGCCCGCGCGCCGCGGCGGCGCCCTGCGGCACGAGCAACTGCAGCTCGGCGATCGACGGCAGGTTGTCCACCGGGCAACGCAGGTAGCGCACGCGGCAGGCGCCGAGCACCGATTGCTTGATCTGCAGCACGCGGCGCGAATTGCCGCGGTCGGTGTCGAGATCGATCGCGGCCAGCACGCGGCCGTTGGCGCTGCAGATGGCGAAGGTGACGTGAATGGCGCCGAGCAGGTCGTACCAGTAGCGCACTTCGTTCGGATCGGCCGGCTGGCAGAAGCGCACTAGCGGCAGCTTCGACAGCACGACGTGGTGCGGCAGGGCTTCGCGCAACTGGCGATAGACGCGTCGCTCATCGGTCGAGAAGACGGGCCTGGGAGCCAGTGCCCACTCGGCAGGCAAGGGCTGTGGCTGCGGAGCCTGGCGGCGCGTCACGCGCCACGCCACGAGCACCGCCGCAAGAATCGACGAGTGCGGCGAGCGCGACGGTCCACGGCAACAGAGCTTCCATATGCGATCTAAACGTTTCAGTCGCGCCGGAAAAACAAGCCGCGGCGACGATGGGTTGCAAGTGTCGGCATCGTAGTCGCTGGCCGCTTGCAGCGCCTTGGTGGACACCCCCAGGGCCGATGGCGAAGCATTGCGGTAGGGGGTCAGTCGCCGTGCGGAGTCGATGCCCGCAGCCCCTGCGACTTGAGGCGGTAGTCGACTTCGGCCGCGCTGCTTTCGATGAAGGCATCGAAGTGCGATCGCAGGTCGTCGGGCGGCAGGCGCAGTCGCGCCAGCGCTTCGCCGCCGTCGCGATCGACGCTGGCGCCGGCGTTGCGCGCGATGCGCAACATCGCGCTGTTGTCGGCCAGCGCGTGGACCAGCAGGGTATCGATGCCGCGGTTGCGCGCATGCAGCACGGCGTGGTCGAACAGGCGTGCGCCGTAGCCGCGTCCGCGCGCCTTGGGCAGCACCGATACACCGAACTCGGCTTCGCGTGCGTCCTGTCAGGCTGGCCAGGTGGGCCAGCGCGATCAGTTCGAGGCGCCGGTTGAAGACACCGAAGACCTCGTCGTGCGAGAAGTCGATCAGGTCGGCGTAGCGCGCGATCTGCGCGTCGGAGGCCGCGTAGCCGAAGCGCAGGTAGCGGTCGTGCTCGGGCAGCGACATCAGGTGCGCCAGGATGCGCGGCCGGTGGCGCTCGGCCAACGAGCGAATCGGGATCCAGCGCCTTGCGGGAGGTCGCGGTGGCGCTGGCGGGAGCAACAGTTCGTCTGCGGGCAAGCCCATGCAAGACTCCTCTAGGGTTTACCCCAGTCTAGCCGATGACGCCAGGCCGCTCCTTGACAAGACCCTCCACCCCGGCGAGGCGGTGATTCGGCTGGGCTACAATCGCCGGCTTTTCCGGCCACAGGGCCGGGAAGAAGCGAGAGGCTGCAGATCCCAAGCAGCGCCTCGAGATCCTCAACCACCGTCGAAAGACCTCATGAAGACCTTCAGCGCCAAGCCGGCCGAAGTGAAGCATGAATGGTTTGTGATTGACGCCACCGACAAGGTGCTCGGACGTGTCGCCAGCGAAGTGGCACTCCGTTTGCGCGGCAAGCACAAGGCCATCTACACGCCTCACGTCGATACCGGCGATTTCATCATCATCGTCAACGCCGAAAAGATCCGCGTCACCGGCAACAAGGCCGAAGACAAGATCTACTACCGCCATTCGGGCTACCCGGGCGGCATCTACGGCACCAAGTTCAAGGACATGCAGGCCCGGCATCCGGGGCGCGCCCTGGAAAAGGCGGTCAAGGGCATGCTGCCCAAGGGCCCGCTCGGCTACGCGATGGTCAAGAAGCTGAAGGTGTACGCCGGTGCGTCGCACCCCCACACCGCCCAGCAGCCCAAGGCGCTGGCGATCTAAGGAGCGATGCGAATGATCGGCAACTGGAACTACGGCACCGGCCGCCGCAAATCGTCGGTGGCGCGCGTGTTCATCAAGAAGGGCAACGGCCAGATCATGGTCAACGGCAAGCCGGTAGAGGAGTACTTCGGCCGCCAGACCTCGATCATGATCGTCAAGCAGCCGCTGATGCTGACCAACAACGACGCGGCCTTCGACATCAAGGTCAACGTGCACGGCGGCGGCGAGTCGGGCCAGGCCGGCGCGGTGCGCCACGGCATCACCCGCGCCCTGATCGACTACGACGCGGCGCTCAAGCCGCCGCTGTCGCAAGCCGGCTTCGTGACGCGCGATGCGCGCGAGGTCGAGCGCAAGAAGGTCGGCCTGCACGGCGCGCGCCGGCGCAAGCAGTTCAGCAAGCGCTGAACTTTTGCCACCGACAAGAACGAACCGAGGCCGCAATATCGCGGCCTCGCTTCGTTTTCAGCGTCCCCGATGCGCTGGAAACTGTTCCGCCGCCGCCTGTCGATCAGCGCCCCGCGCATGATCGTGCGCAGCCACATGCCCTGGCCGCTGCGCTGGGTGGTGCTGGCGCTGGCCTTCGGCTTTTCGGCGGCGCTGGCGCTGTGGGCCTTCGAGTTCGGCAAGGAGATCGCCGGGCTGGACCGGGACGCCAAGGAAGAACTGGCGCAGCTGCGCGCCGAGGTGGCGACGCTGCGCGAGCGAGCGCGAACGCGCCCAGTCCATCGCCAACACGGCCGACAGCCTGCTGAAGGCCGAGCGCGCGGCGCAGGACGCCTGGCCCAGCAGATGCGCCAGGCCGAGGCCGAGAGCATGGCGCTGAAGGCCGACCTGGGCTTCTTCGAGCGCCTGCTGCCGGCCACCGGGCGACGGCCTGGCAGTGCGTGCGCTGCAGGCCGAAGCGGTGCAGCCGGGCCAGCTTGCGCTACCAGCTGCTGGTGATGCAAAGCGGCCGGTCGCCGGCCGAGTTCAAGGGGCGCTACGAGTGCTGCTTGCGGGCACCCTCGACGGCAAGCCCTGGACCTTCACGCCCCGAGGCGGCGCGAAGGCGCTCTCAGCGTGAAGCAGTACGCGCGCGTCGAAGGACTGATCGACCATCCGGCGCACGCCGTGGTAAAAACCGTGCAGGTCCGGGTGCTCGACAACAGCGGCGGTGTGCGCGCCACCCAGACCGTCAAGCTGTAGAACAAAGGAAATCGCGCATGTGGTCTGTTCTTCAAGAAGAAGCAGCCGCCGATCCGCAGCTGATCGGCGAGGGCACCGTGGTTCACGGCGAAGTGCGCTTCGAAGAGGGCCTGCGCATCGACGGCGAAGTGCATCGGCGACGTGATGGCCGTCGGCGAAGGCCCAGCCTGCTGGTGATCAGCGAGAAAGCCCGGGTGCACGGGCAAGGTCAAGGGCGGCGCATGTGATCATCAACGGCAGGGTGATCGGCCCGGTCCAGTGCGACGACCTGCTGGAGCTGCAGCCCAAGGCGCGCATCGAAGGCGATGTGCGCTACGGCACGATCGAGATGCACCAGGGCGCCGCCATCGACGGCGAGATTGCGCACGATCAAGCCGAGCGAGGAGCGGCCGGCCCTGAAACTCGCCGCCGCAAATCGAAGATCGCGGCATCTGACGGCGATGTGCCGAAGGAGCGACATGCATGAGTGCAGTTGCACGACAACATCCGGACCCATGTCGCTGCGAACGAGATGCCGCCGCCGCTGGTCTTCACCGACAGCGCCGCCGACAAGGTCAAGCGAACTGGTCGACGAAGAAGGCAACCCGGAGCTGAAGCTGCGCGTCTTCGTGCAGGGCGGCGGCTGCTCGGGCTTCCAGTACGGCTTCACCTTCGACGAAGTCGTCAACGAAGACGACACGCAGATGGCCAAGAACGGCGTCACGCTGCTGATCGACGCGATGAGCCTGCAGTACCTGGTCGGCGCCGAGATCGACTACAAGGAAGATCTGCAGGGCGCGCAGTTCGTGATCAAGAATCCGAACGCCACCACCACCTGCGGCTGCGGGTCGAGCTTCTCGGCCTGAACGTCGGGTTCGCAGCAAGGCCGCCTGCGGGCGGCCTTTGTCATGGCGCGCCGGGTAGAGCGCGCCCAGCACGCGCGCGCCGCGCGCGCCGGTGACTGCGGGCAGGTTGCCCGGCGCTCGCTCCACGAATGCGCGTGCGCCAGCCAGGCGAAGGCGCAGCGCCTTCGACCTGATCGGCCGGCACGCCGAGCTCGTCGGTGGTCGTCACCCGCACGCGCGGCAGCGCGCGCGCCAGGCGCGCGCATCAGGGCGCGCGTTGAAGGCGCCGCCGCCGCAGACGAACAGCTCGGTGGTGGCCGGCGCGTCGGCGTTCGAGGTCGCGCGCGACGCGACTCGACGGTGAGCTGCGGCCAGCGTGGCCTGCACGTCGGCCGGCGCGAGGCCGGCGACGTGCGCCAGCTGCGCATCGAGCCAGGCCAGGTTGAACAGGTCGCGCCCGGTGCTCTTGGGCGGCGGCAGGGCGAAGTAGGGCTCGGCCAGCAGGGCGCTGCAGCAGCGGCGCGATCGACCTGGCCGCTGGCGGCCCAGCGCGCCGTCGGCGTCGAACGGCTGGCCGCGGTGGCGCTGGCACCAGCCGTCGAGCAGCGCATTGGCCGGGCCGCAGTCGAAGCCGAGCACCGGCCGCCGGGCGGCAGCAGCGTCAGGTTGGCGATGCCGCCGAGGTTGAGCACCGCGCGCGGCTTCGCCCGGCTGCGCCGAACACGGCGGCGTGGAAGGCCGGCGCCAGCGGCGCGCCTTGGCCGCCGGCGGCGACGTCGCGGCTGCGCAGGTCGCACACCACGTCGATGCCGGTCAGCTCGGCCAGCAGCGCGCCGTTGAGCAGTTGCAGCGTGTAGCCGCGTCGATGCGGGCCGGTGGCGCACGGTCTGGCCATGGGCGCCGATGGCGCGTACCTCGCGCGCGACTGTGCTCGACTTCGAGCAGCAGGGCCGTGCACGACCGCGGCGTAGGCCAGCGCGCAGCGCGTTGCCAGCCAGCGCGGCGCGGTGCAGTTCGTCGTCGGTCCGGCGCGTTCAGCGCCAGCAGCTCGTCGCGCAGTGCGGCGACGAAGGGCTGGTGATGGTGGCCGCGCAGCGTCAGCGCGCCGCCGGCGTCGATGTCGACCAGCACCCCGTCGACCCCGTCGAGCGAGGTGCCCGACATCAGGCCGATGTAGAGCGCCACGGCCCTGGTCGCGCGCTACTCGGCCGCGGCCGCTCGCGCCGAGCAGCGTCTCGGCGACGTCGAGCTGCGCTTGCAGCGAGTGCGCCAGCGCCGTGAACTCGGCCTTCGACGTGGCCGGCAGCGTCAGCGTCTCACTCGCCTTGGCGATCCTCAGCGGGTCCTGGTGCGCGCCGTTGACGCGGAACTCGAAGTGCAGGTGCGGCCCGGTGGACCAGCCGGTGGAGCCGACGGCGCCGATGCGCTCGCCTTGCTCGATGCGCTGGCCCTGCCGCACGTCGATGCGCGACAGGTGGGCATAGAGCGTGCTGCGGTCGTTGGTGTGCTTGATCTGGACGACGTTGCCGTAGCCGCTCTGGCGGCCGGCGAACTCGACCACGCCGTCGCCCACCGTGCGCACCGGCGTGCCGGTGGGCGCCGCGTAGTCGACGCCGTTGTGCTGGCGCCAGGTGCGGTGGATCGGATGAAAGCGCATCGCGAAGCCCGAGGTGACGCGCGAGAACTCCATCGGGCTGGCGAGGAAGGCGCGACGTTTGCTTTGGCCCGAAAGATCGAAGTACGCGCCACGGCCGTCGCTGGCGCGATACCACACGGCCTGATGCGTCTTGCCGGCGTTGACGAACTCGGCGGCGAGCACGCGGCCGCTGGACTGGCCCCAGCCGATCGATTCGCCGTCGGCCGTCATCGACTCGTAGACCACGCTGAAGGTGTCGCCGCGGCGCAGCTCGCGGTGCATGTCGATGTCGGCGGCGAAGATCTCGGCCATCTGGATGGCGATGGCATCGGGCATGCGCGCTTCGTCGCTGGCGGCGAAGAGCGAGCTGCGGATCGTGCCGCTGGCGAGCTTGATCTGCGACTGCAGCGGCGCGGCTTCTTCCTTCACCGTCAGCGCGCCGCTTTCCCCGCGGCTCACGGTGACGCGCGTGAAGTGCGTCGCCTGCTGCTCGGCAGCGCGCGTCGGAAAGCGAGCGACCAACTCCTGCAGCGAGCCGTCGGCGCGCAGCCGCACCTGCACGCTGCGCCCGGCGCGGCCGTCGAACAGGCGCTGCAGCACGGTGTCCTTGCGCAGCGCCGCCAGCGTCGCGGCATCGGTCACGCCCAGGCGGCGCAGCACCGAAGCCAGCGAGTCGCCGGCGCGCGTGCTGTCGTTGGCATAGAGATCGACGTGATGCGCGGCCAGTGCTTCGAGCTGCGGCAGGGCCGGCTCGGCGGCCACCGCTTCATCGATCAGGCGCTGCGGCAGCGCTGCCGCATCCGGCGCCAGCGGCGCGACGGCGAAAGCGGCCACGCCGACGCCGGTCAGCAGGGCGGCGGCAGAAGCGACGATGGCGCGGTGGTGGCGGGCCAGGAATCCCTGGGCGGCAGCGGCAGACTGATCGACGAGCGGTCCCAACGGATGAGCTTTCGAAAGCGGGGTGAACGACGACGGCATCAACGAGCGCGCCCTTAAGATGCCTGCACCGGTGGCCGTGTGTTCCCGGCTCTTGCCGAGATTTTATCGGTGAGGTGCAGCTTGACTGCCGTGACAAACCCCCGACCCTCCAGACATCCATGTCAGCGAACGTGACAGCAGCCAAACCCACGCATCCGATCACGCCCGCCGTGCACGAAGCAATGGCGATCAGTCGCCGCGGCTGCGAAGAGCTGCTGCCCGAAGCCGAGTGGCAGGCCAAGCTGGCGCGCTCGGCCGCCACCGGTGTGCCGCTGCGCATCAAGTTCGGCATGGACCCGACCGCGCCGGACCTGCACCTGGGCCACACCGTGGTGCTCAACAAGATGCGCCAGCTGCAGGACCTGGGGCACACGGTGATCCCGCTGATCGGCGACTTCACCACCATGATCGGCGACCCGGCCGGGCGCAACAGCACGCGCCCGCCGCTGACGCGCGAGCAGATCGACGCCAACGCCAAGACCTACTTCGAGCAGATCCGCCTGGTGGTCGACATCGACCGCGCCGAGGTGCGCTGGAACAGCGAGTGGAGCGATCCATTGGGCGCGCGCGGCATGATCCAGCTCGCGGCCAAGTACACCGTGGCGCGCATGATGGAGCGCGACGACTTCGCCAAGCGCTTCGCCGACGGCACGCCGATCTCGGTGCACGAGTTCCTCTACCCGCTGATGCAGGGCTACGACTCGGTGGCGCTGAAGAGCGACCTCGAGCTCGGCGGCACCGACCAGAAGTTCAACCTGCTGATGGGCCGGCACCTGCAGATCGAGGCCGGCCAGGAGCCGCAGTGCATCCTGACGATGCCGCTGCTCGAAGGCACAGACGGCGTCGACAAGATGTCGAAGTCGAAGAACAACTATGTCGCCATCACCGAACCCGCCAACACCATGTTCGCCAAGGTGCTGTCGATCTCCGACGAGCTGATGTGGCGCTGGTTCACGCTGCTGTCGTGGCGGCCGGAAGGCGAGATCGCGGCGTTGAAAGCCGACGTGGCGGCCGGCCGCAACCCGAAGGACGCGAAGGTGATGCTGGCCAAGGAGATCACCGCGCGTTTTCACAACAGGGCCGCGGCCGACGCCGCCGAGCAGGATTTCATCCACCGTGCGCGCGGCGGCGTGCCCGACGAGATCGCGCAGGTGTCGCTGCGCGGCGCGCCGCTTTCCATCGGTGCCCTGCTCAAGCAGGCCGGCCTGGCGCCCTCGACCAGCGAGGCGCTGCGCCTCGTCGACCAGGGCGGCGTGCGCATCGACGGCGCGGTGGTCAGCGACAAGGCGCTGAAGTTGGGGGCCGGCACGCATGTCGTCCAGGTCGGCAAGCGCAAGTTCGCGCGCGTGGTGCTGAGCGCCGATTGATCTTCAGCCGAACTTCAGCCGACCCACCCACACTCTGACGCAAGGAGCTCACAACATGTCGCATCGAGTGCCCGCCCTCGTCTTCACCCTCGCTGCCGGCTTGACCGGCGCAGCACACGCCACCGGCGCCTGCCCGATCCGCGATGCCGGCGCGCAGGCCGAGTGGCAGAGCATGCAGGCGCTCGAGAAGAAGCTCGTCGACGCCGGCTGGAAGGTGCGCCGCATCAAGCAGGACGGCCAGTGCTACGAGGTCTACGGCTTCGACGCCGAAGGCAGGCGCGCCGAGGCCTACTTCCACCCGAAATCGCTCGAGCCGGCCAAGGCGCCATGAATTCGGCCTCGCCCGACGCGCCGAACGTGCGCGTGTGGGACCGGCTGCTGCGGCTGCTGCACTGGTCGCTGGTGGCGTCGGTGGCGCTGGCCTGGATCACGTCCGAAGTCGGCCGCCGCTGGCACGAGGCGCTGGGCTGGGTGGTGGTGGCGATCGTCGTCCTGCGCTTGATCTGGGGCCTGGCGGGGCCGGCGACCGCGCGCTTCGCGAGCTTCTTGCGCGGGCCGCGCGCGGTGCTGGCGTATGCAGCGCGCATCGCGCAAGGAAGCGCGCCGCGCTACGTCGGCCACAACCCACTGGCCGGCTGGATGATCGCGGCGCTGCTGCTGTTGCTCGGCGCGATCAGCGTCACCGGCTGGATGCTGACCACCGATGCCTTCTTCGGCAGCGAAGCGATGGAAGACTGGCACGAAGTTCTGGCCGAAGGTCTGCTCGCTCTCGTGGCGCTGCACGTCGCCGGCGTCGTCTTCACCAGCTGGCACCAGGGCGAGAACCTGGTGCGAGCGATGTTCACCGGCCGCAAGCGCGCTCCCGCGCCCGATGACGTGATGTAGCAGCGTGAGGGGAGCGCGCAAGGCGCGGGTGACAATGCCGTGCCATGTCTGTCGGTGACTACCTCAAGCTGTCGATTGCGGTCGCGCTGGCGACGATTGCGCTGAAGACGGGCGCCTGGTGGTTGACCGACTCGGTCGGCCTGCTGTCGGACGCGATGGAATCGATCGTCAACCTGGCCGGCGCGATGTTCGCGCTGGCGATGGTGATCATCGCGGCGCGGCCGCCCGACGACGAGCATCCCTTCGGCCATCAGAAGGCTGAGTATTTCTCCGGCGGATTCGAGGGCGTGCTGATCTTTGCCGCCGCGCTCGCCATCGTCTGGGCCGCGGTCGGGCGACTCATCAGCCCGCAACCCTTGCAGAGCCTGGGCTGGGGCGTGGCGCTGTCGGTCATCAGCTCGGTGATGAACGGCGTGCTGGCCTGGGCGATGCTGAAGAAGGCGCGGCAGCATCACTCGATGGCGCTCGAAGCCGATGCGCGCCATCTCTTCACCGATGTCTGGACGTCGGTCGGCGTGGTCGGCGGGCTGGCGGCCGTTGCGGCGACGGGCTGGCTCTGGCTCGATCCGGTGGTTGCGATCGCGGTGGCCGGCAACGTCGCGCGCGAGGGCTTCAACCTCGTGCGCCGCGCCGCCGATGGGCTGATGGATCGCGCCGTCGAGCCCGAGGTGATGCGGCAGATCGACGCGGTGCTCGCCGGCTTCGTGCATCCGCAGACGCTGCGCTTCGATCACATCCGCACACGGCGCGCCGGCGCACGCCGCTTCGTCGATCTGCACATGCACATGCCGCCACAGTGGTCGCTGCAGCGCGCCGCCGCGCTGCGCGCCTCGGTCGAGCGGGCGCTGATGACGGCGGTGCCGGGGCTGCGCGCGTCGATCCAGTTGTTGCCGATGGATGTCGAGGCGCACTTCGACGATCCTGCCGACGAACCTGCGAAGCTCACGCCGTGATCGGGCGACGGGCCGCCCCGAGCCCGATCGGCGCCCCCTCGGGGGGCCGGCGCGCAGCGCCTCGGGGGCTCACATTCGGGCGACGGGCCGCCCCGAGCCCGATCGGCGCCCCCTCGGGGGGCCGGCGCGCAGCGCCTCGGCGGCTGACATGATTGCGCTCGTCCAGCGCGTGCGCGGCGCGCATGTGGATGTTCACAACCTGCGCGTCGGCGAGATCGGCCACGGCCTGCTGGTCTTCGTCTGCGCCGAGCCAAACGACGATACAGCCGTCGCCGACAAGCTCGTCGCCAAGCTGCTCAAGCTGCGAATCTTCGCCGACGACGCCGGCAAGATGAACCGCAGCGTGCAGGACGTGCAGGGCGGCCTGCTGATCGTCTCGCAGTTCACGCTGGCGGCCGACACCTCCGGTGGCAACCGGCCGAGCTTCACCAACGCTGCGCCGCCTGCTTTGGGTGAGGCGCTGTATCAGCGTGTGGTGGACACCGCGCGTTCACTGCACCCGCAGGTCGCCTGCGGCGAGTTCGGCGCCGAGATGCAGGTGTACCTCGTCAACGACGGTCCGGTGACGATTCCCCTTCGGATCGCGTGACGCGATCGGCGCCTGCGGACAGGGTCGCCGCAGGCGATCCCTGTCGAACGTAGCGAAGCCCCGACTAATCCGCGTATTGCCCCGCCGCCTTGATCGCCGGCCCCCACTTGCCGATCTCGGCTTCGACGAACTTCTTGTGCTCGGCCGGGGCCAGTCGCCCGTCGGTGACAACCACCGCGCCGAGCGCTTCCTGGCGCTTGATGAACTCCGCGTCCTTCAGCGCGTTGCGCAACGCGGCATTGATCTTGTCCTGCACCGCCTTGGGCGTGCCCTTGGGGGCATACAGCCCGTGCCAGATGCTGACGTTGAAGCCCTTCAGGCCCGAGGCGTCGAGTGTCGGCAGCTTGGCCAGCGAGGGCGTGGTCAGCGGCTTGAGCGTCGTCACGGCGTAGGCCTTGACCTTGCCGCTTTCGATCTGCTGCGAGGTGTTGGTGGTCTGGTCGCACATGATGTCGACCTGGCCGCCGAGCAGGTCGGTCATCGCCGGGGCGGTGCCCTTGTACGGCACGGTCGTCATGTCGATCTTCAGGCTTTGCTGGAACAGCAGCCCGCACAGGTGCGAGGCGGCGCCGAGGCCGGCGTTGGCGAGGTTGATCTTGCCCTTGTTCGCTTCGAGCCATTTCACCAGCTCGGCGTAGTTGTTGGCCGGCAGCGTCGAGCGGCCGATCAGCGTCATCGGCACTTCGTTGATCATGCCCAGGTACTCGAAGTCTTCGAGCGTCTTGTAGGGCAGGCTGCGGTACAGGCCCGGCGAGGTTGCCATGCCGATGTGATGCAGCAGCAGCATGTGGCCGTCCGGCGCCGCCTTGGCGACCTTGCCGGCGCCCAGCGTGCCACCGGCGCCGCCGACGTTCTCGATGATCACGGTCTGGTTGTTCAAGCCCTTGCGCAGCACCTCGGCAAAGTCGCGCGCGACCTTGTCGGTCGGGCCGCCGGCGGCGAACGGCACGACGATCGTGACGGGCTTTTCCGGGTAGTCGGCGAAAACCGCGGAAGCGGCGAGGGTGGCGGCCAGGGCGATCAGGGTGCGCTTCATGGGACTCCTTGGGTCAAAAAATTCGAGTGAGAGATGGTAAGGCGCGAAGCCGGAACGGGGCTTACTTCATGAACCCCGGCAGCCACAACGCCAGCGGCTGGAATTCGAGGACAAGCGCCAGCGCCACGATCAACGCCGCGACGAACATCCACACGCCCTTGAAGATCTGGCCGAGCGGCACGGTCTTGAGCAGGGCGTTGAGCACGAACAGGTTCATGCCCACCGGCGGCGAGATCAGCCCGATCTGCACCACCAGCACGATCAGCACGCCGAACCACACCGGATCGAAGCCGAGTTGCGTGACGATCGGGAAGAACACCGGAATCGTCAGCAGCACCATCGACAGCTCTTCCATGATGGTGCCCAGCAGCACGTAGATCAGCATCATTGCCGCCACGATCGCCAGCGGCGGCAGGCCCAGGTGCAGCAGCCAGTCCTTGAGATCGCCGGGCATGGTCGTGAAGTTGATGAAGCCCGAAAAGATCATCGCCGCGATCAGGATGGTGAACAGCATCGCCGTGGTGCGCGCGCTCTCGACCAGCACCTCGACCAGCACGCGCCAATTCAGCGCGCGTCGCGCCAGCGCGAAGAAGAACGCCCCCGAGGCGCCGATGCCCGCGCCCTCGGTGGCGGTGAAGACGCCGCCGTAGATGCCGCCGAGCACCAGCACCACCAGCAGCGCGACGCCCCAGATGTCGCGCAGCGCCTCGAAGCGCTCGGGCCACGGCGTGCGCTCGCCGGCGGGGCCGCTGGCCGGGTCGCGCCAGGTGATGTACGCCACCGCGCCCATCATCATCAGCGCGCACAGCAGGCCGGGCAGCACGCCGGCGGCGAAGAGCTTGCCGATATGCGTCTCGGTGACGATGCCGTAGATCACCAGGATCGTCGACGGCGGAATCATGATGCCGAGCGTGCCGCCGGCAGCGATCACGCCGGTGGCGAGGTAGTCGGCATAACCGAGCTTCTTCATCGACGGGTAGGCCACCTTGCTCATCGTCGCCGCGGTGGCGATCGAGCTGCCGCAGATCGCGCCGAATCCCGCGCAGGCCAGCACCGTGGCGTGCGCCAGCCCGCCGCGCACATGGCCGACGAAGGCATAGGCGGCGCGGAACAGCTCCTGCGCCAGCCCGGCCTTGGCGACGAAGTTGCCCATCAGGATGAAGAGCGGCACGACCGACAGCGTGTAGGCGAAGCCGGTTTCGTAGACGACTTGCGAGGCGCTGGCCGCGGTGGCGGGCCAGCCGCGCATCAGGCCCAGGCCGATGAAGCCGACGAGGCCCATCGCGAAGGCCAGCGGCACGCGCAGCAGGGCGAGCAGGAAGACGGCGCCGAAGCCGAGCAGGGCTTCGGTCATGCTTTGACCCCCAAGACGCTTCGCGTCGCCCCCCCGGGGGGGCGCGAGCGCCTTGGGAGCGGCCCGGCGGCGCTCATTCGACGCCCGGGTGATGGTGCGTCGTCGGCGCAAACGCCAGCAGCAGATGCACCAGCGATGTCAGGCCAAGCAGTGCGCTCATCAGATAGACGAACGGCGATTGCGCGATCTTCAGCTGCGCCGTGGTGTCGCCGTACTCACCCATCTGCCCGGCCTTGACCCACATCAGCCAGGCCATGCCGAGCAGCAGCGCGGCGACGAACAAGTCCACCACCACGCCCTGCGCCCGCCGCAGGCTGCGCGCGATCAGCGGATCCAGCGAATCGAACACCACATGCTCGCCGCGCAGCGACACCAGCGGCAGGCCGGCGAAGATCACCACCACCATCAGCAGTTCGGTGAGTTCGAGCGAGCCCGGCACCGAGGTGCTGATGACCTTGCGTCCGCTCACGTCGATCAGCGTCAATGCCATGATGGCGAACAGCGCCGTCGCGGCGAGCACGCCGCACAGCGCTTCGAGCGCTCTCTTGATGCGCAGCGTGAAGCTCAAGGTCGGGTCGGCTCGTTGATGACGGCTTCGATGCGATGGCCGTCGGGATCGACCACGAACGCCGCATAGTAGTGCGGCCCGTAGTCAAGGCGCAGCCCGGGCGCGCCGTTGTCGCGGCCGCCATGCGTCAACGCGGCGGCGTGAAAGCGATTCACGGCTTCACGCGACGGCGCCGCGAGTGCCAGATGAAAGCCGCCACCGGGCGCCGCGGCACGCGGATCGAGCTTCAGGCAGAGCTTGTCCTGGCCATCGACCTGACCGTAGCCGATGGCCGTTGCGTCCTCGAAGACGCGACGCAAGCCGAGCGCCGCCAGCGCCGCGTCGTAGAACGCGCCTGCGCGTCCGAGGTCGGCGACGCCGAACGACAGGTGATGCAGCAGGCTACTTCTCCAGCTTCTTGATCTCGGCGCGGTACTCCGCGAGCACCTTCTTCGCGTCCTTCAGCCCCTTGGCCTCGGCCGCCGTGGCCCACTTGTCCTCGACCGGGCCGATCTTGTCCTGCACCTGCTTGACGAAGGCGGCGTCGGCCTTGGTGAACTGCACGCCCGCGGCCTGCATGAAGGCCATGCCGCGGCGATCGACCTTGTCCCAGCCGCGGCCGAACATGCGCGCGGCGTACTCGCCGCTCAACTCGTCGATCGCCTTCTTCACGTCGGCCGGCTGCTTGTCGTAGGTGGCCTGGTTCATCATGAAGACGAAGGCGGTGTTGTACAGGCCGCCGGGGAAGCTGGTGGCGTGCTTGACGGTCTTGTCGAGCTTGAACGACTCGACCGACTCGGCCGGGAACAGGGTGCCGTCCATCACCCCGGTGGACAGCAGCTCGTAGCTCTCGGGCGCGGGCTTCAACGTCACGTTCATGCCGAGCGACTTGCTGATCTCGTTGACCATGCCGCCGCCGACGCGGAACTTCAGGCCGGCCAGATCCTCGGCCTTGGCGATCGGCCGCTTGGTGTTGAAGACGATGCCCGGGCCGTGCGTGAACACCGCCAGCACCTTGACGCCCTGGTGCTCGGCGGCGATGGCCGGGTGCTTGGCGTACATGCGCTGGAACGCGACCGAGGTCGTCTCCGACTGGTTGCCGAGGAACGCCACCTCGGCCATCTGCGTCGTCACGAAGCGGCCCGGGGTGTAGCCATGCACGGTGTACGACAGGTCGGCGAGGCCGTTGCGCACCGCGTCGAAGGTGCCCGGCGGCGCCGACACCGCGCGCGGCAGGATGTTGCACTTGACCTTGCCTGCGGTTTTCTTCTCCAGCTCGCCGCACCATTCCTTCTGCGTCTCGGACAAGACATGCGTCGGCGCCAGCCATGACGACGCGGTGAGCACGGTTTGCGCAAACGACGGCGCCGCAGCGAACGTCAGCGCGGCGACAAGGGCGCCGCGAGAGGTGATAACAGGCATGTCAGGGCTCCGGTTGAATGGGGCGCATTGTCGAAGTTGCCGCTGCGCGCACGGCTTGTGGTTTTCCTTGACAGCCGATTGTGCCCGTCACAATGCAGGTGCCGGCAGCGCGCCGAGTTCGCTTTCGATCGAAAGGCCGATGCCGATCAGGCGATCGTCGCTGCCCAGCGGGCCGTCGATCTCCAGGCCCACCGGCAGCCCCGAGGCCGTCAGGCCGGCTGGAATCGACAGGCCGGGGATGCCGGCATTGCTGCCGGGATCGGTGTTGCGGATGTAGGTGTTGAAGGTGGGCACGGCGGGGCCACCGTCGATCGACACCGTCGAAGAGCCGTTGACGGCATCGATCGGCGCGGCCGCCAGGATCGTCGTCGGGAACCACATGGCGTCGAGCGCGTTGTCGGCGAAGTAGGCTGCGTAGAGCGCCTGCATCGCCGGGCGATGCACATTGATCGCATCCGGATAGGCCGCGCCGAAGGCATCGGCCAGGATCGCGCCGAAGGCGCCGGCGACGTCGGGGCTGGCGATCTGCGCGGCGATGTCGGACACGTTGAGCCGGTGACGCGGTGACGCCGGTGACGCCGGTGGCGGCGAGGTAAGCCGGGATGTCGGCGATGGGTTCGTGCAGCGCCACCTGGAACGAGACGAGGTCGTTGAGCGCAGCCAGGCCGGTGGTATCGACATCGACGAAGACCACGCCGGCCGCGGCGAGCTTGGTGCGCGCCGCGGTCATCACCGTCGTCACCTGGTTTTCGATGCCGGCCCAGAACGACGCCGGCGTGCCGATGCGCAAGCCGCGCAGGCCGATGGGCGCGGCCTTGGCGCGGCCGGTCACGACCGCATCGAGCAGCGCGATGTCGGCGACGCTGCGCGCCATCGGCCCGACGGTGTCGCGCGTGCGGCTGATCGGCACGACGGCGTTGGTGTTGACGTAGCGCCGCTGCGCGCCGCCGTTGCCGACGGAGGGCCGCAGGCCGGCAATGCCGCACAGGGCGGCCGGGATGCGCGTCGATCCCCCCGTGTCGGTGCCCAGGCCGGCGGGCGCAATGCGCGCGGCGATCGCCGCAGCGGTGCCACCCGACGAGCCGCCGGGAATGCGCGTCTGGTCGTACGGGTTCTTCACCGCGCCGGCGAACGACGCGAGGTTGGTGCTGGTGATGCCGAAGGCGAGCTCGTGCAGGTTGGTCTTGCCGAGCACGATGGCGCCGGCATCGATCAGCTTCTGCAGGCTCGGCGCATTCGCCGCGGGCCGCACGTTGCGCAAGGCGGCCGTGCCGCCGGTGGTGGGCAGCTCGCGCGTGTTGATGTTGTCCTTGACCACGATCGGCAGCCCCGCCAGCGGCGGCAGCGCGGCGCCGCTGCGGCGCGCGGCATCGACCGCGCGCGCCGCGGCCAGCGCGTTGGCCTCGTTCAACACGATCAGCGCATTCAAGTCCGACAACGCCTTGGCGCGCGCCAGCAGCGTGTTCATGTAGGCCTCGGCCGAGACGCGGCCGTCGCGGATCGCGGCGACGGCCTGCGTCGCATCGAGCTTCAGTTGAGCGTCGACACTGAGCGTGTCGTCATCGTCGTCACCGCCGCCGCAGCCGGCGAGCCAGGCGCCGCCGGCAGCAGCGCCGGACAGCTTGAAGAAGGAACGCCGGTTCCATGAAGAAGCACGGGCCATCTTGGTCTCCTGCAGGCAAGGGCCTTCAGGCTAGGCGGCCGCGCGTCGCCGCACCATCCTCGCGAAAGAGGATGGTGTCCGGTCCACTGACTCAGCGGACTACCGCTCGATGAAGCGCGCCAGCGCGACGCGGTTGTTGACGCCGAGCTTGCGGTACGCATGGTCGACGTGCGTGCGCACGGTGGTCGGCGCAATGCCCAGGCGGCGCGCGATCTCTTTGTCGCCCAGGCCGCAGGCGGCCAGGTGCGCCACTTCGCGCTCGCGTGCCGACAGACACGCTGCGGCGTCGGGTGCTCGAATCGCCGTCGCATGTTCGCCGCGGCAGCGCTGCAGCGCCGCCGTCAGTGCCGGCCGCACCAGATCGAGCAGCGCCAGGTCGTCCGGCGTGAAGTCGTTGCCCCGGCGGTCGCGCCAGATGCGCATGTCGCCGATGTTGTGCTCGCCCTGCCACGCGTACAGGTTCACTCCCCAATGCAGGCCGTCGCGCGCCAGGAAGTCGTTGAAGAACTCGGTGCGTTCGAGCTCGCGCTGCGGCATCACGTCGCTGACGCGCACGGCGCGCCGGTGCTGCTGCAGCGTCAACGTGATCGGGTCGTGGAACTGGTAGTAAGCGTCGTAGCGCGCGAGGTTGGCCGGATCCATGTGCAGCTGCACGCCGTCGTCGAAGCGCTGGCGGTCGGGGCTCCAGACATAGCTCGCATAGAACTGGGCCTGCAGCAGATCGAGCATCAGACCGCCGACGCGCTCGCGGATCTCGCGCTCCTCGTGCGGCTCGGCCAGCGTGGTCATCACCCGCGCCAGCAGATCGGTTTGGCGTCCGGTCAGGAACAAGTGCAATCTCGCGGCAGTTTGGCTCGGTGCTGGTGATTGTCGGCGCGCCCTTCGATGTCGCGGCCGGTGTTTTCCCCGCGCGCGCTCGGGCCGCCTGTGGTGCCGCCGTCACAGCCGCGTAACGGTCGATGTCGGGGTGAGCAGTGCTTCACGATCGTTCGGCAGGGCGCCCCACCTGCTCGCGGGTCGCCCCGCCTTCCGGGGGCGGCGGCGCGGCCCGGGGCTGCCTAGCATCGGGTCATTCCTTCAGCAGTCACACGCCATGCACCTGACCACGACGAACCGATCCGACGACGACGCACGCAACGAACTGCGGGCCGCGGTGGTCCTGCTCGACACCGCCGAGGCCGCCGGCGACGCGGCGCGATTGAGCCAGGCGCTGGCCGACGTCAGCCGCTGCCATCGCAGTGTCGGTGCACTGGCCGAAGCCGATTGGTACGCCAAGCGCGGGCTCGCGGTGGCGCGCACCATCGGCGCGGTCGATGCGAGCGTCGATGCACTGTGCCATCTGGCAGAGCTCGCGCTGGAGCGCGCCGAGCGCCTCGAAGACCAGGACGAAGCGCGCGGCGCCAGCCGCCTGCGCGACGCCGTGCGCGATCATGGCTACGAAGCGGCGCAACTGGCGCGCCACACCGCCGACCCGCAGTGGGAGGTGACGGTGTTGCTGCGCGTGGCGGATCTGTTCGACCGCCTCGGCGACCACGAAGATGCGATCGCGCTGCAGACGCGCGCAATGAGTTTGATGACGGGCGGAGAGGCCGCGCGGCAGAGCCGCGCAGCGTAAGGCCGCGCGGTTGGCCGCGCAGCCTTACGCCTGAGGCGTAACGTACGGCTCCCCCAGCCCCCTCCGCGAGGGGGCTCTTGTTCGTTCGACGGCTCCCTCCAGCCTCCCTCCGAGAGGGAGGCTCCAGTCAGACGAACGAAGCCTTCATGTCAACCATCATGCTGGAGCCCCCGCTCGGAGGGGGCTCGGGGGAGCTGTGCATCCTGGCGCAAGGCGCGGTGCTGGCTCTACCGAGCCAGCACCGGCGCCAGCGCGTGGCCGGTGTGCGTGCCGGCTGCGACGATCTGCTCCGGCGCCCCCTGCGCGACGATGCGCCCGCCGGCCGCGCCGCCTTCGGGGCCGAGGTCGATCACCCAATCGGCTTCGGCGATCACGTCCAGGTCGTGCTCGATCACGATCACGCTGTGGCCGCCATCGACCAGGCGGTGCAGCACGCGGATCAGGCGTTCGACATCGGCCATGTGCAGGCCGACCGTCGGCTCGTCCAGCACGTAGAGCGTGTGCGGCGGTTTCTGTCCACGTCGGGTCACGTCGTCGCGCACCTTGCTCAACTCGGTGACGAGCTTGATGCGCTGCGCTTCGCCGCCGGAGAGCGTCGGTGACGGCTGGCCGAGCGTGAGGTAGCCCAGGCCCACGTCCTTCAGCAACTGCAGCGGGTGCGCGATGGCCGGCATCGAGGCGAAGAACTCGACGGCTTCATCGACTTCCATGCGCAGCACGTCGCCGATCGACTTGCCGCGCCAGCTCACCGCCAGCGTCTCGGGGTTGAAGCGCTGGCCGCGGCACGACTCGCAGGGCACTTTCACATCGGGAAGAAAACTCATCTCGATGGTGCGCACGCCCTGGCCTTCGCAAGTCGGGCATCGACCCTGGCCGGTGTTGAACGAAAAGCGGTTCGGCGCATAGCCGCGCGCTTTCGCTTCCAGCGTCTCGGCGAAGAGCTTGCGGATCGCGTCCCAGAACCCGATGTAGGTGGCCGGGCAGGAGCGCGGCGTCTTGCCGATCGGCGTCTGATCGACTTCAAGCACGCGGTCCACTGCCTGCCAGCCGTCGATGGCGTCGCAGCCGGCGAGCGACGATGCCTTGCCGCGCGACGACACCAGTGCCGCCACGCTGTCGAGCAGCACGTCGCGCGCCAGCGTGCTCTTGCCCGAGCCCGAGACGCCGGTCACCGCGACCAGCCGTTGCAGCGGAAAGCGCAGGCTCAACTGCTGCAGGTTGTGCAGCGCTGCGCCCTGCACCGCAAGCGCGCTGCCTTTGCCGTTGACCGTGCGCCGTGCCTGCAAGGGATGCTTCAGCGGATTGGCCAGAAAGCGCCCGGTCACTGAAGCATCGTTCGCTTCGATCGCCGCCACCGTGCCCTGCGCCACGACGCGCCCACCGCGCTTGCCGGCGCCGGGGCCGATGTCGATCACATGATCGGCGCGCCGGATCGTGTCTTCGTCGTGCTCGACGACGACCAGCGTGTTGCCCTGGCCGCGCAGGTGCTGCAGCGCGTCGAGCAGGACGCGGTTGTCGCGCGGGTGCAGGCCGATGGTGGGTTCGTCGAGCACATAGCACACGCCCTGCAGGTTGCTGCCGAGCTGCGCGGCCAGGCGGATGCGCTGCGCCTCGCCGCCGGAGAGCGTGGGTGCGGCGCGATCGAGCGTCAGGTAGCCGAGGCCGACCTGCTCGAGGAACTCGAGGCGGCTTGCGATTTCCGTGACGACATCGCGCGCGATGCTGGCGTCGCGGCCTTCGAGCTGGAGCGATTGCACCCAGCGCCGCGCCTCGCCCACCGACCAGGCCGCGACGCTGCCGATCGGCTCGTTGCCGAAGGTGACGCCGCGCGCCGTCGGATTCAGGCGCGTGCCGGCGCACTCGGCGCAGGGCGTGCCGGCCAGGCCCTCGACCTCGGCTTCCTCGCTCGGAAAACTCTGCTCGCGGCCGCGATCGTTGTCGTCGCGCTTCGAATCGTCGAGCGCCTTGCGCTGCTCGCGCGTCAGCGCCAGGCCAGTGCCGACGCAGCTCGGGCACCAGCCGTGCTTGCTGTTGTACGAGAACAAGCGCGGATCCAGTTCCGGATAGCTCGTGCCGCAGGTCGGGCAGGCGCGCTTGGTCGAGAACACTTTCACCGCGCCGAAGCCTGAGGTCGAGGCGCCGTTTTCCATCGCGGCCGACAAGCCGTCGAGCGGCGCCAGCAGATGCATCACGCCCTTGCCGAGATCGAGCGCCTTGGTCAGCAGCTCGCGCAGCTCGGCCTCGCGCGCGGGGTCGATCAGCAGATCGCCGACCGGCAGCTCGATGGTGTGTTCCTTGAAGCGGTCGATGCGCGGGAAGGGATCGACCTTGAGAAACTCGCCGTCGATGCGCAGGTGCGTATGGCCGCGCGCCTTGGCCCACTTGGCGAGATCGGTATAGACACCCTTGCGATTGACCACCAGCGGCGCCAGCAGGCCGACATGCTCGCCCTTGTGGTCGCGCATCAACTGCGCCGCGATACTCTCGATGCTCTGCGGCACGACTGGCGAGCCGTCCTTGGCGCAATGCTGGATGCCGAGCTTGACCCAGAGCAGGCGCAGGAAATGCCAGACCTCGGTGACGGTCGCGACCGTGCTCTTGCGCCCGCCGCGCGACAGGCGCTGCTCGATCGCCACCGTCGGCGGAATGCCATAGACGGCATCCACCTCGGGCCGCCCCGCCGGCTGGACGATGCTGCGTGCGTAGGCGTTGAGCGATTCGAGATAGCGCCGCTGGCCTTCGTTGAACAGGATGTCGAAGGCCAGCGTGCTCTTGCCCGAGCCCGAGACGCCGGTGATGACCGAAAACTTGCCGCGAGGGATATCGACATCGAGCGACTTCAGGTTGTGCTCGCGCGCGTTGACGATGCGGATCACTTGCTCGGCCTGCGAGCGCGCCGCGCGCACCACGCTCTGCAACGGCCGGCCTTCTTCGGCGCGGTGGACGACGCCGATCGACACCTCGTAGTCGGCGAGCGCCTTGCCGGTGTGCGACGCCGGATGCAAGCCGCATGTCTTCCGGCGTGCCGGCGAACACCAGCTCGCCGCCGGCCTCGCCGCCTTCGGGGCCGAGGTCGATGACCCAGTCCGCGGCGCGGATCACGTCGAGGTTGTGTTCGATCGTGATCACCGAGTGGCCGGCGTCGAGCAGCTTGCGCAGCGCGCGCATCAGCTTGGCGATGTCGTCGAAGTGCAGGCCGGTGGTGGGCTCGTCGAAGAGATACAGCGTGCCCTTGTTCGCCACTCGCTGGCTCGGCCGCTGCGACGCTTCGGCCAGGAATCCGGCGAGCTTCAGGCGCTGCGCCTCCCCGCCCGACAGCGTCGGCACCGGCTGGCCGAGGCGCACGTAGTCGAGGCCGACATCGACGATCGGCTGCAAGCGCGCCAGCACCTCGCGGTCGTCGCCGAACAGCCGCACCGCCTCGTTGACCGTGAGGTCGAGCGTGTCGGCGATGCTGAGTTGGCGGTCGCCGCGAATGATCTTGGCGTCGAGGATCTCGGCGCGAAAGCGCCGGCCGTCGCAATCGGGGCAGCGCAGATAGACGTCGGACAGGAACTGCATCTCGACATGCTCGAAGCCCGAGCCGCCGCAGGTCGGGCAGCGGCCGTCGCCGGCGTTGAAGCTGAACATGCTGGCGCCGTAGCCGCGCTCTCGCGCGACGGCTGAGTCGGCGAAGAGCGCGCGGATCGCGTCGAAGGCGCCGACATAACTCGCCGGATTGCTGCGCGCGGTCTTGCCGATCGGCGACTGATCGACGAACACCGCGTCGGCCAACCAGTCGGCGCCGAGCAGGCGGTCATGCAGGCCGGGCGTCTCGGTCGCCTTGCCGAAGGCGCGTGCCAGCGCCGGGTAGAGCACGTCCTGCATCAGCGTGCTCTTGCCCGAGCCCGAGACACCCGTCACCGCCACCAGGCGCTGCAACGGGAACTCGATCGTCACGCCCTTCAGGTTGTGCTCGCGTGCGCCTTCGAGCACGAGCTTGGGCGTGGCCTCGTTGACGAAACGCTTGATGCCGCCACTGACGTGCTTCCTCGCGCCGAGGTAGGCGCCCGTCAGCGTGTCGGCGCGCTTGACGGCCTCCGGCGCGCCGTCGAACACGATCTGGCCGCCGCGCTCGCCGGGGCCGGGGCCCATATCGATCAGGCGATCGGCCGCGAGCATCACGGCCGGGTCGTGCTCGACGACGACCAGCGTGTTGCCGGCATCGCGCAGCCGGTGCATCGCTTCGATGATGCGGTTCATATCGCGCGGGTGCAGACCGATCGACGGTTCGTCGAGCACGAACATCGTGTTGACGAGCGAGGTGCCGAGCGCGGTGGTGAGGTTGATGCGCTGCACTTCGCCGCCGGAGAGCGTGCGCGACTGGCGATCGAGCGTCAGGTAGCCGATGCCGACATCGCACAGGTACTTCAGGCGCGTGCCGATCTCGTCGTAGAGCAGCTTCAGCGCATCGTCGCTCGCGGTCTGGCGCGCGAAGAAGGCGCGCAGGCGCAGGATCGGCAGCTGCATCAGGTCGTGCAGCGACAAGCCCGGCAACGCTTCGAGCTGCTCGCGCGACCAGGCCACGCCCACCGGCATGACGCGCTGGTACTGTTGGCCCCGAGGTCCGTCGCTGCACGCCGGACCGCCCCCCGAGGGGGGCGACGCCTCTTGGGAGCGGCCCGGCGAGGCGTCCGCCAGCAGCACCGCATCGGCATCATCCTTCGAGCCGATGCGCCACAGCAGCGCTTCGAGCTTCAGCCGCGCCCCGCCGCAGACATCGCACGGCGTGTAGCTGCGGTACTTCGACAAGAGCACGCGGATGTGCATCTTGTAGGCCTTGCTTTCGAGATAACCGAAGAAGCGCCGGATGCCGTACCACTGCTTGTTCCAGTTGCCCTTCCAGTGCGGCGTGCCTTCGAGCACCCACTCGCGCTGCTGCGCATTGAGCTGATTCCACGCCGTGTCGCGCGGGATGCCGGCCTCGCCGGCGTACTTCATCAGGTCGTCCTGGCACTCCTTCCACGCCGGCGTCTGCAGCGGCTTGATGGCGCCGCTGCGCAGCGTCTTGCGCGCGTCGGGAATGACGAGGCCCCAATCGACGCCGATGACGCGGCCGAAACCGCGGCAGGTGTCGCAGGCGCCGAAGGCCGAGTTGAACGAGAACAGCGCGGGCACCGGATCGCCGTAGCGCAAATCGCTCTCGGGGCAGTGCAGTCCTGTTGACCAGCGCCACAGTTGTTGTGCGCCCTCGTCGCCCGCATAGGCGTTGACGCGACCACTGCCGCGCTTCAAGGCGAGTTCGATCGCCTCGACGATGCGAACCTTCTCGGTGTTCGCGGCGCGAAAGCGATCGATGACGACATCGAGCACCTTGCGCTCGCCGACCACGCGCTCGGCCTGCACGCGCGTGAAGCCGCTGGCCGCCAGCCATTGCTCGATGTCCTGCGCCGTCGCCGTCGCCGGCAGCTCCACCGGCATCGTGATCGCGAGCCGCGGATCACCTGCATCGCTCGCCCGCTCGATCAGTTCCGCGTAGATCGTCTCCGCCGAGTCGTGCCGCACCGCCAGCGCCGTCTGCTTGTCGAACAACGAACCGGCGCGCGCATACAGCAGCTTCAGGTGATCGTTCAGCTCCGTCATCGTGCCGACGGTCGAGCGCGAGCTGCGCACCGGATTGGTCTGGTCGATCGCGATCGCCGGCGGTACGCCATCGACGCGATCGACGGCCGGCCGGTCCATGCGATCCAGGAACTGCCGCGCGTAGGCCGAGAAGGTCTCGACATAGCGGCGCTGGCCCTCGGCGTAGAGCGTGTCGAAGACCAGGCTCGACTTGCCCGAGCCGCTCGGGCCGGTCACCACCGTCATCTCGCCGGTGCGGATGTCGAGGTCGAGATTCTTGAGGTTGTGCTGACGCGCGCCGCGGATGCGGATCGTGCCGCTGGTCATGGGGCCCCCGAGACGCTGCGCGTCGCCCCCCCGAGGGGGGGCGAGCGCCTTCGGAACGGCCGTGCAGCGCTCAATGGGGCCCCAAGACGCTGCGCGTCGCCCCCCGAGGGGAGCGAGCGCTTTCGGAACGGCCGTGCAGCGCTCAATGGGACCCCAAGACGCTGCGCGTCGCCCCCCGAGGGGAGAGAGCGCTTTCGGAACGGCCGTGCAGCGCTCAATGGGACCCCAAGACGCTGCGCGTCGCCCCCCGAGGGGAGAGAGCGCTTTCGGAACGGCCGTGCAGCGCTCATGCGCACTCCCAAAACAGCAAGCCGAAGATTCTAGGTGCGCGGTGGGGCGATATATTCATCGCCCCATGCCCGCGTCGCCACACTCGCCGCCACCGTTGAGCAACGCACAGCTCGAAGCGCTCGTGGCGGCGGCATCGCCCGACGATCTGCGGCGCGCGCTGCGCATCGTGCTCGGCGCCGAGCAGGCCTACTGGGAGCGCGATCTGCGCAGCGGCCAGATGTGGTATTCGCCGGCATTCTTCAGCACCCTTGGCCTGCCGCCGACGCACGAGCGCGATCTGATCAATGCGCGCATCCACCCCGAGGACCAGGCGCAGTTCCAGGCCACCTATACGGCGGCACTCGGCAGCGGCGGCACCTTCAGCTACGACGTGCGCTACCTCGACGTGCACGACAGCTACCGCTGGGCGCGCGCCTTCGGCCGCGTCTGGCTCGATGAAGAGCACGATCGACGCCCGCTGCGCCTGATCGGCACCATGATCGACGTGCATGCCGAGCGCCAGGCCCGCCTGGACGCCGACGCCCATGCCTTGCGCTACCGGCGTGCGCTCGATGCGTCGAGCGAGGCGCACTTCGAGCGCACGCAAGGGGCCGACGACTTCTTCATCAGCGACAACTTCGCGCAATTGCTCGGCTACCCGCGCGATACGCCGCCGCCGGACCGGCGCGGCTTCCTCGATCACGTCCACCCCGACGACCGTGAGCTGCTGCGCGACGCGGTGGCGCGCGCCTGGCATCAGCAGCAGACCTGGTCGGCAACCTACCGGCTGCGGCGGGCCGACGGTGGTTGGGGCTGGTTTCGCGGCCGCGGCCGCACCGAGCTCGACGCCCAGGGCCGGCCGCGCATGAGCGGCATGATCGGCGACGTTCACCAGCAGGAGCTGGACCGTCAGGAGCTCGACCGCCATCGCCATGACCTGAGTGCGATGGTCACCGAGCGCACCGATGCGCTGCATGCCGCGCTCGCGCAGGCGCAGCGCGCCAGCAACGCCAAGAGCGAGTTCCTTGCCCACATGAGCCACGAACTGCGCACGCCGCTCAACGGCGTGCTCGGTCTGACCGAACTTGCGCTCAATGCCGCGCAGCAGCCGGCGCTGCGACGCTACCTCGACGTTGCCCTGAGCTCGGGTCGCGCGCTGCTGCTGTTGATCGACGAGCTGCTCGACCTGTCGCGGCTCGATGCCGGCGAGATCGCGCTGGTGCAGCAGCCGCTGGATCTGGCGCAGCTGCTCGCTGAAGTCATGCGCTCGCTGATGTCGGCGGCCGGCACCAAGCCGCTGGCGTTCCGCTACGACTACCAGGGCCGCAGCGCGCAGATCCTCGGCGACCCAGCGCGCATACGCCAGGTGGTGACGAGCCTGGCCGTCAACGCCATCAAGTTCACCGAGCGCGGCCATGTGGCGATCACGGCCGAGCTGGTGGACAGCGGCGGCGCGACGCGTGCGGTGGTACGCGTCGACGACAGCGGCCCCGGCATCGATGCGGCGCTGCACGAACGCATCTTCGAAGCCTTCGTCCAGGGCGACGCCAGCCTGGCGCGCCAGCATGGCGGCAGCGGCCTGGGCCTGGCGATCGCGCGCCGCCTGGCGCGCGCGATGGGCGGCGATGTCACGCTCGAACGCAGCAGCGCCGCGGGCAGCACGTTTGCATTCGCCTGGCCGTTGCAGATCGCGCCCGATGCGCCGGCGCTGCCGCGCGCTGCACCAGGGCTTGCCTGGGTGGTGAACCGCGACGCTGAAAACGGCCGCTGGCTGCAGCGCCGCCTCGGCGCGGCAGGCTGGCGCAGCGAATTCTTCAGCGATGTCGCTGCCGCGAGCGCGCATCGCGGACAGGCGCCGGCGGTGATCGCGCTCGACCAACATGCGGTGCAGACGCCAGCCGGCTTCGCGGCCCTGCGCAGGGCCTGGCCGCATGCGCACATCGCTGTGCTGGTGAGGCCCGACTGGAACCACCCCGAGCTGGAGCAGGCCGCGCTGGCGCAGGGCGTGGTATCGATGGTGATGCCGCTGACGCCGCTGTCGCTGCACACGCTGTTGTCGACGCGCGCTGCGGCCACGCAGGCGGTGCAGCCGGACCTTGCATCACGCAAGGCGCCGGCAGCGCGTGTGCTGGTGGTCGAAGACAACGCCGTCAACCTGATGATCACCGAAGAGTTCGTGCGCCAGCTGGGCCACCAGCCGAGCGGCGTCGCCGACGGCGCCGCCGCGCTCGCGGCTTGCACTGCAGCCCCACCGCAACTGGTGCTGATGGATCTGCAGATGCCCGTGATGGACGGGCTGGAGACCACGCGCCGCCTGCGCGCGCTGCAGGCGGCCGGCCAGTTGCCGCCGTTTCCGATCATCGCGTTGTCGGCGCATGCCGGCGATGCCGATCGCCGCCTGGGCAAGGCGGCGGGCATGGACGACTACCTCACCAAGCCGATCCTGATCGACGCGCTGCGCGGTGCCTTCGAGCGCTGGTTGGTGGGCCCACCCCCGTAGCGGCTTCGCCGCTCCCCCTCAAGGGGGCAACGCCCGTGGCCTGGCGGAGCCAGATCCACGGCGTTCGCTTGGAAAGACGCCGCTACCTCATCCGCAGAACACCGACACGGCCTTGGTCACGAGATAGGCTTCGAGTGCCTCGGGTCCGCCCTCGCTGCCGTAGCCCGAATCCTTGACGCCGCCGAAGGGCATCTCGGGCGAGGGCAGCGCCGGCTGGTTGACCCACAGCATGCCGACCTCGACGCGCTGCGACAGCGCATGGATGGTCTTGATCGACGTGCTGTAGGCATAACCGGCCAGGCCGTAGGGCAGGCGGTTGCTCTCGGCGATGGCTTCGTCGAGCGTGTCGAAGCCGCGCACCGCGGCCATCGGGCCGAACGGCTCGTCGTTGAAGACCTTGGCCGTCAGCGGCACATCGCTGAGCACCGTCGGCGCAAAGAAGTTGCCGGCCGAACCGATGCGCTCGCCGCCGGCCAGCACCTTCGCCCCTTGCTTCACGGCGTCGTCCATGAACTGCTGCATCGCCGTCAATCGACGCGGGTTCGCGAGCGGGCCGAGCGTGGTGCCCTGCGTCAGACCATCGCCGATCTTGTGCGCCTGCGTGTGCGCGACCAGCTCCTTCTCGAACGCGGCCTTGATGCTGTTGTGCACCAGAAAGCGTGTCGGCGCGATGCAGACCTGGCCGGCGTTGCGGAACTTGGCCGCACCGGCGGCCTTGACGGCGAGCTTCACGTCCGCGTCTTCGGCGACGATCACCGGCGCGTGGCCGCCGAGTTCCATCGTCACGCGCTTCATGTGCGCTCCGGCCATCGCGGCGAGCTGCTTGCCCACCGGCGTGCTGCCGGTGAAGGTGATCTTGCGGATCACCGGATGCGGGATCAGGTAGCTCGAGATCTCGGCCGGGTTGCCGTACACCAGGCCGATCACGCCGGCCGGCACGCCGGCATCGACGAAAGCCTTGATCAGCGCGGCCGGCGAGGCCGGCGTTTCTTCCGGCGCCTTGACGATGATCGAGCAGCCGGTACTCAGCGCCGCGCAGACCTTGCGCACCACCTGGTTGATCGGAAAGTTCCAGGGCGTGAACGCGGCCACCGGACCGACCGGCTCCTTCAGCACATGGTTTTGCACCGCCATGTTGCGCGGCGGCACGATGCGGCCATAGACGCGGCGGCTCTCGTCGGCGAACCACTCGATGATGTCGGCGGCGGCGAGCGTCTCGCCCTTGGCTTCCGCCAGCGGCTTGCCCTGCTCCTGCGTCATCGACGCGGCGATGGCATCGGCGCGTTCGCGCATCAGCACGGCGGCGCCGCGCATCAGCTTGGCGCGCTCGATCGCCGGCATCGCACGCCAGGTGGCGAAGCCCTTTTGCGCGGCGGCCAGTGCGCGGTCGAGGTCGGCTTTGCCGGCGTGCGCGACGCGGCCGATTTCGGCGCCGCTGGCGGGGTTGTGGATCGCCAGCGTGCGGCCGTCGGCGGCGTCGCACCACTGGCCGTCGATCAGCAACTGGGTCGAGGGGTAGGCGGGTGTGGTCATGAGGGCGGCATCCAGGTCAGTGGCAGATGCCGCATTTTCACCCCGCGCGCAAACCCCCGCGCGACTTGCGCATGCGTGTGTCGTCGAGCACGGTCGGCACCGCCAGGCCGGCGCTGAGAACGTCGCGCAGCGCGGCGACCACGCGCCCGGCGTGGTGGGCGCGATTCGTCTCGGCGGGCGTCGCGCTCATCGTCAGCGGCGATGCCGCGACGGCCGGCACGGCGCCGCGGTGCACCAGCAGTGCCTCCAGGTCGGCTGCGGGCGGCGGCAGCGTCGTGCTCACGGGGACCGACGACGTTGCTGTTGCTGTTGCGGGCACACGCGGCGCGCGGCCCAATGCAAACCAGGCCCAGACGCAGAGCGCGCCGATCAGCAGCAGTGCCCAGCGCGGCGCCGTCATCTCGGGCCAGATCCAGGGCGCCGTGCCCGACCAGACCGCGATGCTCACGTTCTGCAGCTCGAAGTTGCGCGCATCCACCAGGTTGAGCGTCGGTGCCACCTGGCGCTCGCCGCGGAAGGTCACCGGCACGCCGACGACGGTCAGCGTCAGCGGCGTGCCCGCATGGACGCTGCCGCTCGACAACGCGGCCACCGGCATCAGCAGGCTGCGGCTGACGGCCGGCGACTCCTGCACTTCCCAACCCGCTTGCCAATGCGTGCGCACGTCGCCCGCCTTCGGCGCGATGCCGTGCAGCGTCAGCACCAGCTTGTACGGGTTGCGGCCGATTCCCGCCGCCTGTTGCGGCCCGACCCACAGCAACGGGTCGAACTGCGGCGTGCGTTCGACGCGCGCCGCGCCGGGCTCGGCATACGCGCGGTAGAGCGCCACCTGTTCCGGCGGTACCTCGTAGCGAGCAACGAGCTCGCGACCGTGGGCCTGCGCCGACGTGTCGACCGGCGGCACCGCATGGAACACCGCCAGCGCCGCCGCCAGCAGCAACACGGCTCGAAACGCTGCAATCCCCACGGCCTCTCCCCGACTCGGCCGCAAGGTGCGGCTCGTTTGACGGCGATTCTGGTGAAGCACTGGCGCCGGCGCGATCCTGGGAATGGGGGCCGACGCGCAGCTCCGCGCGCTCGGTTCACACCTGCGTGAGGGGTTGCGAGGCCGGACGCCGCGGGACCGGCGTTGCAGCGCTTCAGACGAGCGCGAGCAGGTGGGCGATCAATTCGCGCGGCGCACTCACCATCGGGCAGTGGCCGGTGGCGATCTCGACCACCTTCCAGCCCGGCTGCGCACGCACGCGAGCGCGCATCGCGGCGATGGTCGGGTAGGCCGGCTGGGTGCAGTCGATGAAGCAGCGCGGCAGCGCCGCCCAGCGCGCGCCGTCGAAGTGCAGTGGCACGCGGTACATGCCGAAGGGATGCGGCACCTGGCGGCGCAGCAGCCAGGCGCGGTCTTCGGCCGTGAGACCGAAATCGATCGGGTCCGGCGGCGGCAGCGCGTTGTCGTGCGCCTGGGCCGCGGCCATGCGCGCGGCGACGATCTCCGGCGAGTGGCCGGCGCCCCAGCCTTCGCCGGGCAGCGGCACCATCGCATCGACATACACCAACTGCGCGATGCGCTCGTGGAGTGCATCGGCCACGCCGGTGATGACCATGCCGCCGTAGCTGTGGCCGACGAGCACGATGTCGCGCAGCTCCTCGGCTTCGATCAGGCCGACAACGTCGGCGATGTGGTCGGCCAGCGAGATGTCGGGTCGGCGCAGGTGCGCGCGCTCGCCGTCGCCGCTGAGCGTGACGGCGTGCACCTCGTGGCCGGCGGCGCGCAGCGGGCCCAGCACGCGGCGCCAGATCCAGGCGCCGCCCCAGGCGCCATGCACGAGAACGAAAGCGCGAGGATTCATGGCGCGACAATACGCCATGCAACTGCTGAGCTGGAACATCCAGTGGTGCCGCGGCGTCGATGGCCGCGTCGATGCGCAGCGCATCGTGCGCACCGTGCGCGAACTCGCCGACGCCGACGTGATCTGCCTGCAGGAAGTGGCGCGCGGCTTCGACACCCTGGCGGGCAGTGCGGGCGAAGACCAGTTCGCTTTGCTGGCGCAGGCGTTCCCCGGCTACACCGCGATCGAAGGCATCGCCACCGACGTGCCGCACCCGAACGGTGGCCGGCGCCAGTTCGGCAACCTGCTCTTGTCGCGCCTGCCGGTGCGCCAGGCCTGGCGCCACCTGCTGCCGTGGCCGGCCGATGCCGACCATGCCGACATGCAGCGCGTCGCCGTCGAGGCCGTGATCGAAGCGCCTGATGTCGGCGAGTTGCGCGTCACGTGTACGCACCTGGGCTACTACTCGGCGGCGCAGCGCCTGGCGCAATGCGATGGGCTGCGCGCCTTGCATGCGGCCTCTCACGCGCACGGCACGAAGCCCGCGCGCGCCGACATCTCCAACGGCCCGTTCCACTGGCGCCCGCGGCCGGCTGCCGGCATCGTCTGCGGCGATTTCAATTGCGAGCCCGGCTCGCCGGGTCATGCGCGCATGCTCGAGCCGTTTGCCGACGGCACGCCGGCGTTGCGCGATGCCTGGCAGGTGGCGCACCCGGGCCTGTCTCACGACGACACCGTCGGCCTCTACGACACCGTGCAGTGGCCGCGCCGCTTCGCCTGCGATTTCGCCTTCGTCTCCGAGGACCTGGCGCCGCGGGTGGCGGCGTTCGAGGTCGATGCCGGCAGCGATGCCTCGGACCACCAGGCGCTGCTGCTGCGCCTTGCGTGACGCCCCCGCTATCGCCCGACCATCGACAGCACATCGGCCTTGAGAAAGCGCTCGACGACGAGCATGAAGCCGATCGACGGGATCAGCAGCAGCAGCGCGGTGATCGACGCGATCTGGTAGTTGCCGCCCATGCTGGCGTTGAACATCAGCAGCGGCAGGGTCGTCACGTCGGGCACGCCGACGAAGTAGGTGCCGGTGAACTCGTCGAGCGATTCGAGGAAGACGAAGATCGCGCTGGCCATCAGCCCCGGCGCGGCCAGCGGCAGCGTGACGCTGGCAAAGCAGCGCAGCGGGCTGGCGCCGAGGTTGCGCGCGGCTTCTTCGAGCTGCCATCAACCGCAGCGAAGGCAGCACTGGCGATCCACACCGCCAGCACCAGGCCGTGCGCGGCATGCACCAGCACCACGCCGAACACCGTGCCGTTCAGGCGCAGCTCGTAGAACATGCGGGCGATGTTGACGTAGATCGGCAGGTTCGGAATCGCCTGCGGCAGCAGGAACAGCAGCAGGATGAATGCGCGCCACGGCAGCTTCAGCCGCGCCAGCGCATAGCCGGCGGGCACGGCGACGGCGAGGCAGAAGGCGACCGTGAGCAGCGCGATCCAGATGCTCGTCAGCAGCGACTGCACCGCACCGCCGCGCGGCGCGAAGACGCGGCCCCAGAAAGCGAAGCCGAACTCCTGCGGGATCTTTCCCGGGAAGTACCAGCGCTCGGCAAAGGCCCAGAGCAGCAGGTTGGCGAGCGGGCCGAAGATCACGAAGGCGAGCAGCGCGATCGCCAGCGCGCGGCCCAGCACTGCGCCGGCGGCCTTCATGTGCGGGCCTCGGCCTGCCTGACCGCGTGGCGCAGGTAGATCCCGGCGCCGACCGACGCGAACAGCAGCGACACCAGGCACAGCGCGTTGGCCACCGCGTAATCACCGTGCGTGCTGATGCGATAGGCCACGTCCACCGTCATCATCGTCGGCGAGTTCGGGTTGATCATCAGCGGCACCGACAGCACCGACAGCATCGTCACGAACGACAGCACCAGCCCGACCAGCAGCGTGCCCTTGACCTGCGGCAGGACGATGCCGAAGAGCACGCGCCAGCGCGGCGCGCCGAGGTTGCGCGCGGCCTCGACATGCTGCGGCTCGAGCGACGCCATCGCGCCGGCCAGCAGCAGCGTGACGAAGGGCGCCTGCTTCCAGACGAAGGCGATGACGATGCCGCGCCAGTCAAGGAGGCTCTGCGCGGCCAGCGGCTCGATCAGGCCGCTGCCCACCAGCACATGGTTGAGCATGCCGTTCTTGGCGAGGAAGGTGCGCATCACCTGGCCGGCGACCACGAACGGAATGAACAGCGGCCAGCGGTAGAGCCAGCGCAGTGCGGCTTTGGTGCGCGCGTTCTCGCCGAGCGTCAGGTAGCCGGCGATCGCGATCGCCACCGCGGCGATCAGCGCGCACGACAGCAGCACGATGCCGAGCGTGAACAGCATGTCGGTGCTGTACAGATCGAACGACTTGTCGAAGTGCGCGAGCGTGAAGCTGCCGTCCTTGGCCGTGAAGGCGCTGTGCACCGACAGGCCGAGCGGAACGATGAAGAAAACCGCGATGACGAGCAGCGCGGGGCTGATCAGCGCCAGGCCGACCCAGCGCCGTGTCATGTCCTGCCCAGCAGCCGCCGCGGAACTGGCTCTGCCAGGCCGCTGGCGGCGCCCCCCTGGGGGGGAGCGGCGCAGCCGCTCCGGGGGGGATTCACTTCAAGACCACGCGCTCGTAGCCTTCGACGATGTCGGTGAAATAGTCCGACAGCGGGAACGGCCGGCCGTACTTCTGCAGCGCGTCGGGCTTGATGTCGGTGAACAGCTTGTCCCAGCTCGCCTTGTCGAGCTTGCTCTGCACATGCTGCGCGTCGATGCCGGGGTACCAGTTGAACTTCTTGACGATGCCCTCGGCCTGGATCTCCGGGCTGGCGGCGAACTCGACGAACTTGCGCGCGAGTGCGGCGTTGGCCGCCTTGGCCGGCACCGCGTAGTACATCGGCTGGCCGGGCAGGCCGGGTTCGGTGCAGCGAGAGCTTGAGCTTGGGCGAGAGCTTGCCGTCGGCCACCCAGGTGTAGAACATGTCCACCCAGACCGGCCCCATCGCGATCTCGCCGCGATTCAACATGTCGAGCGTGCCGGCGTTGCCCGGCGTCAGCACCACGCTCTTGTTGAACTCCTTGAGCTTGCCGAGCGCCTTGTCGATCGCCGCCTTCTTGCCGGCGTCGTAAGGCCCGGTCTCCAGGCTCGTGCCCAGACCGGCGTTGGCGGTGACGTAGCCCATGACGAAGCCCACGCCCGACATGCCGCCCTTGACGCCGTTGTAGCCGAACTGCTTCGGGTACTGCTTGACCCAGCCTTCGAGCTCGCCGAAGTTCTTCGGCGGCGCCTTGACGACGTCCGGGTTGTAGGCCATCGCGATCTGGCTGTGGAACATCGGGATGACGAAGCCGTCGACGTTCTGGCCGAGCGCGTTCTTCGCGCTGTCGCGCGACACCAGCTTGTCGGTGGCGATGTCCTTGCGGTAGGGCGCGAGCAGGCTCTCCTTGACCATCGTCGCCGCGCCGCGCTGGTGGATCACGGCCACATCGACGTCCCAGGCCGCGTTGCCGGCCTTGGACTGCGCCGAAAGTTTCTCGTAGATCTTCTGCGAGCCGGCGTCGCCCGGGCCGGTGCCCACCGCCTTGACCGAGACGCCCGGATTCAGCTTCTCGAAGCGCGGCGCGAGGAAGGTGTTGACGTAGTCGACCATGTTCTGGTCGCCGGCGGTGATCACGTTGAGCGTGGTCTGGGCCGATGCGGGCAGCGCCAGCAGCGCGGCGAAGGGCAGGGCAAACAATCTCACTTTGGTCTCCTCAAGAAGGGAACAGCATCAGAGCATCGCGTGGAACGATGACGTGGGTGCGACTGCCTTCGGCCACGGCCGCCGGGTCGTCGACCCACACCTGGCGGCCCTCGGCGACGCGCACGCGGTAGCGCCAGCCGTGACCGAGGTAGGACGCCTGCTCGACCACGCCTTCCAGGCTGAGGGCGTTGTCGTCGGCGCGCGGGGCCAGGCGCGCACGGTCGCCGCGGAAGTGCGCGCGCTGGCCGTCTTGCAGCACGATGGCGTTGTCGGCGCCCATGAAGCCGGCGACGAAGGGGCTGGCCGGCTTGTGGAACACCTCCTGCGGCGTGCCGATCTGCAGCAGCCGGCCGGCGTCGATGACGGCGATGCGGTCGGCCAGCGTCAGCGCCTCCTCGCGGTCGTGCGTGACGTAGATGGCGGTGATGCCCACGCGCCTTTGCAGCGCGCGCAGTTCGTGGCGCAAATCCAGGCGCACCTTGTAGTCGAGGTTGCTCATCGGCTCGTCGAGCAGCAGCAGCAGCGGATTCACCGCCAGCGCGCGCCCCATCGCCACGCGCTGGCGCTGGCCGCCGGAGAGCGAACCGACGCTGCGGCGCTCGAAGCCCGGCAGCTGCAGCAGCTCGAGCATCTCGGTCACGCGCTGCGCGATGCGCGCCTTGTCGGCGCCGCGCATGCGCAGGCCATAGCCGATGTTGGCCGCCACGTCCATGTGCGGCCACAGCGCGTAGGACTGGAACATCATCGCGGTGTGGCGCGCTTCGGGCGGCAGATCGGTGATGTCGCGGCCATCGACGCGGATGCGGCCCGACTGCGGCCGCACGAAGCCGGCGATGGCGCGCAGCAGCGTGGTCTTGCCGCAGCCCGAGCTGCCGAGCAGCGCCACCATCTCGCCGCGCTGCACCTCCAGACTGACGCGGTCGAGCACCGGCGCGGCGGCGCCGTAGCTGACGCTGATCGAGTCGATCGCGAGGTAGGCGGACATGGGGCCGAGTGAATCTACTCCCAGCCGACGGCGCGCGCATGAGGGTCAGTCCCTGCACGCGGCACGCGCTGTCTTGTCCACACTTGCGTTCATATGCCGCGACAGATCCTGACCGAGTGCCGCCGCCTGCTGTCGGTGCGCGGCGAGGCCAACAGCCCCGTGCTCGCCGCGGCCATCGTGGCGCAGATCGAGGCCCTCGCCGAGCCCGAACGCCATCGCTTCTTCGAGCGCCTGGCGAGCGACTTCAGTCCTGAGCCGAAGCAGGTGCTGGCCGCCGCGCAGGCCTATGTGGCCACGCCGAGCGCCGATCGCCTGATCGCGCTGACGCATGCCGCCGAGCCGCCACGCCAAGAGTTGTTCCGGCGCCTGAACCGCGCGCCCGGCGGTACGGCGGCGATCGTGCGGCTGCGCCGCCGGCTGCTCGATCGCTTGCCCAAGCAGCCGGCGCTCGCGGCGGTGGAGGCCGACCTCTTTCACCTGCTGTCGAGCTGGTTCAACCCGGGCTTTCTCGAGATGCGGCGCGTCGACTGGAACTCGCCGGCGCAACTGCTCGAACAGATCATTCGCCACGAGGCGGTGCACGAGATCGACGGCTGGGACGACCTGCGGCGTCGCCTGCGGCCCGACCGGCGCTGCTTCGCTTTCTTCCATCCGCAGTTGCCGGACGAGCCGCTGATCTTCGTCGAGGTGGCGCTGCTGCCCGAGATGGCCGGCGCGATCGCGCCGCTGATCGACAAGCGCGCAACGCCGCTCGCGCCCGAGCAGTTCAAGGTGGCGGTGTTCTATTCGATCAGCAACTGCCAGCCGGGGCTGCGCGGCGTCTCGCTCGGCAACTTCCTGATCAAGCGCGTGGCCGAGCAGTTGAAGCGCGAGCTGCCGCAACTGAAGACCTTCTGCACGCTGTCGCCGATCCCCGGCTTCATGGCCTGGCTCGTCAAGGCCCGGCCCGAAACGCTGCCCGACAAGGTGGCGCGCGCCCACGACGAGCTGCATGCCGCCAGCGGTGACGGCTTTGCCGCCTTGACGCAGGCCGCGCGCCTGGCAGCACTGTCGCGCTCGGCACACCAGGCGCTGTGGCGGCTGGCGGCCTTCTACCTGGTGCAGGTCTCGCCCTTGCCGCAGGGCGACCCGGTGGCGCGCTTTCACCTCGACAACGGCGCGCGCCTGGAGCGACTGAACGCACAGGCCGACCTGTCGCCCAAGGGGCTGAAGCAATCGGCCGGCCTCATGGTGAATTACCTGTACGACCTGGCCCGCATCGAAAGGCATCATGACCGCTTCGCGCACGGCGAGGTCGTGGCCAGCCGGGCCATCTCTGCTTTGCTTTGAACCAACGAATCAGGAGACGACATGACCCCATTGATCTCGCGGCGCAGCTTGTTGGCCGCATCGCTTGCGGCGCCGTCGGCGTTTGCCCAAAGTGCATGGCCCGCCAAGCCGGTGACGATCGTCGTGCCGTTCCCGCCCGGAGGCGGCACCGACGCCTTCGCCCGGCCGTTGTTCGCGGCGATGACCAAGAACACCGGCAAGCAGTTCATCATCGACAACAAGGGCGGTGCCGGCGGCACGCTCGGCGCGGGCCTGGCGGCGCGCGCCGCGCCCGACGGCTATACCTTCTTCATGGGCGCGGTGCACCACGCCATCGCGCCGTCCGTGTACCCGAAGCTCGACTACAACATCGAGAGCGATTTCGTGCCGGTGGGGCTGATCTCTTCGGTGCCGCAGGTGATCGTCGTCAACCCGCAGCGCGTGGCCGCCAAGACCTTGCCCGAGCTGCTCGACTTCATGCGCAAGAACCCGGGCAAGCTCAACTACGGCTCTGCCGGCAACGGCACCTCGCATCACCTGGCCGGCGAGTTGTTCAAGCTGCAGACCAAGACCTTCATCACCCACATCCCGTACCGCGGCGCGGGGCCGGCGCTGCAGGACCTGGTGGCCGGCCAAGTGGACATGATGTTCGACGGCCTGGGCTCGTCGGCGGCGCACATCAAGGGCGGGCGCATCCGCGCCATCGCGGTGGCTGGGGCGAAGCCGGCGCCGGGTTTCGGCGAGGTGCCGCTGGCCAAGGCCGGCGGCGCGCCGAACTACGAAGTCGCCACCTGGTACGGCCTTTGGGCGCCCAAGGGCACGCCACGCGAGCTTGTGTCGGCGATGCAGGGCGAACTTCGCAAGGCGCTGAACAGCGACGAACTCAAGGCGGTGTGGACGGGGCTGGGCACCGAGACGCCGAACCTGTGGGCCGACGACTTCGGCAAGTTCGTCGGCGCCGAGATCAAGCGCTGGGCCGAGGTGGTGAAGAACGCCAGTGTGAAGCTCGACTGATCGACTCATGCCGAATCAGAACCTCTATGCCGCGTTGCGCGCCGGCTTTGCATCGGACCTGAACGCGACTGCGGTCGAGACTTGCGACACGCCGGCGCCGCTGTACTACACCTGGGGTGACCTGGAGCGGGGCAGCGCACGCATCGCCAACCTCTTGGATGCGATCGACATTCCGGCAAATTCACGCATCGCCGTTCACGCCGACAAGAGCGTCGAGGCGCTGATGCTGTACCTGGCGGTGCTGCGCGCCGGGCATGTCTACCTGCCGCTGAACACCGCCTACCAGGCGGCGGAGCTCGAGTACTTCATCGGCAACGCCGGGCCGGCGGTGGTGGTGTGCGCGAAGCGCAACTTTGCGTGGATCAGCAAGCTCGCCTTCGCCGCCGGTGTGAGCAACGTCTTCACGCTCGATGCCGATCGCAGCGGCTCCTTGCTCGAACGCGCAGCGTTCATGAGCGACGAGCACGCGGTCGTCGAGCGTGGCATCGACGATCTGGCCGCGATCCTCTACACCAGCGGCACGACCGGGCGCAGCAAGGGTGCGATGCTGACGCACGGCAACCTGGCGTCGAACACGCGCGTGCTCAAGGACTATTGGGGCTGGCGAACTGGACAGCCCCAAGGCGGCGGCAAGCCGCCACCGCCCCCCGAGGGGAGCGAGTCGGCTCGGGAACGGCCCAGCGGCGATTTGCCCCAAGGCGGCGGCAAGCCGCCACCGTCCCCCGAGGGGAACGAGTCGGCTCGGGAACGGCCCAGCGCCGACTTGCCCCAAGGCGGCGGCAAGCCGCCACCGTCCCCCGAGGGGAACGAGTCGGCTCGGGAACGGCCCAGCGCCGACTCCGACAAGGACGTGCTGATCCACGTCTTGCCGATCTTCCACGTGCACGGCCTGTTCGTCGCCATCCACGGCGCGCTGCTCGCGGGCAGCAAGATGCTGTGGTTCGAGAAGTTCGATCCGAAGGCGACGATCGCCGCGATGGCGCGCGCCACGGTGATGATGGGCGTGCCCACGCTGTACGTGCGCATGCTGGCCGAAGCGTCGCTGACGAAGGAGGCGGCGGCGCACATGCGAATCTTCATCGCCGGCTCGGCGCCGCTGCTGCCCGAGACCTTCGAAGCCTGGCGCGAACGCACCGGGCATACCATCGTCGAGCGCTATGGCATGAGCGAGACGGCGATGCTCGCTTCCAACCCGTATCACGCCAAGGACGGGCAGCGCATCGCCGGCACCGTGGGCAAGCCGCTGCCGGGGGTGCAGCTTCGCATCCACGACGAAAAGGGGCAGCCCTGCCGCAGCGGCGAGATCGGCATCATCGAAGTCAAGGGCCCGAACGTGTTCAAGGGCTACTGGCGCATGCCGGAGAAGACGGCCGAGGAGTTCACGGCCGACCTGTGGTTCAAGACCGGCAACGTCGGCAAGCTCGACGAGCAGGGCGTCGTCAGCATCGTCGGCCGCAGCAAGGACTTGATCATCAGCGGCGGCTACAACGTCTATCCGGCCGAGATCGAGGGTTATCTCAACGAGCAGCCGGGCGTGGCCGAGAGCGCGGTCGTCGGCGTGCCGCATCCGGACTTCGGCGAGAGCGTGGTGGCGGTGGTGGTGCCGCGGCCCGGCGTGGCGCTCGATGCAGCGGCACTGATCGCCGCGATGAAAGACAAGATCGCTGCCTTCAAGGTGCCCAAGCGCGTCTTCGTCGAGCCCGACCTGCCGCGCAACGCGATGGGCAAGGTGCAGAAGAACCTGCTGCGCGAGCAGCACAAGGGGCTGTTCTCCACGTAACCCGTGCTACACTGGTTACGTTCCAGGAGAGCCGCATGTCCAGCCTGACCCTCGCTATCGACGACGCGCTGCTGCGCGAGGCCCGCATCAAGGCGGTGAAGGAGGGCACCAGCGTCAACGAGATCTGCCGCAAGGCGATCGAGCAGTACGTGGGGCGCGAGTCGGATGCCGAGCGTCGCGTTGCCCGGCTGCGGGCCAGTTTCGCGCGTGCGCTGCCGCGGCCTGCGGGCGCACCGCCCGCTTGGCAAGGGCGGGAAGCGCTATATGAAGAGCGCATGCAAGAGCTCGAGCGGCGGCGTCGCAAGTGAGGGCCTTCTTCGACACCAACGTCGTCGTCTACTCCCATGATCGCCGCGCCGGGCGCAAGCAGGCGCGCGCGATCGAGCTGATCGAGAGCCATGTGCTCGCCGGCACGATGGTGATCAGCACGCAGGTGCTGGTCGAGAGCTACAACGCCCTGCAACGCGCCGCCCTGTTGAGCCGTGAGGCGGCGCTCGAGATCGTCCAGGCGCTGGCCGACGAGCATGTCGTGCCCACCGACACCGACTCCGTAATTCGCGGCCTTCAGCTCGCGCAGCGCTTCCAGCTTTCGCACTGGGACGGCCTGATCGTGCAGGCGGCGCTCGATGCTGGCTGTACCACGTTGTATACGGAAGACATGCAGGCCGGGCAGCGCTTTGACGATCTCGAAGTCGTCAACCCATTCGCCGACGCGGCGCACCAGCCGCGCGCGGCGTACGCCGCCGTCAAGGTCGCGCGCAAGAAGCGCCCTGCAACCGCGAAGTCCATCAAGCGCGGCAAGCGATGACGCTGTACGACGCGGCGCCGTGCGCGTCACGCCGCGTCGTCGCCGTCATCCGCCGGCATCTCCTGCAGCAACCCGATCAGCTCGTCGAGCGTGGCGTAGAAGCGCTGCACGAAATCGGCGCCGATGTGCGCTTCGATGCGCGCATACACCGCCTCGACCTGCGGCGCCATCGCGGCGGCGATGTCGCGGCTCTTGCGCGTCAGGCTGACGAGTACGCGGCGCTGGTCCTGTGCCGTGCGCTCGCGCCGCACCAGGCCCAACTCGTCCATGCGCGCCAGCACGCCCGCCAGGCTCGGGCTCGAGATGCGGCACAGCGCGCCGATCTGGCGCGGCTCGAGCGCGCCCTCGGCCAGCAGCGCGCGCAGCACGCGCCACTGCTGCTCGGTGACGCCGTGGGCATTGAGCAGCGGCCGGAAGTGCGCCAGCACGCCTTCGCGCGCCTGCAGCAGCAGCAGCGGCAGGTTGCGGCGCAGCGGCGGCGGCGCTGCGGCCTGCCGGTGGCTGCTGCTGCGAGGGTCGCGGCGCTGAGTTCGGCGCGCGGTTGACATGCTCACATCTTAACGATTACATTGCTCACATGTTAGCAAATGCGGCCCTGTCGCATGGTCCGCAGGCCGTGGCTTGCGACCTGCCGCCGTGGCGCCTGTCCGGCACGGTCTATGGCGCGCTGCTGAATCACGCGCCGCAGCTCGCGGCCCTCGGCGCCGCACTGCACCATGCGCCGTACAAGGCGCCGCCGCGCGCGCCGGTGCTCGAAGTCAAGCCGCGCCACATGCTGTCCGGAGATGGGGCCGTGGTGCGTGTACCACCGGGCGTGGCGGCGTTGCAGGTTGGGGCAGCGCTCGGCATCGTCATCGGCATGACGGCATGCCGCGTTTCTGTCGCACACGCGTTGGCGCATGTGACGGGCTACCTGCTCGTCGGCGACATCAGCCTGCCGGTGCCCAACCACTACCGCCCGGGCGCGCGCTTCAAGGCGCGCGACGGCTACTGCCCGCTCGGTGCGCGCGTCGTGCCTGCGGCCGATGTGCCCGGGCCGATGGCGCTGGCCGGCCGCGTCGAAGTCGATGGCGTGGTGGTGCACGAGTTCAGCACCGGCGAGCGTGTCCGCGGCGTGGCGCAACTGCTCGCCAACGTCACCGAGTTCATGACGCTGCAGCCCGGCGACGTGCTGACGCTCGGCGTGTCGCACGGTGCGCCGCTGGTGGCCGCGGGTCACGCGGTGCGGGTGTCGATCGACGCTATCGGTGCGCTGCGCGTGCAGCTCGAGGCTGAGGCGGCATGAAGACTGCGCGCGTCGCCTATGCCGGCGCGTTGCACAGCGCGATCCCGCACGAGCGCGGCCTGCAACTGGCCGACGGCCGCGTGCTGGCCGAGGAGGCGGTGGTGTGGCTGCCGCCGTTTCCGGTCGGCACCGTGATCGCGCTCGGCCTGAACTACGCCGACCATGTCAAGGAGCTGGCCAAGGAGCTGACGCAGACCACGAAGGACGAGCCTCTCGTGTTCTTCAAGGGTCCGGGCGCGCTGCTGGGCCACCGCGGCGTCACGCGCCGGCCGGCGGACGTGGCCTTCATGCACTACGAGTGCGAGCTGGCGGTGGTGATCGGCCGCACTGCGCAGCGCGTTGAGCGAGCCGATGCCCTGAAGCATGTCGCCGGCTACACCGTGTGCAACGACTACGCGGTGCGCGACTACCTCGAGAACTGGTACCGCCCCAACCTGCGCGTCAAGAACCGCGACGGCGCCACGGTGCTCGGGCCCTGGCTGGTCGATGCTGCCGATGTGCCCGACCCGCAGGCGCTGACGCTGCGCACCTTCGTCAACGGCAAGCTCACGCAGCAGGGCAGCACGGCCAACATGATCGACGGCGTGGCCGCACTGATCGAGTCCCTGAGCAGCTTCATGACGCTCCAGCCGGGCGACGTGATCCTCACCGGCACGCCCGACGGCGTCGTCAATGTCAACGTCGGCGACGAGGTCGTGACCGAAATCGACGGCATCGGCCGCCTGGTCAATACCATCGTCGGCGACGACCGCTTCGCAACCTAGGAACGCCATGCGCATCCAGCACCTGATCGACGGCCGCGCCGTCGAGAGCGCGCAGTACTTCGAGAGCCTGAACCCGGCGACACAGCAAACGCTGGCCGAAGTCGCGCGCGGCGGCGCGACAGAAATCGATGCGGCCGTCGCTGCCGCCAAGGCCGCGTTCCCGAAGTGGGCCGGCCTGCCCGCCGCCGAGCGCGCGCGCCTCATGCGCAAGCTCGGCGAGTTGATCGCCGCGCAAGTGGCAACGCTCGCGCGCACCGAGACGCAAGACACCGGCCAGCCGATCGCGCAGACCGGCAAGCAACTGGTGCCGCGCTCTGCCGACAACTTCCACTACTTCGCCGAGATGTGCACCCGTGTCGATGGCCACACCTACCCGACGCCGACGCACCTCAACTACACGCTCTACCACCCCGTAGGCGTGTGCGCGCTGATCAGCCCGTGGAACGTGCCCTTCATGACGGCGACGTGGAAGGTGGCGCCGGCGCTGGCCTTCGGCAACACGGCGGTGCTGAAGATGAGCGAACTCTCGCCGCTGACGGCCGCGCGTCTGGGTGAACTCGCGCTCGAAGCCGGCATCCCCGCCGGCGTGCTCAACGTCGTGCACGGCTTCGGCGCCGAGGCCGGCGAACCGCTGGTGCGACACCGCGACGTGCGCGCCATCAGCTTCACCGGCAGCACCGTCACCGGCAACCGCATCGTGCAGGCCGCGGGTTTGAAGAAGTTCAGCATGGAGCTGGGCGGCAAGAGCCCGTTCGTGATCTTCGACGATGCGAACCTCGATCGCGCGCTCGACGCCGCCGTCTTCATGATCTTCTCCAACAACGGCGAGCGCTGCACCGCGGGTTCGCGCATCCTCGTGCAGAAGTCGATCTACGCCGAGTTCGCGCAGCGCTTCGCCGCGCGCGCGCAGCGCCTGACGGTGGGTGATCCGATGGACGAGAAGACCATCATCGGCCCGATGATCAGCCCGGGCCATCTGGCCAAGGTGCGCAGCTACATCGAGTTGGGGCCGAAGGAGGGGGCGACGCTCTTGTGCGGCGGCCTCGATGCGCCCACGCTGCCGTCGGCGTTGTCACGTGGCAACTTCGTTCAGCCGACAGTGTTCGCCAACGTCGACAACCGCATGCGCATCGCGCAGGAAGAAATCTTCGGCCCTGTTGCCTGCCTGATCTCGTTCGACGACGAAGCCGATGCGATCGCCAAGGCCAACGACATCGCCTACGGCCTGTCGAGCTACGTCTGGACCGAGAACCTCGGCCGCGCGCATCGTGTCGCCGCGGCCATCGAAGCCGGCATGTGCTTCGTCAACAGCCAGAACGTGCGCGATCTGCGCCAGCCCTTCGGCGGCACGAAGGCCAGCGGCACAGGGCGCGAGGGTGGCACCTGGAGCTACGAGGTGTTCTTGGAACCGAAGAACGTTGCGGTGTCGATGGGCTCGCACCACATCCCGCACTGGGGTGCGTCGTGAACGACGCCCCCCGCGGGGGTGACATGGAGCCTCTCCCAACCCTCCCCCGAGGGGAGGGCGCGAAACTCAAGGAACCAGCATGGGCACCGTAGCTCTGGCCGCCAAGATCACGCACGTGCCGTCGATGGTCCTGAGCGAGCTCGACGGCCCGCGCAAAGGCACGCGCCAGGACGCGATCGACGGCCACCGCGAGATCGCGCGCCGCTGTCGCGAGCTTGGCGTTGACACCATCGTCGTCTTCGACACGCACTGGCTCGTCAACGCCAATTACCACCTCAACTGCGCACCGCACTTCAAGGGCACCTACACCAGCAACGAGTTGCCGCACTTCATCGCGAACATGGCGTTCGAGACGCCGGGCAATCCTGCCCTCGGAAAACTGCTGGCGCGTGAGTGCAACGCGCTCGGCGTCGAGACGCTCGCGCACGACGCCACCACGCTCAACCCCGAGTACGGCACGCTGGTGCCGATGCGCTACATGAACGCCGACCAGCACTTCAAGGTGGTGTCGGTGTCTGCCCTGTGCATGGCGCACTACCTGGCCGACAGCGCTCGCCTGGGCTGGGCGATGCGGCGCGCGGTCGAGCAGCACTACGACGGCAACGTGGCCTTCTTCGCCAGCGGCAGCCTGAGCCACCGCTTCGCGCAGAACGGGCTGGCGCCGGAGTACGCCTTTCGCCTGTGGAGTCCGTTCCTCGAACAGCTCGACCGGCGCGTCGTGCAGATGTGGCAGCAGGGCCAGTGGAAGGACTTCTGCGAGATGCTGCCCGAGTACGCGAGCAAGGGCCACGGCGAAGGCTTCATGCACGACACCGCGATGCTGCTCGGCCTGCTCGGCTGGAGCGCCTACGACGGCCAGGCCGAAGTCATCACGCCGTACTTCGGTGCTTCAGGCACGGGGCAGATCAACGCCGTGTTTCCGGTGACGCCGCAGGACGGCCGCGCCATTCCGCAGGCCGTGGCCTCGCGCGCCGACGGCTACACGTCCGTCGCAACACGCTTGTGACATGAAGCCCCCAGCTCACTTCGTTCGCTTCCCCCGAGGGGCGCGTCAGCCCCTTGGGACGGCCCGGCGCTGCTGACATGCCGCACGTCGTCATCCTCTACACGAAGCAGCTCGATGCCGAGACCGACATGAGCGCGCTGTGCCGCTCGCTGGCGCACGCGATGCAATCGGTGAAGGACGAAACCGGCCGCGCCGTCTTCCCCATCGGCGGCATCCGTGTGCTGGCCTATCCGGCGGCGCACTCCGCCGTCGCCGATGCCTCGGGCGATCACGCCTTCTGCTACTTGCACCTGCGCATGGGCCGCGGTCGCAGCGGGGCGACACAACAGGCTGCGGGCCAGGCGCTGACCGATGCCGCCAAGGCGCACTTCGCGCCGCTGCTGGCCAAGCGCCCACTGGGCCTGACGTTGCAGATCGACGAAGGCCCGGAGGTCTTCGACGCCAAGTTCGGCAACCTGCATGCGCTGTTCAATCCGAAAGCCTGACCTTGCTCGACACCCCCACCATCACAGCGCTCGCGCGCCAGCTCTACGACGCGCGCAAGTCGCGCACGCCGCTGCGCCACTTCTCGCGCGCGCATCCGCAGATGACGATCGACGATGGTTATGCCATCCAGCGCGAATGGGTCCGGCTCGAACTCGCCGACGGCCACCGCATCCGCGGCCGCAAGATCGGCCTGACCTCGCGCGCGATGCAGCAGGCCAGCCGGATCACCGAGCCCGACTACGCGCCGCTGATGGACGACATGTTCTTCGAGCAGGGCGGCGACATTGCAATCCAGCGCTTCATCGCGCCGCGGGTCGAGGTCGAACTCGCCTTCGTGCTCGGCCGGCCCTTGCGCGGCCCGAACGCGACGCTGTTCGAGGTGCTGGCCGCCACCGAGTACGTGTGTCCGGCGCTGGAGATCATCGATGCGCGCATCGAGCAGTTCGACCGCGAGACGCGCGCGCCGCGCAAGGTCTTCGACACCATCAGCGACTTCGCCGCCAATGCGGGCATCGTTCTCGGCGGCCGCCCGGTCAGGCCCGACGCGCTCGACCTGCGCTGGGTCGGCGCGATGCTGTTCAAGAACGGCGTGATCGAGGAGACCGGCCTGGCTGCGGCTGTGCTCAATCATCCTGCCACCGGCGTCGCGTGGTTGGCCAACAAGATCGCGCCGCACGACGAGCAGTTGAACGCGGGTGACGTGGTTCTTGCCGGCTCGTTCACGCGGCCGACGACCGCGGTTGCCGGCGACGTTCTGCATGCCGACTATGGTCCGCTCGGCACCGTATCGTTCCGCTTCGCCTGAGGTTCGCGCCATGAAGCACAACGCCTTCACCCGCCCAGAACGTTTCGCCGAGGCCGAGTGGGACGCGCGCGTGCAACTCGCTGCGGCCTACCGCATCTTCGACCACCTCGGCTGGGGCGAACTGATCTACAACCACCTCTCGCTGCGCGTGCCCGGCGAGCCGGGGCACTTTCTGGTCAACCCCTTCGGCCTTCACTACAGCGAGGTCACCGCGTCGAACCTCGTCAAGGTCGATGTGCAGGGCAACATCCTCGGCCACAGCGACTGGCCGATCAACCCGGCCGGCTTCACCTTCCACGGCGCGATCCACGCCACGCTGCCGGATGCGCATTGCGTGATGCACGTGCACACCACGCCGACGATGGCGGTGTGCTGCCTCGAAGAAGGCCTGTCGTTCACCAACTTCTACGCCGCGCAACTGTGGGGCAAGGTCGCGTACCACGACTTCGAGGGCATCACCGTGCATGCCGAGGAGGGCGCACGCATCCTCGCCAGCAGCCGGGCGAACGCCGGGCCGTTCCCAAGCTCGACCGACCCCCTCGGGGGGCATGGGGGCGCAACGGACTACAAGCCGGTGCTGCTGTTGCGCAACCACGGGCCGGTGGTCATCGGGCAGACCCTCGCGCAGGCCTTCGCGTACATGTGGGTGGTACAGCGCGCCTGCGAGGTGCAGATGGCCACGCACGGCAAGGGCGCGCTGCGGCCGATTCCCGTGGCGGTGCTCGAAGGCTGCGTGCGCGATGCCCTGAACTTCAACCCGAAGTACGGCGCCGGCGAAGACGGCTTCGCCGCGCTGCAGCGCCTGATCGATCGCAAGGATCCGGGCTACCGCGCATGAGCAACGAAGCGGCATCGGCGACGGACCGCTGCCCGCGCTGCGGCGCCGGGTTTCATTGCGGCATTCACGACCCCGCGCCTTGCGCCTGCACGCGCATCACGCTCGACGCGACAACGCTGGCGCAATTGCGCGCGGCCTTCCGCGGCTGCCTGTGCACCAACTGCCTGCTGCAGCTTCAGCGCGAGGCAGCGTCGTCGGCCGACGCCACCCCCGGCGCCTGATCACCCAGCGCCTGATGCAGCGCGGCGCCGATCGCGGCGCCGACGCACTGCGCGAGCACAAAGCCCGGCGCGCTCGCCGGCGCGATGCCGGCGAAGCTGTCGCTCCACAAGCGCCCGAAGGCTGCGGCCGGATTCGCGAACGAGGTGCTGGCGGTGAACCAGTAGGCCGCGCCGATCCACGCCGCCACCAGCGGTGCGACGCGCGCCGGCGGCGCTCGCAGGATCGTCAGCAGCAGGCCGGCGGTGGCGACGGCTTCGGCGATCCATTGACCCCGCCGCTGCGCAGCTGGGTCGAGAACTGCACGATGGACATGTCGAACATCGCATGCACCAGCCATGCGCCGAGCATCGCGCCGACCAGCTGCACCACGACGTAGGGCACGAAGTCGCGCCGCGCCAGCGCGCCGCGCCACACCATCACGGCCGACACGGCGGGGTTGAAGTGCGCGCCCGAGACCGGGCCGAACAGCTCGATCAGCACCCACAGCCCGGCCACCGTGGCCGCGGTGTTGGCCAGCAGCGCGATGCCGTCATTGCCGGCCGACAGGCGCTGGGCCATCACACCGGAGCCGATGACGACGGCGAGCAGCAGCAGCGTGCCCAGGCCCTCGGCGAGCAGGCGGCGCGGCAGGGGCGCCGTCATGTCGTGGAAATCCGCTGCAATGCGGCGCGCAAGGCCGGTGCATCCAGCGTCTCGATCGGCAGCGCCAGCAACTGCAGCATGCGGTAGCCGATGGCCTGGCGCGTCAGCTCGAAGGCGCGGCACTTGCCTTCGTCTCCACCCTCGGCGTTGGACGGATCGGGGTAGCCCCAATGCACCTGCACCGGCGCGCCCGGGAAGAATGGGCACTGCTCCTTGGCGGCGCTGTCGCACACGGTGATGACCGCGGCGAGCTTCGGCGCATCGGGCGTGGCGAACTCGTCCCAGCTCTTGCTGCGCGGCGTGCCGATGTCGATGCCGGCAGCGACGAGCGCTTCGAGCGCCAAGGGGTTGACGCGCCCACTCGGTGTGCTGCCGGCGCTGTGCGCGACGACATCACGGCCGAGCTTTCGCGCCCAGTGATTCAGCATGCCCTCGGCGAGCACGCTGCGCGCCGAGTTGTGGGTGCAAAGGATCAGGATGTGCGTTGTTGTCATCAGCAGCACGCGGCCTGCGCGCATCCTTGGCGCGTGCCGGGCAGCAGGCCTGCGCCGAAGTCGCCGCCTTCGGGCTGAAGGTCGGCACGTTCTCGAGCGTGTGGAAGTGCTCCCAGGCCACGCCCTGCGGGTCGGTGATCCAGTGCTTGTCGCTCTTGGCGTACAGCAGCTGACCTGTCCTTCGACCTTCATCGTCAGATCGGCCGCGACGGCGCGTGCTGCATCGCGTCGAGCTCGGCCGCGTCGTCGGTCTGGATGCCGAGGTGGTCGATGCCGGCCCTGGCGCCCCAGGTCGAGATCGCGAAGTTGACGGGCGGGTCGTCGAGCATCCACTTGGCGTAGTCGAGTTCCTGGCGTGCGGGCGTCGCGCCGAACAGCTTCGAATAGAAGCCGATGTTGGTCGCGAGGTCGTCGACATGCAGGTGGACGTGGAAACGCTTGCTCATGGTTTGCCTTTCGGTGGGGAAGGGACGCAACAGTGGCTGCCTTCGCAGCAGTTCTCGGTGAGGTAGGCCAGCAGGCCGTTCATGCGCGCGAAGTCGGCGCGGTAGATCAGGAAGCGGCCGTCGCGCTGCTGGCTGACGAGGCCGGCGTTCATCAGCTCCTTGAGATGGAAGGAGAGCGTGGCCGGCGGCACGCCGGCGCCTTCGCTCATCGCGCCGGGCGTCAGGCCGCGCGGGCCGGCGACGACCAGCGCGCGGAACACCTGCAGGCGCAGCGGCTGGGCCAGTGCGGCAAGCGATTCGACGACGGCTTTGGATTCCATGATTCCAGAATAGTCGAAAGATAAAGACCGTGCAAGCCCCCGCGATGGACAATGCCTTCATGAGCGACGCCTTGACCCTGACCCGTCCCGACGACTGGCACCTGCACCTGCGTGACGGCGCGGCGATGGCGGCGGTGCTGCCGGCCACGGCAGCGCAGTTCGCGCGTGCGATCGTGATGCCCAATCTCAAGCCGCCGGTGACGACTGCCGCGGCGGCTTCGGCCTATCGCGAGCGCATCCTTGCTGCCTTGCCGAAGCACACCGACTTCACGCCGCTGATGACCCTGTACCTCACCGACAACACGCCGCCTGACGAGATCGCGCGCGCCAGGGCCGCCGGCGTGGTCGCCGTCAAGCTCTATCCGGCCGGCGCCACGACCAACAGCGACGCCGGCGTCACCGACATCCGCAAGACCACCGCGACGCTCGAAGCGATGCAGCGCCAGGGCCTGCTGCTGCTGGTGCACGGCGAGGTGACCGATGCGCAGATCGATGTCTTCGATCGCGAGGCGGTGTTCATCGAGCGCGTGATGCAGCCGCTGCGCCGCGATTTTCCGGAGCTCAAGGTCGTGTTCGAGCACATCACGACGAAAGAAGCGGCGCAGTACGTCGCCGCGAGCGACGGCTCACCGCCGCTACCATCACCGCGCACCACCTGCTCTACAACCGCAACGCGATCTTCATGGGCGGCCTGCGCCCGCACTACTACTGCCTGCCGGTGTTGAAGCGCGAAGAGCCATCGCCAGGCGCTGGTGGGCGCCGCCACCTCGGGCAGCGCAAATTCTTCCTCGGCACCGACAGCGCACCGCACGCCGCGCCGCTGAAGGAGCGTCGGTCTGCTGCGCCGGCTGCTACACCGCGCCGGCGGCGCTGGAGCTGTACGCCGAAGCCTTCGAGGCGGCCGACGCGCTCGACAAGCTCGAAGCCTTCGCGAGCTTCAACGGCGCCGGACTTCTACGGCCTGCCGCGCAACCGCGGCACGGTGACGTTGAAGCGGCAGGCGTGGACGCTGCCGCAAGCCGTACCCTTCGGCGATGCCACGCTCAAGCCCTTGCGCGGCGGCGAAACCCTCAACTGGAAACTTCAATGATACGACCGCGTGATGCTGCTGATCGACGCCGACAACGTCTCGCTCGACGTCATCGAGCAGGCCGTGCCCTGGGTGCACAAGCACTACGGCGGGCCGCATGTGCGGCGCGCGTACTGCACGGCCGAGAGCGCGGTCAAGCACCAGGCCGCGTTCAAGCGCCTTGGCATCCGGCCGATGGTCAACCTCGCCGCCGGCAAGAACTCGACCGACATCGCCCTGGCCGTCGATGCGATCGACCTGGCGACGAGCGAGCGGCCGCAGGTGGTGGTGATCGCCTCATCGGACTCCGACTTCGCACCCCTTGTGGCGCGGCTGCGCGAGAAGGGCTGCCGCGTCGTCGGCGTCGGCCAGGACGGCAAGACCGGCGACGAGACGATCGGCGTGTATGACGACTACGAGGTGCTGGCGCATCGCAAGGCGGCCACGGCGCGCAACGTGCCGGTGAACGCGCCGGCGAACGCGCCGGTCAAGGCGCCGGCCAAGCGCGCGGCCAGGAAGGCGCCGGCGAAGAAGGCCGCGCCGCCCCTGCCCGACAAGGCGCGTGCGATCTTCGATGCGCTGCCGGCGCTCGCCGCCGGCGACAAGGTCGAGCTGCGCGTGGCCGCGGAGCGCTTGCGCGAGGCGGGGTTGCTGTCGCGCAGCGGCTCGTCGACCAAGCTCTTCGGCCAGTTCCCCGATCTGTTCGACCTGGTGCCCGAGAAGCAGCCGAATCACGTGCAGCGGCGGCGGCCTTGAAGAACCGGTCGCGGCCCTAACATCCGCACAGTCCGGGGCCCTTCGTGCTCCGTGTCGCCAAGGCCATGAAACGCATCGTCCTGTTCGTTCTCACCAACCTCGCCGTCATGCTCGTGTTGAGCCTGGTGGTCAGCGTGTTCGGCCTGAACCGCTTCCTCACGGCCAATGGCCTGGACCTGACCGGGCTGCTCGCCTTCTCTGCCGTGATGGGCTTCGGCGGCGCGATCATCTCGCTGCTGATGAGCAAGCCGATGGCCAAGTGGAGCACGCGCGCCCAGGTCATCAACGACTCGCCCGACGCCACGCACCAGTGGCTGGTCACCACGGTCAAGCGCTTCGCCGACAAGGCCGGCATCGCCATGCCCGAGGTCGCGATCTACGAGGGCGAGCCCAACGCCTTTGCCACCGGCGCCTTCAAGAACTCGGCGCTGGTCGCGGTCTCCACCGGCCTGCTGCAGGGCATGAACCGCGAAGAAGTCGAAGCCGTGATCGGCCACGAAGTGGCGCACGTCGCCAATGGCGACATGGTGACGATGACGCTGATCCAGGGCGTGATGAACACCTTCGTCGTCTTCCTGTCGCGCGCCATCGGCTACGTGGTGGATCGCGTCGTGCTGCGCAACGAGCGCGGCCCCGGTATCGGCTACTACGTCACCACCGTCGTGCTCGACCTGGTGCTGGGCGTGCTGGCCGCGATCATCGTCGCCTGGTTCTCGCGCCAGCGCGAGTTCCGCGCCGACCGTGGTTCGGCCGAGCTGATGGGCAATGCGCGGCCGATGCAGCATGCGCTGGCGCGCCTGGGCGGCCTGCCGCCGGGCGAGCTGCCGCAGACGGTCAAGACGATGGGCATCAACGCCGCGCCGAGCGCGCTGATGAAGCTGTTCTCGAGCCACCCGCCGGTCGAGGAGCGGATCGCGGCGCTGCAGGCGCGTTCTTGATTCGCGAGTGGTGCGGAGCACCGGCCCGTTCCGACACCCCACCATCGGAACACTCGATACGATCGCCGAGGGCACGCTCTGCACGAGCGCGTTGGTTCCGACACCCCACCGATATGAAACGGGCACTTCGGTGCCCGTTTCTCTTTGTGCCCAAGCACCGCGACAGTGGGACAATGCCTTTTCAACAGGAGCGGCGACATGGGCGCACTCAAGGAACCGACCAAAAGCCTCTATGAAGCGGACTTCGCCGCCTGGGCGTTCGAGCAGGCGGCGGCGGTGCAGCGCAAGGACTGGGCCGCGCTCGATGTGCCCAACCTCGTGGAGGAACTGGAGAGCATGGGCAAGCAACAGCGCGCGGAATTGCGCAACCGGCTGATCGTGCTGCTGATGCACTTGGCGAAGTGGCAGCATCAGCCGGGCGGACGAGCGCTTCACGGCGGCTCCTGGCAGAGCTCGATCGACGAGCAGCGCGTACAGATCGAGGACCACCTCGGCGACAACCCGTCATTGAAGCCCTACGTGCCCGAAGCGATGCAGCGCGCGTGGAAGCTTGCGCGCATCCAGGCAGCCAGGGAGACGGGCATGGACATCGCGACGTTTGCGCTGGCCTGCCCGTACACCTTCGAGCAAGCGATGAACGAAGGCTGGCTTCCTGCTTGAGTTGGGCCGAGCGCGCAGACCAAGCTGTTCTCGAACCATCCGCCGGTGCGGGAGAGAGCGCTCCTTGATGCGCCGCCTTCACGGCTTGCGGGCCCAGGCCTGAAAGAGCAGCGCATAGACGGTCAGGCAGCTGCCGCGTTGCAGATGGCGGCGCAGCGCCGCGACATGGCTGTCGATCTCGTTGCCGCTGGGGTGGTGGCCTTCGATCATTTGCTGGCGGTGGATTTCGGCAAAGCGCAGCGGCAGCAGGTGCGCGTCGTCGCCGCGGCGCCAGATCGGCGCCTGCGTGCGCCGAACGCCGCGCCGATGTGCCGCGCCACCAGGTCCTGCGTCAACGGCGCGAGGCCGCGGTAGGGCACGTGCAGCGCCGCCGATCCATGCATGCGGTTGAGCGCTTCGCAGGTGATGTGGGGTCCGCCCGGCGCGTACGGCACCACGATCTTGAGTGGACGGTTCGGCCAGGTCTTGGCCTGGCTCGTTGTGGCCGCCGCGATGCGTGGCCACAGCGCTGCAGCCCACGCGGCCGCGCCGCAGGCGACGAGTCGGCGGCGAAAGGGTTGTGCAAGGTCATCCATCGTTCATGCTCCGGGTCGAATGCGAGGAGCAGTGATTGTTCGAAGCACGGCCGATCGTGGCGAGGGGGCGTCGGCCCCATGCGCTTTGTCGCAGGCGTTCAAGACGCGCTGTGCGATGCGCGCGTGGGACAATTCGACGCGTGAAGCAAGCCAGACCGCCGCTGGTGCACTCGCCGAAAGGCCGCACTGGAGGAAGGTCCGGACTGCACAGAGCAGCGCAGGAGTTAACGGCTCTCCACCGCGAGGTGAGGATCAGAGCAACAGAGACGAGTCGGTGCCTGGATCGCGAGTGAAGGGCACTGGGTGAAACGGGCAATCTCTGCGCGCAGCAACACCAAATAGGCCGGCGTCGATGTGGCTCGCGGAGCCGGCGGGTAGGTGGCACCGAGCCGTTCAGCGATGAGCGGCCCAGAGGAATGGCGGTCACGGCGAGGGGTGACCTCGCCGCACAGAATCCGGCCTACCGGCTTGCTTCACACTTTTTTTCTGTTCCCCGTGCAATGACGGCTACTGCAGGCCGTCGATCCACGCCGACAGCATCTGCACCGCTTCGGCATCGACCACGCCCACGCCCAGCGGCGGCATGCGGTTGCTGCCGGCGGACGAGACGCGGCGCCACAGATCGCTGCTCGCATGGTTGCCTGGCACGACGCGTTGCGCGCCCGCGCCCGATGCGGTCTCGGTGGGGGCGCGCACGATGTTCATGTCGGCCAGGCTCGTCGCATAACGCAGGTCCATGCTGACGGGTGTCGGCCCGTTGGGGCGGTGGCAGATCGAGCAGTTGCTGTCGAGGTAAGCCTTGGCGCGATCCTGCAGCGAGGCTGCGCCGTCGGTCGGGTTGGGCATCGAGCCGTATTGGCTGGCCGCGCCGATGTCGCCGGAGAAAACGCCGATGTGATTGAGCGTGCGCAGCTGGTTGTCGCTGCGGCCGGTGGCGGCGTAGCTGTGGTTGCCGTTGAACTGGCGCGCGTTCAGGCCGAGCACGCGGCCGGTGATGACGGTGTGGCAGCTCATGCATTGCGTGCGGCTCGGGAAGTTCCAGGTGATGCTGCCGTAGGTGCCGCTGGCGCCGCCTTCGCCCACCAGGTCGGCGTCGCTCTGGTCGGCGCGCCAGCGGTAGGTGAAGCCGGCCCAGCCGTCGGTGCGATTGACCATGACGCGCGTCTCGACGCGTGTGCCGTTGAGGTCGAAATGCTTGACGGTGATCGCGCCCGTCGGAAAGACCCATGCGCCGTCGGCGGAGAATCCGATCTGCGCCGAGCCCGGCAGCACGAACCAGCGCCGCTTGTTGGCGCCGTCCGACCAGAACGGCGCGTTGACGCTGTAGTCGATCATGAAGGGCGCGGCCGCGAGCGCTGCGGTGTCGCTGAACAGGCCGGTGGCCGAGAGCGTGGCCGGCATCGGCGCAGCGCCGCCGCCGCCGCCGCTGGCTTCGAAGCGATAGATCGTGCCGTCGCCGACGACGGCGTAAAACTCACCGGCATCGTCTTCGCCGAACGAACGGGTGTCGGCCAGCGTGGGTGCGACCACGCTGGTGCCGGTGAGGTTGCCGCTGCCGTCGAGCTGAAGCGAAACCAGGCCCGCCGTGACGTTGTCTGCGTACAGGTAGCGGCCCACCAGGCTCGGCACCGCGCTGCCGCGATAGACATAGCCGCCCATCACCGCCGCGCCGCCGGCGCTGTGGTCGTACTGGTGCACCGGGGGCTCGAAATCGCTGTATGCGTGCAAGCCCGACTCGAGGAACGGCCGGTCGCCCTCGAAGAATGGCCAGCCATAGTCCTTGCCCTTCTCGACGCGGTTGATCTCCTCGCGGTCGTTCTCGCCGACGTCGCCGCACCACAGGTTGCCGTTGCCGGCACGGTCGAAGCTGCAGCGCCAGGGGTTGCGAAAACCCGTTGCCCAGACCAGGTTGCCGAAGGGGTTGTCCGAAGGGGCGGTGTAGGTCGCGGCGGCGGGGTTGATGCGCAGGCGCAGGATCTTGCCGAACAGGTTCGTCATCTGCGGCACGTCGCTCTCGTTGCCGGCGTCGCCCGCGGACATGTAGAGCGTGTTGTTGCCCTCGGGCCCGAAGCCGATCCAGCCGCCGTAGTGAAAGCCGAAGGCATGGTCGTACTCCAGGACGATCCGCTCTGTAGCGCGGTCGGCAACGTTGCCGCCGATCGTCGTCACCCTGAATTGCGACAGGCGCACCTTGCGCGCGCCGGCGGCGTTGTGCACGTAGCTGACGTAGAAATAGCCGTTGGCGGCGAACGCCGGGTCGAACGCCAGGCCCAGCAAGCCGCCCTCGCCGGTGCTGTCTTCCACGCGGTCCGAAATGTCGAGCAGCACCGCTGCGCTGTTGGCGCTGCGGTCGCTCGGCAGAATCCAGACGACGCCGTTGCGATCGGTGAGGAAGAGCCGGTTGCTGCCGTCGCCCGCGCCGGTGATGAAGGTCGGGCCCGGCAACTTGAAGTTGGGAAATGCGTTGACCGGCCTGGCCTGGCCGTTGCCGCCGCTGGCATCGATCGGAATCTGCAGGCCACTCGGCGCGACGCGCGCATCCAATCCGAAAGCGGCGCCGCCGCCGCCGGCGTTGCCACCGCCACCGCCGCCACAGCCTGCGATCACCAGCAGCGCACACAGCGCTGGCCCGACGAAGTTTTTCATTGGATGTTTGCGCGTGAAAGGCTCGACTGTCAGCGTTTTTGTCATGGGGCGGTGTCTCGATGCGTGGCAAGTCGTTACCGGAGTGCGCACAACCATGCGCCTCCATTCACGCCAGGGCGTGCGCGCCTGGCATCCACAATGGTATCCATGCCCGCGCTCGACAGACCGTCTGAATGAACCCCGATGCCGGCGTGCTGTGGCGCGGCCCGCGCTGGACCCTGGCGCTGTTGCTCGCGGGCCTGGGCACGCTCGGACCGTTCTCGATCGACACCTACCTGCCGGCGTTCGACGGCATCGCGCGCTCGCTCAACGCCACGCCGCTGGAGTTGCAGCAGACCCTGTCGGCCTACCTGTTCGGCTTTGCCGCGATGAACCTGTTCCACGGCGCGCTGGCCGACAGCTTCGGCCGCAGGCCGGTGGTGATCGGCGGCCTGGCGCTGTTCACCCTGGCCTCGGTCGGCTGTGCGCTGGCGCCGTCGATCGGCTGGCTGATCGCCTTTCGCGCGCTGCAGGGCATGAGCGCGGGCGCGGGCATGGTGGTCTCGCGCGCCATCATCCGCGACATGTTCGCGCCGGCCGACGCGCAGCGCGTGATGAGCCAGGTGACGATCTACTTCGGCGTTGCGCCCGCGGTGGCGCCGATCATCGGCGGCCTGCTCTACGTGTACGCTGACTGGCACGCGATCTTCTGGCTGCTCGCCGCGATCGGCGCGCTGCTGCTGGTGCTGAACGTGCGCGTGCTGCCCGAGACGCTGCATGCGGCGCAGGCGCAGCCCTTCAATGCACGCAACCTGATGCGCGGCTACTGGCAGCTCGGCGCCGACCCGCGCTTTCTTGCGCTGTGCCTGGCGAGCGGCGTGCCCTTCAACGGCATGTTCCTGTACGTGCTGTCGGCGCCGGCCTGGCTCGGCGGTTTGTTGAAGCTGGCGCCGACGCAGTTCTACTGGTTCTTCGTGCCGTCGGTGGGCGGCTTGATGTGCGGGGCGTGGCTGTCGGGGCGGCTTGCCGGGAGCGTCGCGCCGGGCAAGCAGATCCGCCGCGGCATGAACATCATGATGCTGGCCGCGGCCGTCAACATCGCGCTCAATGCGTCGCCGCTGGTGCCGCAGTGGTGGTGGGCGGTGCCGCCGGTGGCGCTGTTTTCTTTCGGCTGGGCACTGATGGTGCCGGTGGTGACGATCAAGGTGTTGGATCTGGTGCCCGACCGGCGCGGCATGGCGTCTTCGCTGCAGGCCTTCGTCGGCAGCGTCGCCAATGGCCTCGTCGCGGGCGTGATCGCGCCGCTGGTGATGCACTCGACGTTGCTGCTGGCGCTGGCGTCGGCGGGGTTCCTGTGCGTCGGGCTGGTGGCGTGGCAGTGGGTGCGAAAGCGCGTGCCTTGATCAGTGGCTGTGTGACGTGATGTTGGCCAGCGGCGCGGCCGCACTCACCCCCGGCGCCACCGTGCGCGCACGCGGCTCGATGCGCGGCTCGTCGAGCTCGCTGCCGGCGGGAGGCGCGAGACCGGTCGCGTGCTGCATTGCCAGCCCGACACTGACGATGTCCACCATCAGCAGGTGCAGCACGCGGCTGACCATCGGCAGGTGCAGGTCGACGTCTTCGACGTGATCGACGATCAGCGCCACGTCGGCCTTGCGCGCCAGTGGTGTCTGGCTGGCGGTGACGGCCACGACGCTCGCGCCGCGCTCGTGCGCTGTATCGGCCACTGCGAGCAACTCGTCCTTGCGCCCGCTCGGGCTGACGATGAAGGCCACGTCGCCCGGGCCCAGCACCTGGGCCGCGAGTGCCTGCACGCGCGGGTCGGTGTAGGCGCCGCTGGGCAGACCCAGTCGCAGGAACTTGTACTGCGCGTCCTGTGCCACCGCGCCGTAGTAGCCGACGGCAAAACAATCGACGCGACTGCGCCGCAGCCAGCAGCGCGATGGCGCGGTCGATGCTGTCGCGGTTCAAGTGGTCACGCACCTGCAGGATCGAGCTACGCGGTATTGCCCAGCACCTTGGTGCCGAGTTCGAGCACCGAGTCGTCGCGCGTCACCTGCGTGTGCGTCACCGGCACCGTGCCCGTGAGCCCTGACGCGAGGCGCAGCTTGAAGTCGGAGAGGCCCTCGCAGCCGAGCGAACGGCAAAAGCGGATCACCGTCGGCTGGCTCACTTGCGAGGCGCGCGCGATCTCGGCCACCGGGTCGTTCAGCACCGAGCGCGGATGCGCCAGCACATGATCGGCGACGCGGCGCTCGGCAGGCGTTAGGTTCGGCCGCGCGCGCTGGACCTGGCCGAGGATCGCCGATGCGCTCGCGCCGGCGAGGTTGCGCAGCTGCGCGGCGAGGATGGCCGAGACGCCCTGGAAGGTGGCGTTCTCCGCGGTGATGACCCAGGTGGGAATCTGCGCCAGGTAGGCCGAGAAGCGGCCCTTGTCCTCGAAGCGCGCGCGAAAGCGCGAGCGGTCGAAGGTGGCGCCCAGGCGCGGCACGATGCCGCCGCCGATGTAGATGCCGCCGAGCGCGCCCAGCGTCACCGCGAGGTTGGCCGCCGCGGTGCCGAGCATCGCGCAGAAGGCGTCGAGCGACTCGACGCAGACGGCGTCGCTGGCGGCGAGCGCGCGACGCGTGATCTCGGGCGCGGACAGGCCCTCGGCCGCGCGCTTGCCGGCGCGCTCGGCGAGCGCGCGATAGATCAGCTCGAGGCCCGGGCCCGAGAGCAAGCGCTCGAAACTCACGTGCTTGTTGGCCCCAAGGTCCGCCTGCGGCCCGTCGCGCTGCGGCAATGTCTTCCACGCGAAGTGCAGGATCGCCAGCTCGCGTTCATCGCGCGGAGAAAAGCTGGTGTGGCCGCCCTCGGTGCCGAGCGCGATCCAGCCGTCGTCGGCCGGAATCAAGCCCGACACGCCCAACCCCGAGCCCGAGCCGAGGATGCCGATGACACTGCGCTCGCGCGCCATCCCGCCGCCGACCTGGCGCCGGTCCGCGCGCCCGAGCTGCGGCAGCGCCATCGCCAGCGCAGTGAAGTCGTTGACCACCACCAGCGTCTCGAAGCCGAGCTGCTCGCGCATCGCCTCGATCGAGAACTGCCAGTGGTAGTTGGTCATGCGCACCGCGTCGCCTTCGACCGGGTTGGCAATCGCCACCGCCGCATGCGCGATGCGTCCGGCCGGCAGCGTCGCCAGGTAGGCGCGCACGGCGGCATGGAAATCCGCATGGTCGGCGCAGCGCAGCGTGGCGGTGCGCTCGAACACGCCGGGCGCGGTCTCCAACGTGAAGCGCGCGTAGGTGCCGCCGATGTCGGCGATCAGGCGCGGGCTATCGAAGCTGTTGGCGCTCAAGACCGTTCGCCCTCAGGGTTCGAGAGGCAGATGCGGCGCTCAAGCCGCCGCATCCAGCGCCCGCGCCGCGCCGCGCAGCGCCGGCGACTCGGCGCGTGATGACCCACGTCGGGATCGCTTTCAGATAGCTGCGAAAGCGCCCCTTGTCCTCGAAGCGCGCGCGAAACGGCAGCGTCGCAAAGCGCGCGCCCAGACGCGGCACGATGCCGCCGCCGATGAAGACGCCGCCGCGCGCGCCCAGCGTCAGCGCCAGGTTGCCGGCCACCGTGCCGAGCAGCGCCGCGAAACGCGCACCGCTTCTTCGCACTGCACGCTGTGCTGCGGCGCGCCGGGCACGCTGCGAGCCATCACGTCGGCTGGCTCGAGCGCATCGGGCGCTTCGCCGTCGAGGAGGCAGGCCGCGTCATACAGTTCACCAGCCCCGGCCCCGACAGCGCGCGCTCGGCCGAAGCATGACCGAAGCGCTCGCGCAGCACTGCCAGCAGCGAGGCCTCACGCGCGTTCGCGGCAGGCAGCGTGACATGGCCGCCTTCGCCGACGATCACGCGCCAGCCGCCGCGGCCGTCGGCTACCAGGCCCGACACGCCCAGGCCGGTGCCGGGGCCGATGACGGCCAGCGTGCCGTCAGCCGCCGCGTTGCCGCCGCCGATGGCCACGCGGTCGTCCGCACCGAGCGCCGGCACCGCGTGCGCCAGTGCCTCGAAATCGTTGAGCACGCGCACGCGCTCGGCGCCGAGTTCGCGCCGCAGCGCTTCGATCGAAAACGCCCACGGGTGGTTGGTCATGCGCACCGCGTCGCCGGTGACGGCCGTGGCGATGCCGAAGGCCACATCGCGCGGCGCCGGCAGTGCCTGTTGCTTCAGGTAGGCCGCGATCGACTCGCCGATCGATGCGTGATCGCGCGCGGCCAGCGTCGCGGTGTGCGTCAGCGCCTGCCCCGGGCCAGCCTGCCACGCCCAGCGCGCATTGGTACCACCAACGTCGCCCAGCAACCGGGGAAAGCCTGATGGGGGGCTCACTGCGTCGACTCCAATCGATGTAGTTTGATTACGAATCCACTCTAGCAGAGGCATCGATCAACGGCCAATCCGGCGCTGATCCCTATAGGCAGGCGAGGCGGTCTTCGGCTTCGCGAGCGCGCAACACCACGGGTTAACCCAGTGCGGATGCACTAGCTAGTTTTGGTACAAAACCGGCCAAGAACTTCACCGAGGAGACACACTTGAAGCACACCGTTCGCAAGGCGCACCCAGCGCAGGCATCGCAATCCTTGTTCCGCCTGAGCCCGGTTGCGGCCGGCGCGGCGGTGATGGTCACGGCCTTGAGCGCGCACGCGCAGCAAGGCCCATCGACGCAGCCGGCCGGCTCCGGCGCCACGCAGACGATCACCGTGACCGGCATCCGGCGCGGTATCGAGAACGCGATCAACGTCAAGAAGAACGCTGACTCGATCGTCGAGGCCGTCTCGGCCGAAGACATCGGCAAGCTGCCGGACTCGTCGATCGCCGAATCGATCGCGCGGCTGCCGGGCTCTGGCGGCACAGCGCGACAACGGCCGCGCGCAAGAGATCAGCATCCGCGGCCTGTCGGCGCAGATTCGCGAACACGCTGCTCAACGGCCGCGAGCAGACCAGCACCGGCAACAACCGCAGCGTCGAGTTCGACCAGTACCCATCGGAACTGTTGTCGGCGGTGCTCGGTGTACAAGACGCCGGACGCGCGCGCTTGATCGGCCAGGGCATCGCCGGCACGATCGATCTGCAGACGGTGCGGCCGTTGTCGTTCGGCCAGCGCACCGTTGCAGCGTCAACGTGCGCGGCGAGAAGAACGGCAAGGGCACGCCGTTCGAGGGCACGGGCAGCCGCTTCAACCTGTCCTACATCGACCAGTTCGCCGACCGCACGGTGGGCGTTGCGCTGGGCTTTGCGCGGTCGATGGCTGCAAGAAACAGCGAACGGTGGCGCTGCAGCGCGACGGACCGGCTACCTGACCGACGACGCTACCGTCATCCGCCGGAGCAACTGGCGCCGCCAGTGGGACGCTCATCATGGAACAGCGGCTTCAAGTACTTCGTCGACAAGACCAACGAGAAGCGCGACGGCGCGATGGCGGTGCTCGAGTTCAAGCCGAACAAGAACCTGTCGAGCGATGCTCGATGTTTTCTACTCCAAGTTCGACAAGGAACATCGTCAAGCGCGGCCTGGAGATCCAGGTCAGCGACAGCTGGAAGGGCGGCAATCCGGATGTCGGGTTCCAGGCGCCGCACGCTGAACAACGCCGTGCTCGACGGCGAGCCGCGTGATCAGTGGCGTGTGGGGCAACGTCAATCCGCTGTCGCGCCACATCTGGGAGCCGCGCAATGACGAGCTGAACTCGATCGGCTGGAATACCAAGTGGAAGTTCGCCGACAAGTGGCAGGCGCGGCCGACCTGAGCTATTCGTCGGCCAAGAGCACCAACCGCATCACTGAAATCGAGGCGGGCCAGTTCGACATGGTCAACGACCGGCCGCTGCCCGAGGACGTGACGGTGGCCAACTACAACCAGGTCGCGGCGATGCAGTACGACCGCAGCAACCTCAGCACGATGCGCCTGACGCGACCCCGAGTCCTGGGGGCAGAACGGCTACGACAAGATCATCAAGACCGACGACAAGCTCAAGGCGCTGCGCCTGTCCGCGCAGCGCGAACTCGATGGCTTGTTCTCGACAGGTCGACTTCGGCGTCAACCTGACGAAGCGCGACAAGGACGAAGGGCGCCGAAGAGGCTTTCCTGCGCGTCACCAATCGCAATGTGCCGCCGGGCAGCCAGTCAACCCGGGAGCGCCGTTGCCGTCGGGAACTTCTGCGCTGTCGCATTGCCGGGCACCGGCCTGACCACGATCTGCCTTCAACCCGGCGCGATGCGCTCTCGGCCTACCGCTTCGACGCCAACGTCAACGGCGACATCCTGCGCAAGGGCTGGACGGTCAACGAGAAGGTCACGACGCTGTACACCAAGGCCGATCTCGACACCCAGCTGTTCGGCCTGCCGATGCGCGGCAATGTTGGTGTGCAGATCGTGAGGTCCGACCAGCAGTCGACGGCGCCGGTCGGTGGACAACTCGGCCCAGCAGACCTTCACGCTGCGCACCGACGGCAAGACCTACACCGACTTCCTGCCGACGGCCAACCTGATCTTCGATCTCGAGCGGTGACCAGATCGTGCGCGTCGGCGTCGGTCGCCAGATGGCGCGTCCACGCATGGATCAACTGACCGCGTTCTCGCGCTCCGAGGTCAACAACTCCAACGAGTGGGAGGGCAGCGGCGGCAACCCCAAGCTCAAGCCGTACCGTGCCAACGCGTTCGACATCTCGTACGAGAAGTACTTCGGCACCAAGGGCTATGTCTCGGTGGCGGCGTTCCACAAGATCTTTCTCGAACTGGATTCTTCCCATTCCGACGGAGTTCGACTTCACTGGGTTCCCAAACGCTTCGACTCGCGTTCCGGTCAGCAACCTCGGCGTGTTCACGCGGCCCGAGAACCTCAAGGGTGGCAAGCTCAGCGGCATTGAGCTGGCGGCGTCGGTGCCGCTCAACCTGCTCACGCCGGTGCTCGACGGCTTCGGCATCCAGGCCAGCTACGGCTACACGGACAGCTCGATCAAGCCCTTTGCCGAGCTTCCGTCGTTCAAGATCCAGATTCCGGGCTTCTCCAGGGAAACGGCCACGCTGACCGCCTACTACGAGAAGTTCGGCTTCTCGGCGCGCGTCGCCGCGCGTCATCGTTCGAAGTTCATCGCCGAGGTCGAAGCCTTCGGCGGCGATCGCGAGTTCCCGAACGTTCGCGAAGAGACGATTGCGGATCTGCAGCTCGGCTACGAGGTGCAGAGCGGTCCGGTCAAGGGCCTGAACTTCCTGCTGCAGATCAACAACGTGAACAACGACGCCGTACCGCGAGTACAACTTCGGTACCGGCCTCGACACCAAGCTCGACACTTACGGGCGCACCATCCTGTTCGGCGTCACCTACAAGTTCTGACGTTCCCCGGCGCTTCGCCACAATGCCCTCGCCGCGCCCGCGGCGAGGGCGTTTTTCATTGATCTCACGCGTGACGACATGAACCCCATCCGCAACATCGTCATCGTCGGCGGCGGCACCGCCGGCTGGATGACCGCCGCGGCGCTGGCCAAGGTGCTCAAGGGCAAGTGCAACATCCGCTGGTGGAGTCCGACGAGATCGGCATCATCGGCGTCGGCGAAGCCACGATCCCGCTCATCGCGAGTTCAACCGCGCGCTGGAGCTCGACGAAGACGACTTCATGCGCGAGACGCAGGCCACCTTCAAGCTCGGCATCGAGTTCGTCAACTGGGGCGCGCATCGGCGACCGTTACATCCACGGCTTCGGGCCGCTCGGCCAGGACAACGGCATCACCAGTTCCACCACTACTGGCTGAAGATGCGCGCTGGCCGGCGCAGGCGCCGGCCTCGAGGACTACTCGATCAACACCGCGCGCCGCGCGGGCCAACAAGTTCATGCGCGCGCGCGAAGGACATGGCGCGGCTCGCCGCTGGCCGACATCGCGCACGCGTATCATTTCGATGCCGGCGCTGTACGCGCGCTTCCTGCGCGGCTACGCCGAGCAGCGCGGCGTGCAGCGCATCGAAGGCAAGATCGCGCAGCGTCGACGCCAGCGCGCGCGACGATGGCTTCATCGACGCGGTGGTGCTGGAAAGCGGCGAGCGCATCGCCGGCGATCTGTTCATCGACTGCTCGGGCTTTCGCGGCCTGCTGATCGAGCAGACGCTGAAGGCCGGCTACGAGGACTGGTCGCACTGGCTGCCGTGCGACCGCGCCCTGGCCGTGCCGTGCGAATCGGCCGAGCCGCTGCTGCCGTACACCCGCGCCACCGCGCACAGCGCCGGCTGGCAATGGCGCATCCCGCTGCAGCACCGCATCGGCAACGGCCATATTTATTGCAGCGCAGTTCATCGAGCGAGGACGAGGCCGCGCGCATGCTGCTCGGACAACCTCGACGGCAAGCCGCTGGCCGATCCGCGCCCGCTGAAGTTCACCACCGGCCGGCGCAAGAAGTTCTGGAACAGGAACGTGGTGGCGGTCGGCCTGTCCAGCGGCTTTCTGGAGCCGCTGGAATCCACCAGCATCCACCTGATCCAGATCGCGGTCTCGCGCCTGCATCGCTTCTTTCCGCGACCCGGGTTCGACGCCGGCCGATATCGACGAGTACAACCGCCAGACGCGATTTCGAGTACGAGCGCATCCGCGACTTCCTCATCCTGCACTACAAGGCCACCGAGCGCGACGACTCCGAGTTCTGGAACTACTGCCGCACGATGGCCATCCCCGACACGCTGCAGCGCAAGATGGACTTGTTCCGCAGGCAACGGCCGCGTCTTCCGCGAAGGCAACGAGCTGTTCGCGGAGCCGAGCTGGCTGCAGGTGATGCTCGGCCAGCGCATCATGCCGCGCGGCTACCACCCGCTGGTCGATGCGCTGCCCGAAGAAGCAAGATCGCGAGCTTCCTCGACAACGTGCGCTCGGCCATCAAGCGCTGCGTCGAGGCGATGCCGACGCATGCGGAGACGTGGCGCAGCAGTGCGCGATCGATCCGAAGAAGATCATGCGGCCAAGCCTGCGCCGGCCTGCTCGCGCCGGCGCCGCGCGCACGCCTGACGCGGCTGCGGGTCCGCCGCCGTGTTCAACCCGAGGCCGACGGTGACGCGGTGCCGCTCGGTGGGGGTGCGCATCTGCTTCGTGATCGACGATGCGCTGAACGACCCGCAAGCGCTCGTCGAGCCTCGTCGGTGCGCACATCGCAGAGCCTTCACGCGGCAGCGGCCAACGCGTTCCCCGGCATCGAGCTGCCGCTGCCCGACTGGGTGTCGTAGCGCAATTCAGCGAATTCTTCTGCGCGGCATGCGCGCGCGCATGGGCGCGCGCCGCGTCGCTCGACTGCCAGCGGCCGCCTGTCGATGGTGACGCTGCTGCCCGCGCAACTCGCTCCGCTGCCAGCGCGTGTGCCATCGCGACCGCATCGCCGCCGGCGGCCGAACGAGATCCGTCGGCGCCGGCGGTGCTCTACCTGTTCCGCGACGCAGCGCTCGGCGGCACCAGCTTCTACGTGCCGCGCCAGTCGGCGACGCAGACGCGATCGCATGATCGCCGACAGCTGGAGCTCGATCGACGCAGCCGCGTTCGATCTGCGCGACCGGCTCGAGCCGGGCTACATGGCGCATCCAACGCTTACTTCGAGACGCGTCGCGTCGGTGCCTGCGGCGCTGGAACCGGATGATCTTCTACGACGGCGCCTGTTCCACTCCGCCGACATCGAACAGCCCGCAGCGCTTGAGCGCCGACCCTGCGCGCGGGCGGCTGACGCTCAACTGTTCTTCATCTGCCGGCGCCAGCGCGCGTTGAGCGACCTCAATCCGGCACGACCAGCGTCTTGTGCTCGAACGTGATGCGGTTGCCGTCGGCCGGCGTGTCGGCCCACGCCGGCACGTTCTTTTTCGTGATCGACGGTGCGCCGGTGCCTCGCGGCACGGTGCGCACCACCTGCGACGGCGGCAGCGCAGCACCCTGCGTCAGATGCGCGTGCATCGTGTTGAGCGCGCGGATCAGGTAGACGTGCAGCGGCACGTAGCGCTCGGGGTAACCGGGGAAGGACAGGAACGAATCGAAGTGCTGCGCGTTGGTCACTTCGATGTAGCGCGTTGCGCTGCGCCCGCGGCCTTCGGCCAGCTGGTGCGCGCCGTAGTACGCGCGCGAAGCGTGATTGACCGGGACCAGCGCGTCGGCGCGGCCGTGCACGATCAGCGTCGGCTTGCCGCGCAGCTTGGCGTCGAGCTGCACGGCTTGCACGTTGCGCTGCACGCGCCGCGCCAGCGCGTCGCTGCCGGTGATCAGCGCGCGCTGGCAGAGCGCGCCGTCGAGCGCGAGGTCGAGCGCGCCGGTGGAGGGTGAGGCCGCGAGCAGATCGCGCTTGCCGGCGCCGGGCGTCGCGGCGTTGGCGGCATCGTTGTAGATCAGGTTGACGCCGACGGTGGGCGGCACGCCGTTGCCGTTGGAAAAGCTGCCGGCCTGCGCCGTGGCGGACAAGGCCACCGGGTCGCCCGTGGCATTGGTCGCGGCCAGGCTGAAGCCGCACAGGTTGTCGGCGACGCTGGCGCGTGCATAGGTGTTGCTGTAGGTCACTGCGATCGCCGGCGTGGCGAACGCATAGTGCGAGAGCTGCAATGCGTCGCTGTCGGCCAGCCAGCCGTAGGCGCGCAGCTGCGCGCGCGCGTCGGCCGACTGCTCGGCCAGCGTCGCGCCGCCGACCAGGCCCTTGGCCGCGAGGCTGGCGCAGCGCGTGGCAGCTTGCGAGATCACGCTCGGCGCGAGCAGCGCGACGAAGGCATAGCCGGCGCTGTCGGCCGGCGCCAGCGACGCCGCCGCGCAGGGCTGCAGCAGCGTGGCGACGCCGAAGTAGTCCATCAGCGGCCTGCCGATGGTGGTTTGCTCGACCCCGCCCTGCACGATGCGCAAGTGACGTGTGTTGCGCGGCTGCGCATTGGGCTCGGTCACGGCCACGCCGTCGATCAGGCCGTTGCTGTCCTGCTCGGCCGCGGCCAGCGCAGCGGCCGCGCCGTTGGAGATGCCCGAGGCGATGACGAGCGTGTTCTTGCGGTCGAGCACAACGCGCTTGCGACCCTCGGGCCCCGTGCGCCCGTACTGCTCGTTCAAGACGTAGAAGGCAAAGCGGATCGCCTGCAGCGTGTGCTTGCCCCAGTCGGCTTCCGGGTTGGCTTTCGAATGCGCATGCTTGTAGGCGATGCGGTTCGGCGTCGCGGCATTGAACGCGGCGCGCTGCGCATCCGTGAGGGCGGCGCTGAAGTGCGACGCGTCACCGGCCGCCGCCGCATCGGCGCGCACGCCGTCGATCAACCCGACCTGATTCGCTCATCAGGTCGTGCAGGCCGTTGCCGGTGCCTTTGTCGGTGTAGGCCACGGCGCAACCTTGCTTCAGGCCCCATTCGCCCGACGCGCCGATCGCGCCATAGACGCCGCGCGATCCCGACGACGGCGCGGTGACGATGCAGGCGCGCTTCGCATCGAAGCTTGCCGGCACCTGCACCATCAGCGTGACGTTGCCGTCGCCCGCCGAAGTGTTGGCATAAGCGATGTGCTCCCAGCCGGCGATCTTGCCCTCGCCCTCCGTGATGATGTCACCTGCGTTGCTGACCTTGGGGCCGTACAGCGTGCCGTAGCCGCCGGCCGCCAGGATGTCGAGCACCGCGCGGTAGTTGACGTAGATCGCGTTGCGCCGCAGCTCGGCCGGCGTCGGCCCAAGCGGGTTCACGAACGCCGGCGCGATCGGCGACGCCAAGCCGGCGGCGCCGAGTCCACCAGTCAACAGATCATCGCCCGACTCGCCGCACCCCACGCCGAGCACCGGGCACTCGCCGGCGCCGTAATACTTGGACGAGACGGCGCTGCTGAGAAAGCGCGGCTTGTCGTTGTGCGTGCCGAAGTGGCCAATGGTGCCGTCCTTGCCGTCCTTGTCGCTCGCGTGCGCAGCGCCGGTGGGCAGGGCGAGCGCAGCGGCGGCGCAGGCGATCAGCGTGGCGCGGTGGGGCAGTCGATGCATCGCAGGTCTCCCGTGGTGAAGCGGGCATTCTGGGCAGCGCACCGGCGCCCCGTCAGCGGGACAACCTCCACGTGAAATGACGTAAGGGTCATCGTGCCGTCACAATCTGTGTCTGTGCGGGGGACTGCCGATGCGGCGCCGACGCGCGTTGCCTAGACTGCGCGGCTCATGAGCGCGCCTGTCCCGTCCGCTTCGCTGTCGTTGTGCAGGCCCTCGCGCCGCCGCTTGCTGCGCCTGGCCGCAGGCGCAGCGGCACTGGGCAGCGCCGCGGCCCGCGCGCAGCCGCGAGCGCCGCTCACCGTCTGGTTCACGGTGGAGGGCGCCAAGGCGATGCGCCGCATCGGCGAGGGTTTCACGGCGGCGACCGGTGTCGAGGTCGTGATCGAGACGCCCGACGACGGCCCGCAGAAGTTCCAGCAGGCGGCGTCGGCCGGCAAGGGCCCGGACATCTACGTCTATGCGCACGACCGCATCGGCGAGTGGATCGCGTCGGGGCTGATCCACGCGGTATCGCCGCTCGCGCGCGCTGCGCGACGACATCGACGCGCTGGCCTGGCAGGGCTTCACCTGGCGCGGTCGGCTGTGGGGCTATCCGTATGCGATCGAGGCCATCACGCTGATCCACAACAAGGCGCTGGTGCCGGTGGCGCCGAAGACCTTGGACGAGGTCTTCGCGCTCGAAGCACAGCTCGCCAAGCAGGGCAGGCACGCCATCCTCTGGGACTACACCAACGCCTACTTCACCTGGCCGCTGCTGGCCGCAGGCGGCGGCTATGCCTTCAAGCCACGCGCCGACGGCAGCTTACGACGTGCGCGACACCGGCGTCGCCAACCCAGGCGCCTTGCGCGGGGCCGCGCTGGTCGAGCGCCTGATCAAGCAAGGCGCGATGCCCGGCGGCAGCGGCTATGCCGAGATGGAAGCGGCGCTGGCGCAAGGGCGCGTGGCGATGATGATCAACGGCCCGTGGGCGTGGGTGAACCTGAAGCGCGTGGGCATGGACTTCGGCGTCGCGCCGATCCCCGCGCTCGACGGCCACGGCGCGCGCCCCTTCGTCGGCATCAAGGGCTTGATGATCAACCGCGCGACGACGCAGCGCGAACTGGCGGTCGAGTTCATCGAACACTGGCTGCTCGCACGCGAGGGCCTGCGCGCGATCGACCGCGCCGAGCCGATCGGCGCGCCGGCCAGCCGCGCCTACTTCGCCGAGCTGGCGAGCGACGAGAAGATCGCCGGCATCATGGCCAGCGCGCGCGACGGCGTGCCGACGCCGGCGGTGCCCGAGATGGGCCGCTTCTGGGCGGCGCTGAAGACATCGCTGACGACGCTCGCCGAAGGCCGGCAGAGCGCGCAGCAGGCGATGGACGCGGCGGCGCGAAGGATCACGCAATGACCACCCCCGGAGCGGCGCCGCCGCTCCCCCTCGAGGGGGCCACGCCTGCGGCCGGGCGGAGCCCGATCCGCGGCGTGCGCTGGGTTGGCGTCGGCGCGGCGGCGGCTGCCAGCCTCTACGCCGTGCTCGTCATCCACGCCACCGGCCAGACCCTGCTCGCGGTCACGCTGCTCGCGGTCTGCGCGCTGGCGATGTGGACCTACGCGTCGGCGCGCACCAATGCGCTGCGCTATCTCTTCCCCGGCGTCGCCGCGGCTCTGGTGTTCGTGGTCTTCCCGATGCTCTACACGATGAGCATGGCCTTCACCAACCAGAGCTCGCGCAACCTGCTCGACCACGACCGTGCGCGCGCCTTGCTGCTCGAAGAGGCCGTCGTCGCGCCCGATTCGCAGCGCGCCTTCACCCTGCACGCCGACGGAGCGCGCTGGCGCGTGCGCATCGATGGTGGGCTCGTGACGTCGCCGCTCGACCTGTCGAACGCGACGGCGCAGAGCGCGACGCTCGCATCATCCGTTCGCCCTGAGCCTGTCGAAGGGCTGGCTGCGCCCGGCTCGGTTCGAGATGTCCTGCGCCTGCTGCCCGCGCTGCAGCGCCTCGCGATGACCATGCCCGACGGCCAGACGCTCGCACTCATCAGCCTGCGCGAGTTCGCCGTCGTGCAGCCGCTGTACACGGCGCAGGCCGACGGCACGCTCGCCGACCGCGTCACCGGCACGCGCTACCGCGCCGACGAGCGCACCGGATTCTTCACCAGCGAGTCCGGCGACACGCTGCAGCCGGGCTTTCGCGTCGGCGTCGGCTTGCAGCACTTCGCGCAGATTTTTTCCGAAGGCAAGTTCCGCGAGCCGTTTGCCAGCGTCTTCGTCTGGACGGTCGCGTTCGCGGCGCTCTCGGTGCTGGGCGCCGCGGCGCTCGGCCTGGTGCTGGCCACGCTGCTGCAGTGGGACCGCCTGCGCGGCAAGGCGATCTACCGCATCGTGCTGTTCCTGCCGTACGCCGTGCCGGGCTTCCTCTCGATCCTCGTCTTCAAGGGCCTGTTCAACCAGAACCTGGGCGAGATCAACCTGATCCTGAACGCGCTGTTCGGCATCAAGCCGGCGTGGTTCTCGGATCCGACGCTGGCGCGCGCGATGCTGCTCGTCGTCAACATCTGGCTCGGCTTTCCCTACATGATGGTGCTGTGCTCGGGGCTGATCCAGTCGATCCCGGCCGATCTGTACGAGGCCACCGCGGTCGAGGGCGCGGGGCCGCTGACCAACTTCTTTCGCATCACGCTGCCGCTGATCGGCAAGCCGCTGACGCCGCTGCTTGATCAGCGGCGTTCGCCTTCAACTTCAACAACTTCGTGCTGATCAGCCTGCTCACCGGCGGCCGGCCCGATCACGCCGACAGCACGCTGCCCGCGGGCACGACCGACATCCTCGTCTCCTACACCTGGCGCGTCGCCTTCCAGGATTCGGGCCAGCAGTTCGGCCTGGCCGCGGCGATCTCGACCGTGATCTTCCTGATCGTCGCGGCGATCACGCTGCTGCAGTTGCGCTTGACGACCAAGCAGCAGGAAGCGAGGCGCTGATGGCGATCGTGCAGTCCAAGTCGCAACGCTGGCGCATCGTCGCCGCGCACGCCTTCCTGATCGCGCTGTGCGCGGCGGTGGCGTTTCCCTTCGTCGTCGTGCTCAGCGTGTCGCTGCGGCCGGGCAACTTCGCCAGCGGCTCGCTCATCCCGCAGACCATCAGCCTCGAACACTGGCGCTATGTCTTCGGCCTGCCTTACCAGGCCGTCGATGGCCAGATGGTGCTGCCCGACCTGCCGGTGCTGCGCTGGTTGTGGAACTCGATCAAGGTCGCCTTCGGCTCGGCCCTCGTCACGCTGCTGCTTTCGACCACCGCCTCGTTCGCGCTGGCACGCATCCAGTTCCGCGGCCGGCGCCAGATGCTGACCGGCCTGATGCTGATGCAGATGTTCCCGGCCGTGCTGTCGCTGGTGGCGCTGTACGCCATCTTCGACCGCCTCGGCGCCGCCTTCCCCGCCATCGGCCTGAACACCCACGCCGCGCTCGTGCTCGCCTATTCCGGCGGCATCGCGATGCATGTCTGGACGCTGAAGAGCTACTACGACACGCTGCCGAGCGAGATCGAGGAAGCCGCGCGCGTCGATGGCGCCACGCCCTGGCAGGCTTTCTGGCGCGTGCTGCTGCCCATGGCCACGCCGATGCTGGTGGTGGTCTTCATCCTGGCCTTCATCGGCGCGGTGATCGAGTACCCGGTGGCGTCGATCCTGCTGACGCAGCAGGACCAGCTCACGCTCGCGGTCGGCAGCAAGCTCTTCGTCCACGAACACAACTTCCGCTGGGGCGATTTCGCCGCCGCCGCGATCCTGTCGGGCCTGCCGATCACGGTGGTGTTTTTGCTGGCGCAGCGCTGGCTGGTGTCGGGGCTGGCGGCAGGCGGCGTGAAGGGGTGAAGGGATGAACGATGCCGACCCTTGGCGCCCGCGCCTTCACTACAGCGCTGCGCGCGGCTGGATCAACGACCCCAACGGCCTGATCGTCGCCGACGACGGCGAGGTCCATCTGTTCTACCAGCACAACCCGTTCGGCGATCAATGGGGCCACATGAGCTGGGGCCATGCCGTGAGCCGCGACTTCGTGCGCTGGCAGGAGCTGCCGGTGGCGATCGCCGAAGACGATCGAGTCTCGATCTTTTCCGGCAGCGTCGTCATCGATGAGCGCAACAGCGCCGGCTTCGGCGCCGGCGCGTGGGTCGCCATCTACACCGGCTGCCTGCGCCGGCCCGAAGGCGGGCAGGCGCAGGAACTGGCGACCTCGAACGATCGCGGCCGCACCTGGACGAAGTACGAACGCAACCCGGTGCTCGATCTGGGCCTGCGCGATTTCCGCGACCCGAAGGTGTTCTGGCATGCGCCGACCTCGCGCTGGGTGATGGTGGTGGTGTTGCCCGACGACCGCTGCGCCGTCTTCTACACCTCGCACGATCTGAAGCAGTGGCGCGAGCTCAGCCGCTTCGCTGCGCCGGTGGCTGGACACGGCATCTGGGAATGTCCGGACCTGATCGAGCTGCCGGTGCAGGGCGAAGGTGCGCGCGCCTGGATGCTCAAGGTCGATGTGCTCGAAGGCCATTCATCCGGCGGCTCGGGCGCGCGTTTGTTCTTCGGCAGCTTCGACGGCGAGCGCTTCAGCGCCGAGCCCGAAGCGCGGCCGCAAGCTGAACCGGTTTGGGCCGACCACGGCGCCGACTTCTACGCCGCATTGTCGTGGGCAGGCCTGCGCGAGCGCGCGGTCTGGGTGGCGTGGATGAACTGCCACCGTTATGCCAAGCACCTGCCGACCTCGCCGTGGCGCGGCGCGATGAGCTTGCCGCGCGAGCTGCACCTGCAGCGCGATGGCGACGGCCGATTGCGCCTGTGCCAGCAACCGGTGCGCGAGTTGCTGTCGCTGCGCGGCGAGGCCTTCGACCACGGCGCCGTTGCGCTGCGCGACGGCGCGACGCTGGTCTTGTTGCCGGCCGCCGCCGACGGCCGCGCCTTCGACCTCGAGTTGGACGGCATCGAGGCCGATGACAGCGCGGTTTGGGCGCTGTGCCTGCGCGCCGGCGACGACGGCGAGCGCACGCGCGTGGTCTGCGACGCGGCGCGCGGCGTGCTCAGCCTCGACCGCTCGCGCGCCGGCTTCGCGCCCGAGGGCGACGCCGCTTTCGCCGCGCCGTGCGAAGTGGCGATGCCGGCGCTGCGACGCCTGCGCGTGGTGCTCGATACCTCGTCGGTCGAGGTCTTCGCCGACGACGGGCAGGCGGTGCTCACGTCGCAGATCCTGCCGCGCGACGACAGCCGCGGCGCGTGGATCGAAGTACGCGGCGGTGGTGTGCGCTTTGCGCGTGTCTGCGCCTGGACGCTCTCGCCGCCGCGCTGAGCAGCGGCAGGCGGAAGTCAGTCGCTCTACCGCGATTGGCGCGACCCGCGAGGCATGAAACAGGCGAGTGGCGTGATGTTCGCGATCGGCCCGTTGCCGACTTTGAATGCGCGCTTTGCGCACACCGTGGGGATCGCAAAGCCGTGGACGGGTGCGCGGCGGCGCTTCGGTGCGGCAGTCGGCGCCTGCGGCGCCGACTGCGCTGCGGTGCTCGGGTTTCGGTCGCGCCGCATAACTCGCTTCGCTCACTGCGTTCGCTGCGCTCGAACAGATGCGGCGAGTCAGTTGACGAAGCGCGCGAGTACGCGCGCCGACCGAAACCCTGGCCTTGCAGGCCGCGCTGGGCGCACGCGCCCAGCCGCTCGCCAGGCACGAACAGTCCACTGGACTGTTCGTGTCCGGGCTCGCCTCCTCGCCGCCGCACAGGCGCGCCGCGCGCACCCGCCCACGGCTTTGCGAGGCAGCCTGGGTTCTTGGGTGGAGAAAGACCCCAGCCGGGCATCGAGCCCGGCTGGCGCCTGCACGCGCGCCTGCGGCGCGCGGCAAGCCACGGGCTCGATGCCCGCGGCTTGCCTTTCACTCACACCCAAGAACGACTGTGCCCGCAAGGCGGCGGGCGGGGCGCAGGCGGGGCGAATGGCGCCGCCGAGAAGCACAGGGCTGAGGTCGGCGCGCGTACTCGCGCGCTTCGTGATCTGACTCACCGCGAGTGTTCGAGCGCAACGAACGCAGTGAGTGCAGCGAGTTTCGCGGTGCGACCTCAGACCGAGCATCGCAGGGAACCCTCGCGCAGCGAGGGCGAGCGACGCTTGAGCCCCGACTGCGCCTCGCCCGCCGCCTTGCTTGCGCACCGGCCTCGGCCCAGCGCATTTGCGCACGATCGCGAACGCACATAACGGGCCGAATCCCGACGATCGCGCTGCGCGCGTTGGAGTTGCACTTCAGCGGCCGAACTGCACCACGCCGAACAGCGCCGGCACCGTCAGGGCGAGGCGGCCGTCGCGCGCATCGGCGAACTGCGCCGCGGCGTGCGCCGGAAGCGTCACCTCGACGCGGCGCGGTGCGCTGTCGTTGTTGATCGCCACCAGCGCCCAGCGCCCTTCGTGCTCGCGCGCGAACACCACCACATGCTCGTCGACATGCAGCGGCGCAAGCAGCACGCCGCGGCGCAGGATCGCGTGCTCGTGGCGCAGCTTCGTCAGCTGCTTGAACTCGGCCAGCAGCGCGAGGTCGGGCTGGCCGCCTTCGTCCGCCCACGGGTAGGTCGCGCGGTTGTACGGATCGTCGCCGCCGGTGACGCCGACCTCGTCGCCGTAGTAGATCGTCGGCGCGCCGGGGTAGGTCATCTGCAGGAAGACGGCGAGCAGCAGGCGCTGCTTGGCGCGCGCGATCGTCGCCGCGTCCTTCGTGTCGTCGTGCCAGCCGAACTGGTGCAGCGCGCGCGCCTGCGTCGTGCGTGGACAGCAGGTTCATCAGCGCGTGCAAGGCCTGCGGCGGGTAGGCCTCGCGCAACGCTTCGAGGCTGGGCGACGAGGTCGCTCGCCTTGCCGCCGGCCGCGTACTCGAGCACGGCGTTGCGGAAGATGTAGTTCATCGTCGAGTCGAACATGTCGCCGAGCAAGTACTTGCTCGAGTCGAACCAGGTCTCGGCGACGGTCAGCGCGTCGGGCTTGTGGCGCTTGATCTCGGCGCGCCACTCGCGCCAGAAGTCGTCCGGCACCCAGGGCGCCACGTCCATGCGCCAGCCGGCCGCGCCGCGGTCGAGCCAGAGCTTCATCACCGAGTCGCGGTCCTTGTAGGCGAAGTTGCGCCAGGCGGGCGAGGCCTTGTTCAGCTCGGGCAGGTCGGTGATGCCGACCCAGCCTTTGTATTGCTTGTCGGCGTCGTTTCTGCGTGGCGTCGAAGCGTGAACCAGCTCGAAGTACGGCGATGCCGGGTTGATGCGGCCGCCTTCGAACGCGCCGCTGTCGGCGATGGTTGCCGAAGCGGTCGAAGTAGCATCGAGTCGCTGCCGACATGGTTCAGGCTGGTGTCGGGAATCACGCGGATGCCGCGCTTGGCGGCCTCGCGCGTCAGGCGCTCGAAGTCGGCGTTGCTGCCGAAGGCCGGGATCGATCTGCTTGTAGTCGGCGGTGTCGTACTTGTGGTTGCGAGCGGCGCCTGGAACACCGGCGTCATGTAGATCGTGTTGGCGCCGAGCTCCTTGATGTAGTCGAGCTTGTCGATGATGCCGGCCAGGTCGCCGCCGAAGAAGTCGTTGTTGTAGCGCGTCGTCGGAGCCGTCGCCGGTGCCGGGGCGCAACGGTTTTTCAGTCCACTGCTTGTGCAGCTCGACGCTGTGCGTCGTGGTACTTGTCGACGGCCGGGCTTGCGGGTCGTTGGTCTTGTCGCCGTTGCGAAAGCGCTCGGGGAAGATGTAGTAGTAGACGACGTCGGCGGCCCAGTCGGGCACCTTGAAGTCGGCGCGCAGTACACCGTCTGACGAAAGCGCCGGATCGCGCTTGAGGTTGCGCTCGGCAGCTCGCCCACTTCACCGACGCCGCCCGTGCCTTTCTCGCGCGTCCAGTGCAGCGCCTGGCGGTTGTTCTGGAAGGCGTAGCGCTTGCCGGCGATTTCGGCTTCGAACCAGTAGCCATGGACGCTGCACGTCGGTGAAGCGGTGGGTGGCGCTCCAGCGCTCCTTGTCGCCTTGCGCCGCTGTGCTCATCGGCACGCGCGCGACCTCCGTGTACTCGAGCACTTCCTGGTTGCCTTCGAGGCGGCGCTTCTCGACGACGAGCGTCAGCTTCTCGACGCCGGGCAGCGCGTCGACGGCGAACTGCATCGTCGTGCCCGCGACCACCGCGCCGAAGGGCTGCTTGTGCTGCGCCGTGCGCGAGTCGAAGGCGAGGCTGCGCGCCACCGGGTCGGTGACGGCGGCGGCGCTCGGATCGGCAAAGGTCTTCGGCGCCGACGACAGCTCGGGCCGGCCGCCCGCCCAGGCCAGGCGCAGCGTGTGCTCGCCGCTGAAGTCGCGCGCGATCGTGCCGCCGCCTTCCTTCAGGTACGCGCCCTGGCCGGCGCCGTAGCTGGTGGCGTCGTTCCAGCTCGCATCGGCAATCTTGAATTCGTGGCGGCCCTTCAGATCGACGTTCAGGTAGTAGGCGTCGCAGGAGAACTGGAACGCATAGTCGTCGAGCGCGGCCCAGTTGTTCATCGTGCCGCGCAGGAACAGCGTGGTCGCGCCCAGCGGCGCGCACGTCGAGCGGGCAGGGTTCGATGTCGAGCTGTGGCTGTTCGGGTCGTTCATGGTGAGGGTGATCCTGTAGCGGGCCGGCAAGGCGACGCTTGAACTCTCGCGCGTCCTGGGCCTTGCGCACGACGCGCTCGGCGTTCGCGGGGTCGGCGCCGAAGTCGGCGTCGGCGCTCCAGCCTTCGTCGCCGAGCTTGAACTGTGCTCGCCGGCCGATCCGCGTGACCAGTTCGTAGCGGTTGCAGGCCCAGGTGAAGCGCTGCGCGTCGGCGGCGCTCCAGCTGTTGAACTGCCGCGCAGGTAGAGGCTGCGGCCGCCGAGCGGGTCGGGCTTGCAGGCGGCCTGCGCGTGCGCGGCGCTCGCGATCGAGCAGCGCGAGCGCGACGGCGCCACGCTTCATTGCACTCGCTTGTAGTTGCTGTAGCCGTCGGGCGGTCGTCAGCTTCGGCTTCAGGATCAGCGCCGTCTGCGGCGGCAGCTTCGTCTCCACCATCGAGCCTTGAAACTTGAACGTGCCGCCGCCGAGCTGGTCGATCAGGTTGTCGCCGTCCATCAGCTTGGAGTTGGCGACGAGCACGGTGGTCTGTGCTTCGGTCGTCGCCGGGTTGATCAGCACCAGCACCGTGTCGCCGGCGCTTGTCGGTGTAGCGCTCGAAGGCGATGACGTTGCCGCTGGCCTCGGCGGTGCGGAAGTCGCCGACGCGCAGCGCGCGGTTGGCCTTGCGCAGCGCGATCAGCTGCTTCGTCCACGCCAGGTCCGGATGGTTCTGCGGCGACGCGGTCCCAGCGCATCGGGCCGCGCATCTCCGGGTCGTCGCCGCCTTCCATCGCCACCTCGGTGCCGTAGTACAGGTTCACCGCGCCGGGCAGCGTGAACTGCAGCACCTGCGCGAGCTTGCGCGCCTTGGCGTCGGGCACGGTGGTGGCCAGGCGGAAGGTGTCGTGGTTGTCGAGATAGAGCCAGCTCTTGAGGATGTGCTCGTAGTCGGCGTCGCCGATCATGCGCGCGACCATGCGCTGGAAGCTCGGCGCGTCGAGCTCGCGGTTGGCCAGCGCGATCATCAGCTTGCGCAGGCTGAAGTGCATCACGCCATCGACCGAGGGGAACCACTCGCGCGGGTAGTTCGGAATCTCGCCGACGACCAGCGAGCCGCGGCTTCTCGGCATGCGCGGCCTTGGTCAGCGCTTCGAGCTGGTTGAAGCCGATGTCGAAGGCCACGTCCAGGCGCCAGCCATCGACGCCGTCGCGCAGCTAGCTGCGCACCACCGAGTCCTTCGCCGCCCAGAGGTGGTCGCGCACCGCCTTGTGTCTCAAGGTTCAGCTCGGGCAGGTTCTGCGGCGTTCCACCAGGTGCGCGCGCCGCCCTTGTACTGCGCGCCGAAGACGAACCAGTCGCGGTACGGGCTCTTGGGTTCGGCCTCCGCTTCGCTGGAACTTCGGCGCAGTTGCGGCCCATGTGGTTGAACACGCCGTCGAGCACCAGCTTCATGCCGCGGCGCTTGCGTTCGCGGCGAGCTTCTTCACGTCGTCGCGCGTGCCGTACTCGGGCGAGACCTGCGTGGTAGTCGAGCGCGTCGTACTTGTGGTTGGTGTAGGCCAGCACGACCGGGTTGAGGTAGAGCACGTCGGCGCCGAGCTGCTGCACGTAGTCGAGCTTCGCCGCGGTGCTGGCGATGTCGCCGCCCCAGAAGTCGATCTCGTGGCTCCAGACGCTTTTCGCGTTCGAGGTAGGTGCCGCTTGCGCGGTTCTTCCTTCCAGTCGCGCAGTTTCTTCGGCGCGGGATAGAGCGCACGCTTGGCGTCGAGGTTCGCGCTCGGCGCAAAGCGATCGACCAGCACCTGATAGACGATGGCGCCGTTGCGCCAGTCGGCCTCGCGTTTTTCGTAGACGCCGGCCAGGGGTTTGTCGTAGCGGTTGGCAGCGAGTTCATCGTTGGTTGTGCAAGTGCAGTCAAGGTGAGCAATGTGCAGAAAAACAGCGCTGCATGCGCGCGGCGCGGTTTGCCAAGCGAACGCCGCGGATCCGGCTTTGCCGGGCCGCTGGCGTTGCCCCCCTGGGGGGAGCGGCGAAGCCGCTTCGGGGGGGATTCATTGCACGCGTTTGTAGCGGCTGTAGCCGCCGAGCGCCTTGGGCACGGGCTTGAGCACCATCACCGTCCGCGGTGGCACCTCGACGTTGACGACGCCGGCGCCGAAGCCGGTGACAGGCTTGCCGCCGTGGCGCGCCGAGCAGATCGACCAGCGGCGTGTCGTCCATCAGGCTCGCATTCGCCACCAGCAGCGTTTCGCGCACCGCGCTGTCGCCCGGGTTGGCGACGATGAGGCAGGTGTCGAGCGCCTTGTCGGTGTGGCGCTCGAAGGCCAGCAGGCGTTGCGACTCGGCCAGGCGGAAGTCGCCGACGCGCAGCGCGCGGTGCGCCTTGCGCAGCGCGATCAGCTGGCGCATCCAGCCAGCTCGGGGTTGTCGTCGCGCACCAGGTCCCAGCGCATCGGGCCGCGGTTCTCGGGGTCGGCGCCGCCGGTCATGCCGACTTCGGCGCCGTAATAGACGTTGGGCGCGCCGGGCAGCGTGAACTGCAGCGCCTGCACCAGGCGGCGCTGCGCCGCGTCGGGCAACTGGGTGGCGATGCGCGGGATGTCGTGGTTGTCGATCACCGTCCAGGACTTGAGCATCGGCTCGATGCCGGCATCGCGCACCAGGCGGTCGGTCATGCGCGCGGCGGTGGCGGGCGCGATCTCGCCGGACGCGAAGCCGAGCACGATCATGCGCAGCGTGAAGTTCATCACCGCGTCGGTCGAGCGCAGCCAGCGGTCGGGGTAGTTGACGATCTCGCCGACCACCAGCGAGCCCGGCTTCTCCTGGTGCGCGGCGTCGGTCATCTCGCGCAGGATGCCGTAGCCGAACTCGTAGGCGGTGTCCAGGCGCCAGCCGTCGGCGCCATCGCGCAACCAGCTGCGCACCACCGAGTCCTTGGCGTCGTAGAGATGGCGCCGCACGGCCGGGTTCTCGAGGTTCAGCTCGGGATGGTTCTGGAAGCCGGTCCACACGCGCGCGCCGCCCTCGTATTGCGGGCCGATCGCGAACCAGTCGCGGTACTTGCTCTTCGGGTCGGCCAAGGCCTCGCGAAAGATCGGCGCGTTGCGGCCCATGTGGTTGAAGACGCCGTCGAGCACCACCTTCATGCCGCGCCGTTTGGCGTCGGCGGCCAGGCGTCGGAAGTCGTCGCGCGTGCCGTACTCGGGCGAGACGGCCTGGAAGTCGAGCGCGTCGTACTTGTGGTTGGTGTAGGCGAGGTGGATCGGGTTCAGGTACAGCACGTCCGCGCCGAGGCGCTGCACATGGTCGAGCCGTGCGGTCGTGCTCGCCAGGTCGCCGCCCCAGAAGTCGAGCTCGTGCGCGCTCAGTTTCTGCTCGGGCAGGTAGGGGCCGGGCTTCGGGCGTCTCGGTCCAGGCGCGCAGCACTTTGGGCGCGGGGTAGAGCGCGCGCTTGGCTTCGAGATCGGCCGGCGGCGCGAAGCGATCGACCAGCACCTGATAGACGACGGCGCCGTTGCGCCAGTCGCGCTCGCGGTCTTCGTAGACGCCGGCGTGGGCTGGCGAGGCTGGCGAGTCGTCATCGCGGTCGCGAGCACCGGTGCGAGTGCGAGGCGCTTCATCCCTTGACGCCGCCGGCGGTGAGGCCGGAGACGATCCATCGTTGCGCGAGCAGGAAGACGAGCGTGATCGGCAGGCCCGAGAGCACCGCCGCGGCGGCGAAGTCGCCCCACAGGTACTTCTGCTCGTAGAGGAAGAACTTGCTGCCCACCGCGAGCGTGAGGTTCGGCTCCTCGCGCAGCAGCATCGACGCGACCGGGTACTCGATGATGACGCCGATGAAGGCGAGCACGAAGACGACGACGAGGATCGGCACGGCCATCGGCAGCAGCACCAGGCGGAAGGCCTGCCAGTGCGTCGCGCCATCGACCTTGGCGTTCTCTTCGATCTCGGCGGGGATGGTGTCGAAGTAGCCCTTGATCGTCCAGATGTGCGTGGCCACGCCGCCGAGGTAGGCGACGATCAGGCCGGCATGCGTCTCGACGCCGAGCCACGGGATGTGGTTGCCGATGCCGTCGAAGATGGCGTAGATGGCGACCAGCGCCACCGCCACCGGGAACACCTGCAGCACCAGCATCGTGTTCAGGATCGTCTGCTTGTGCGCGAACTTCAGGCGCGCGAAGGCATAGGCGGCGGTGGTGGAGATGGCGACGATCAGCGCCGCCGAGATCGCGGCGATCTTGATCGAGTTCCACAGCCACAGCAGCACGGGGAAGGGCGGCGGCGTGACGCTGCCGTCGGCGTTGGTGACGGCGATGCCCAGCGCGAGCTTCCAGTGATCGAAGCTGATCTCGGTGGGGATCAGCGAGCCGGTGGCGAAGTTGCCGGGGCGCAGCGAGATGCTGACGATGGCCAGCAGCGGGAACAGCGTGACCGCGATCAGCGCCCAGAGGAAGGCTTGCGCGGCCCACACGCGCCAGCGCTGGTTCTTGCCGGTGACGAGGGCCATCAAGTCTTTCCCCTTCTGCGTCGCCTTCAACTGCAGCAGCGCCATCACCGCCACCATCACGAAGATGATGGTCGAGATGGCGGCGGCCAGGCCGAAGTTCTGCCCCGCATCGGTGAACGCGATGCGGTACGTGTAGCTGACCAGGATGTCGGTCGTGCCCGCCGGCAGCTTGGTGTTGAGGAAGTCGGGCCGGCCGTCGGTGAGCAGCGCGATCAGCACGAAGTTGTTGAAGTTGAAGGCGAACGCGCTGATCAGCAGCGGCGTCAGCGGCTTCAGGATCAGCGGCGCGGTGATCTTGAAGAAGTTGTCGAGCGGCTTGGCGCCGGCGAGCGCGCTGGCTTCGTACAGGTCGGCCGGGATCGCCTTGATCAGCCCCGCGCACAGGATCATGAAGTACGGAAAGCCGAGCCAGGTGTTGACGATCAGCAGCATCGTCTTGGCCAGCAGCGGATCGGCGAACCACGCCGGCCGGATGCCGAACAGCGCATGCAGGATGCGCGTTGATCTCGCCGAAGTTCTGGTTGAACAGGCCCTTGAAGACCAGGATCGAGATGAAGCCCGGCACCGCATAGGGCAGGAACAGCAGCGTGCGGTACAGCGTCTTGTGCGGCAGCGCGTCCCAGTTCAGCAGCACCGCCAGCGTCATGCCGAGGCCGCCGGCGAAGACGACGGTGAGCGCGGCGAAGACCACGGTCCAGATGAAGATCGAGACGAAGGGGCCGCGGAAGTCGGCGTCGAACAGCATGCGGCTGTAGTTGGCGAAGCCGATGTTGACCTTGAAGCCGGGCGAGACGCGCTCGCCGGCGGCGGTCTCGAAGAAGCCGGTCTTCGGGTTGGGCGTGTAGACCGTGCCGGTGGCCGTCTGCACCAGCGAGCCGTCGGCGCTTGGCGGTCCCACAGCGGCTGCAGCGGCGCGAACTCGCGCAGGCCGGCGTAGGAGAGCGTCTTGCCGTCGGGCGTTTGCAGCTTCAGCGCTTGCAGCGAGTCGCGCAGCGCGATCACGTCGCGCAGCGCGCAGCGGCTGCGCCGAGGTCGGCCTGGCTGCGCAGGGCTTGCAAGCTCAGCGGCGCGCGTCGCGCCAGCCGATCGGCGCCGGTGACGAAGCGCTCGCGCCGTGCTCGCGCGATGTGAGCTGCAGGCGGTGCGACGCGCCTTCGGCATGCACCGTCATGTCATACGCGTTGCGCCTCGTCCGCGATCGTCTGCGCCAGCAGGTACTCGCGCGCCCGCTCGTACTCCAGCAGATTCGCCGACGAGTAGTTCGTGAAGCCGATCTGCACCGTGTACAGCAGCGGAAAGGCGACGAACAGCAACATGCCGGCGACGCCGGGGAACAGGTAGCGCCAGGCCAGCGACTTCGCCGTGCCGTAGATCGCGATGCGCGGTGCCGCCGAAGACCATCACGCCGATGGCGATCAGCGGCTGGCCGGCGGTGAAGAGGCTGAAGACCATCCACAGCACGACCAGCGTCGCGACGGCGAGAACGGCGCGGCCGAGCCAGGTGGTCGAGGCCGGCGCCGATGCAGCGGCGCGGGGCAGGCGATCGATGCGGTGCTCATCGCCTACTTGCGTCAGCATGCGCGCCGCCGCGCCATCGAGCGCTTCCTTCGGCGACTGCCGGCCCTGCGTGATCGCCTCCAGCGCGGCGTCCACCGCCGGCCAGACGCGGCCCATCTCGGGGATGTTGGGGATCGGCTCGCCGGCCTGCGCGTTGGCCATCGTCGCGGCGATGTTCGGGTCGCTCGACAGCTCCTGGAAGTACGCCTTGTTGGCCGGCGTGCCCAGCGCCACGTCGGCCGAGATCGTCTTCAGGCTCTCGATCTTCAGCAGGTGGTTCTCGATGAACTCGCGGCCGATGTCCTTCAACTTGCGACGGCGCGGTGATCATGCAGCCGAGCACGCCGACGAAAGGCTTGCGTCGGCTTGCCCGGCACGACCGCGGGGATCGGCGCCACGCCGAAATCGATCTTCGCCTTGCGCACGTTGTCCCAGGCCCAGGGGCCGTTGATCATCAGCGCGGTCTTGCCGGCGGCGAACTGCGATTCCATGTCGGGGTACTTCGCGCCCGCGGGCATCGTGGCCGTCCTTGACCAGGCGCTCGAGCATCTGCGCGCCTTGCGAGCGCGCCGGCGTTGTTGACGCCGGTGACCTTGGCGTCGTAGCCGCCCTTGGCATCGCGGCCGAACACGGTGGCGCCGGCGCCGGCGAGCAGCGGAAAGGTGAAGAAGCTCTGGCTGTGCACCCAGAGGATCGCCTTCTTGCCTTGCTTGGCCAGCTCCTTGTCGAGCGCGATCACCTCGTCGAAGGTGGCCGGCGGCGTCTTCACCAGCGCCTTGTTGTAGATCAGGCCGATGGCTTCGATCGACAGCGGATAGCCCCAGACCTGGCCGTTCCAGGTGAACGCGTTCCAGGTCGAGTCTTCGATCTCGTCGCGGATCTTCTTCGGCGGGCTGCACCGGCACGATCAGCCCCGACTTGGCCCATTCGCCGACGCGGTCGTGCGGCCAGCAGAAGATGTCCGGGCCCTTGCCGGCGCCGGCCGCGGCCTGGAACTTGTCGGGCGCGGCTTCGGGGTGCTGCACCACCACCTTCACGCCGCTGATCTTCTCGAACGCGTCGCCGACTTTCTGCAGGCCGTTGTAGCCCTTGTCGCCGTTGATCCAGACGAGCAGGCGCAGCGGTTGCTGCGCTGCGCGCGCGCAGCAGGCTGCGGCACGAGTGCCACAGCCGCCAAGCGCTCAGCGGCCATGCGCGCGCGCGCCCCAGCGACACGCCTTCGAGCGGCCATCGGCGCTCATGCCGCGCGCTGTTCCACCTGCCCCGGCGCCAGGCGCGTGAAGGCCATGCCGTCGGCGTCGAACAGGTAGCAGGCCTCGGCCGGCACCGACAGCGTCACCGACGTCGCCGTTCTTCGGCCGCACGCGGCCGTCGAGCTCGCAGGTCAGCGGCTCGCTCCACGCCGGGGTACTCGCAGTACGCCACCGTCGCCGAGCCGAGCGTCTCGACGAAGGTCACCGTCGTCGGCCAGCGCGTTCTCGCTGCCGCCGACCGCGAAGTGCTCGGGCCGCACGCCCAGCGTGACCTTGTCGCCCAGCCTTGGCGCGCGACGCATCGACCAGGCAGCGCAGCGCTGCCGCCGCCGGCGAGCTGCACCGTGGCCTCGCTCGCGCTCGCAGCCACCGACCGTGCCTTCGAGAAAGTTCATCTTCGGGCTGCCGATGAAGCCGGCGACGAACAGGTTGTCGCGGGTGCTCGTACAGCTCCAGCGGCGAGCCCACCTGCTCGATCTGGCCGGCCGACGAGCACGACGATGCGGTCGGCCAGCGTCATCGCCTCGACCTGGTCGTGCGTCACGTAGATCATCGTCGTCTTCAGCTCCTCGTGCAGCTTGGCGAACTCGTAGCGCATCTTCACGCGCAGCGCGGCGTCGAGGTTGGACAGCGGCTCGTCGAACAGGAACACCTCGGGCTTGCGCACGATGGCGCGGCCGATCGCCACGCGCTGGCGCTGGCCGCCCGACAGGTCCTTCGGCTTGCGCTGCAGCAGGTGCTCGATGTGCAGGATCTTCGCGGCGTTCTTGACCGCGCCGTCGATCTCGGCCTTCGGCATCTTGGCCAGCTTCAGGCCGAAGGCCATGTTCTCGTACAGGTCCATGTGCGGGTACAGCGCGTAGCTCTGGAACACCATCGCGATGCCGCGCTCGGCCGGCGGGATGTCGTTGACAACGCGCCCGCCGATCGTCAAGGTGCCGCCGGTGATGTCTTCCAGCCCCGCGATCGTGCGCAGCAGCGTGCTCTTGCCGCAGCCCGACGGCCCGACGAAGACCATGAACTCGCCGTCGCGCACTGTGAGGTCGATGTCGCGCAGCACCTGCACGTCGCCGAAGGCTTTCTGGACGCCTGACCAACGCCACATCTGCCACTCGGCTTGCCTCCCGGATTTGTAGAGAATATACAAAGCGCGAGGCCGCTTTCACAACGGACGGCTCGACCCGAGGATGTCGACTCAAAGTCAATCAAATCAACGGCTTAGGATGAAATCTCGGGTTAACCCGATGTAGGATTACTACATGGTCTCGAAGCCAAAATCCGGTTCCAAGACCTCTTTGCCTGCGCCCGCCGCAGCCCGAAGCCAGCGGCTGCGCCAGCGCCGGCTCGCCAACCTGCCGCCACGATGACGACGACCAAGACCACCAGCCCCGCCAGGAACCCACTCGCCGCCGCTTTCCAGTCGATCGTGCAGCGCGAACTCGCGCAGCGCTGCGACGCCGGCACGCCCGAGGCGCTGCTCTGGGCCGCGGCGCACGCCAGCCGCTCGCTGCTGGCCGAGCGCTGGGTCGCGACGCAGGCGCAGGACCGCGCCAACAAGAGCGCGCGCCGCGTGCACTACCTGAGCATGGAGTTCCTGATGGGGCGCGCGCTCGGCAACGCCGTGGCCGCGCTCGGCCTGGACGATGCGCTGCGCGACGCCTGCGCGACAAGCCGGCACGCCGCTGCCCGACGTGCTCGAACGCGAGGCCGACGCCGCGCTCGGCAACGGCGGCCTCGGCCGGCTCGCCGCGTGCTTCCTCGACAGCTTCGCCACGCTCGGCCTGCCGTCCTTCGGCTACGGCGTGCGCTACCAGTACGGCATGTTCGCGCAGCGATCGCCGGCGGCCGGCAGGTCGAAGGCCCGGACGACTGGTTGAAGCGCGGCAACCCGTGGGAGATCCACCGCCCCGAGCTGCGCTGGTTCGTCGGCTTCGGCGGCCGCGTGCAGGCCGATGGCGCGGGCCGGCGCTGGCTGCCGGCCGAGCGCGTCATCGCCACCGCGTTCGACTTCATCGTGCCCGGCCACGGCACCGAGCGCGTCTCGCACGCTGCGCCAGTGGCATGCGCAGAGCGAGAACCCGATCGACTTCGCTGCGTTCTGCCGCGGCGAGCACCTGGCTTCGGGCCGCGAGCGCCTGAGTGCCGACATGCTCAACTGGGTGCTGTACCCGGACGACAGCACGCACGCCGGGCGCGAGATGCGGCTGAAGCAGGAGTTCCTGCTGGTCAGCGCGTCGCTGCAGGACATGCTGGCGCGGCATCTGCGCGAAGGCCGCGCGCTGCACGACTTCGGGCGCCAGAACGCGGTGCACTTGAACGACACGCACCCTGCGCTCGTGCCGGTGGAGCTGATGCGCCTGCTTGATCGACGAGCACGGCCTGGAATGGGCCGAAGCCTGGACGATCGTGCAGCAGGCGGTGAGCTACACCAACCACACGCTGATGCCCGAGGCGCTCGAGACCTGGGCGATCGCGCTGTTCGAGGCGCTGCTGCCGCGCCACATGGAGATCGTCTACGAGATCAACCGGCGCTTCCTCGACGAGATCCGCTCGCGCTTCCCGGGCGACGAAGACCTGGTGCGGCGCCTGTCGCTGATCGACGAAGGCGGCGAGCGGCGCGTGCGCATGGCGAGCCTGTCGGTGCTGGCGTCGCACAAGGTCAACGGCGTGTCGGCACTGCACTCGCGACCTGATGCGTGCAGACCATCTTTGCCGACTTCGCCAAGCTCTACCCCGAGCGCTTCACCAACGTCACCAACGGCGTCACGCCGCGGCGCTGGCTGATGCAGGCCAACCCGAGCCTCTCGGCCTTCATCGACGCGCAGATCGGCGACGGCTGGCGCGCCGATTCGCAGCAGCTCGCGCAACTGCGCAAGCGCGCCCACCTGAAGACGGTGCAGACCGCCTTCATGAAGACCAAGCGCGCCAACAAGGAGCGCCTGGCGGCGCTGGTGCGGCGCGAACTCGGCATCGTCATCGATCCGGCCAGCCTGTTCGACGTGCACATCAAGCGCATCCACGAGTACAAGCGGCAGTTGCTGAACCTGCTGCACGTCGTCGCGCGCTGGCAGGCGATCGTCGATCACCCTCATGCCGATTGGGTGCCGCGCACCGTGATCTTCGCCGGCAAGGCGGCGAGTGCGTACCAGACGGCCAAGGCCATCGTCAACCTGATCCACGACGTGGCGCGCGTCGTCAACAGCGACCCGCGCGTCGGCGACAAGTTGAAGGTCGCTTTCCTGCCCAACTACAGCGTCTCGCTGGCCGAAGTCATCCTGCCGGCGGCAGACCTGTCCGAGCAGATCAGCACGGCCGGCACCGAAGCTTCCGGCACCGGCAACATGAAGTTCGCGTTGAACGGCGCCCTCACCATCGGCACCTGGGACGGCGCCAACATCGAGATGGCGCAATCGATGGGCGAAGACAACATGTTCGTCTTCGGCCTGCGCGCCGATGCGGTGGCCAAGACCAAGGCCCTGGGCTACGACCCGCGGCTGTACGTCGAGGAGAACCAGGCGCTCAAGCGCGTGCTCGACGCGATCGCCGGCGGCAAGTTCTCGCCCGGCGAGCCCGAGCGCTATCGCGGCTTGATCGACGGCCTGCTCAACCGCGACACTTACCTGCTGATGGCCGACTTCGCCGACTACGTCGAGACGCAGGGCAAGGTCGATGCGCTGTGGCGCGACCCGGCGGCGTGGGCGCAGTGCGCGATCAGCAACGTCGCGGCCATGGGGCCGTTCTCTTCGGATCGGACGATCCGGGAGTACGTGGAAAAGGTCTGGAAGGTGGCGAAGAGGCGGTAGCTGTGACAGCGTACTGGTGCTACGATGTACACATTGCTTCACCGGTAGTACCGCTATGTCCGCCACGATGACCCTTCGACTCGAAGACGACGTTAAGTCGCGCCTCGAGAAACTCGCCGATTCGACGCAGCGCAGCAAGTCCTTCCTCGCTGCCGAGGCGATCCGCGAGTACGTGGAGAACAACGAGTGGCAAATCGCGGAGATCAAGGCCGCCGTCAAAGAAGCCAACGCGGGCGATTTCGCGAGCGACGCGGAAGTGGCCGCCTTGAGCAAGAAGTGGAAGGCGCGTGCGCGTTAAGTGGTTGCGCACCGCGCTGCGCAATCTCGATGCCGAAGCTGCCTTCATCGCCGAGGACGATCCCGCTGCAGCACGCGTGGTCGTCGAGCATGTGCTTGAAGCCGTGGCGATGCTGGCCGAGCAGCCGGGCCTCGGTCGACCTGGGCGGGTTCTTCACACGCGCGAACTCGTGGTCCTGCACACGCGCTATCATCGTTCCGTACAGGGTTCGGGGCGACGCCGTGGAAGTGATGCGCGTGTTCCATACCTCGCGGCGTCCGCCGCAGCACTGGTGAAGGCGGTTCGATGTGCTTGACTCCGAACACGCGCAAGCGTTGATCGAAGCCCGCCACGGCGACCCGTTCGCCGTGCTCGGCCTGCACGCCGATGCCGACGGCAAGCTGTGGTGCGCGCGATGCTGCCCGGTGCATCGAGCGTCGCCGTCATCGATACCGCCACCGGCAAGCGCGCCGCCGAGCTTGCGCAGCGCGACGCCGCCGGCCTGTGGGAAGGCGCCATTCCGCGCCGCAAGACGCACTTCGACTACCGCCTGGCCGTGCAATGGGCCAATGGCGACGACGGCGTCTATGCCGACGCCTATGCCTTCGGCCCGTTGATCGACGACGACGACCTGCATTTCTTCGGCGAAGGCTCGCACCTGCGGCCCTACACCTTCCTCGGCGCGCACCCGATGGCTGTCGGCGAGATCGAAGGCGTGCGCTTCGCCGTCTGGGCGCCGAACGCCAGCCGTGTGTCCGTCGTCGGCGACTTCAACGCCTGGGACGGCCGCCGCCATCCGATGCGCTCGCGCGGCGGCGGCGGCGTGTGGGAGATCTTCATTCCGCATGTCGCGGACGGCAGACCGCTACAAGTTCGAGATCCGCAGCCGCGACGGCCACGTGCTGCCGGCCAAGGCCGACCCGTATGCGCGCGCGGCCGAGTTGCGGCCGGCCACGGCCAGCATCGTCGCGCCGCCGCTGCCGCCAGCGCGTGCACTGCCGCCAGGCCGCGCGCAAGCCAACGCGCGCACCGCGCCGATGGCGATCTACGAGCTGCACGCCGCCTCGTGGCGGCGCCATCCCGATGGGCGCCTGTACTCTTGGGACGAGCTCACCGATTCGCTGCCGGCCTACGCCGCCGACCTCGGCTTCACGCACATCGAGTTGCTGCCGGTCAGCGAATATCCGTTCGACGGTTCCTGGGGCTACCAGACGCTCGGCCTGTACGCGCCGACCGCGCGCTTCGGCGCCCCCGAAGGCTTCGCACGCTTCGTCGAGGCCTGCCATGCCAAGGGCATCGGCGTGCTGGTGGATTGGGTGCCCGCGCACTTTCCGTCCGACGCGCACGGCCTGGCGCAGTTCGACGGCACCGCGCTGTACGAATACGCCGACCCGCGCGAAGGCTTCCACAAGGACTGGAACACGCTGATCTACAACTTCGGCCGCAACGAGGTGAAGAACTTCCTCGTCGGCAGCGCGCTCTACTGGATCGAGCAGTTCGGCGTCGATGGCCTGCGCGTCGATGCGGTGGCCTCGATGCTCTACCGCGACTACTCGCGCAACGCCGGCGAGTGGATCCCCAACGCACAAGGCGGGCGCGAGAACCTCGAAGCGATCGCGCTGCTGCAGGCGCACCAACGAAGTCATCGGCGTCGAATGCCCCGGCGCCTTCACCGTCGCCGAAGAGAGCACGGCCTTTCCCGGCGTCAGCGCGCCGACGTACCACGGCGGCCTGGGCTTTCACTTCAAGTGGAACATGGGCTGGATGCACGACACGCTGGAGTACATCCAACAGGATCCGGTGCACCGCCGCTGGCACCACGACAAGATGAGCTTCGGCCTGGTCTACGCGTTCAGCGAGAACTTCGTGCTGCCGCTGTCGCACGACGAGGTGGTGCACGGCAAGGGCTCGATCCTCGGCCGCATGCCCGGCGACGAGTGGCAGCGCTTCGCCAACCTGCGCGCCTACTTCGGCTTCATGTGGGGCCACCCCGGCAAGAAGCTGCTGTTCATGGGCCAGGAGTTCGCGCAGGGCACCGAGTGGAACCACGACATCGAGCTGCCGTGGTGGCTGCTGCAGTACGAACACCACGCCGGCGTGCAGCGCCTGGTGCGCGACCTGAACCGCCTGATCCGCGCGCAGCCGGCGCTGCACCGGCTCGACTGCGAAGGCGCCGGCTTCGAGTGGATCGACGCCCACGACGCCGAGCGCTCGCTGTACTCCTGGCTGCGCAAGGACGGGCAGGGCGGCCAGGTGATCGTCGTTGCCAACATGACGCCGGTGCCGCGCGAGGGCTTCCGCCTCGGCGTGCCGGAAGGCGTGCGCGCGTGGCGCGAAGTGCTCAACACCGACAGCGCGTTCTACGGCGGCAGCAATCTCGGCAACGGCGGCAAGAGCCTGCCCGTCGAGCCGATCGCACAGCCACGGCCGACGGCAGTCGATCGTGCTGACGATCCCGCCGTTGGCAACCGTGTTCCTGGCGCCCGCGCCATGACGCGATGAAGCTGCCGACGAACATCCAGGAAGGCCGCGCCGAGCCTTTCGGTTCACTCGCACGGGACAGCGGCGTCAACTTCGCCGTCTTCTCCGACCACGCCACCAAGATCGAACTCTGCGTGTTCGACGCCAGCGGCGCGCGCGAACTGAAGCGCTACGCGCTGCACGGCCCGCACGACGGCGTCTTCCACGGTTTCCTCGAAGGCGTCGGCCCCGGCCTGGTCTACGGCCTGCGCGCGCATGGGCCTTATCAGCCCGAGCACGGCCATCGCTTCAATCCGCACAAGCTGCTGCTCGACCCGTATGCGCGCGAGATCGTCGGCCGCTTCGCCTGGCGCGCCGAGCACCACGGCTACGAACTCGGCCACCCCGACGGCACGCGCAGCGCTCGACACGCGCGACAACGCGCTGCACGCGCTGAAGGCGCGCGTGGCCGCGCCGCCGCAGCCCGCGCCGGGCTGGCACAACGCGCCGCGCATCGCCGCGCGCGACGTGGTGATCTACGAGATGCACGTCAAGGGCTTCGGCATGCGGTCTGCCGGGCTTGCCGAACGAACTGCGCGGCACCTACGCCGGCCTGGCGCATCCGGCGGCGATCGCGCACTTCAAGGCGCTCGGCGTGACCACGCTCGAGCTGCTGCCGGTGCAGTACCACCTCGACGAGCCGGGCCTGCACGACAAGGGCCTGGTCAACTACTGGGGCTACAACACGCTCGGCTTCTTCTGCCCCGACCCGCGCTATCGCCGCCTGCGACCGCAGCGACCCGACGCGCAGTGGCCGAAGAGTTCCGCGCGATGGTGGCCACGCTGCACGAGCACGGCCTCGAGGTCGTCCTCGACGTGGTCTACAACCACACGCCCGAGGGCAGCGAGACAGGGCCCGACGCTGTCGATGCGCGGCCTCGACAACGCCGCCTGGTACCGCCTGGCCGGCGACGACAGCAGCCGCAGCGAGAACTGACCGGCTGCGGCAACACCGCTCAACGTCGCGCACCCGCGCGTCGACGCAGTTCGTGCTCGACTCGCTGCGCTACTGGGTGCACGAGATGGGCGTCGATGGCTTCCGCTTCGACCTGGCGCCGGTGCTCGGCCGCACGCCGCCATGGCTTCCACGCCAACGCGCCGTTCTTCACCGCGCTGCGCGCAGGACCCGATCCTGGCGCGCGCGCACATGATCGCCGAGCCCTGGGACAGCCGGCCCCGAGGGCTACCAGGTCGGCCGCTTCCCCGGCGCGCTGGCTGGAGTGGAACGACAAGTTCCGCGACAGCGTGCGCCGCTACTGGCTCCGGCAACGCAGCGGCGTCAGCCGCGGCGAGTTCGCGCGCCGCTTCACCGCCGCGAGCGACCTGTTCCACCACGGCCGGCGCAGCCGCTGGCGAGCGTGAACTTCATCGCCGCGCACGACGGCTTCACGCTCGCCGACTGATGGTCAGCTACGCGAAGAAGCACAACCAGGCCAACGGCGAGGACAACCGCGACGGCCGCGACGACGAGACCGCGGCCAATTCGGCGCCGGAAGGCCCGACGACGATCCGCGATCCGCGCACGCGCGCGCGTGCAGCGCGCGATGCTGGCCACGCTGCTGCTGGCGCAGGGCACGCCGATGCTGCTGCGCCGGCGACGAGATCGGCAACAGCCAGCAGGGCAACAACAACGCCTACTGCCAGGACAACGCCGACCGGCTGGCTCGACTGGCAGCATGCCGACCGCGAGCTGCTGGCCTTCGTGCAGAGCGTGCTGGCTGCTGCGCCGCGACGAGCCGGCGCTGCGCCACGACGCGCTGGTTCGCGCACGCGCCCGCGCCGCCGGCGAGCGCAGCCTGGCCTGGCTGGCGCCGAGCCGGCCACGACATGCAGGTGCACGACTGGCACGACGGCGGCCAGCACGCGTTCGCCTGCCGCATCGATGCCTCGCCGCAGGACGACGACGATGGCGAGCCGGCGGCTGCCGCCACCTGCTGATCGCCTTCAACCCCGAGGCCAGCGCGCAGCGCCTTCACGCTGCCGCCCGGCGCACTGGCAGGTCGCGCTCGACAGCGCCGGCGAACTCGACCGCGGCTCGCGACCGCCGCGCACAAGCCGCTCAGCCGTGCCTGCGCATGCGCTGGTCGTGCTGCGCGACACCGACGCCGCCTGAGCCGCACGCACCATGAACTCGACTCAACGCGCCGCCGGCGTCCTGCTGCACGTCACCTCGCTGCCCGGCCCGCACGGCATCGGCGATTTCGGCCCCGATGCCTACCGCTTCGTCGACTGGCTGGCAGCGGCCGGAGCAGACGCTGTGGCAATGGCTGCCGACCACGCCGGTCGGCCCCGGCGATTCGCCGTACCAGAGCCCGTCGGCGTTTGCCGGCAGCCCGTTGATGGTGGCGCTCGAGCCGCTGGTCGAGCGCGGCTGGCTCGACCGGCGCCGAGCCGCCCGCCGAAGGCTTCTCCGCCACGCGCGTCGACTTCCGCCGCGTCGATCCCCTGGCGCGACGCGCAACTGCGCCGCGCCGCCGCCGGCTTCTTCGCGCGCGCCGACTGCGGCCGAGCGCACGGCCTTCGCCGCCTGGTGCGCGCGCGAGGCCGCGCTGGCTCGACGAGTACGCCCTGTTCATGGCGCTGTTCAACGCGCACGGCATGAAGCCGTGGTGGGATTGGGCGAAGCCGCTGCGCCGGCGCGACGCCAAGGCGCTCGCGGCCGCGCGCAGCGAGCACGCCAGCGAGATCGACTTCTGGCGCTTCGTGCAGTGGTGCTGGGACGAGCAGTGCCGCGCGCTCAAGGCCTACGCCAACGGCAAGGGCATCGCGCTGATCGGCGACATCCCGATCTACGTCGCCGACAACAGCGCCGACGTCTGGTCGCGCCCCGACCTGTACGAACTCGGCGACGACGGCCTGCCGACGGTGATCGCCGGCGTGCCGCCCGACGACCTCGGCCCCGACGGCCAGCGCTGGGGCAACCCGATCTACCGCTGGGACCGCATGGCGGCCGAAGACTATCGCCTGGTGGACGCAGCGCGTGCAGGCGCGTGCTCGGCGCAGGCCGACATGGTGCGCATCGACCACTTCCGCGGCTTCGCCGGCTACTGGGAGATCCCGGCCAGCTCGCCCACGGCCAAGGTCGGCCGCTGGGTCGCCGGGCCGGGCCTGCGCGCTGTTCGAGGCGATCGAGCGCGCAACTCGGCGCAGCTGCCGATCATTGCCGAGGACCTGGGCATGATCACGCCCGACGTGGTCGAGCTGATCGAAGGCTGCGGCTTCCCGCGCATGAAGGTGCTGATGCTTCGGCTTCGGCGGCGACGGCACGCACGAGTTCCTGCCGCAGAACTACGCGCGCAACACCATCGTCTACACCAGCACGCACGACACCGACACCGCGCGCGGCTGGTGGGACAACGCGCAAGCACGGCGAGCGCCACTTCGCCGGCGCTACCTGGCCTGCGACGGCGCGGGCTTTCACTGGGCCGCGATCCGCGCCTGCATGCAACTCGGTGTCGCAAGCTGGCGGTGTTCCCGCTGCAGGACGTGCTCGGCCTGCCGACCGAGCACCGCATGAACCTGCCCGGCACGCTCGGGCCGGCCAACTGGAGCTGGCGCTTCGAGTGGCCGATGCTGGCCGGCGAGCACGCGCGCGTGCTGGCGCTGATGGCGCAACCAGCGGCCGGGTCGCTGCGCAGCGCTGAAAGCGCGCCCGACGCGTCGCCGAGTTCGCTGCCGGCGCTGCCTCGTGCTTGTCCAGGGTAGGCCCTGGCGCCTGTCGAAACGTCGACTCCTGGCCGAACAGCGAAGTGGCCGGGGCGCGAACGGTAAGCTCCGCGCGTTGATCGTTCGGAGACATGGATGTACTGCGAATCGCCTGGCCGTGCTGTGCGGCGTCGCTTTGATCGTCGGCGCCTGCGGCAAGAGCGGAGGCAGCGCCGACGGCAAGGCCGCTGCGCCGGCAGCGGCTTCGGCGCCTGCAAAGGCCGCAACCGACGCCCCGGTGCTGCTGCTCGCAGCCGAAGACCTGCGCACGGTGCACGGCCGGCGCTGGCGCCGGCGGGCCGGTGATCACCGGCTCGGTGCAGCCCGAAAAGCGCGCCGACCTGCGCGCCGAAGTCGCGCGGTGATGTCATGCAGGTGCTCAAGGACAACGGCGAAGTCGTCAAGCGCGGCGACCTGCTGGTGCGGCTGGACGACACCTCGATCCGCGAATCGCTGCAGTCGGCCGAGGCCGGCGCGCGCGCGGCGCAGCAGGCCTTCGAGCAGGCGCAGCGCCAGGTCGAGCGCCTGAAGACGCTGCAGGCGCAGGGCATGACCTCGGTGCAGGCGCTCGACGATGCCGAGGGCCGGCGCAATGCGGCGAGCAGCGAACTGGTGGCCGCGCGCGGGCGCGTCGTCTCGCGCGCAGCAGCAATTGCGCCGCACCGAGGTGCGCGCGCCGTTCGACGGCGTCGTCAGCGAGCGCAAGGCCTCGGTGGGCGACACCGCGCCGTCGGCAAGGAACTGGTCAAGGTGATCGACCCGCGCTCGATGCGCTTCGAGGGCCTGGTCTCGGCCGACCGCATGGGGGACATCAAGCTCGGGCCAGCGCGTGGCCTTTCGCGTCAACGGCTGTCGACGGCGTCGAGTTCGCCGGCAAGGTGGCAGCGCGTCGATGCCGCGGCCAACGCGGTGACTCGGCAGGTGGCCGTGCTGGTGGATTTCGACGATGCCGCCAAGGCACCGCGCGTGGCCGGCCTGTACGCCGAAGGCCGCATCGAAGGCATCGTCGGCAACGCGGCTCCCATGCTCGCCGAAGCCTCCATCGTCAAGAGCGGCAGCGCTGCGCATGTGTGGCGCGTCGGCAAGGACGGCAAGCTGGAGAAGGTGGCGGTGCAACTCGGCGAGCGCGACGCGCGCAGCGGCGAACTCGCGCTGAAGGGCGGTCTGGACGAAGGCGACGTCATCCTGCGCAACCCGGGCAGCACGCTGGTCGATGGGCAGAAGGTCGAGTTCGCGAAGGCGACGGCGCCGGCGGCGAAGTAGGAGGCGAAATGTCGGATGTCGGCCCGTTGTGTGCGTTCGCGATCGTGCGCAAAGTGCGCTGGGCCGAGGCTGGTGCGCAAGCAAGGCGGCGGGCGGGGCGCAGTCGGGGCTCAAGCGTCGCTCGCCCTCGCTGCGCGCAGGGTGCCCTGCGATGCTCGGTCTGAGGTCGCACCGCGAAACTCGCTGCACTCACTGCGTTCGTTGCGCTCGAACACTCGCGGTGAGTCAGATCACGAAGCGCGCGGGTACGCGCGCCGACCTCAGCCCTGGCCTTGCAGGCCGCGCCGGGCGCAAGCGCCCAGCCGCTCGCCAGGCACGAACAGTCCACTGGACTGTTCGTGTCCGGGCTCGCCTCCTCGCCGCCGCACAGGCGCGCCACCGCGCACCCGCCCACGGCTTTGCGAGGCAGCACCTGTTCTTGGTTGGAGAAAGACCCCAGCCGGGCATCGAGCCCGGCTGGCGCCTGCACGCGCGCCTGCGGCGCGCGGCAAGCCACGGGCTCGATGCCCGCGGCTTGCCCCTCACTCCTCACCCAAGAACGGCTGCTGCCCGCAAGGCGGCGGGCGGGGCGCAGGCGGGGCGAATGGCGCCGCCGAGAAGCGCAGGGCTGAGGTCGGCGCGCGTACCCGCGCGCTTCGTGATCTGACTCACCGCGAGTGTTCGAGCGCAACGAACGCAGTGAGTGCAGCGAGTTTCGCGGTGCGACCTGCAGACCGAGCATCGCAGGGCACCCTCGCGCAGCGAGGGCGAGCGACGCTTGAGCCCCGACTGCGCCTCGCCCGCCGCCTTGCTCGCGCACCGGCCTCGGCCCAGCGCATTGCAGACGATCGCGAACGCACACAACGGGCCGCAGGCCGCCCTTGCATCGGACCCCTGACATGTTCCTCTCCAACTTCAGCGTCAAGCGCCCGATCGCGATGGTCGTGGTCATCATCGCCCTGATGGGCCTGGGCCTGCTCGCGCTCACCAAGCTGCGCGTCAACCAGTTCCCGGACATCGAGCCGCCGCTCTTGGTGGTGACGATCACCTACCCCGGTGCGTCGCCCGACACCGTCGAGCGCGAGATCGTCACCGCGGCTGGACAAGCTGTTCCTTTCGGTCTCCGGCGTCGATCGCCTGCAGGCCACGGCACGCGAAGGCAGCGCGCAGTTCCAGATCTTCTTCGCCTTCACCAAGAACCTGATCGAAGCCGCCGACGAGGTGCGCAACGCCATCGGCAGCGTGCGCCACAAGCTGCCCACCGAGATCCGCGAGCCGGTGATCACGCGCGCCGACCCGGGCTCGCAGCCGATCGTGCAGATCGCGCTGTCCTCCACGACGCAGTCGCATGCCGACATCTCGCGCCTGGCGGAAGACACGCTGGCCGACCGCTTCCGCGGCCTGCCGGGCGTGTCCACCGTCAACGTCAACGGCGCGCTGCGGCGCGAGCTCTCGGTGCTGCTGCATGCCGAGAAGCTGCGCGAGTTCTCGATCTCGGTGGCCGAGATCGTCAACGCACTGCGCATGCAGAACACCACCGCGCCGGTGGGCAAGGTGCGCGGCGCGCTCGAAGACCAGAGCATCCGCCTCGTCGGCCGGCTCGAGACGCCGGCGCAGTTCGAGCAGATCGTGGTGCGCAGGCGCGGCAACGAGCTGCTGCGCCTGGGCCAGGTGGCGACGGTCGCCGACGGCTTCGCCGAGCAGACCGGGCACTCGTTTCGCAACGGCCGGCCCAACGTCGGCATCTCGGTGGCGCGCTCGCGCGATGCCAGCACCGTCAGCGTCGCCGACGAGGTGCGCAAGACGATCGCCGAGATCGACAAGACACTGCCTGCCGGCACGAAACTCGAGATCACGCAGGACGGCGGCAAGGACGCGCAGCGCAGCCTGAACAACGTGATGCACGCGCTGGTGTTCGGCGCCGGCCTCACGGTATTCGTGGTCTACGTCTTCCTCAACTCGTGGCGCTCGACGCTGATCACCGCGCTGTCGTTGCCGACCTCGGTGATCGCCAGCTTCATCGCCGTGTGGCTCGCCGGCTTCACGCTCAACTTCATGAGCCTGCTCGGCCTGTCGCTGGCCATCGGCGTGCTGATCGACGACGCCATCGTGGTGCGCGAGAACATCGTGCGCCACCTCGAGCGCGGCGCCGACCGCATCAGCGCGGCATTGAACGGCACCGCCGAGATCGGGTTGGCCGTTGCCGCCACGACGTTCTCGATCGTTGCCGTGTTCGTGCCCGTGGCCTTCATGGACGGCATCTCGGGCCAGTGGTTCCGGCCGTTCGCGATCACGGTGGTGGCGTCGGTGGCGGTGAGCCTGTTCATCAGCTTCACGCTGGACCCGATGCTGTCGGCGTATTGGGGCGACCCACCCGGGCATCACCACGAACCCAGGCGCGGCATCAGCCGCGTGCTGCAGCGCTTCAACAACTGGTTCGATCATGTGGCCGACCGCTACGGCAACGTCATCGCCTGGGCGCTGCACCACCGCCTGTGGATGTTCCTGTTCGCGATCCTCAGTCTGGTGGCCGCCATCGGACTGCACTTCAAGTTCGGCGGTTCGAGCTTTCTGCCGGCGTCGGACGCCGGCGTGCTCGCCATCGACGTGCGCACGCCCGCGTCGTCGAGCCTGGACTACGCCAAGCTCAAGGTCGAGGCGGCCTCGGCGTTGGCGCGCACGCTGCCGCAGACCAAGGCCACCAACAGCTATGTCAATCCCAACGGCGGCCGCGTCTACGTCGACATCGGCAAGAGCATCGAGCGTTCGCGCGCGCACACCGCGATCGCGAAGGACTTGCGCGCGTTGACGTCGCGCCTTGTCGGCGCCGAGTACGTGGTGCTCGAAGACTTCAACATGGGCGCGCAAAAGCCGGTGCAGATCCGTTTCACCGGCCCCGATTCGCGCAAGCTGCTCGACATCGCCAACGAGTTCATGGTCAAGCTGCGCCAGGTGCCGGGCGCGGCCGACGTCGGCCTGTCGGAGCAGGATCCGCAGAACGAACTGAAGATCGAGCTCGATCGCGGCCTGGCCAATGCGCTGGGCATCTCGGCCAACGACGCGGCACAGGCGCTGCGCGTGGCGTTCGCCGGCGTCGAGGTCGGTGATTGGGTCGATCCCGCCGGCGAGACGCGCGACGTGGCGGTGCGCCTGGCGCCCGAAGACCGTGTCGATGCCAGCAACATCGAGCGCCTGCCGGTGGCCGTGGGGACCGTGGCAGGAGGGGCCAACCAGATCGTGCCGCTGGAGCAGATCGCCACCATCACCATCGGCAAGGCGCCGAGCCAGATCCAGCACAGCGACGGCAAGCGCCAGATCACCGTCTCGGCCAACGCGCAGGGCCGCGCCTCGGGCGAAGTCACGGCCGATGCGTTGAAGATCGCCAATGCGATGAGCTACCCGCCAGGCTACGGCCTCGAGCTCGCCGGCGGCTCACGCGATCAACAAGAAGTGTTCGGCCGCATGGCCATCGCGTTGGTGGCCGGCATCGCCCTGATGTACCTGATCCTCGTCGTGCAGTTCGGCAGCTTCACCGCGCCGCTGCCGGTGATGTTCTCGTTGCCGCTGTCGCTGATCGGCGTCGTCAGCGCGCTCTTGCTGACGGGCAACACGCTCAACCTGATGAGCTTCATCGGCGTCATCATGTTGATGGGCCTGGTGGCGAAGAACGCGATCCTGCTGCTCGACGCGGCGCGCGCCGAAGAGCGCAACGGCGTCGATCGCGAAGAGGCGCTGATGCACGCCGGCCGCAAACGCTTCCGGCCGATCATGATGACGACGCTGGCGCTGATCGCCGGCATGATGCCGGTGGCCGTGGGCGTCGGCGAAGGCGGCGAGTTCTACCGGCCGATGGCCGTGGCCATCATCGGCGGCACGATCACGTCGACGCTGCTGACGCTGCTGGTGATCCCGAGCTTCTACGACTCGATCGAGATCGGGCGGGAGAAGTTCGAGCGATGGGTCGCGCGGTTGCGCGGCAAGGGTCCGCGCGCGGGCGAAGCGATCAACGCGAAGTGACGCCTGATCTTCGCCGCCTGCAGGCGGCGAAGACAACAGCGCGACGAAGTCGAATGTGTACGGACTCGCCTGCCCCCGGCCATCGCCTTGTGCTTTCCCATCGCCACGCGCACACTCGCGCGCCCCGCGACGGCCGGCGCTGTTGCGGTCTCAACCCCAACAAGGAGACTGACGATGGAACATGTGCAAGCCCAGCGCTTCCTGGACCTGGCCGCGGCCGACGTGCCCGACGACGCGTCGCCCAAGTTGAAGCAGCGGCGTGCGCTGCTGCGCAACGCCGGCCTGGCGGCGTTCGCCGCCACTGCCGGCGGCGCGGCGTTCGCGCAAGCGGTGGACCGCTACTCGCCCGGCGCGCCGCCGGTGCGCTACCCCGAGCCCGACGTCATCTCGCTCGATCCGCGCTTCAAGTACAAGCTCGGCAACACGCCGATCGTGCGTCTGTACAACGGCACGATGTGGGCCGAAGGCCCGGCGTGGAACGGCTCGGGGCGGTTCCTCTGCTGGAGCGACATCCCCAACAACGAGATCCTGCGCTGGTCGGAAGAGGACGGCCATGTCGGCCGGCGTTTCCGCTTTCCGTCGGGCAACGCCAACGGCAACACCTTCGACATGCAGGGCCGGCAGATCTCGTTCTGCCACGGCACGCGCAACGTCATTCGCTACGAACACAGCGGCAAGGTCACGGTGCTCGCCGACAAGGCCGGCGGCAAGGAGTTCAATGCGCCCAACGACGGCATGGTGCATCCGGACGGCTGGATGTTCTTCACCGACCCCGGCTACGGCAGCCTGATGGAGTACGAGGGCAACCGCCTGCCGCAGAGCGCGGCGAGCCCGCAGCCGATCCAGAAGGAAGCGATCTACCGCATCGACGCGCCGGGGCAGGTGGAGAAGGTGGCCGACGAACCGTTCAAGCCCAACGGCCTGTGCTTCTCTCCCGACTACAAGAAGTGCTACGTCGCCGACACCGGCGTCTCGCACTACCCCAACGCCAAGAGCGTGATCTGGGTCTATGACGTGGACGGCAAGCGCCTGCGCAACGCCAAGGTGTTTGCCGAGATGACGTTCAACGGCAAGACCGGCTTTGCCGACGGCATCCGCTGCGACGAGGACGGCAACGTCTGGGCCGGCATGGGCTGGGCCGGCGACGGCTTCGACGGCGTGCACGTCTTCGCGCCGGACGGCAAGCGCATCGGCTGGATCCGCATGCCTGAAATCATCTCGAACGTGTGCTTCGGCGGCAGCAAGCGCAATCGGCTGTTCATGACGGGCAGCACGTCGCTCTACGCCGTCTTTGTCGAAACGCGCGGCGGCACACCGACGTGATGGGGTGAGGGTGGGACGTTGCGAACCTCACCCGCGCGCCCTTGATCGCATGGCGCCCGCGCTCAGCCGGGACCGAAGCTCTGCTGCTCTCGCTCGCCTCGGGCGCGAGCCAGCATGAGCAAGGCAACGAACGCTGCCGCGGTCACGTCGAAGCTCATGCAGAACCCCGGCCAGACCTGCGGCACACCGGTGTTGTGCACGAGGTGGTGGTGGAAGCCGTCCATCACGCCGTGTCCGGCCAGTGCGACAACGGCGATCCACGGGCTGACCTTGAACCCCGCTACTGCCCCGGCGATGAAGACGGCCGCGATCGCCACTTCGGACAGCATGACCTCGTTTCTGCCATCGACGACGGCGAACGCCAGGTAGTAGGAGGCGACCGCCATGACGACGGCGGGGTAGAACACGCGCTCGCGGTCCATGCCCAGCCCCGCCGCTGCGCTGCAGAAGAGCAGCGCGAGGGTGATGCCGACGATGTATTCCATGGCTGGATCTCCTTGCCTCAAGGGATGAGGTGCCGCAGGTCGTCGGGCACCGGCATCGGCTTGAAGGCGCTGATGCGCGCCCGCCCGCTGTTGCCGCGCGGCACCCACAGGCGCGAGAACAGGATCGAGGCCACGATCCGCGGCACCTGGCCGACGACTTCGCGCAGGTCGCCGCGGCGCAGCCCGGCCACCAGCATCCGCCAATGAATGAACGTGTGTCGGCCCGTCATCCGTTGGGCCAGCACATGCGCCCGCTCGAGATGCCTGAAGGCGGCCTCGAAGTCCTCTCGCCGCAGCGCTTCGTCGGCCCGTTCCACTTCCTGTTCGTACGCTTCGTCCACGTCGGTGCTCCTGGTTTGCGCGAACGCGACCTGCGTTCGCTTCGGTGAACTGTCGGCGGCGCAGGCGGGCAGCGACAGCGGCATGCGCCCAAGCGTCGAAATCGGTCCGGCAAGGGTCCGAACACGCGCTCGAAGTGTGGACGCCGGCGACCGGCGCAGCGTGCGCGCTCCGGAAGCCCGGCACGCAGCGATGGCCTGACCACTCGGTCGATCGGCGAGACCACTCCCGTACGCGTGCCGACCTTTCGTCTCATGGGGCTGTCCGTGCGCCGCAGCACCGCCGAAAGTGCAGCCATCGAAGACACCCCGTCGTCGAGACCACCCAAGGAAAGCCACCATGAACGTCACCCAACAAGCCCCCTGCAACTGCACCACGTGTCCCGGTACCGGCTGCGCCTGCGGCTGCCAGCAAGCCGCCGAGCAGACCGCCGGCGCCTGCGGCCCGCAATGCCAATGCGGCGCGCAATGCCAGTGCGGCGCACAGTGCCAATGCGGCGCCGGCGCCAGCTGCGCCCAATCCTGAGCCGGGTCGCATTCCGACACGACGCCGGTGGCGGCCACAGGGCCCGCGCCGGCGTGCTGACCTCGCGGAGCGATGCCGCCCCGCATCCACACGAAGGAACCCGCCCGTGAACAGTTTCGTCCTCGCCTATGTCGGCGGCATCGTCGGCGCCGTCGTGATGGCGCTGGGCTCGAGTCTGTAGCGGCTTGGCGCTGCACTCCGACCGCCCTAGAGTTGCGTCGACGGGGTCCACACTCTCGAAGCACGACTGCCCACCATGGTTCTCTCTTCGACGCACACCGCCGAGTTGTGGCCCGACACGCTGAAAGGCGCGCTGCGCGCCATCGTCATCGCTGCCGTCTTCCTGGCCCTCGCTGCGACGCTGCTGTACGTGCTGTCCCCCGGGCTCGACACCTGGCCCCGGCTGCTGGTGTTCCACGAGTCCGTGGGCCTGACGATGGTGGCCTGCGTGCTGCTGCTGCGGCACAGGCGCGCCTTCGCGCGATTCAAATCGATGACCCGCTGGCTCTTCACCGGGGTCATTGCCATTCCGACCGGCTTCTTCGTGGGGCACCAGGTCGCCTTCCTGTTGCTGGGCGAGCCGCTGCGCATGGTCGGGTACCTGAGCGTCAGCCTGATCCCGATCCTCTTCACCCTGGTGGTGGGTGGTCTGGGCCTGCACTCGTTGGCGACGCGCGAGCAGCTCGCCCAGGAAGCCGCCGCGCGCTCCGAGGCGCAACGCCTGGCGGTCGAATCGCAGTTGCGCCTGCTGCGGGCCCAACTGGAACCGCACATGCTCTTCAACACGTTGGCCAACCTGCGCTCGTTGGTGCGCGAGGACGTCGATCGGGCCGAGTCGATGATCGACCAGCTGATCGTGTACCTGCGCAGCGCGCTGGCCGCCTCGCAGACCGAGTCCGTGCCTCTGAGCCGCGAGTTCGCCCAGTTGCGCGCCTACCTGGACATCATGGCGCTGCGCATGGGGCCGCGCCTGTCCTTCCGGCTGGACCTGCCGGCCGACCTGGAGGCCACGCAGGTCCCGCCCATGCTGCTCCAGCCGCTGGTGGAAAACGCGATCAAGCACGGGCTGGAGCCCAAGGTCGGCTCCGGCAGCATCGAGGTGGTCGCGCGCGCAACCAGCGCGGGCATCGAGATCCGCATCAACGACAGCGGCCTCGGGCTGCCCGCGGACGAGGAGGAAGAAGCCGCCGCCCGCCCCGCCGGCACCCGCTATGGCCTGCAGCATGTGCGCGACCGGCTGCAGGCGGTCTACGGCCCGGCCGCGCGGCTCAGCCTGGAACGGCGCCAACCCAATGGCGTGAGCGCCGTCGTGTTCATCCCCATCTGACTCGGCGCACACCGCGTTCGCCAATCACCGTTGTCATCGACCTGTCGAGAAGGACCGCCATGACCCTGGCCACCGCACCCACCGCCGTCATCGCCGAGGACGAGCCGGTTCTCGCGCGCACCTTGACCCGCCTGTTGGAACAGGTGTGGCCCGAGCTTCGCATCGTCGGCGTCGCGGAAGACGGCCTGCGGGCGACGGAGCTGGGGCTGGCGCATGCCCCCGACGTGATGTTCCTCGACATCAAGATGCCCGGTCGCACCGGTCTGGAGGTGGCCGAAGCCGTGGCCGACGACTGGCCCGACGATCGGGCCGAACCGCTGTTCGTGTTCATCACGGCCTATGACAGCTTTGCGGTCCCGGCCTTCGAGCGCGCTGCGGTCGACTACCTGCTCAAGCCCGCCACGGCCGAGCGCCTGCAGCAGACCGTGGAGCGGCTGAAGGCGCGGCTGGTCGGACGAACCGCGTCACCGGCTGCGGGCGACAGGGCCGCGTTGATGCAGCGCATGCAGTCGCTTGCGGCACCGTCGGTCGAACCGAGCGAGCGCATCAAGGTCATCCGGGCCGGCGTGGGCAACACCGTGCGCATGATCCCGGTGGCCGACGTGGTCTGCTTCGAGGCGACCGAGAAGTACGTCAACGTCGTGACGCCGACGGGCGAGGCGCTGGTGCGCATGAGCCTGCGCGAGCTGATGGCGCGCATCGACTCGACCGACTTCATCCAGGTGCACCGCAGCGTGATGGTCAATTCGAGCGCCATCCTGAGCGCGACGCGCGACGAGATCGGGCACTACAGCCTGGCCGTGCGCGGCTTGCAACGCCCCTTGAAGGTCAGCCGCGCGTTCGGCCACCTCTTCCGGCCGATGTAGCTGCAAGCCGGCGTGACCCGCGGGGCGAACGGTCGCGCGAGGAGCGCGAGCAAGCGTCGGACGTCCAGCTCCCCTGCCTTGTCGCGCGACGCTACGGACGGCGCCCGCCAACGCCCACAGCTTTCGCGGGCCGGCGTGTCAGTGATCTCCCCGAACTCGCACCCTCAGGCCCAGACGGCAGCGTGATCGGGAAGATTTCGCGCACGTGCTCCTCCAGCATCTCGCAGAACCCCGCGGCATAGCGCGGCAGCGGGCGGCGCGCGTCCCAGAAAATGGCCAAGGGCTCGCGCAGCGGCTTGCCTCGGTGAGTCACTCGAACGACGCGCAGTGGATACCGGTTGATCTGCACCGCTGAGGGCACGATTGCCACACCGTGTCCGCTCTCTGCCATCGCCAGCAGCGTATGCGGTGTCCGGCTCTCGAAGGCGACACTGGGCGCGATGCCTGCCAGACGGCAGGTGGCTTCGAAGGTGCGACGGGATACGAAGCTGGTATCCAGCAAGAGCAGCGGATGTGCCGCGAGCTGGGCGACCTCGACCGCTCCGCCCTTGCCGAGCATCAGCGAAGCATGGCTGGCCGCCAGCAATTCCATCGCTTCCAGTGCTTGGTTCGCGAAGCGGGCATCGTCGCTCGCAACTGCCCGCAGCAGATTCTGGCCAAGGTGAATCTCGCCGCGCTCGAGCATTCCCAGGGTGTCGGACCACGTGATGGCCTCGATCAACTTCACCTGCACGCTGGGGTAGCGCTCGGCGTAACGGCGTAGAAAACCGGAGATGACACCCTCGATGAATTGCGGGGACGCCGCCACCTTGAGCACGCCCGCGTCACCGTGCCGCAGCAGCTGGGCGCGCTCGACGAGTGCGGTTGCGTGGTTCAACAGCACGCGGCAGTCGCCGAGCAATTGCTCGCCCTCGCCGGTCAACACGAGCCGACTTCCGACCCGATCGAAGAGCTTGAGGCCGAGTTCCTGCTCGAGATGGCTGATCTGTCGGGACAAAGCCGGCTGGGCGATGTGCAGGCGCACAGCCGCCTTGGACACGGTGCCCAGCTCGGCCACCGTAACGAAGGTTCGCGCGTGCCGCAGGTCCATGGCTCTGCCTCTTCTGCGTCATCACTGTATGCCGGACCGGCATCAGCGGCCAGACAGACTCGGTATTGGACCTCGCGTAGGTCCGTGCCGATACTTCCTTCGCGAGTGAAAGCGCCGCACGCAAGGCGCCCGACTGCGAAGGACAGGATGTCATGAACCGCCGTTGCCTGATGCTGCTTGCCGCCCTTGGACTGGGGCTTGCAATCACCGAGATCCGCGCAGAGTCTTGGCCGACAAAACCGCTGAAGGCCGTCGTGCCGATAGCGCCAGGCAGCGTCATCGATGTCGCTCCTCGCCTGGTGTTCGAGCAACTCTCGGCGCAACTGGGCCAGAGCATCGTCGTCGAGAACCGTCCCGGCGCAGGGCAAACATCTGGCGCCGGTGCTCGTCGCAAAGTCGGACCCCGACGGCTACACCTTGCTCGTCAATTCGTCCGCACACGCGGTCGCGCCCGCGGTGCATGCGAACCTGAGCTACCGTCCAGCGCAGGACTTTGCAGCAGTCGCACCGCTCGGTGTCACGCCGTTCGTCCTCGTGATTCAAGCGGACAGAGGTTTCAAGACGGCCCGTGATCTGGTCGCTGCGGCCAACGCGAAACCAGGTGCCTTCAACTTCTCCTCGCCCGGGGTCGGTTCCGCATCGCATCTGAGCGCCGAGCGGTTCCGGTTCAGCGCCGGCATCCAGGCCACGCACGTGCCGTTCAAGGGCGGCGTGGAGGCGATGACCGAAGTGATCGCGGGGCGCATCGACTTCTCTTTCGTGGCGCTCGGGGCTGCCCTGCCGCTCATCCGCGACGGCAAGATCGTCGCGCTGGCAGTCAACGGCGCAACGCGCTCTTCAGCATTGCCCGATGTGCCGACCCTGCGGCAGGCCGGTTTCAACGACGCCGAGTACCCGATGTGGCTGGGTCTGTTCCTGCCCGCCAAGACCCCGCGGGATATCGTGGACAAGCTCCATCGCGAGACGCTGAAGGCGCTGCAGGAACCCAAGGTCAGAGACAGGCTCGCGGCGCTCGGCGTCGATCCAATGGTCATGACCCCGGCCGAGTTCGACGCGCTGGTGGACAAGGAAGTCGGCAGCAACGCGGCGCTTGTCAAAGCCATTGGGTTGAAGCCGCAGTAGCGGGGGGCCTGGCGGACAAGCTGCTCAACGTGTCGATGGCATCGACATTGGTATCCGCGGACGGCCTTGGCTACGAGCGACAGATGGGCCGATGGAGCCGACGCCTTGCGCCCCTGTTCATCGATTTCGCCGGAACGCACGGGGCCCTGCGCTGTCTCGATGTCGGGTGCGGCACCGGCAATCTGGGCTTGTGTCTTGCACGGGATTGCGAGGTGGTCAGCGTGCACGGCATCGACCTCTGCGCGGCGTACGTCGAGTACGCGAGGGGCCAAAGCCACGATGAGCGACTGAGCTTCAACGTCGGCGACGCGTGCGCGCTGCCGTTTGCCGATGCCTCGTTCGATCACTCGCTGTCGATGCTGGCGCTGCAGTTCATCCCGCGGGCTGATCTCGCCGTGAGCGAGATGGTCCGTGTCACGCGTCGCGGGGGAACTGTCGCTGGGGCGACATGGGATGCGCGGGGAGGGCTGGTCGCCAATCGCATGATTCTCGATACGGCGGCCATGCTCGATCGCGAAGGGCAGGCCTTGAGAGCGCGCGCCTGCATCAGGCCAATGAGTCGTTCTGGAGACTTGGCGCATGCGTGGCGGCACGCCGGATTGCTGGACATCGCGCACGAGATGCTGACGATCCGCATGGACTTTGCATCGTTTGCGGATTTCTGGGCCCCCTGCGAAGGCAGAGACGGGCCTATTGCGGAGTACGTCAAAGGCCTCGGAGCTGATGCGCGGGGCAGATTACGTGACACGGTCCGGCAGGCGTACTTGGATGGCGAAGACGATGGGCCCCGGTCCTACGCGGCCACTGCTTGGGTGGTCAAAGGCAAGTGCCCTTGATGGTGACGCCCTGACTAACCGATCATTCGGGTTCATCCGAGCCATCGGCCAGCGAATCCTGCCTGCCCACAAGTCATCGGGCCCGGGCTGGTGGGTTCGAGGCTGGCAGGTCATCGGGGCCTCAGGGCTTGAAGATGATGCAGACCGGGCTGCCGCAGCGCAGCACCGGTCCGGCGGGTGACAGGCGGCCATCGGTCGGGTCCACGTTCAACGTGACCACCGAGTCGCTGTCCTCGTTCAGGGCATACAGCCATCGCCCGGCCGGGTGCAGTGCGAAGAAGCGCGGTGTACGGCCCTGCGTGGCGCAGCTCTGACGGTGCGCGAGCCGGCCCGAGTGCGGATCGATCGCGAACACCTCGATGCTGTCGCAGCCGCGGTTGCTCGCGTACAGCGTGCGGCCGTCGGCGCTGACCTCGATTTCCGCCGCGCGGCCGTTGCCGGTGTACACGTCGGGCAGCAGCGGCAGCCATTGCATCGGCGCCAGCGCGCCGGTCGTGGCATCGAACCGGTACGCGGTGACCGTCGAGTCGAGTTCGTTGACGGCGTAGAGCCAGTGTGCGGACGGGTGGAAGGCGACGTGACGCGGCCCGGCGCCTTCGCGCGTGTCCACATGCGCTTGCGCCGCCGGCGCCAGCCGGCCGCTCTCGAAACGGAAGACGAAGATGCGGTCCAGACCCTTGTCGGGCACGACGACGAAGCGGCCCGTCGGGTCGAACGGGTTGAAGTGCGGCTTCGAGAACGCTTGCTCGTGGCGGTGCGGGCCGGGCGTGCCGGTCAGTGCCACACGCTGTGCCACGGGCGCGAGCGTGCCGTCGTCGTGCAGCGGCAGGCACACCAGCGTGCCGCTCAGGTGGTTCGAGACGATCAGGTGCCGCTCGTGCGGATCGAGCGCCAGGTGCACCGGGTTGCGGCCATCGCACGACTGCGTCTGCAGTTGCTTCAGCGTGCCATCGTGGGGATCGACCGCGAACACGCTGCAGGTTTCGCCGTCGCCATGCACCGTGTAGAGCCGGTCGCCGCGGCGGTTGCGCGCCAGGAACGACGGGTTCACCAGGTCGCCCAGGACCTGCAGCGGCGTCAGCGCGCCATCGGCCTCGACACGGCACACGGTGATGCCGTCGCCGCGCGCGTTGCGCTCGCGCGTGGTGCGGGAGCCGATGTAGGCGAACACGTCAAGCCGGAGGTGCGACCGAAGCGCCTTCGATGCGATGGCGTGTCAGCGCGTCGGCGACGAAAGCGCTGGCCTTCAACTCTTCGACGAACGCGGCCAGCGCCTGCCGCGCAGCCTCGCCGCGGCCCTTGGGCAGACCCATCGCCTGCTGGATCACCATGAAGCGGCCGGGCAGCAGGCGATGGCCGGGAAAGCGCTTCGCATCCGCTTCGAGTTGCTGCTTGACGCCGGCGGCCACATCGAGGCCTCCTGGCTGGCGCGCAGCAGCGAGTCTTCACGCACCAGGTAGCAACCTTCGATCAGCACGTAGGCCGCGGTGAAGCCGATGCCCGCGCCGCGCAGCGGATCGATCGCGAAGAAGCCGATGTCGGCGTGCTCGTTGGTCACCGCCTCGACCGACTGCGCAGCGGTCTTGAAGAGGGTGGGGGCGAAGGCGGCAGTGATGTCCTTGTGCACAGTTCAGGCTTTCAACAAAGCGCGAATCTTGCCGATGTTACGCAGCGTGCTCGACCGCGGCCGGCGAGCCCGGCGCGAGTGAGGTCTGACCCACGCCGGCACGGTGAGGACTTCGGCAGCGCGCAGCGACGCGCCGGGCCGTGTTGAAGCGGCGCTGCATGTCATCAACATTGAGGTCGCGCCTCGCGCCGGCGCTGCCTACAGTGGTGCCTCGCGTGGGTCGTTCGACCGAGCTCGGTCGTATCCATCGGGCAGGACCGCCATGAATCTGCAAGCGCTTGCCGACGGCGCAAAGCCGATGCCGCTCGCCCTGATCGGTGGCGACAAGCCCCTGAGCCGCGAAATCCAGGGCCGGCTCGCCGACATCGGGCTGCTCGACCCGCCGATCGACGGCAACTTCGGACCTGTCTCGCAGTGGGCGATCGGACAGTTCATGCGCCGCATCGGCACGCCGGCGAAGACCCGACTCGATGGCGAGTCGGCCCGCGCGCTGCTGGACAGCACCGCAGTGCTGTTTGCGTTGAACACCACCAACACGCTTGCTGGCCGCATCGCGACGGCCATGCAGGCGGCCGGCCACTGGATCAATCGTCATCCCGACTGCTTGAACATCGTCTACGTCGAAGGCATGGACGCCGACGGGTCATCGAACACCGATGCGCCGAACGAGTTCAACGACCTTCGCCTCCTTCTGCGCGTCAATCGCGTGGGCAATGCCGAGATCGTCGCCAGTTGGGAGGCCACCTGTGAGCCGGGTCGTTTCCATACCGTGATCAAGAAGCTGGATCCGCGCGGCGCCGCACGCATCGCCCTCGGGCAGTTCAAGGCCTGGTCCGTGGGGGTGCACAACCTGGGCAAGCCCTCAGCCCACGAGGCACTGATGCAGACCCTGCCGATCAAGGTGCATCGCGATCTGAACGAGGACTTCGAGCGAACGGGCGACAAGGTCTTCGAGGGCTTGTTCGGAATCAACCAGCACGGAGGCTTCGACCGGCCGAGGAGCGATATCGGCAGCGCGAGTGCCGGCTGCCTCGTGGGGCGCACCCGAAAGGGCCACCGCGAGTTCATGCAGTCGTGCAAGGCCGACCCGCGCTTCATCGCCAGTCGTGCTTATCGCTTCATGGCCACGGTGATCCCGGCGGATGCTATCGGCGCGGCGTGATCCGGCCGCTCACCCACCCACCGGCGTGCACAACTCGACAAGGCAGCCGTCGGGCGCACGCACGTACGAGACCACCTGACCCCAGGGCTTGGTCGCCGGCGCGCTCAACTCCTTTGCGCCGGCGCGCAACGCGCGTTGATGCGCGGCGGGCACATCGTCCGTCACCAGGCCGATCTCCATGCCCAGCGGCGCGGCCGACTCGTCGGCACGCACATGCCCGCCGGGGAAGTTGCCGTCGCCGAGTGCGTGCGCGGCGAAGGCCAGCGTCGTCGCGCCGGTGTCGAGTTCGCCGTAGGTGCCGGACTCGTGCAGGAAGCGGGTTCTAAGTCCGAAGGCCTGCTCGAAGAATCGCAGCGAGGCGGCGACATCGGGCACGTAGAGGATGGTGTAGCCGAGCTTCATGTTCATGCCTTCAGTCGAGCGGCGGGAGCAGCGCCCGATTGTGCCGGGGGCGGTGCGGCTATCCTCGCGCGCCGTGAACGTCACCCGCATCCCTTTCGCTGCGCTCTTGATGGCAATGGCCGCGCTCGCCAACGCCGCGCCCGGCGCCTGCGACGCCGGTCACGAAACGCTGCTCGTGCCGTCGCCTTCGGGCCGCGGCGAAGCGCGCGCGGCGTGGCTCGATGCGCGCCGCCTGCGCTGGGCGGGCGTCTCCGCCGGCGACGGGGCGATCCGCCTGCTGCATTCGAAGCGCGGCCAGCTCTCGCTTTTCGTCGGTGAGCGTGCAAGCGGCAGCGACGGCGCAATCACGCTCGATGCGGTGCAGGCGCTGCCGCCCACGCTTTCGACGCAACGCTTCGCGCACATCGGCCCCGGCCTCACGCTCGCGGTGCGCGCGGCCGACCGCAAGCGCCTGCGCGAGTGGCACCGTGGGCAGATGCTGCTGGTGCAGCAGGACGACAAGGGCCGCGTGCTGCGCGCGACGGCGCTGCAATCGGCCGGCGCGCTCGACGAGCTCTACGCCGCGGCCGAGGGCGTGAGCGATCTCGGCGCGACGCCGCGGCGCAACGGCACCACCTTCAGGCTCTGGGCGCCGACTGCGCAGCGTGTCGCGCTGTGCCTGTATTCGCGCGGCGAGGGCAAGGCCGCGTCGATGCTGCCGATGCGGCGTGATGACAAGAGCGGCGTCTGGTCGACGCGCGTGCGCAAGAACCTCGCCGGCAGCTACTACGCGTATGCCGTCGATGTCTTCGTGCGCGGCAGGGGCCTGGTGCGCAACCTCGTCACCGACCCGTATGCGCTGTCGCTGACCACCGACTCGAAACGTGCGTACGTCGCCGATCTGAACGCGCCCTCCACCAAGCCGTCGGGCTGGGACAACACGCCCGCGCCGTCACGCCGCGTCGCGCATGCGGTGGACATGGCGATCTACGAGCTGCATGTGCGTGACTTCTCTGCCAATGACAAGAGCGTGCCCGAAGCGCACCGCGGCAAGTTCCTCGCCTTCACGCATGCGCAGTCGCTCGGCATGCAGCACGTCAAACGCTTGGCCGATGCCGGCATCACCGACGTTCACCTGCTGCCGATCTTCGATCTGGCGAGCGTGCCCGAGCGCGGCTGCATCACGCCCGCGCTGCCGAGCGCGCCGCCCGACAGCGAAGTGCAGCAGGCCGCGGTGACGACGAGCGCTGCGAGCGACTGCTTCAACTGGGGCTACGACCCGTGGCACTTCAGCGCGCCCGAAGGCAGCTTCGCCACCGACGCCGCCGACGGCGCCGTGCGCATCCGCGAGCTGCGCGCGATGGTGCCCGCGCTGCACCGCGCGAACCTGCGCGTCGGCATGGACATGGTCTACAACCACAGCACCGCATCGGGGCAGCACGCAAAGTCGGTGCTCGATCGCATCGTGCCCGGCTACTACCACCGCCTCGATGCGAAAGGCGAGGTCGAGAAGAGCACCTGCTGCGACAACACCGCCACCGAGCACCGCATGATGGCCCGGCTGATGATCGATTCGGCCGTGATCTGGGCGCGCGACTACCGCATCGACTCGATGCGCTTCGACCTGATGGGCCATCAGCCGCGCGAGGCGATGGAGCGCCTGCAGCGTGCGGTGAATGCGGCAAGCCGACGGCGCATCGACCTCATCGGCGAAGGCTGGAACTTCGGCGAAGTCAAGGACGGCGCGCGCTTCGTGCAGGCAGCGCAGAAGAGCCTGAACGGCAGTGGCATCGGCACCTTCAGCGACCGCGCGCGCGACGCGGCCCGCGGCAGCAGTTGGGGCAGTGCCGAAGACAACGTGCGCAACCAGGGCTGGATCCACGGCAACGGCACGGCGCAGCAGGCCGACCTGCTGCGCGTGGGGCTGGCCGGCACGCTCGAGCGCTACGAGCTGATCGACCGCGACGGCCAACGCGTGCCGCTTTCGCGCATCGACTACAACGGCCAGCCCGCGGGCTACGCGAGCCAGCCGGCCGAGGTGGTGAACTACGTCGAGAACCACGACAACCAGACGCTGTTCGACAACAACGTCGACCAAGCTGCCGCGCGAGACGAGCAAGCGAAGACCGCGCGCGCGTGCAGCACCTGGGCTCTGCGCTCGTCGCCTTCAGCCAGGGCATCGCCTACTTTCATGCGGGCCAGGAGATCCTGCGCAGCAAGAGCCTGGATCGCAACAGCTACGACTCGGGCGATGCCTTCAACCGCATCGACTGGACGTTGCAGGACAACGGTTTCGGCGCCGGGTTGCCGCCCGAGCGCGACAACAAGGAGCACTGGCCGGTGATGCGCCCGCTGCTCGCCGCGGCCGGCGCGCATCAAGCCGCACGCCGAGCAGAATCGCGTGGACGCGCGACGCCTTCCTCGACCTGCTGCGCATCCGCGCCAGCTCGCTCGCTGTTTCGCCTGCGCAGCGCCGACGAGGTGCAGCGCCGCCTGACCTTCTTCAACACCGGGGCGCAACAGGCGCCGGGCGTGATCGTCGGGCACCTTGACGGCGTTGGGCTGCCCGGAGCGAACTTTCGTGAGCTGCTGTATCTGATCAATGCGAGCCCACAGGCGCAGACGCTGGCGATCGAGGCGCTCGCGCGCAAGCCCTTCGTGCTGCACCCGGTTCACGGCGCGCCTGGCGCCGCCGATGCTCGCGCAGCTGCGGCCGCCTACACCGCGTCCGATGGCCGCTTTGCGGTGCCGGCGCGCACGGCGGTCGTCTTCGTCGTGCCATGAAGCGCGCTTTCCGCCTCAGGGCGTGATCCGGTTGCGATTGTTGTCGATGAAGCTCATCAGCGCGTCGTACTTGGGCGCCTGCCCGCGCGGCTGGGCCACGTACTCGAGCGAGCCGAACCAGCCTGCCGTCGCGGAGTAGCTGCCGACATCGGTGTAGTGCATCAGCAGTTGGCCGCCGGCGTTGAACCAGTCGTTCAGGAACTGCGTGTACAGCGCCTTCATTTCCGGGTCGCGCTGTATCGAATTCAGCCTGGCCGCCAGGGCAACGTTGGAGCGCGCCGGGTACGGCGGCCACAGGCTGTTGCCGCTCTCGAACGTGACCACCTTGAGCTGGTACTTGGCGGCCGTGGCGACCTGCGCCTTCACCTCGTCGCTCAGCGCCGGCAGCGCCGTGGCTCGAATCTCCGCGAAGGCCTGGGCGTTGGTCAGCGCCGCGAAGCGTTCGGCGTCGGCTTCGCTGCTCACGTTGCGAAGGGAGAAGTAGGCATTCAGGCCGATCGCGTCGGCCTTCAGATAGGCGTTCTCGAAACCCGCCACCACGTCGGTGAGGTAGGTACTCGGCGTCTGGCCGCCGAGCACGCGCACCAGCCGCGCATTGCCGGTGAACACCGCAGACCAGATGTCGAAGATCTGCGGCGCGCGCCGGGCGTGGTAGCGGATGCGCGAGGTGTAGGCGTCGCCCGGCACCGCGATGCCCAGGGTTTGCGCCTGCTCGGCCGCGTAAACGGCGGCGGGGTAGTCGGGGTTCCAGGTCTCGTTGGAGTACTCGAGGTACACCTTCAGCGCGGGCGAAAGCTTGTCGCGGACCGTTTGCGCGAAGTTGCGCACGTAGTCATCGTTGGCCCGATGCGGCAGGCTGAACCACGGATAGGCATTCAGGCGGTTGGCCAGTTCGATCAGCACTTCGAGCGGAACGCCCCCCTGGTCCGACCAGCGCGCATGGGTCAGCCGCGGCCGGTCGGCCCAGGTGCCGTCCTGGTTGTCCCTGGTGGTCTCCATCCAGTCCATGTAGCGCAGCACCTTGTACTGGCGCGTGCGCTCGAGGAACAGCGGGTTGAAGATCAGGGCCGAGTGCGCTTGTTCGAAGCTGACGAAGTTGCCCGGGCAGTCCGATGCAGCGGCCGCGTGCACGAAGACCTCGCTGCCGCAGATGCCGCCGGGCAGCAGAACGCGGATGTTGCGCAGATGGTTCGCCGGATTCGTGGCGGTGATGAACAGGCCGAAGCCGGCCTCGGTGCCGGGAGCTTCGACGACGTCGCGACCCGGCGACGACTCGACGGCCAGCTTGCGCCAGCCGAATGCGTACTCGATGCTGCCTTCGCCTTCGTACAGCACCAGGTACTTGCCGCTCGGATAGACGCCCGGGCCGCGCAGCATCAGCGTGCGGGCAAACTGACCCGGGAGCAGCGACCTGACCCAGCCGTCGCTGTCCAGATCGAAGCTGCGCCCGTCGTCCCAGGCGGTCGCGCTGCCCGAGAACCACGGCGCCGAGCTCTTGAAGACGTCGATGAAGGGCACCTGCGTCGAGTAGTAGGTGATGCCCGCGAGGTTCGTGCCGAGCGGCGAGCCGTCGTTGGCTGCGCTGCTTGGTGGCGGAGGCGGTGCGCTCAGCAGCTCGCAGCGCTTGACCACCAGGAACAGCGGATCGCGGCCGAAGAACTCGTTGGTGCACTGGCCCCCATTGGTGACGCTGCGCTCGATCCAGGTCGTGCCCTGGCCATAGCGAACGGTCTGCGTGCCGCTGACGACGAACGACTCGTACTCGTTGGCGATGAAGGTCCAGCCTTCACTCGGCGGCGGCGGCGGCGGTGGAGGAGGGGGTGGTGGCGCACTGCCCAGCAGCTCGCAGCGCTTGACCACCAGGAACAGCGGATCGCGGCCGAAGAACTCGTTGGTGCACTGGCCACCGTTGGTGACGCTGCGCTCGATCCAGGTCGTGCCCTGGCCGTAACGCACGGTCTGCGTGCCGCTGACGATGAACGACTCGTACTCGTTGGCGATGAAGGTCCAGGTTGGGCTCGGCGGCTGCGCACTGCTCAGCACCTCGCAGCGCTTGACCACCAGGAACAGCGGGTCGCGGCCGAAGAACTCGTTGGTGCACTGGCCGCCGTTGGTGACGCTGCGCTCGATCCAGGTCGTGCCCTGGCCATAGCGCACGGTCTGCGTGCCGCTGACGACGAACGACTGGCCTTCGTCGGCGATGAAGGTCCAGACGTCGCCCACGGCAGTGGCCGCCTCGCGGCCGGTGGCGCCGGCGCCACCGGCCGGCACCGAGTCGTCGCTTCCCGTGGCCGATCCGCCGCCACCACAGGCAGCAAGCAACAGCGAACACGCCAGCGACAGCAGCAGACTTCTCATGTCGTTCCTCCGAACGGATGACGTACCAACCGAGGTTTCGGTCGATCAGGGCAGAGGAATCTTCGCGCCGATCCGGGGTTCGGGCACTGCGCCGAGTCAATATCGGCGCTCGCCCGGACGCCCGGTCACTCCACCTTGCCGATCTGCTTCACTGCCTGCGTCATCAGCGCCGCGTCGGCGTCCCAGTAGCGCTGGAACTCGGGCGCGTCGAGGTACTCGATCGGGCTGCCGGCGCGGCCGATGGTGGACACCACCTGCGCATCGGCCGCGGCCTTCTTCGCTGCTTCGCGCAGGCGCGTCACGATCGGCGCGGGCGTGCCCGCCGGCACGAACAGCGCCGACCACTGCGCGAAGCTCGTCTTGTAGCCGGCCGACGCCAGGCTCGGCACTTCGGGCAGCGCTTGCAGCGGCTTGTCGCCCCAATGCGCGAGCGCGCGCAGCTTGCCGGCCTTGATCTGCTGCGCGACGGTGGAAGGCCCTGTCGATACCGCATCGACCTGGCCGCCGAGCAGCGCCAGCAGCGCCGGCCCCGCGCCGGTGTACGGGATGTGCGTCATGCGAAAGCCCGCGGCCGACTTCAGCATCTCCATCGGCACATGCATCGTGCCGTAGTTGCCGGAGCTGCCGTAGTTGTAGCGGCCGGGCTGGGTCTTGGCATCCGCGATGAATTCGGCGAGCGTCTTCCACGGCGCCTCGGCGCGCACCACCAACACCGTCGGGTCGGCAGTGAAGCGCGCGATAGCGATGAACTGGTCGAGCGTGTACTGCGGCTTGCGTGCGAGCAGCTTGTCGGCCTCGGGCAGGATCGAGATCGACGACAGCGACAGAAGCACGGTGTAGCCGTCGGGCGCAGCGCGCGCCGCCGCGCCGATGCCGGTGGCGCCGCCGGCGCCGGCCTTGTTCTCCACCAGCACCTGCTGCTTGAGTTCACGCGCCAGCGCTTCGGCCACCGGCCGCGCCACGGTGTCGGCGACGCCGCCGGGCGGGAAGGGCACGATCATCGTGATCGGCCTGGCTTCCGGCCAGCTCTGTGCTTGCGCCAGCGATACCGCGAGCCAGGTTGCGGCGAGCAACAAATTCTTCATGCGTGGTCCTCGAATCGATGCGGTGTTTACGCGATTGAAGCCCATTTCATCCGGGGTGCAACCCCGCATTGACCCGACGCACGCGCGCCGCCAAAGTCGTCTTCAACGACAGGAGACTTCGATGCGATCGATCGCCACCCGACTCGCTGGCACGCTGCTGGCCGCGGCCTGCGCGTTGCCCGCCGCCGCGCAGGACTGGCCGGCCAAGCCGATCCGCATCATCGTGCCGTTCGCGCCGGGTGGCTCGGCCGATGTCTTCGGCCGCGCGCTGGCGCAGCACCTGCAAGGCGTGCTCGGCCAGAACGTGGTCATCGACAACCGCCCGGGTGGCGGCTCTCTGATCGGCAGCGACGCGGTGGCCAAGAGCGCGCCCGACGGCTACACGCTGCTGCTGATGTCGAACACGCACACCGTCAACGAATCGCTGATCGCGAGCAAGCCGTTCGCGCTGATGCGCGACTTCGCACCGATCGCGCCCATCAGCGCCTCCGACCTGGTGTTGGTCACCAAGCCCGACCTGCCGCACAAGACCTTGCCCGACCTGATCAAGGCCGCGAAGGCGCGGCCCGGGAGCATGAGCTATGCGTCGTCGGGCCCGGGCACGCCGTACCACATGGCCGGCGAGTTGTTCAAGTCGATGGCCAAGATCTCGCTCGTGCACATCCCCTACCGCGGCAGCGCCGGTGCGCGCACCGACGTCATCGGCGGCCAGCTGGAGATGATGTTCGACGCCATCCCGACGATGACCGAGCAGATCAAGGCCGGCAAGGTGCGCGCGCTCGCCACCACCGGCCGCACGCGCTCGTCGATCCTGCCCGACGTGCCGACCATGGACGAGGCGGGGGTCAAGGGCTACGACGCGGTGCTGTGGCTTGGCCTGATGGCGCCCAAGGGCACGCCGCCGGCGGTGATCGCGCGCCTCAACGCCGAGGTGTCGAAGTACACCGCGAGCGCCGAAATCAAGCGCGCGTGGGCGGCGCAGGGCGCGACGCCGATGACGATGGGCGTCGATGAGTTCACGCGCTACCTCGAAGGCGACATCGCGAAGTGGGCGCAGGTGGTGAAGGTGTCGGGGGCGAAGGCGGAGTGAGCGCGGCTCGATTGCATCTGCTGTCGGCAGGGGCTGCGCAGGGCTTGGCGCGCGCGCTCGAAGAGCGCTGGACGAGCGAGTCCGGCGCCGCGCTCGACGCGCGCTACGCCGCCGTCGGCGCGATCAAGGAAGCCTTCGACGAAGGCGCGCCCTGCGACGTGATCGTGCTCACCGCGGCGATGATCGACGCGATGGCCGCTGCCGGTGCGGTGCTGCCCGACACGCGCGCCGCGCTCGGCCGCGTGCGCACCGGCATCGCCGTGCGTGCGGGCGACGCGCTGCCCGCGGTGGACACGCCCGAGGCGCTGCGCATGGCGCTGCTCGCGGCCGACGCCATCTACTTCCCCGACCCCGAGCGTGCGACCGCCGGCATCCACTTCGCCAAGGTGCTGCGCGAACTCGGCATCGACGAGGTGGTGCGCGCGCGGTTGCGTCCCTTCGCCAACGGTGCGACCGCGATGCGCGAGCTGGCCGCGGCCACGAGCGCGCACCCCATCGGTTGCACGCAGCACACCGAGATCCTCTACACGCCCGGCGTGCGCCTGGTGGCGGCGCTGCCGCGCGCCTTCGAGCTGGCCACGGGGTATGTCGCCGCGGTGAGCGCGCGCGCAGCCGATGCGGCGCTGGCGCGGCGCTTCGTGCAACGGCTCGCCGGCGCAGAGGCACAAGCGTTGCGCAGCGCCGGCGGTTTCGAATCCTGACGACGGAGGTATCGACGATGCAACGACGTTTCCTGATCGCGCTGGCCCTGGCTGCTGCGCCGCTCGCAGCGCTCGCCCAGTCCACACCAGCCGACTATCCGTCGCGCCCGGTCCGCATCATCGTGCCGTTCTCTCCCGGCGGCGCCGTCGATGGGCCGATGCGCGCCATCGCCGAGCAACTCGGCAAGCGCCTGAAGCAGCAGGTGATCATCGAGAACCGGCCGGGCGCGGGCGCCACCATCGGCAGCGAACTGGTGGCCAAGGCAGCGCCCGACGGCTACACGCTGCTGCTGGCGTCGCAGACCAACGCCATCAGCGCCACGCTCTACGGCGGCAAGCTCGGCTTCAACCCGATCGACGATTTCGCCGGCGTGTCGCTGCTCGGCCGCGAGCCCGGCGCGCTGGTGGTGCATCCCTCGCTTGCGGTCAACAGCGTCGCCGAACTCGTGGCGCTCGCCAAGGCCAAGCCCGGCGAACTCAACTACGCGTCGTCGGGCAACGGCAGCGGCCAGCACCTGTTCATGGCGATGTTCGCGTCGATGGCCGGCATCTCGCTCACGCATGTGCCCTACAAGGGCAGCGGCCAGGCGGTGACCGACCTGCTCGCCGGCACGGTGCCGATGGCGGTGCCCGGCGCGGCGGCGATGGTCAAGCACATCAAGGCCGGCAAGCTGCGGCCGCTCGCCACCACCGGCACGCAGCGCGCGGCGCAACTGCCCGACGTGCCGACGCTGGCCGAAGCCGGGTTCGCCGGCTACTCGGCCTACGTCTGGATGGGCCTGCTCGCGCCCAAGGGCACGCCGCAGGCGATCATCGACAAGCTCAACGCCGAGCTCAAGGCCGCGCTCGCCACGCCCGAGGTCGTGGGCTACATGAGCGAGGCCGGCATCGAAAGCGTCGGCTCTGCGCCGGCGCAGATGGACGCCTACTTCCGCGAGGAGCGCGACCGCTGGGCGCGCATCATCAAGGAAACCGGTGCAAAAATTGATTGAGATTCAAACGAGGAACACGATGGTCACCGGCAAGGAACACTGGACGACGAAGAAGACCGCCGACGGCGACGTCAAGCTCTTCCTCTGGGAGAAATACGTCGATTCGCCCGACGGCAAACCCGCGGTGCTGTTCGTGCACGGCTCGTCGATGGCCTCGCAGCCGACCTTCGACCTGACGGTACCGGGCCGCCCGCATTCGAGCGTGATGGACTGGTTCGCCGAGCGCGGCTTCGTCTGCTGGTGCGTCGACATGGAAGGCTACGGCCGCAGCGACAAGCATCGCGACATCTACTGCGACATCGCCAACGGCGCCGACGACCTGAAGGCCGCCACCGACTACATCGCGGCCACGCGCGGCATCCAGAGCTTTCTCGCCTATGGCATCAGCTCGGGCGCGCTGCGCGCGGCGCTGTTCGCCGAGCGCCACCCCGAGCGCATCCAACGTCTCGCGCTCGACGCCTTCGTCTGGACGGGCGCAGGCGCGCCCACGCTGGAGCAGCGCCGCAAGAAGCTGCCCGAGTTCCTCGCCACCAAACGCCGCCCGATCGACCGCGCCTTCGTGCACTCGATCTTCAACCGCGATCACCCCGATTGCGCCGACAAGGCCACCGTCGAAGCCTTCGCCGACGCCATCCTCGCGCTCGACGACAGCATGCCCAACGGCACCTACATCGACATGTGCAGCAAGCTGCCGGTGGTGGACCCCGAAAAGATCACCGTGCCCACCGTCGTGCTGCGCGGCCAGTTCGACGGCATCGCGTCGATGGCCGACCTGATCGACTTCTTCGTGCGCCTGCCGTCGGCCGACAAGCAGTTCACGGTGCTGAACGGCATCTCGCACGCCAGCTTCCAGCAGAAGAACTACCTGATGGTCTATCAGATCCTGCACGCGTGGTTCACGCAGCCGGTGCCGGCGTACACGGCGAGCGGGCACTGAGCAGGATGCGGGCGCCGGGCCATCGGTCTCGTGAATGGCCGCTGCGCCAGACTGGCCAGCGCATTCGCGTTCATCACTGCGAAGGCTGCCACCCGTTCAGGTCAATCGTCGCGACGATCTCGCAATCCGGCGTCCTCTTGAAGATCTGGCCGAGGCGAAACGATTGAGGTCTCGCGTTGCGCTGGTCCTCGATCCAACGCCGCGCTTCCCCCACGTCGTCGTGCTTCTCGGCGACCGATGCGTTCGTTTCGAAGACGACCCTGGCGTAGTAGTTCATGGATGCTTGCTCGCGGTTTGCCAGGCTCTCGCGTCCCGCTGGTGCTCAAGCGACTTCACGCGACGATCGCCACCGACGGCAAGGAATACTCGCGCCCGACGAACTTGCGGGCGTAGAAGTAGTCGCTGCGGCTGCGCTCGCTCATGCCGCCGATGTCCACCTGCCCGTCCACATCACAAGGGAATGCCAAGACGCGCCCCGCCTCCAGCAAGCTGAGGAAGCGCAACTCGTATCGGAGGACCTGTGTGACATCGAACTGGGTACGCTGCTTCATGACGCGGTTTCATCCTGGGCTCGAGACAAAGCCCATGTGCACCGTAAGAGGGCGCACCAAACGCGTCTGTCCGGATTCGGACATAGGAGAAGATGGTGTGCCCGGTGGCTGCTGGCCGGCCAAACGTGCTAAGGGCAGCGCCCAGTGCGAAATGAGCGAGTGGTCAGCCCAGCACGTCAGCGTAGGTCCGGTGATCCGTCGCGTAGCAAGCGCAGGCTGCGCGCTCGAGCCCGGGGCGATCGAGCACCGTCATGTCGCCGCGCCGATAGGCAATCAAGCCGGCGCGCTGCAGTCCCAAGGCCGCATCCGTGATGCCGCCGCGGCGCACACCCAGCATGTAGGCGAGAAACTCGTGCGTGACATGGAAGTTGTCGCTGCCCGCGCGATCCTGGCTCATCAACAGCCAGCGGGCCAGACGCGAACCGATGACGTGGGAGCGCAGACACCCCGCCGATGACGCAAGCTGCACCAACAGCACATAGAGGTAGCGGTCAATGCCACGCTTCAAGGCAGGGCTGGCCGCCAACTGGTTGCAGAAGTCGCGTCGATTGGCGCGCCACGCGGTGCCCGTGCCTTGCACGAGCGCACGCAGCGGCGAGGTCATGACACCCAGCGCCAACGGTGCGCCGAGCATGCCTTCGCAACCCACCATGCCGACTTCGAGCCCGGCGCTGCCCTTGACCAGCGTCACCAGCGAAATGAAGCCTTCGGTGGGGAAGTAGATGTGCCGGGTTCGCTCGCCGGGCTCGCACAGCACCTCGGACAGGGTCAAATCGACGGGCTTGCAAATCGCGAGCAGGTCCTGCCGGTCTTTGCGCGGCAGCAGTTCGATCAAGTGATTCTGGTCGGTCGTCGTCAAGCGCGTTCTCCGCTGACGGCCGACTCATCGGTGTCGGGTCCGAGTCAATGCGCGCCATGGTCGACGGCGGCGCCGTCGATCGGTCGAGTATGGGTCATGACCGTGTCAGTGACCGCCTTCGATCAAGAAAGCGCAGGGCAGCGTTCGTGCGGGCTCAGGTTACGCTGCGTCCGGCAGCAACCTGTCGTACTCCCTTTTGACGACCGCATAGCACTCGCAGGTGCGTTTCTCGAGCCCCTCGCGATCCAGCAGCCCAATGCGTCCACGCGTGTAGCGGATGAGATGGTCGGCCTGCAACTTGAGTGCGGCTTCCGTCACCCCCTGCCGGCGCACGCCGAGCATGTTGGCGATCAACTCCTGCGTCATGACCAGCTCATTGCCCTGCGTGCGATCAAGGCTCAACAGCAGCCAGCGGCAAAGTTGCTGATCGAGCGTGTGAAGACGATTGCATACCGCCGTCTGTGACATCTGGGTGATCAATGCCTGGGTGTAGCGCAGCAGCAAGTGCAGCACGGGAGCCCGCTTGAACTCCTCCTTGATCGCCTTCGACGGCAGCCGATAGGCCACGCCGGCACCCTGAACCACCGCGCGGCTGGTGGTGGACTCGCCTCCCATGAAAAGCGAGACCCCCACGACGCCTTCGTTGCCGACGATGGCGATCTCGGCCGAGGCGCCGTTCTCCATGACATACAGCAGCGAGACGATGGCGGTGGTCGGAAAGTAGACGTGGCTCAAGGTGTCGCCGGACTCGTACAGAACCTGGCCGAGACGAAGCTCCACGCGCTCCAGTTGCTGCAGCCAGCGCTGCCTGTCGCTCTCGGGCAGTGCCGCGAGCAGCCTGTTTCCTTCAGGTTCGGGTGCCATGATCGCTTCGTGGTCGAACTTGCCGTGTCTGTACGGTACTGTACAGACACACGACGAGTGAGGTCCGCCGCAAGTCGACGCGGCAGCCGGAGCACCGAATCCTTCGATTCGTCAGTTGGCTTGCCGCTGAGCTGGCAGCCGTCAGCGCCCGTTTGTGGCCGTTATGGCAAGACTTGCATAAAGCAGAGAGTCTTTTGCCTGGCGGACGCGGCGCGCAGGTGGTGGCGAACGGCACAGCGTCGCCCCGCGTCCGGTAGGCAAAAGATCCCGTTGGACTGAACCGCCCGCGCAGCGGTGGCGTGTTATGGGTATTGAATCGGCGCTGTGCTCGTCGCGCGGTTCGGGGTCATGCCCACGCCGGCTCTGGCGAGCAGTTGGCAGTCGCTGAGTCTGCCGATCGGTTTGGCCGCATGCGCTGCGATGCCCTCGTGGATCGACCACGGTTGCGGCATGCACACCCTTGCTTGCGCGCGCAGCCAAAGCCTCTCGACGAGCGGCCACGATGATGGCCTCGCACTGATGCTGACGACACGATGCTGTTCATGCGCATCCATCGGGCGGCCCTTGTGCTGGTGGCCTGGGCGGCAAGGTCTCGATGCACACCATGCGCCCGCGCTTGCACGCCGGGCAGTCCACCAGCGACACGCCGGTCAGCCGCAGGTAGCGGTCGCGGTAGTCCTCGTCCTGGTCATGCTCGTTCGGTGGAGGGGGCGCGACGCCGAGCAGCTCGCGGCAGCGTTCGAGCTTGGCATCACGCGTTCGGTTGGCCAGCAGCCCGTAGTGCCGGATGCGCTGCAAGCCCGAGGGCAGTACGTGCAGCAGGAAGCGCCGCGTGAACTCTTCTGCCGGCAGCCGCATCACCTTGGGCTTGCCGTCGTGCCGATAGTCCTTCCAACGGAACGCGACGCTGCCGTCGCTGAAGTCCACCAGCCGGCTGTTGGCGATCGCCACCCGGTGCGTGTAGCGGCCCAGGTACTCCAGCACCTGCTCGGGCCCGCCGAACGGCGCCTTGGCGTAGACCACCCACTCGGCGCTTGCCGCCGGCGCCAGGAACTGCTCGAAGGCCTGCGCGTCTTGCAGCGGCGCCATGGCGTTGAAGAACTTCAGCGCCTTGCGCTCGAATGCCGCGCGCAGGAGCTCGAGGAACAAGCGGCGGAACAGTCGCGACAGCACGCGCACCGGCAGGAAGAACCCCGGCCGGCAGGCGATCCAGCGCTTGCCGTCGAGCGAGATGCCACCACCCGGCACGACACAGTGCAGATGCGGGTGGTGCAGCAGGTTCTGGCCCCAGGTGTGCAAGACGGCGATGAAGCCGATCTGGGCACCCAGGTGCTTCGGATCGGCAGCGATCGTGCGCAAGGTCTGCGCTGTCGCCTTGAACAGCATGTCGTACAGCAGCGCCTTGTTCTGGTAGGCGATGGCTTCGATCGGCTGCGGCACGGTGAACACGACGTGGAAGTATTCGACCGGCAGCAGTTCGGCGCGGCGGTCCTCCAGCCACTGCGCGCGCGTCAGCGACTGGCACTTCGGGCAGTGTCGGTCGCGGCAGCTGTTGAACGCGATGCGCTGGTGGCCGCAGGCGTCGCACTGCTCGACATGCCCACCCAGCGCCGCGGTGCGGCAGCGCTCGATGGCGCTCATCACGCGCAGCTGCGCGCGGCTGAGGGCGCCGGCATGATCACGACGGTATTCAGGGCCGACCTGGCGGAAGATGTCCGCCAGCTCCAGCCCGGCGGGGCGCACGGCGACGCTTCAGAAATGCGCCGGTGGCGTCGGAGCTGGGACCGGTTCGATCCTGGGCAGCAGGTCGGGCAACTGATCGAAGGGGCTGACGGTGGCGCACAGGCTGCTGGTGGCCACCTTCAGGTAGCGCGAGGTGGTGGACAGGCTGCGATGGCCCAGCAGCAACTGGATGCGGCGCACGTCGGTGCCCGACTCCAGCAGGTGGGTGGCGAAGGCATGCCGCAGCGAGTGCGGCGTGACCGGCTTGTCGATGCCGGCAGCGCGGTGCGCCTTCTGGCAGGCCAGCTCGACGGCGTTCTTGGAGATGTGATGGCCGGCACCATCACCGGGGAACAGCCACGGCTTGGGGCGCTCGATGCGCCAGTAGTCTCGAAGGACCTCCAGCAGCCGGGGCGAGAGCATCACGTAGCGGTCCTTGCGGCCCTTGCCCTGGTCGACACGCAGCACCATGCGCGAGCTGTCGATGTCGGCCGGGCGAAGCGCAACGGCTTCCGAGACGCGCAGCCCGCTGGCGTAGATCGTGGTGAGGATGGTGCGGTGCTTGGTGCTGGCCACGCAGGCCAGGAAGCGAACGACCTCCTCGGGGCTGAGCACGATCGGCAGCTTCAGCGGCCGCTTGGGCATCGGGATGTCGTCGTCGTTCCAGGCCCGCCGCAGCGTGATCTTGTAGAGGAAGCGCAGCGCCGCGGCGACCACGCTCAGGCTGCCGGCGGCGAGCTTGCGTTCTTCGAGCAGATGGACCTGGTAGGCGCGCACCTGCTCGGGGCCGAGCGCTTCGGGCGAGCAGTCGAAGTGCCGGGCGAAGGCGCTGATCTGCTGGACGTAGGCCAGTTGGGTGTTGAGGGCGAGATTGCGAATGCCCATGTCTTGGAGCATCCGCTGGCGCAGCGGTGTCATGGTGGGGCTCCTGTGCTGTGGAACGAGGGGAGTGCTGGGGTCAGCACGTCCATCGTCGCGCGATGGGAGCCAGGGAGCTGCGCCGGCGCTGCGGTGGTCGCAGCGTCAGGTGGTGGAGCGCCAATACCGCGTCAGCGGTTTAGTCCAACGCCGTTGAGGCGCCTGTGCCGCGGTCCTGTCAAGCTGCCGTTGACTGTGACGGGATTGTGCCGTTGTGTGCCTGGAAAGCGGCGGAGCAAACATCA
>CAVTXG010000021.1:0-31778 GCA_963738605.1 uncultured beta proteobacterium
GCGGCCGAAGCAGGCGCTCGACATGGGCCTTGTCGAGCATGAGCGGCGAGGCGCAGAAGGCGCAGCGCTCGCCGACGACATGGCCCTCGAAGCGCGTCTGCGCGCCGCACGACGGGCAATCGACCACGCGCGCTTGCAGGCTCGGTTCCTGCGCGGCGAGGCGGCGCAGCGCTTCGAGATAGTCCTGCTCGCGCAGCGCCGCGGCCTGCGCGTCGGCGTTCGGCTCGGGCAGCACGCGCGCATGGCCGCAGGCCGCGCAGGCCAGGGCCGAGCGTCGCGGCTCGAACGCCATCGCCGCGCCGCAGGCGGGGCAGGCGAAGGTGCGGGGCGCCGTGGCGATGTCGTCGGGCATGGCCGCGAGTGTGCCCGCGGCCGTTCGAGACTCGCGCGCCATGCTCACCACCGATTCGGTCCTCGGCGCCCCGAGAGCCGTACTCGAACAGCCGGGCGCTGCGGCGGCGCTTGGGGTACAAATGCCTTGCGACCATGAACAAGGCCTTCACCAAGGAACGCGACGACGACGGCGACGACGCCGACGACGGCTCGTCGCTGCCGCCGCTGCCCGCCGGGGCGAAGAACTACATCACCCCCACCGGCTACGCGCGCCTGCGCGGCGAGCTGATGACGCTGCTCGACGTCGAGCGGCCGAAGGTGGTCGAGACGGTGTCGTGGGCGGCCAAGAACGGCGACCGTTCCGAGAACGGCGACTACCTCTACGGCAAGAAGCGGTTGCGCGAGATCGACCGGCGCATCCGCTTTCTCACCAAGCGCCTGGACATCGCCGAGGTGTCCGACCCGGCGCTGCACCACGGCAGCGATCAGGTCTTCTTCGGCGCGACGGTGACCTATGCCGACGAACAGGGCGCGGAACGCACCATCACGATCAAGGGCATCGACGAGGCCGACAACCTCGCCGGCGAGGTCAGCTGGGTTTCGCCGATCGCGCGCGCGCTGCTCAAGGCGCGCGAAGGCGACGAGGTGACTCTGGTCACGCCCAAGGGGGCGCAGCGCGTCGAGGTGATCGGGGTACGTTACCCCGGAGCCTGAGCGCCCCGGTTCGCTCTTACCATGAGCGACCGTCCAACGCACCGCTGCCGCACCGCCATGTCCACCTACGAAGAAAAGCGCGCCGAGCTGCGCCGCGACGCGCTCGCGTACCACGAGTTCCCGACCCCGGGCAAGGTGGCGATCGCCGCGACCAAGCCGCTGTCCAACCAGCGCGACCTGGCGCTGGCGTATTCGCCGGGCGTGGCCGCGGCCTGCGAGGAGATCGTCGCCGACGAGCGCAACGCCTACCGCTACACCGCGCGCGGCAACCTGGTGGCGGTGGTGACCAACGGCACCGCGGTGCTGGGGCTGGGCGACATCGGGCCGCTGGCGGCCAAGCCGGTGATGGAAGGCAAGGGCGTGCTCTTCAAGAAGTTCGCCGGCATCGATGTCTTCGACATCGAAGTCAACGAGAAGAACCTCGACAAGCTGGTGGACGTGATCGCCGCGTTGGAGCCGACCTTCGGCGGCATCAATCTCGAAGACATCAAGGCGCCGGATTGTTTTTACGTCGAGCGCAAGCTGCGCGAGCGCATGAAGATTCCGGTCTTCCACGACGACCAGCACGGCACCGCCATCGTCGTCGGCGCCGCGCTGCTGAACGGCCTGGCCGTCTCCGGCAAGGACATCAAGAAGATCAAGCTCGTCACCTCGGGTGCGGGCGCGGCGGCGCTGGCCTGTCTGGGCCTGCTGCTCAAGCTCGGTGTGCCGCGCGAGAACATCTGGGTGACCGATCTCGTCGGCGTGGTGTACCAGGGCCGCACTGAATTGATGGATCCCGACAAGGCCGAGTTCGCGCAGGCCACGCCGCACCGCACGCTGGCGCAGGTGATCGAGGGCGCGGACGTGTTCCTCGGCCTGTCGGCCGCGGGCGTGTTGAAGCCGGCGATGGTCAAGTCGATGGCAGCGCGGCCGATCATCTTCGCGCTGGCGAACCCGACGCCCGAGATCCTGCCGGAGGAAATCCAGGCGGTGCGCGACGATGCGCTCATCGCCACCGGCCGCACCGACTACCCGAATCAGGTCAACAACGTCCTGTGCTTCCCGTACATCTTTCGCGGCGCCTTGGATTGCGGCGCGACCACGATCAACGACGCGATGGAGATCGCCGCGGTGCACGCCATTGCCGAACTGGCGCGCGCCGAACAGAGCGAGGTGGTGGCCGCGGCGTACGCCGGCGCGACGCTGTCGTTCGGCCCCGAATACCTGATCCCCAAGCCCTTCGATCCGCGCCTGATGATGAAGATCGCCCCGGCGGTGGCCAAGGCAGCGGCCGATGCCGGCGTGGCCCAGCGCGCGATCACCGACTTCGATGCCTACCGCGACAAGCTGCAGGGCTTCGTCTACGCCTCGGGCAACACGATGAAGCCGATCTTCACGATGGCCAAGCGCGCCGCCAACAAGCGCGTGGCCTATGCCGAAGGCGAAGAGGAGCGCATCCTGCGCGCGGCGCAAGTCGTGGTCGACGAAGGCATCGCGCGGCCGACCCTGATCGGCCGCCCCGTGGTGATGGCCGAGCGCATCGAGCGCTTCGGCCTGCGCCTGAAGGAAGGCGTGGACTACGACATCGTCAACGTCGAGCAGGACCACCGCTACCGCGATTTCTGGCAGACCTACCACCGCATGACCGAGCGCAAGGGCGTCACGGCGGCGATCGCCAAGATCGAGATGCGGCGGCGCCTGTCCCTGATCGGCGCGATGCTGCTGCACAAGGGCGAGGTCGATGGCCTGCTCTGTGGCACCTGGGGCACGACCCAGACCCATCTGCACTACATCGATCAGGTCATCGGCAAGCGGCCGGGCGGTGCCGCCAGCACGCCGCAGGACGTGCCGGTGTACGCGTGCATGAACGGCCTGATGCTGCCGGGGCGTCAGGTATTCCTGGTGGACACGCATGTCAACGCCGACCCGAGCGCCGAGGAGCTGGCCGAGATCACGGCGATGGCGGCCGAAGAGATGCGCCGCTTCGGCGTCGAGCCCAAGGCGGCGCTGCTGTCGCACTCGAACTTCGGCTCTTCCGAGCACCCGAGCGCCGTCAAGATGCGGCGCGCGTTGGCGCTGCTGCGCGAGCAGGCGCCGTGGCTCGAAGTCGACGGCGAGATGCACGGCGACGTCGCGCTCGACGGCAAGGCGCGCGCCGCGCTGATGCCCAACACCACGCTGCAGGGCGACGCCAACCTGCTGGTGCTGCCCAACATCGACGCCGCCAACATCGCCTACAACCTGCTGAAGACGGCAGCCGGCGGCGGCATCGCGATCGGTCCGGTGCTGCTCGGCGCGGCCAAACCGGTGCACATCCTGACGCCCTCGACCACGGTGCGGCGCATCGTCAACATGACCGCGCTGACGGTTGCCGATGCCAACGCGGCACGCTGAAACAGCCCATTGACAGTGTTATCGGAGATAGTGTGCGCACACAAGTAGCCTAGAGCGCGTGCACCAATTTTAGGCAGGCGGCTTGAGGTTTTTTACCGCCTCCCGTATCATTGCGGATTGATTTTTCAGGGTAAACCCGTGTCATCCGCCGTCTACTCCGCCGTTGCCAGCACGCTCCATAAGTTTGGGCTCGCTTTGGTGCTGGGCGGCTTTGTGGCAGTTGGCGCACAGGGGGTGCAGGCGCGCGGAGTGCCGTCAGACGGTGCCACGGTGGCCCTGTCCGACCTGCCCGCCGAAGCGCGCCAGACCCAGGAGCTGATCCTCAAAGGCGGCCCTTTCCCCTACGCCAAGGACGGCAGCGTCTTCGGCAACCGCGAGCGCGCACTGCCGCGCGAAAAGCGCGGCTACTACCGCGAATACACCGTCAAGACGCCGCGCTCGCGCGACCGCGGCGCGCGCCGCATCGTCTGCGGCGGCGAAAAGCCGGCGGCGCCGCAAGCCTGTTACTACACGGCCGACCACTATGCGAGCTTCAAGCGCATCGCGCAGTGAACAAGTCCAAAGAGCATTTCGATTTCATTTGTGGGTTTTCTTTTTGACCTAGGAGGAACGTGACCATGCAGTTGCAGACCGTCCGTCCGAACATCGTGCAGTCGATCCGCGCGTACAGCGTGGCGGAATTGATGGAGGCCGCCGAGCAATCCGGCCAGCACTTCTTGTACGCGAACGTGGCCAACGCTCAATCGAAGCAGGAAGTGCTGGAGTGCATCGCCGATGCCTTCACCTTTCCTGCGCACTTCGGCAAGAACCTCGATGCCCTGTACGACTGCATGACCGACCTCGTGCACCGTGCCGGACAGCAGCCGGGCTTCATCGTCGTGCTCGAGCAGTTGCCCGACAACCCGCGCTTCGACCGCGAAACGCGCGAGCAGTTGCTCGACGTGTTCCGCGATGCGGCCGACTTCTGGGCGGAACGAAAAGTACCGTTCAGATGTTTCTATTCTTTTCGGTAGCCCGCTCCCAAGAAATCGGGTCATGGGAGCGGGCTACGGAAGTGGCCCCCACGAGCAGCGAAGCCGGTACTACGAAGAAGGCTTCCAAGGCCGCCGCCGCGGCGGCGAACTCGACCTTCGGCATGAACATGCCGTTGATGAGCAGCGCGTTCGATACCGCAATGTGGCTCAACGCCGCATGATGACGACCCCAAGACGCCTTCGGCGTCGCCCCCCGAGGGGAGCTCGGGCCTCTCGAGGGTTTCGGGAGCGGCCCGGCGCTGGCCCTCGGGCTTGACTGAGACAAAGGGAGGCCTCGGCCTCCCTTTCTTCTATCCAAGAGCCGCCTTGAGATAGTGCGCTCCGGGTATCGGGTTGAAGTAGTAAGGCGGAATCTCCTCGAACCCCAGGCTCTCGTAGAGGCCGCGCGCGGCTTCCATGTCGTCGAGCGTGTCCAGCAGCAGGTTCGAGTAGCCGGCCTGGATGCCGCGGTCCATCAGCGCGCGCGCCAGCACGCGGCCGATGCCGAAGCGGCGGAACGCCGGCCGCACGTACAGGCGCTTCATCTCGCAGGCGTTGGCGTAGTCGGCGTCGGCCAATGGCCGCAGCGCGCCGCAGGCAGCGATCTCGTCGTCGATCGTGGCCAGCAGCAGCGCGCCGCGCGGCGCCGCGTAGTCGCCAGGCAGCTCGGCCAGCTCGGCCTCGAAGTTCTGGAAGCACAGGTCCACGCCGAGCTGCGCCGCGTACTCGCGCAGGATCTCGCGAGTGGCCTCGAACTGCGCCGGCGTGGCCGGCGTGATCAGCTCGATGCTCGGGCCGACGCTGCTCGTCATGCGTCGGTCAGCAGGCAACCTGCGCGCCCTCGGCGCTCCGGTATGAGCGCTTTGGAGCGGCCATGCGCGCTCATCAGGCAACCTGCGCGCCGTCGGCGCTCCGGTGTGAGCGCTGTCGAGCGGCCATGCGCGCTCATGATCCCAGCCGCGCGATCCACCACGACAAGCCCAGTGCAGCAGCGATCAGCACGGCCGCCAGCACGCGCTGCACGGTGCCGTCGGCCGATGCCGGCGTGTCGAGCGGCAGGGCCTTGTCGCCGTGCCACATCGGCCCGATCAGGTTGCGCTGCTTCTTGAGCAGGTAGAACAGCACCGCGGCGATGTGCAGCACCACCAGCGTGATGATCAGATACTGGCCGAAGCTCTTGTGCCAGCTCGTCGCCTTGAGCGCCAAGGCCGACTCGACGAAGCGGTTCAGCGGCCCGGTGGTGGCGATCTCGTCGTCGGCCACCAGCCCGGTGGCCACCTGTGCCATCAACAGCACGAGCAGCGCGAACACCGACAGCGCGCCGAGCGGGCTGTGGCCGACGTCCCAGCGCCCCTGCGGCCCGCTGTCGCCGCGCAGGTAGGCCAGCACGCTGCCGGGCGCATACAGGAACGATGCGAAGCGCGACCAATACCCGCCGATGAAGCCCCAGATCAGCCGAAACGCCAACAGCGCCAGCGCCAGCAGCCCCAGCCGCATGTGCCAAACGAGCGCGTTGCCGCCGATCTTGGCCGTGACGATCGAGCCGATCACGGTGGCGGCCAGCAGCCAGTGGAAAGCGCGCGTGGGCAAGTCCCACACGCGCACGGAGGGTCGGTTGGTGTTGTCGTCGTCCATGCCTCGATCCGCGCCGATGATGACCGAAGATAGCGCGTAGCAGTCAGGCCGAGTGCCGCACTCGGACTTACCCTGGTCGTGCAAGCCCCGCAGATCGTGCTGCGTACACTGCGGCGCGCGCACAAAACCGAGAGTGGGTGCGCTTCCCTCAACCGTCTGGAGGATTCGCGAATGCAGTCGCTGTTCAAGTTCCGACCGAGTCTGGCTGTGGCCGCGCTCGCCCTCGTCACCGCCTTGCCGGCGTCGGCGCAGTTCCAGAAGCCCGAAGACGCGGTCAAGTACCGCACCAGCGTGTTCACGGTGATGGCCAATCATTTCGGCCGCATCGGCGCAATGGTCAACAACCGTGCCCCCTTCGACGCCGCGCAGGCCCAGGCCAGCGCCGACATCGCGACGATGATGTCCAAGCTGCCCTACAGTGCCTTCGTCGATGGCACCGACAAGGTCGGCAACACCCGCGCCCTGCCCGAGGTCTGGAGCAAGCGCGCCGATTTCGACGCCGCCGCCAAGAAGATGCAGGACGAAATGGGCAAGCTGCAGGCCGCGACCAAGACCGGCAACCTCGACCAGATCAAGGCCGCCTTCGGCGAGACCGGCAAGAGTTGCAAGGCCTGCCACGACAACTACCGCAAGGAATAACACGATCACCCCCGGAGCGGCTGTGCCGCTCCCCCTCGGGGGCAACGCCAGCGGACGGCACTGCCTGGATCCGCGGTGTTCGCTGGACTAAAAGTCTGCGAAACCCAGGACGACGCGTCGGGTCATCGCGCTCTTCTTCTCGACTTTGGTCACGACGACATTGCCGACTTCGCGCGTGTTGCCCACATGCGTGCCGCCGCAAGGTTGCAGATCGACGCCTTCGATCTCGAGGACGCGAATGCGGCCCAGGCCACGCGGCGGCTGCACGCTCATGCTGCGCACCAGGCCCGGGTTGGCGTCGAGTTCTTCCTCGCTGATCCAGCGGTGGCTCACCGGATGCGCCGCAGCGACGAGGCGCGCGATGCCGGCCGTCAGCGCTTCCTTGTCGAGCGGCTCGCTCATGTGGAAGTCAAGCCGCGCGTAGCCGGCCGTGATCGAGCAGCCGTCCACCGGGTGCGGCACCAGCGCGCACAGCAGGTGCGTCGCGGTGTGAAAGCGTCGGTGTGCTTCGCGGCGCGCCATGTCGATGCGCGCGATCACCTTGTCGCCCACTGCCATCGCCGCGTCGGACGCCAACACATGCAGCACGCCGCCGACATGTTGTTTGCTCTTGCGCGTGTCGATCACGGCCAGTTCGCGGCCGTCGGCCAGGCGCAGCGCGCCGGTGTCGCCTGCCTGGCCGCCACCCTGCGGATAGAACACAGTGCGGTCCAGCACCACACCCTCGGCTTCGACGGCGACGACGCGCGCATCGCAATGCATCAGCGTCGCTTCTTCGCGAAACAGTTCTTCAGTCATGACCAGGATTGTGAGAGCACCTGAGCGAACACGTCGCGATCGACGTTGCCGCCGCACAGCGTGACGCCGATGCACTTGCCGCGCCAGCGCTCGCGCTGCTGCATCGCCGCCGCCAGCGAGGCCGCGCCCGCGCCCTCGGCGACGTTGTGCGTGGCGCTGTAGAGCAGGCGCATCGCAGCGGCGATCTCGTCGTCGCTGACCGCGATCACATCGTCGACCTCGCGCCGCATCAGTTCGAGCGCTTGCGCCTCCGGCACGCGACAGGCCATGCCGTCGGCCAGGCGCGTCGTCACTGCGGCTTCAACCACGCGTCCGGCGCGAAACGATTCGAGGTAGGCCGGCGCCTGTGCCGAGACCACGCCGACGATGCGCGTGGCCGCGCCCGGCCGCTCCGAAGCGCGCACACCCCCGAGCGCGCAGCGCGAGGGTTGCCTCATGAGTGCACGCGCCATGACGCAGGCGCTGATGCCCGAGCCCAGGCCGACCGGCACGAACACCACATCGGGCTGCACCGCGCGGAAGAACTCGACCCAGTACGTGGCCACGCCGAGCACCAGGTCGCGCTGGAACGAGGGCACGAAGTGCAGTTGTCGCTCGCTGGCGAGCAGCGCAGCGTGCTCGCGCGCGGCCTGGAAATCGTGACCGTGCTCGATCAACTCGGCACCGAGGGCGCGCATCGCCGCGTTCTTCTCCACCGAGTTGCCGTGCGGCACGACGATGGTGGCCGCGAAGCCGTGGCGCGCCGCCGCGAAAGCCACCGACTGGCCGTGATTGCCGCGCGTCGCACTGATGACGCCGCGCCGTTGCGGCTCGCGCTCGCGCAGGCGTTGCAGGTAGACCAGCCCGCCGCGCACCTTGAATGCACCCAGCGGCGTGTGGTTCTCGTGCTTGACCCAGACCTCGGCGCCGAGCGCTTCTCTCAGCAGTGGCCACGCGTACTGCGGCGTCGGCGGCATCGCGGCATAGACCGTGCGCTGCACGGCTTCGAACTCGGCGGTGGAGGGAAGTTGCATGCGTGCTCAGTGCGAAGTCAAAGTGACGGGGCCGTGCGGCGTGTCGAGCAATGCCTCGATCGAGGGGCCGGGCGTATCGAGCCAATGCACGTCGCGCCACGCCAGCGCATCGGCGATCGTGGACGGCACGCCGCGCAGTGCGAGCGAACGCAGCGTCACGCCCGAGGGTGGCATCGTGTCGGCGGGATGGCGCTCGCCCCACTCGATCAGTGTCGGCATGGCGCCGCCAGACCCCAACGTGCCGTCGTCGCGCACCGCGATGCGCCACTGCAAGAGCCCATTGGACGCTTGGCGCGAAGCGGCGAGTGCACGACTCCCGTCGAAGCCGCCGCGCTGCAGCGCGGCCAGCAGCGCATCGAGCGCCGGCGTGCGCGCCACCACGTTGACCAGCTGCGGCCCGCCCGACAGATCGAGCGCATCCATGCCGAACCAGCGTGCGCGACCCGGCGCCGGCGCCTGCGCATCGATCGCGATGATCTCGAAGAAGGTGCGCGGGAACGTTGTGCCGCCGATGCTGAACAGCCGGTTGTGCGTGCTCATCAGCGGGTGCTTGCCGCCCGGACCCGGCATGATGCCCAGCGTGGCTTCGCACCAGGCCACGCCGTCGTCGAGCGAGCGTGCGGCCACCACGAGATGATCGACTTCGAGCGTCAGACAGCGCCACGCTGCCTTCGATCACCGTGACGCTGCGGCCACCGATCCAGATGTCGCTGCCGTCGCGCTGCACATGCACGCGCCCGGCGCGGCCCATTGCCGTGCCTTGTGCCGCAACGTAGCTCGCAGGCGCGATGCCGGCGCCGATCAGCCATTGCGCCAGGGCCGCGTTGAGGCTGCCGGTCACGGGGTCCTCGGCGATTCCGTTGTTGCCGGTGAAAAAGGCGCGCACCTCGAACTGCGTGTCGCTCGATGCGGCCTGCGGCGCGACGACGCCGACTTCCCAGCCGCTCAACAGCGCGCTGTCGGGCTTCAGGGCCAGCACCTGCTCGGCCGAGCGCAGCATCACGCCGCGCCACGGTGGTCCGTTCTCGCACCAGGCGTGCGCCACGATGTCGTCGCGCGCTACGCCCAGGCCGCGCGCGATGCGCTGCACATCATCTTCGGTGAGCGGGCCGCTCCTTCTCAACGGGGGCGCCGCGAAGGCCAGGTGCGCGCCATCACGCCGGATGCGCACCAGCCCGACACCGCACTCCTGCACGATGTGCTCGCCCTTGGGCCTGCCGCCGGCGGCCAGCCACGCATGACAACTGCCCAAGGTCGGGTGCCCCGCGAACGGCAACTCGCGGCCGGGGCAGAAGATGCGCAGTGCGTAGTCGGCCTGCACGTTCGCCGGCGCCGACATGAAGGTCGCTTCCGACAGATTCGTCCAGTCGGTGAAGCGCTGCATCGCTGCGGCGTCGACGCCGCTGCCGTCGAGCACCACGGCCACCGGATTGCCTTTCAGCGCCGTGTCGGTGAAGACATCGACTTGTGCAAAGCGCCGTTTCATTTTTCTTCCGCCTCTTTCAGCACGCGTGCCAGCGCGGCCACGCCTTGTTCGATCTTGTCCGGCGGCACGGTGACGAACGACAGGCGCAGCGTGTTCAGGCGCGGCGCGCCGGCATAGAACGCGGCGCCGGGCACATAGGCCATGCCGGCTTCGACGGCCTTGGGCAACAGCGCCACCGCGTCGAGCCCTTCGGGCAGATCGAGCCAGAAGAACATGCCCCCGACGGGCCGCATCCAGCTCGCCAGGCCGGCAAGATGGCGTTCGAGCGACGCCTCCATCGCATCGCGCTGCGCCTTGTAGCGCGCACGGATCGTCGGCACATGCGTGTCGAGCAGGCCGTTGCGGATGACCTCGTGCACCACGCGCTGGTTGAAGATGGGCGTGTGCAGATCGGCCGCCTGCTTGGCCTGCAGGAGCTTCGGGTAGAGCGCCGGCGGCGCGACGATGTAGCCCAGGCGCAGCCCCGGCGCCAGCACCTTCGAGAACGAGCCGAGGTAGAGCACGCCTTCGGGCCAGCGCGAGGCCAGCGACTGCGGCGGCGGCGCGTCGTACCAGAGGTCACCATACGGGTTGTCTTCGAGCAGCGGCAGTTGCTTGTCTTGCGCCACTGCCATCACGGCCGCGCGGCGCGCCTCGGTGTAGACATGCCCCGTCGGGTTCTGGAAGTTCGGCAGCAGGTAGGCGAAGCGCGCGCCACTGGCCTGCGCGGCCAGCGCTTCGGGCATCGGCCCTTCGTGGTCGGACTCGACTGCCACGATGTTCGGCTCGTACGGCGTGAAGGCCTGAAGCGCGCCGAGGTAGGTCGGCGTCTCGACCAACACACGCGCGTCGGTGTCGATCAGCACCTTGGCGGCGAGGTCGAGGCCTTGCTGCGAGCCGGTGGTGATCAGCACCTGCTCGGCACTGACGGCCATGCCTTGGTGCTCGTTCAAGTGCGCCGCGACCCATTCGCGCAGCGGACCGAAGCCCTCGCTCGCGGCGTATTGCAAGGCCTCGCGCGGCGCATCGCGCAGCACGCGCGCGCAGGCCTCGCGCATGGCTTCGATCGGGAAAGTGTCGGCCGAAGGCAGGCCGCCGGCGAGCGAGACGATGCCGGGCTTTTCCGTCACCTTCAAGATCTCGCGAATGATCGACGGGTTCATGCGCTCGGCGCGGCGCGCCAGCGTGAAAGGTGATGACGCGGTCATGGGCGCTCTCCGCCTTCGGGGCCATAGAAGACGACCCAGGTGGCGAAGTCGTCGCTGAAATCGATGAAGCGGTGCGGCCGGCCTGCGGGCACGAACAGGGCGTCGCCGGCTGCACAGTCCACCACTTCGCCGCCGTTGTCGAAGCGGCCGCGGCCGGCGATGACGACGTACACCTCGTCACGCGCGTGCGGCTGCTGCGGGTCGCTGCCGCGCGGGGCGTACAGCTTTAACTCCATCGTGCCGTGCGTGAACATCGAAGCGGAGCGCGCGCCCTGCGGCCAGAGCGGCAGCGGCGGTCCGGGCAAACGGTCCAAGCCCTCCTGAACAGTCCACTTCATCATGTTGTTGCCCCCGAAGACGACACGCGCAGCGGCATGCGCTTGCCAATGAACACGACCGCCATCACCGCCACTGCAAACAGCACGGTCATGGCTTCCAACTTTTCGCCCAGCAACGGTACCGCGGCCAGCAGCGCGAGGAAAGGTTGCAGCAGCTGCACCTGCGAGACGCGCATCACACCACCGAGCACCAGGCCGCGGTACCAGGCGAAGAAGCCGAGCCACATCGAAAACAGCGTGACGTAGCCGAAGCCCAGCCATGATGTGGCACGGATCGATGCGGCCTCGGCCGGCCAGGTGGCGAGCATCGCCGGCAGCGTCAGCGGCAGGCAGCCCACCAGCACCCAGCAGATCACCTGCTCGGCCGGCAGCACGGTCGAGACGCGCGCGCCGGCGACATAGCCGACGGACGCGCTCGCCACCGCCAGCAGCAGCAGGCCGTCGGCCCGCGACAGCGTGCCCTGGCCCTGCAACACGGCGAAGGCGATCACCAGTGCGCAGCCGAGCAGCGCGCAGAGCCAGAAGCCGAGCGACGCCCGCTGGCGCATGAAGAGGGCCGCCGCCACCGCGGTGCCGAGCGGCAGCACGCCGGTGACCACGGCCGCATGCATCGCGTCGGCATGACGCAGCGCCAGTGCCAGCAGCAGCGGAAAACCGACGACGGTGCCGAGCGCGCACACCGCGAGCGTGGCCCAGTGCCCGCGTGCCGGCGGCGCTGCCCGTACCCACAGCAGATAGCCGATCGACAGCAGTCCGGCCAACGCCGCGCGGCCCGCGGTGACGAACGACGGCGGCAGTTGCGGCGCGCTCGCGTCGCCGACGGCCATGCGCGTCATCGGCAGCGTCAGCGCGAAGATCGCGACGCCGAGAAAGCCCAGCATGAAGCCGCGCGTGCTGTGGTCTCGAGTCATGATCCGAGCACCCACAAGGCCGTGGCCGCCAGCATCAGCGCCATCGCGCGGTTGAACCACAACAGGCGCTGGCCCTGCGCCAGCCACTGCCGCAGTGCCGCGCCGATCGCGGCATAGGTGAAGTTGCTCGCAAAACCGTAGGCGGCAGCGATCGGCAGTACCCAGGCCAGGCGCAACGCCACCTCGCCTTCGACGGCGATCCAGGTGGCGGCGATCGTGAGCGCGTTGATCCAGGCCTTGACGTTGACGAACTGCAGCGCGACGCCGCGCGCGAAGCCGACATCGAGGCCGCTGCGCGTTGTGCCGCTGCCGAGTTCCGCGCGCGCCGGCTGCGCCAGCTTCCACGCCAGCCACAGCATGTAGGCAGCGCCGGCCAGACGGATCGCCGCACCGAGCGCCGGCACGGCCGTCACCAGCGTGCCCACGCCGGCCGCGCAGGCCACCAGCAGCAGGCACCAGCCGAAGGGCACGGCCAAGACGAAGCGCATCGCATGCGCCAGGCCGTGGTTGGCCGCCATCGCCGCCGACAGCGTGGTGTTGGGCCCGGGCGTGAACGCCATCGCCGTGGCGTAGGCGAGCAGGGCGGCGAGTTCGGTCGCGGGCACGTCAGCGTCGCCGGGCCGCCTTGGGCCACAAGGTGGCCCACTCCGTGGGCCCTTGCCGCTGATGCTCCCCTCTGGGGGCGCGAACGAAGTGAGCTTGGGGCTTCATGTTCGCAGTCTAAGGAGGCACGGCAGTACAGTGGCAGTACACTGAAGCGGTTGCTGACACGCTCTGTACTGTTGCCAATGCCGACACAGCACGACATCGAGCCGACCTTCGAGCCGAACCTCGAACGCGGTGCCTTGGCCTCGCTGCCCGAACAGCTCGCGCAGTGGTGGGCCGCGCGCATCCATGCGCGCACCCTGGTCGCCGGCGCGCGCCTGCCGTCCGTGCGCGAAGCCGCGCGCCGTTTTCGCGTCTCGCCGTCGAGCGTGGTCGCCGCCTACGACCAGTTGCAGGCGCAGGGCCTGGTCGAAGCACGCGCGCAGCGCGGTTTCTTCGTGCGCGGCGACAGCGTGCGCGGTGCCGCGACGCGAGCGCTGCCGCCGCCGCGGCGCGCGCCGCCGCTGGATGCCGCGGCGCTGGTGCGCAGCATGTTCGAGCACCGCGGCGACAAGGGCGCCTCGCCCGGCATCGGCACGCTGCCGCCGGATTGGCTCGACCTGCCGCTGCTGCACAGCGCGCTGCGGCGTGCCACGCAGGACGACGCGCGCGACCAGGCCAGCCTGCGTTACGGCGATCCGGCCGGCGACACGCGCCTGCGCAGCGCGCTCACGCACCGCCTGGCCGACCTCGGCATCGCCGCCAGCACGGCGCAGATCGTCACCACCGCGGGCGCCACCGCGGCGCTCGATCTCGCCGCGCATGTGCTCCTCGCGCCGGGCGACAGCGTGCTGGTCGACGAACCCGGCTGGCCGGTGGAGTTCGCGCGGCTGGCGCTGATGGGCATCAAGTGCATCCCGCTGCCGCGCGCGACCGACGGCTCGGGCGGCCCGGACCGCGCCGCCATGCGGCGCTTGCTGGAGCAGCACCAGGGCGCCGACAAGCCGCGCGCCTACATCACGGTTTCGGTGCTGCACAACCCGAGCGGCAGCTCGATCTCGCTGGCCGCCGCGCACGAGGTGCTGAAGATCGCCGAGGCGCACGACCTGATGATCGTCGAGGACGACAGCTACGCCTGGCTGGCGCCGCAGGACGCGCCGCGCCTGTCCACCCTGGATCAGTTGCAGCGCACGGTCTACGTCTGCGGCTTCGCCAAGATCCTGACGCCGGCGTGGCGCGTCGGCTTCCTGGCCGCGGCGCCGGCCTTGGTCGAGCGCGCGATCGACCGCAAGCTGCTGACCACGCTCGGCGCGCCCGCGCTGACCGAACGCGCGATCGCGATCGCGCTCGAGCAGGGCGCGCTGCGCCGCCATGCCGAACGCACCACGCGGCGCCTTGCCGCCGCGCGCACCCGCACCGTGCGTCTGGCGCAGGAGGCGGGCTTTGTCTTCGCGACGCCGCCGCAGGGGCTGTTCGGCTGGGTCGATACCGGCGTCGATGCCGAAGGGCTCGCCGCTCACCTGCACGACCAAGGCTGGCTGTTGACGCCGGGCAGCCTCTTCTACGTCACCCGGCAGTACTCGACCCTGATGCGCGTCAACTTCGCCGTGGCCCAGGAGGCGCGGTTGTGGCGCGTTCTGCGCCAGGCCTGCGACACCCTGCTGCGCCGTGCCGCCACGGCGTCGAAGCGCCGATCTGTATCGATTTGAGGCAATCGCCGCCTCGCAAGGGGGAGTGACCCCCCCACTGGCTAGGGGGAGGGCAGGAGCAGGGCAATCGATCCCACCCGCGTAACATACGGGTACAAATTTGCCCTTGCGCCTACCGCAACCCGTTGTCGTGACCTTCGAATCCACCCTGCCGCTCGGCGAACCGGAGCTGATGCGCGTCAGCGCCTTCGAGCGCTACCTCGAAGAGCTGCGGCGCGAAAGCGGCGACGCCTCGCTGACACGACTGTCGTCGCTCAACCCCTCGCTGCTGCAGGATCTGCTGCGCTTCGAGCAGGACGGGCGCCGCACCGAACTGCTCGAAGTCATCGCCGCCTGCGTGCGCCACTCGCGGCCGCTGGCGATCTACCTGCAATGCGGCGCGCGCGTCGTGCCGCTGACCGTCTTCCCGAACGAGCGCCTGGTGCATTGCCCGCTGCTGATGCACGAGTTCCTGGCGCAGCGCCTGTCCGACATGACGGTGCTGCGCGTCGAGCCGGCGATGCTGCGCGCGCCGGGCGACCCGGAAGAGGCGCTGGTCGGCGAGCCGCACCTGTACCAGTCGCTCGGGCCGGTGGCCTGGGAGCTGGCCATGCGCGGCTCGCGCGAGCTGCTGCTGCCCGAGATCGGCGGCCCCGCCGCCTACCGGGTCGCACTCGGCACGAATCTGCGCGACGTGGTGCTCACGGGCGTGGTGCAGGCTGCCGTCAATCGCCTGCACCGCGAAAGCGCCAACCTGCGCGAAATGGCCGAATGGCCGGGGCTGAACCGCGCGCGCGCGATGCGCCTGCTCAACGCCCTGTACCTGCAGGGCGGTCTGATCGTCAGCCGCACGGCACCGGCGGCGAGCAACGAGAGCTGGTTCGGCAGCACGACGCGCAGCTGACGGCTCAACGCGAGCCCAGCACCTCCCAGCGCTCCAGCGCCGCCATCAGTTCGTCCTCGATCTGCGCCGAGCGCGCGTGCAGTTCGGCGGCGCGCTGCGGGTCGCTGACATACAGCGAGGGGTCGCCGGTGAGCGCGGCGATCTGCCGTTGCTCGGCTTCGAGCGTCCCGATGCGCGCCGGCAGCGCGTCGAGTTCGCGTTGTTCCTTGTAGCTGAGCTTGACGGCCTTCGGTGACGAAGGCGCCGCCGCCATCGCAGCGCGTGCCGGCGATGTTGCCGCTACCGCCGCCGGTGCCGCGCGCGAGCGCTCGCGCTGCGACAGCCAATCGGTGATGCCGCCCTCGTACTCGCGCCACAGGCCGGGCCGGCCACCGAACAGCGCATCGCCCTCCCACGCGACGATGCTCGTCACCACGTTGTCGACGAAGCGCCGGTCGTGGCTGACGACGAAGGCGGTGCCGGCGTAGTCGGCGAGCAGGGCTTCGAGCAGTTCGAGCGTCTCGATGTCGAGGTCATTCGTCGGCTCGTCGAGCACGATGACGTTGGCCGGCAGCGCGAACAGGCGCGCCAGCAAGAGGCGGTTGCGCTCGCCGCCCGAGAGCGTGCGCACCGGCGAGTTGGCACGCTCGGGCGAGAACAGGAAGTCGCCGAGGTAGCTCATCACGTGCTTCTTGGCGCTGCCGATCTCGACCCACTCACTGCCCGGGCTGATGGTGTCGGCCAGCGTCGCGTCGAGATCGAGGCCCTCGCGCAACTGATCGAAGTACGCCACCTGCAAGTTCGTGCCGCGACGCACCCGGCCGCGCGTCGGTTCGAGCTCGCCGAGGATGAGTTTCAGCAGCGTCGTCTTGCCCGCGCCGTTGGGGCCGACCAGGCCGACCTTGTCGCCGCGCAGGAAGGTGGCGGAGAAGTGGTCGATGAGCAGGCTTGTCGCTGAAACCGATGGAAACGTCGTCGAGCTCGGCCACGATCTTGCCGCTGGGCGCGCCGGTGGCGAGTTCGAGCCTCACCTGGCCGACGCGATCACGCCGTGCCGCGCGCGTGGCACGCAGGCGCTCGAGCCGCACGATGCGGCCGACGGCGCGCGTGCGCCGCGCTTCCACGCCCTTGCGCACCCACACCTCCTCGGCGGCGAGCAGCTTGTCGGCGCGCGCGTTTGCCAGCGCCTCGGCTTCGAGCTCGCGCGCCTTGGCCGCTTCGTAAGCCGCGTAGTTGCCGGGGTAGCTGCGCAGCACGCCGCGGTCGAGTTCGACGATGCGCGTGGCCACCGCGTCGATGAAGGCGCGGTCGTGCGAGACCAGCAGCGTGGCGTGGCGCGACTCGACCAGCAGCGTCTGCAGCCAGGCGATCGCGTCGAGATCGAGGTGATTGGTCGGCTCGTCGAGCAGCAGCACGTCGGGCTGCGCCACCAGCGCCTGCGCCAGTGCGACACGCTTCTTGGTCCCGCCCGAGAGTGTGGCGACGAGCGCGGTGCCGTCCAGGTGCAGGCGCTGCAAGGTCTCTTCGACACGCTGCTCCCAGGTCCAGCCGCCGAGCGCCTCCAGGCGCGTCTGGATCGCATCGAGGTCGTCGCCGGGCGCGTGTGCTTCGTACCTCGCACGCAAGGCCCGCGCCTCGGCCACGCCTTCTGCCACGACGTTCGAAAACCGAAGCCGCCGCATCGAGCGCCGGCTCCTGCGGCACATAGAAGCGAGCGAGACCTTGCTGCGCCTGCAAGACGCCGTCGTCAGCGCGATCGAGCCCGGCCAGGATCTTCAGCAGCGACGACTTGCCCGTGCCGTTGCGGCCGATCAGCGCCACGCGCTCGCCGGCATCGAGCGCCAACGATGCACCGTCGAGCAGCGGCACGTGACCGTAGGCGAGGTGGGCATCGGCGAGTGTCAGCAGCGGCATGCCTGCGATTGTCGCGGGCAGCTACCCTGTTCGATCTGCTGTCTTTGCTGGCCTGCGCTTGAGGTTGGCGCAATTGCCCTCACACTACGCGTGCAGCCTGCTCGGGCGCATTCAAGGAAGTGGCGACGATGAACAAGTTCTTGTGGATGTTGGTCATGGCCGTCGGCGTGGCCTTCACGCTGGCACCCGCAGTGTCCGAAGCCAAACGCCTGGGCGGCGCCAAGTCGTCGGGCATGCAGCGCGCCGCGCCGGACAAGCCGGCACAGCAGAGCACGCCGCCCCAGCAGGCCGCGCCCGCGGCGGCCCCCGCCACCCCGGCTGCCGCAGGTGCAGCGGCTGCGGCGCCCAAGCGCTCGTGGATGGGTCCGCTCGCCGGCCTGGCCGCGGGCCTGGGCCTGGCCGCGCTGTTCAGCCACTTCGGCATGGGCGAAGGCTTGGCCAATTTCGTGATGCTGGCGCTGCTGGCGATGGTGGCTGTGTTCGTGATCCGCATGCTGATGCGCCGCTTCGGTGGTGGCGGCAGTGCCATGCAACGTTCGCCGCTGGCCATGGCCGGCGCTGCGGCCGGTGCCGCTGTGCCGCCGCGCGCCGCGCCGCCGCAGTTCGTCGACGAACGTCCCGGCATGCAGCGCGAGGCGCTGGCACCGGTGACCATCGGTTCGGCGCTCGCGCCGCCGCTGGCCGTGCCTGGCCTCAGCGCCGAGGCGCCGGTGCCGGCGCTGCCCGCCGGCTTCGACTCGCAAGGCTTCGAGCGCCTGGCCAAGATGCTCTTCATCCGCATGCAGGCGGCCAACGACAGCGCCGACCTGAACGACCTGCGCAACTTCACCACGCCCGAGCTGTTCGCGTCGCTTCGTTTGGACTTGCAGGATCGCGGCGACGCCAAGCAGAGCACCGACGTGGTCAAGGTCGATGCCCGGCTGATTGACTTCGAAGACGACGGGCAGCGCCAAGTCGTCAGCGTGCGCTACAGCGGCGTCATGCGTGAAGAGGCCGGCACCGAGCCCGCGCCCTTCGACGAAGTCTGGCACCTGGTCAAGCCGCTCGACGACAGCCGCAACTGGGCCATCGCCGGCATCCAGCAGGCGCAGTAGCTACACACGGCCGGGCGCGGCGCTTCGCTGCGCGTTGCCTTGACGCCCGAGGAACTGCAGAGCATTGCCGCGCGCACGCTGGCGCACTACGACCAGCGCGCGCAGGCGTTCTGGGAAGGCACGCGCGACCACGATGTGCGCCAGAACATCGACGCGCTGCTGCAGGCCATCGAGGCCGTGCCGCCGTTCGATCTGCTCGACCTCGGCTGCGGCCCTGGCCGCGACCTCGCGGCCTTCACCGCACTCGGCCATCGCGCCACCGGCGTCGAAGGATCGCCGTGCCTGGCGGCGATGGCGCGCAGCCACAGCGGCTGCAGCGTGCTCGAGCAGAACCTGCTGGGCCTGGACCTGCCGAGCGCGCGCTTCGACGGCGTGTTCGCCAATGCGGTGCTGTTCCACGTGCCCGGCGCCGTCTTGCCGCGCGTGCTGCGCGAGCTGCACGCCACCCTGAAGCCCGGCGGCGTGCTGTTCACGTCGAACCCACGTGGCAGCGGCGAGGAAGGCTGGCAGGGCGAGCGCTACGGCGCTTTCCACGACTGGCCGGGCTGGCACGGCCACGTCAGTGCGGCCGGCTTCGTCGCCCTGACCCACTACTACCGGCCACCGGGCCTGCCGCGCGAGCAGCAGCCGTGGCTGGCGAGCGTGTGGCGCAAGCCGGGGGCGTGAGCGGGCAGCGCATTGAGGGTCTGCGATGTGCGCAGTGAACGATCGGGCGCGTGTCGCGTGCTTCGGCAATCGGCCACGAGGGTGAGCCTATTCGATGGTTCTCAAACATCCCCAGAAACCGACGTCATTGCTCTCCGAGTCAGATCGATCGCTCCACGGGTCGCGCTCGGTCCGCGCGCGCGGATGCATGGCGATCGTCACGATCCCCGCAGCCGCGCCGCGCCGAGATCAGGCCCCGGCGAAGTGGCTCGCGATGGCGCCGGCCGTCGTGAGCCAGACGCGCTCGCGCTGCGCAGCGATGTGCTGCAGCGCACGCCGCAGCGCGCGCAGGCGGAAGGGCTGGCCGGCGATCATCGCGTGCAGCGCGATGCCCATCACCAGCGGCTGCGTGCGCGTCTGTTCGAGCATCTCGTCGAACTGGTCGATCACCATGTCGGCGAACTCCTGCGCGCCGACCTGGCGCCCGATGATGGCCGCGCTGTCGTTGAGTTCCTGCGGATAGGGCAGGGCCACGATGCGCCCGCCGCGCGTCGTCATCCACACCGGCTGGTCGTCCATGCACCAGTCGAGCAGGTAGCGGTAGCCGGCCTCCTGCAGCAGATCCGGCGTGCGCTCGGTCTCCGCGATCCAGGGCGAGAGCCAACCGGCGGGCGGCCGGCCCTCGTGCTGCGCGATGGTGCGCGTGACCTCGTCGATCAGCGCGCGCTCGTCGCCCTCCGGCAGGCCGGCGTGGTTCTCGGAGTTGGTGCGGCCGTGCGACGCGATCTCGGCGCCGCCGTCGCGAAACGCCGCCACCAGTTGCGGGCAGGCCGCATACAGCTCGGAGTTGATCAGCAGCGTGACCGGCAGCCCGCACTCGCGCAGCAGCGCTTCGAGGCGCCAGGCGCCGACGCGGTTGCCGTACTCGCGCCACGAGTTGTTGAGCACGTCGGGCGCCGGGATGCCGGGCACCAGGTCCTCGACCAGGCCTTCGCCCCAGGCGTAGTGCTCGAGGTTGAGGGCGACATAGACCGCCAGGCCACGGCCGTTGGGCCACGCGCCCGGCGCACGCGCGGTGATCGGCGAGTAGGGGTAGCGGCCGTGGTGGCGCAGCATGGGCGGAGTCTCCGGTTCAGGGCGGGGGCGTGCGGCTGAACGCGCGCGCGATCGCGTCGCTCACGCCGATCACTTCGCGCACCGGCGGCGCGGCGTAGCTGCCCGCGCGCGGCTTCGGGCAGCCGAGGTGACACAGCAGTTCGGCCTGGCGCATGGCGCAGGCGATGCCGTCGATCAGCGGCACCGGCACCTGCGCCTGCAGCCGCGCCGGCACGCCGGCCATCACCGCGCCGGCCAGCAGCACCGTCTCGGCGCCGTCGCGCTCGACCAGTTCGCATGCCGCCGCGACGATCTCGGCGTCGAGCGCGGCGTGCGCACCGCGCTGGTAGGCGGCCGTGCTCTCGAGCGTGCGCCAGCCGGCGATGCGCTCCTTCAAGCCGTAGCCGACCACCAGCTCTTCGTACAGCGGCAGCACGCGACGGCCGAAGGTGATGACGCCGATGCGCCCGCCGAGCATGCAGGCGGTCAGCAGGCCGGCCTCGGTCATGCCCACCACCGGCACCGGCAGCAGCTCGCGCGCGGCGCGCAGGCCGGTGTCGTACGAGACGGCGACCACCACCGCATCGAAGCCGGCCGCATGCTCGGCCACGAGCGCCACGGTCGAGTGCTCGCCGATCGCGTGCTCGGCGCGCGTGCCGATCACGCGCGCACCGAAGCTGCCGGTCACGGCCACCACCTCGGTGCCCGGCGACACGCTGGCGCGCGCCTGCACCAGCACCTTCTCGGTGACGATGTCCGAGGTGTTGGCGTTGACGACGAGGATGCGCATCGGCCTGGGGCCTCTCTCAGTCGGCGAAGACCGCTTCGAAATCGATCTCGCCGTCGCTGCCGCGCTCGAAGTTCAGCGCCGCCTCGACGTGGCGCAGGTGCTCGACCATGAACGCCGCGGCGCGCTTCTCGTCGCGCGCCTCGATCGCGTCGACCAGATCGGTGTGCTCGTGGTACGGACAGGCCGGCACGTTCGGCGCGTCGTACAGGATGATCACCAGGCAGGTCAGCGTTTCCAGCTCGCGCATCGTCTTGGCCAGGAAGCGGTTGCCGGCGATGTCGGCGATCAATTGATGGAACTCGCCCGACAGGCGGATGATCGCGCGCTTGTCGTTGGCACTGCGCGCGGCCGACTCCTTGGTCACATGGGCACGCAAACGCCGGATGTCGGCCGTGGTGACCGAGCGCGTGGCCTGGCGGATCAACTCGGGCTCGATCAGGCGCCGCGCGGCGAACACCTCGCGCGCTTCCTCGACCGTCGGGCTGCTGACGAACGCGCCGCGGTTGGGCTGCACGGTGACGATGTTGTCGTGCGCCAGGCGCTCGATCACCTGCCGGATCTGCGTGCGGCTGACGCCGAACACGCCGGCCAGCCGTTCCTCGCCCAGCTTGGTGCCGGGCCGCAGGCGGTGCTCCTCGATCGCCGTCAGCACGCGCTGGTGGATCGCATCGGCGCTCGGCTGCGTCGCACGCACCGCCGCCGGCGCCGCTGCGGCGCGCCGGCCGGGGGCCGCAACGGTGCGTCGTCGCGCTCCAGGTTGGGGCATTTTTGTATCCAAAGCAGTGCTGATTTGAATCCAGCGTTGGGCAAGTATAGCCAGCGACCCCGCCCTGACAAGCCCGCCCGTCGGCGCGATGGGGTCGCGGCCGGCTGGCCCGGGAGTTGCAAGGCAGATGCCAGCCTCGCCGCGACGCGCCGCACGGTGTGCGCTCGGGTAAACACCGATCAGATTGGATTCAATCAGCTTGAAGTTTTGTATCCACAACAATACTCTTTGCCTCACAGAAACAGGAGCGTCTGCCATGAACACCCCTTGGATCCGCAGCGCCACGATGGTGGCCGGTCTTGCGTTGTCTGCATTGGCCGCGAGCGGCGCCTGGGCGCAGGAGAAGCTGCGCATCGCCGGCAACTTCGCGCCCGAGCATTCGTCGTCGGTGGCGATGCAGCAGTTCAAGAAGGACGTCGAGGCGGCCTCCAAGGGCACGCTGCAGATCGAGGTCTTCGACAACATGCAGCTCGGCGGAGCGGCGGAGAACGTGTCGCAGACGCGCTCGGGCACGATCCACATGACCTGGGTCGGCATGGCCTTCCTGTCGCGCACCGTCACCGAGCTCGAGGCGGTGAGCCTGCCGTTCCTGTTCCCGAACCGCGAGGTCGCCTACAAGGTGATGGACGGCGCGGTCGGCGACCTGATCGAAACCAAGATGGCCGACAAGGGCTTCAGCTCGATGGGCTTCATGGAGCTGGGTGCGCGCCAGGTCACCAACAGCGTGCGGCCGATCAAGACCATGGCCGACCTGAAGGGCCTGAAGATCCGCATGCAGCCCAACGAGACGCACCTGGCCACCTTCCGCGCGCTCGGCGCCAATCCGCTGGCGATGGACATCAAGGAGGTTTACTCGGCGCTGGAGCAGAAGGTGATCGACGGCCACGAGAACCCGTACGCGCTGATTCTCACCAGCCGCTTCAACGAGGTGCAGAAGCACTTGTCGAACACCTCGCACTTCTTCGACTTCATCGCCGTGGTGGCCAACAAGAAGAAGTTCGAGTCGCTCTCGGCCGAGCACAAGAAGATCGTGCAGACCGCGATGACCAGCGCCATCAATGCCCAGCGCACGATGGCCACCAAGGCCGATGCCGAATCGCTGGTCGAGCTGCAGAAGAAGGGCATGACCTACACCGCGATGCCCGAGAGCGAGCGCGAAGCCATGCGCAAGGCCACCGCCGGCGTGGTCGACGACGTGAAGAAGCGCGTCGGCGGCACGTTGGTCGATCAGGTGCTGGAAGCGGTCAAGAAGGCCGGCGGCTGACGTCGGCGCGCGATGCACGCTGACGCGTTCACGAGCTGGCAGCCCATGCCCGGTCCGGCGGCGCTGCGCCCGCTGGCCGCCGTGCTGGCCGCGCTCGACCTCGCTGTGGCCTGGATCCTGTGCCTCGCGATGGGCGTGATGGTGGCCGTGGTCGGCGCCCAGGTCGCGCTGCGCTACGGCTTGAACAGCTCGCTCGACTGGGCCGACGAGATCGCGCGCCTGACCTTCGTCTGGTCGATCTTCCTGGCCATCGCGCTGGGCATCAAGACGGGCTCGCACATCGGCATCGAGATCGTGGTGGCCAAGTTTCCGGCCGCCGTGCGCAGTGCGCTGGCACGGCTGGTGGCGTGGTCTGCGCCGCCGCGCTTGCTGCTGGTGGCGTGGCAGTCGTCACCGTGGCGCGCGACCAATGGGACGAACTGATGGGCGCCGTCAACGCCAGCACCGGCTGGTTCCTGGTGCCGCTGGTCATCGGCGGCATCCACGGCGCGCTGCACTTCCTGTGGATCGCGTTCAACGGCCCGGCGCGCGGCGTGGCCACGGCGACCGAATAAGCGGCGATGAGCGCGCCTCTCTGTCGATGAGCCTCGTCATCCTGCTCGTGTTCTTCGGCGTCGCGCTGCTCGGCATGCCGCTCGCGTTCTCGCTCGGCCTGTCGGCGATTGCCGGCCTGCTGGTCAGCGACGTCGATCTCAACCTGCTGCCCTCGCGCATGATGAGCGCGGTCAACGCGTTTCCGTTGATGTCGATCCCGTTCTTCATCCTGGCCGGCGAGCTGATGTTGAAGGCCGGCATGATGGAGCGGCTGATCGACCTGGCCAATGCGGTGGTCGGCCGCGTGCGCGGCGGCCTCGGCCACGTCACCATCTTCGCCGGCCTGGGCCTGTCCACCGTCTCCGGCGCGGCGGTGGCCGATGCGAGTGCGCTCGGCAGCACGCTGATGCCTTCGCTGAGCAAGCACTACGGCGTCGGCTACTCGGCCGCGCTCTGCGCCGCGGCGGCCAACCTCGGGCCGATCATCCCGCCGTCGGGCGCGATGATCGTCTATGCCTTCATGGCCGGGCCCACGGTGTCGGTGGGCGGGCTGTTCATGGCCGGCATCGTGCCCGGTCTGCTGCTGGTGGCCGGCATGCTGATCCTGAACGGCGCCATCGCCAAGAAGCGCAACTTCCCGCTCACCGGCGATGCCTTTTCGTGGCGGCGCATCGGCCACGAGGTCAAGCGCTCGTGGATCATCTTCCTGATGCCGGTGGTGGTCATCGGCGGCATCGTCGGCGGCGCGTTCACCGCCACCGAGGGTTCCGCCATCGCGGTGGTCTATGCGCTGGCGGTCGGCTTCTTCGTCACGCGCAACCTGTCGCTCTCTGACCTGCCCGAGGCGCTGGTGCGCACCGCGATCACGTCGGCGGTGGTCGGCGCGATGATCGCCTTCGCCTCGGTCGTGACCTACATGCTGACGATCGATCAGATGCCGAGCAAGCTGCTGGCGCTGATCCAGCAGATGACGAGCAGCCCGATCGGCTACCTGCTGATCGTCGCGGTGGTGCTGTTCATCGTCGGCATGTTCCTCGAGTCGAACGCGGCCTACATCATGCTGGTGCCGCTGCTGCACCCGATCGCCATCAAGTTCGGCATCGATCCGCTGCACTTCGGCTTCCTGTTCGTTTTCAACCTCGTCATCGGCATGCTCACGCCGCCGGTGGGCGTGGTGCTGTTCGTCATCTGCGGCCTGTCGGGGCTCAAGCTGGGCGAGCTGGCCAAGCATGTCTGGCCCTTCATCAGCGCTGATGTACGGGTTGCTGTTCGTCTGCATGTTCGTGCCGCAGCTGGTGCTGACGGTGCCGCGTGCGCTGGGTTATTGAGATGAAGCCCCCAAGCTCGATTCTCTCGCTGCCCCCCGAGGGGGCGCTCAGTACCTTCGGAACGGCCGGGCGGTACTGACGATGAACGCCGCCGAGCGCTACGCCGCGCAGCGCCGCTTCATCGGCACCATCACGCCTTCGGGCAACACGGTGGTCGAGCGCATCACGCTGGGCATCGTGCGCGAGCTGCCCGAGGTCTCGGTGCACTTCTCGCGCACGCCGGTGTTCGGCAGCAGCGATCCTTCGCCCGATGCCTATGCCAGCGAGGGCCTGCTCGCCGCCGCGCGTCTGCTGGCGCATGCCGCGCCCGACGTGCTGCTGTGGAACGGCAGCAAGGGCGCCGGCATCGGCTTCGAGCATGACCGCGCGCTGGTGGCCGCGATAGGCAACGAAAGCGGCATTCGTGCGACGACATCGATCCTCGGCATGGTGGCGCTGCTCCAGGCGCGCGGCATGCGCCGCATCGGCGTCGTCACGCCGTACAGCGAAGCCTCGCAGAAGAAGACGCTCGACTGCCTGGCGCGCGAAGGCTTCGAGGTTGCGTCGCACGCCTTCGCCGGCCTCGCCGACAACCTGTCCTATGCGAGCGTGCCGGCCGAGAAGATCGCGTCGATGGTGCGCGAGGTCGCCGCCGCCAAGCCGCAGGCCGTGCTCTGCCTGTGCACCAACTTCCCGGCCGCGGTGGTGGCCGCGCCGCTCGAAGCCGAACTCGGGCTGCCGGTCTACGACTCCACCGCGCTCGGCGTCTGGCACGCGCTGCGCATCACCGGCATCGATACCGCCCCGGCCGCGCGGCTGTGGGGCTCGCTCTTCTCGCAGGGCCTGTGATGCACGAAGGCGCCCTCGTCATCACCGACGCTCACGTGCTCGCGCTCGACGATGCGCAGCACGAGTGGCCGCGCGCCGACATCGTGATCGACGGCGCGGGCATCGTCGCCCTCGGGCCCGATGCGGCGGCGTCGTGGACCGGGTCGGTCGCACGCCGCATCGACGGTCGCGGGCTGCTGGCCATGCCGGGCCTGATCAACGCGCACTTCCATTCGCCGGGCAACCTGATGAAGGGCTGCCTGGACGGCATGCCGCTGGAATTGTTCATGCTGCACGAAGTGCCGCCGCTGGCCGCGTCGGGCTCGGCGGCAGACGGCACGCGGCTGGCCCGCGTGCGCACGCAGCTCGGTGCGGTGGAGATGCTGCGCCGGGGCATTACCTGCGTGCACGACGACGCGTACCACGTGCCGGTCGCCACGCGCGAAGGCATCGACGCGATCCTGCAGGCCTACGCCGACGTGGGCATCCGCGCGACGGTGGCGATCGATCAGCCCAACGTGCCCGAGGTCGAGAAATATCCGTTTCTCGCCGAGCTGCTGAGCACCGAACAGCGCGCCGCGATGGATGCCGCGCCGCGGCAATCGAGCGCTGAACTGCTGGCGCTGTATCGGCACCTGATCGAGCGCTGGCACGGCGCGGCCGGTGGTCGCCTGGCCGCGGCCGTCTCGTGCAGCGCGCCGCAGCGCGTGAGCGACGACTACTTCCGCGGCCTGTCTGCGCTGTCGCGCGAGCACGACCTGCCGTTCAACATCCACATCCTCGAGACACGCCTGCAGCGCGTGCTCGGCGACGTCAAGTACGGCAAGTCGCTGGTGCGCCACGTGCACGACCTCGGCCTGCTCGATCAACGCATGATGGTGATCCACGCCATCTGGATCGACGCCGACGACATCGCCTTGCTCGCTGGCGCCGGCTGCAGCGTCGCGCACAACCCCGTGTGCAACCTGCGCCTGGGCAGCGGCGTGATGCCGTGGCGCGCGCTGCGCGAGGCCGGTGTGCCGCTGTGCCTGGGCACGGACGAGATGAACACCGACGACACGACCAACCTGTGGGCCGTGGCCAAGACCGCGGCGCTGCTGCAGACGCTCACCGACGCAGACGACCGCCGCTGGCCGCGCGCCGCCGAGTTCCTGCACGCCGCCACGCGCGGCGGCGCACGCGCGATCCGGCGCGCCGATGACCTCGGCCAACTCAAGCCCGGCGCCGCCGCCGACCTGATCCTGCTCGACCTCGACACCCACGCCTTCACGCCGCTCAACGACCTGATCCGCCAGCTGGTCTATTGCGAAGACGGCAGCTCGGTGCGCACGACCATCGTGCACGGCGAAGTCGTGTTCGAAGACGGCCGCATCACCACCGTCGATGAACGCGCGCTGCGCGCCGAGGCGCGTGCGCTGATGGCCGGATACCGCGACCAGCTCGCCGAAGCCGCACGCCATGCCCAGGCGCTCGAAGGCGCCTATCGCGCGATGCTCGAACGCGCCGCGCAGATCCCGGTCGGGCCGCAGCGCCGGCTCGTCGACCCCGCATTTGCTTTTTCACACCGCTGACCCCAGGAGTTGCCATGACCAAGACCCTCGCTCTCGCCCTCGGTGCCTTGCTGATCGCCGCCGCGCCCGCGCAGGCGCAAGACAAGATCAAGTTGAAAGTGATGGGCCAGCCGCTGGCCGGCGGCATGATCCAGAAGCACCGCGAGCAACCGTTCTTCGAGACGCTGGCGGCCAAGACCGGCCTGCCGATCGAAGTCGACTACAAGCCGCAGGACACCACCGGCATCAAGGACACCGAGGCGCTGCGCGTGCTCGATTCCGGGCTGTTCGACATCGTCGCGCTGCGCATGGCGCAGATCTCGCGCGACGAACCGCTGACGATGGGCTTCGACCTGGTCGGCCTGAACCCCGACTACAAGACCGCCCGCGCCACCACCAAGGCCTACTTCGAGACACTCGACAAGCGCCTGCAGTCGCGCTACCAGACCAAGTTCCTCGGCGTCTGGCCGGCCGGCCCGCAGGTGCTGTTCTGCAAGAAGCCGATCACCAAGCTGGCCGACGTCAAGGGCCTGAAGGTGCGCGTGTTCGACCAGAACTCGGCCAAGTTCTTCCAGCACCTGGGCGCCACGCCGATCCCGCTGGCCTTCGGCGAGGTGCACCAGAGCCTGTCGCTGGGCGTGGTGGACTGCGCCATCACCAGCGCGCTGTCGGCCAACTCAGCGAGCTGGCCCGAAGTCTCGACGCACATGCTGCCGCTGGGCTTCCAGTTCGCGATGAACGGCTACGGCATCAGCCTGGCGACGTGGAAGAAGTTCACGCCGGCGCAGCAGGCGACGCTGCAGACCGCGTTCACCAACCTCGACAACGACATCTGGAAGTACTCGGAAGAGCTGTCCGGCGAAGCGGTGAACTGCAACCTCGGCAAGGAACCGTGCTCGCTGAAGAAGTTCAAGCTCGTCGAGGTGCCGGTCACGCCCGGCGACGTGACGATCGTGCGTGATGCGATGCGCGACGTCTCGCTGCCGACCTGGAGCGAGGCCTGCGAGAAGACGGCCAAGGGCTGCACCGACGAGTGGAAGAAAACCGTCGGTGCTGCGGTCGGTGTGAAGTGAGGGCGCGGTGAAGCAGCAACTCGAGCGCCTGCTGGCCAACCTGTTCGGCCTGGTCTTCCTCGGCTTGTCGATCCTGGTGACGGTCGAGACGGTGCTGCGCAAGGCCTTCAACTTCTCGCTGCAGGGCGCGGCCGAGCTCGGTGGCTACGCGCTGGCCGTCGGCTCGGCGATCGGCTTCGCGCTGGCGATCACCAGCCGCAGCCACATCCGCGTCGACGTCTTCCACGAGCGCTTCCCGCCGGCGCTGCAGGCCTTCATGAACTGGCTGTCGGCGGTGTCGCTGGCTGGGTTGGCGTTGTTCCTGGTCGGCGTGTGCTGGCGCGTGGTGACCAAGACGGTCGAGTACGGCAGCGCGGCGCAGACGCCGTGGGCCACGCCGCTGATCTATCCGCAAAGCGTCTGGTACGCGGCGCTGGTCGCCTTTGCGGTCTACGCGGTGGTGCATGCCGCGCACGCCTGCCGTCTGTACTTCACCGGACAGCGCGAGGCGCTGCTGGTCGAGTTCCACCCCAAGAGCGCGAAAGAAGAGCTCAAGGAAGAGCTCGACGACCTGGCGCAGCGCTCGGGCGGCGCCAAGGGGCAGGCATGAGCACGCACTCGCCTTCTCGCTGACCTTCCTGCTGATGATCGCGCTGATGCTGCTCGGCCTGCCGATCGCCGTGTCGATGGTGCTGGTCGGTGCCGGCGCCGGTGTCCTCGTCTTCGGCGTTCCCTTCCTGGCCTCGACCGGTTCGATGCTGTGGGGCGTGCTCAACGACAACCTGCTCACCGCCGCGCCGCTGTTCATCCTGCTCGGCGAACTGCTGCTGCGCAGCGGCATGGCCGACCGCATGTACGGCGCGATGGCGGCCTGGCTGTCGCGTCTGCCGGGCGGCCTGCTGCACACCAACATCGCCTGCTGCGCGCTGTTCGCCGCCACCTCCGGCTCGTCGGTGGCCACGGCGGCGACGGTGGGCACCGTCGCGCTGCCGTCGCTGCACCAGCGCAAGTACCCGATGCCGCAGGCGCTGGGCACGCTGGCTGCCGGCGGCACGCTGGGCATCCTGATCCCGCCGTCGATCAACATGATCGTCTACGGGTCGCTCACCGAGAACTCGATCGGCAAGCTGTTCATCGCCGGCGTGATCCCGGGCCTGCTGCTGACCGGCCTGTTCATGCTCTTCGTCTTCGTGCGCAGCAGCATCAAGGGCGACGTGCCGCGCGAAGAGCTGCCGCCGATGGACGAGCGGCTGCGCCAGCTCGTGCACCTGGTGCCGCCGATCGTGATCTTCGGCATCGTCATGGGCAGCCTGTACACCGGCGTGGCCACGGCCACCGAGTCGGCGGCGCTGGGCGTCGTGGTGGCGCTGTTCTTCGCCTGGCGCGCCAAGCGCCTGTCGTGGTCGATGCTCGAGACCTGCTTCCTGCAGACCGCGCGCACCACCGGCATGATCATGCTGATCCTGGCCGCGGCCTTCGTGCTGAATCTCTTGATCAGCCTGTCCGGCGTCGCCGAGACGATGACCAAGGCCGTCACGTCGCTGGGTCTGTCGGCCACCGCGATGCTGCTGGTGCTGGTCGTGTTCTACCTGCTGCTGGGCATGTTCATGGACGTGATGTCGATGCTCGTGGCCACGGTGCCGATCACCTACCCGATCGTCACTGCGCTCGGGCGTGGACCCGATCTGGTTCGGCATCTTCATCATCCTGATGTGCGAGCTGGCGCTGATCACGCCGCCGGTGGGCATGAACCTGTTCGTGGTGCAGGGCGTGCGGCCGGATCGCGGCGGCATCGGCGAGGTGATCCGCGGCTCGCTGCCGTATGTGGTGATCATGATGGCCTTCACGCTGCTGCTGATGGTGTTCCCGGCGATCGTGACCTGGCTGCCGGGCAAGATGTGAGCAAGGGCGTGAAGCGCTGCCTGGTGATCAACCCGAACACGACCGGCGCCGTGACGCAGCTCGTCGTGGACGCCTGCCGCCGCGCGCAGCCCGGCGTGCAATGGCAGGGCGCGACGGCGCGCTTCGGCGCGGCCTACATCGCCGACGAGGTGTCGTACGTCAAGGGTGCGCAGGCGGTGCTCGACGCCTTCGAGGCCTTTCACGAGGGGCACGACGCGGTGCTGCTGGCCTGCTTCGGCGATCCCGGACTGCTCGCGCTGCGCGAGCGAGCGCCCGTGCCGGTGATCGGCCTGGCGCAATCGAGCTTCGAAGCCGCGGCGCGGCGCGGGCGCTTCGCGGTGGTCACCGGCGGCCATGCGTGGAAGCCGATGCTGGCGCGCTTCGCGCGGGCGCAGGCGCTGGACGCGAACCTCGTGGGCATCCACACCATCGACTGGACCGGCGCGCAGATCGCCGCCGACCCCGACGGCGCGCGCGAAGCCCTGCTGGCCGCGTCGCAGCGCGGCATCGACGATGGCGCGCAGTGCGTGCTGCTCGGCGGCGCGGCGCTCGCCGGCCTGGCGCCGCGACTGCAGCCGCGGCTGGCGGTGCCGGTGCTCGACAACGTGCCACTGGCCGCGCAGGCGGTCGCGGACGCCATGCGATGACGTTGCCGCACGACGCCGAACGGCTGCGCGCGGCGATCGCGCTGTCGGCGCGTGCGCGCGCTGCCGGCAATGAACCCTACGGCGCGCTGCTGGCCGACGCGCAGGGCCGCGTGCTGCTCGAAGCCGTGAACACGCAGCACACCGCGCGCGACTGCACCGGCCATGCCGAGCTGAACCTGATGCGCGACGCCTCGCCGCGCTTCACGCGCGCGCAGTTCGCGCAGTTCACTGTCTATGCCAGCGGCGAGCCGTGCCCGATGTGTGCCGGCGCGATCTACTGGAGCGGTGTCGGGCGCGTGGTCTATGGCCTGTCGATCGAGTCGATGACCGCGGTCGGCGGCGCGCAGGCCGACGAACTGGCGCTGCATTGCCGCGAGGTGATGGCGTGCGGCACGCGGCACGTCGAGGTGATGGGCCCGGCGCTCGAAGACGAAGCGCGCCGCGTGTTCGAGGCGCCGCCGACATGACCCCGCTCGACCTCGTGATCCGCAACTCCCGCGTCGCCACCGCCGCCGATGTCTTCGACAGCGACATCGGCATCGCGCAAGGCCGCATCGTCGCGCTGGCGCAGGGCCTGCCCGCCGCGCCGCGCGAGATCGATGCTGCGGGCCGCGTGGTCACGCCCGGCGGCGTCGATGCGCATTGCCACCTCGATCAGCCGATGACGCCACCGGCGCGCATGGCCGACGACTTCGACAGCGGCACACGCGCCGCGGCCTGCGGCGGCACCACCACCGTGATCCCGTTCGCGGCGCAGGCCAAGGGCCAGTCGCTGCGCGCGGCGGTGGACG